>JAURYH010000040.1 GCA_030653975.1 Hydrogenophaga sp. | reverse complement strand
CAACGCCATGCTCAGAGATCAGGCTTCATGGAGCACTCTCAAGCATGAGATTTCCGCTCAATCCACTTGACTTTCAACACAGTTGCTCAAGGGGGCGGCACTGGCCGTCCGGCAAAGCCGGCCCGGCGGTGCCCTGGGCTGGACCTCTTCGTGCAGCGGTGTGACGCTGCGGAGCCATCGAAAGCCGATACCTCGGGGTCAACCCCTCACGCAACCGGACCCAGCACCTCCAGCACCGCCGTCAGGTCGGAGCCGGTGTGGTCGGGCCGCCGGCCGATGGTCTCGAAGGGCAGGCCCTGGCGGTTGATCCACAGGGTGGTGAAGCCGAACCAGGTGGCACCCAGCACATCCCACCCGTTGCTGGAGACGAACAGCACGTCCGTCTTCTCGGCCGCGATGTGGCGGGCCACTTCGCCATAGGCCACCGGCATGGTCTTGAACTGGCGCACGCCATCGACCGAGATCACATGGTCCAGCAGATCGGCCATGCCCGCGCTCTGCACGGCCGCGGCCAGCATCTCGGGGTTGCCGTTGGAGAGGATCGCGGTGGTCATGCCGCGATCGCGCAGGGTCTGCAGCACGGCGTGGTTTTCCGGGAAAGCGCTGAGTTGCGCGTACTGCGCCATCAGCGCTTCTTCGTGTTCGTCGGCCAGGCCCAGGCGCTGCAGCGCATAGCGCAGGGCCTGGCGGGTGATGTCCCAGAACGGCCGGTAGTGGCGGCTGCCGTTTTCGCCATCGGGGTCCGAGAGCGAAATCAGGCGCGTGTAGTCGATCTGCTTGTCGCGCCACAGGGTCGAGATCGCCGCACCCTGGCCCGGGTACAGGCGCTCGGCCAGCGCACCGATCGAATAGACATCGAACAGGGTGCCGTAGGCATCAAAAACAACCGCCTGAATGGGCATGGCTCGGGCTCCTGTGCGTGGCGTTTTCAGGTGCAGCGATTCAGCGGAATCGGGCCGCGTGTTCCCGCATTCTGGGCTGTGCGGCCCGGAATGCCAAAACCCTGTCTGGCGCCCTGTGCACGCAGGGCATCCGGGCACCCGGGGGTTAAGATGGTTTGCATGAATGTACACATCCGATTCCTCGGCGCGGCCGGCACCGTCACCGGCTCCAAATACCTGGTCGAATTCAACGGTCAGAGCCTGCTGGTGGACTGCGGCCTGTTCCAGGGCTACAAGCAGCTGCGCCTGCGCAACCGCGACCCGCTGCCGGTGATGCCGAACCACATCGGCGCCGTGATCCTGACGCACGCGCACCTGGACCACAGCGGCTACCTGCCGCTGCTGGCCAAGGAAGGTTTTCGCGGCAAGGTCTGGGCCACGCCCGCCACGCGCGACCTCGCGCAGATCCTGCTGCCCGACAGCGGCCACATCCAGGAAGAAGACGCCAATTTCGCCAACCGCAAGGGCTTCAGCAAACACACGCCCGCGCTGCCGCTCTACACCGAGAGCGACGCGCTGGACTGCCTGAAGCTGATCCGCACCGTGCCCATGCACCAGGTCTTTGAACCGCTGCACGGCTGGAAGGCCAGCTTCACCAGCGCGGGCCACATCCTTGGCGCGGCCAGCCTGCTGCTGGAAGTGGGTGGCAGGCGCATCCTGTTCTCGGGCGACCTGGGCCGGCCCGACGATTCGCTGATGAACCCGCCCGACCAGCCGCCCGCGGCGGACGTGGTGGTGGTCGAGTCCACCTACGGCGATCGCGAGCACCCGGAGGAAGACGTGCTCGCCGAGCTCGGCCCGGCGCTGGCGCGCGTGGCCGCTCGGGGCGGCACGGCCGTGGTGCCGGTGTTCGCGGTGGGCCGTGCGCAGGAGATCCTGCACGCCATCGTGCTGCTCAAGGCCAACGGCGTCCTGCCGCACAGCCTGCCGGTGTACCTGGACAGCCCGATGGCCATCCACACCACCGACCTCTACGACCGCCACCTGGGTGAACACCGCCTGAACGCCGCGCAATGCCGCGACATGGAGCACGTGGCCAAGATGACGCGCTCGGCCGACGAGTCCAAGGCCATTGCGATGCAACACGGCCCCAAGATCGTGCTCGCCGCCGCCGGCATGGCCACCGGTGGGCGCGTGCTGCACCATCTGGTGCAGTACCTCGGCCACCACCGCAACATGGTGGTGCTGACCGGGTACCAGGCGCCTGGCACACGCGGCGCCAGCTTGTCGGACGGTGCGACCAAGCTGCGCATCCACGGCCAGGACGTGCCCGTGCGCGCCGAGGTGGTGCAGATGCAGTCGGCCTCGGCCCACGCCGACGCCAGCCAGCTCATGGACTGGCTGCGCGCCCTGCCCGCCGCACCACGCCGCGTGTTCGTGACGCACGGCGACATGGGTGCCTCCGACGCGCTGCGCCACCGCATCGAGACCGAACTGCGCTGGCCAGCCATGGTTCCCGAACATGGCAGCACATGGGCGGCATGACATGAAACACCTCCTGCGACTGGCCACCCTGGCCACATTGACCTTCTCCCTGCCCGCGTTCGCCCAGACCGCGCCGCCCGAATTCACCCGCTGCCTCGACGACCTGCAGGGCGCTGCCCGTGCGGCCGGGGTCTCCGAATCGACCTACCGCCGCTTCACCCAGGGTCTGCAGCCCGACATGAGCGTGATCGAAAAGCTGGACTACCAGCCCGAGTTCCGCATGCCGATCTGGGACTACCTCAGCGGCCTGGTCGACGAGGAACGCGTGGCCGAAGGGCGAGCCATGCTGGCGACGCACGCCGAGACGCTGGCGCGCGTGCAGCAACGCTACGGCGTGGACCCGGCCACGGTGGTGGCGGTGTGGGGCGTGGAGAGCAACTTCGGCCAGAACTTCGGCAAATACCCGCTGGTGCAGGCGCTGGGCACGCTGTCGTGCTTCGGCCGGCGCCAGGCGTTTTTTCGCGGTGAGTTCTATTCGACGCTGCGCATCCTGCAGGGCGGCCACATCGCCCCCGAGCGGCTGGTCGGCTCCTGGGCCGGCGCCTTCGGCCACACCCAGTTCATGCCGACCACCTTTGAGCGCCTGGCTGTCGATTTCGACGGCGACGGCCGCCGCGACCTGATGGACAGCACCGCCGACGCGCTGGCCTCCACCGCGAACTTCCTGGCCAAGGCCGGCTGGCAGACCGGCCAGCCCTGGGGCTTCGAGGTGAAGCTGCCGGGCGGCTTCAACACCACGCAGGAAGGCCGCCGCAGCAAGCGGCCCATCAGCGAGTGGAGCGCGCGCGGTGTGCGCCGGGTGGACGGCTCCCCGCTGCCGGGCGGCCCGGGCAGCGCCGGCCTGATGACACCCGCCGGTGCGGCCGGCCCGGCCTTCCTCGTGTTCAGGAACTTCGACGCGATCTACAGCTACAACGCCGCCGAAAGCTACGGCCTGGCGATCGCCCACCTGAGCGACCGCCTGCGCGGCGCCGGCCCCTTCACCACCCCCTGGCCCACCGACGACCCGGGCATCTCGCGCGCCGAGCGCCGCGAACTGCAAGGCCTGCTGATCCTGCGCGGCCACGAGATCGGCGAGGTCGACGGCATGCTGGGCGAGAAGAGCCGCGTGGCGATCCGCGCCGAGCAGGCGCGGCTGGGGCACGAGGTGAACGGCCGCGGCGGTCTGAAGCTGCTGCAGGCGCTGCGCGGGGGTTGATCAGAAGCGGCCGGTGCCGGGGGTCAGCGCCCCGTCACAGCCACCCGAACTGCGCCCGCACGTCGCGCGCCGTCACGTTCACCGGCGCGGTGGGCGCCTGCGTGTACTGCCGCAGGTTGGGTGCGCGCACGCCGCCGCCGTCCTGCCCGAGCACGGCCACGCCCTTGATGCGCCAGCCGCGCTCGCGCAGGGCTGCCACATAGGTCTGGGCGTCGGGAAATTCCTCCAGGTCGGTCCTGTGCGCCGTGGGCGACAGGCAGAACACCACCGCCTCGCAGCGCGAACGGTTCACCTCCTGGATGAAGTCTTCGATCGAGGTGCGGGTGATCTGCAGGGTGCCCACGCGGGCGTAGAAACGCTGCGGGCGCCGGCTGCTTTGCAGCTGGATGTCGCGCACGCTGCGGTTGAAGCAACCCGTGAGGCTGCGCACCACCGAGGTCTTGCGGGTGTTGGCGTTGCCGATGAGGATGTAGGCGTCCATGTGCATGCACCGGGCTTCAGCCCAGTTTCACCGCCGTGCCGCTGACGGCGACCATCATCATGCCGTTGGTTTCGCCCAGGACTTCGTAGTCGAAATCGATGCCGATCACGCCGTTGGCGCCCAACTCTTTCGCCGCCTCGATCAGTTCGTCCATCGCCGCGTCGCGCGCACCGGCCAGCGCGCGCTCGTAGCCGCCGGCGCGCCCGCCGACCACGTCACGCACCGAAGAGAACATGTCGCGGAAGATGTTGGCGCCGATGATGGCTTCGCCGTTGACCACGCCGAGGTACTGCTTCAGCTCGATGCCGGGCGGCGTGGTGGTGCTGAGAAAAAAGCCTTCGGTGGATTTCGAAAACCAGCCCATGTGAACTCCCGTTGGATGGAAACCGTGAAGGCACCTCACGGCGGGTGCTGGATCATTGTGCCAGCGGCGCGGGGACCGCCCTCACCCCAACCCTCTCCCGCGTGCGGGCGAGGGAGCCATGCCATTCACCAGAGCGACACCAGCTTCCCGCCCTGCAAGCCCCAGGCGCGCTGCGCCATGGCGCGGGCTTCCTGTTCGTCGTGGGTGACGAGGATGGCGGTCATGCCGGCCTCGGTGATGCGTTCGCGGAACTCGGTGCGCAGCTGCTCGCGCAGGGTGGCATCGAGTGCGCTGAAAGGCTCGTCGAGCAACAGGGCGCGCGGTTGCGTGATCAGCGCCCGCGCCAGCGCCACGCGCTGCTGTTCACCGCCCGAGAGCGTCCAGACTTTGCCCAGTGCCTGACCGGCGAGGCCGAAGCGCGCGAGCACGATGCGCGCCCGCTCCCGCGCCTCGCTGCGGCGCACGCCCTGCTCCACCAGACCGAAGGCCACGTTGTCCTGCAGGTTGAGGTGCGGGAACAGCGCGAAGTCCTGGAACATCAGCGCGAAACCGCGCTGCTCGGGCGGCAGGGCCGTGATGTCCACGCCGTCGAACCACACGCTGCCCGCCTCGGGCACTTCCAGCCCGGC
Organism: Hydrogenophaga sp.; assembly: GCA_030653975.1. Lineage (GTDB taxonomy): Bacteria > Pseudomonadota > Gammaproteobacteria > Burkholderiales > Burkholderiaceae_C > Hydrogenophaga. The sequence goes on along the minus strand of JAURYH010000040.1, from coordinate 87,856 downwards.
GACGATCTTCAGCAGCGTGCTCTTGCCGCTGCCCGAGGCACCGAGCAGGGCCACGGTTTCGCCCGCGGCCACGCTCAGGCTCACGCCGTCGAGCAGCGGGCGGTGGTCCCATTGTTTGTGGATGTCGCGCAGTTCAAGCATGGGGGGCATTGTCCTTCTGCGCAGGGCCTTCGATCAGCGTGAACGCCAGCAGCGCCAGCCCCATCAGCACACTGGCCAGCACCAGCGCGGCGTCGAGGTTGGCGGCGCCGGGGCGGCCCAGGTGCTGGTAGATCAGCGTCGTGAGCGTGGTCCATTCGGGCCGCGAGAGAAACAGCGTGACGGCGAACTCGCCCAGCGCGGTGGCGGCGGCGAAGGCCATGCCGCGGCGCAGCGCGGGCGCCACCAGCGGCAGCGTGACACGCCACAACACGCGCCACGGCCGGGCGCCCAGCGTGGCCGCGGCCTGCGCGTAGCTGGCGGGCAGGCTGTCGAGCGCGGCGGTGAGCGACTTGGCCACGAAGGGATAGGCCAGCAGCGCGTAGGCCGCCACCAGCAGGGCCAGGCTCGCGGTCCAGTCCGGGTAAAGCAGCAGCAGGCCGAAAGCCACCGTGACCGGCGAGACCACGAAGGGCAGGAAGGCCGCGGCGCGCCAGGCCAGCGCGAGCACACCGCGCGCTTCGCTGGCGTGGCGCTGCAGGCTCGCCACGTCCAGCGCACGCACCGCCAGCGCGTGGGTGAGGCCGAGCGCCGTGGCCAGGCTCAGCGCCATGGCGGTGAAACGCAGCGTGTTCCACAGGGCCGCGCGTGTGTCGCCGTCGAACAGCACGGCCGCGCCCTGCCCGGTCAGCAGCGCCTGCGCCGCGCGCCACACGATGGCCAGCAGCGGCGCAGCACACACCACAAACAACACCACCAGCGCGGCGCCCACCGCCGCCCACTGCGCACCGCTGCGCGGACGCTGGCGCAGCACCGGCGACACGCGGCCCGGTGCCGCGAGCCGCCTTTCCAGCCAGGCGTAGGCCAGCGCCACCGCGCCGGTCAGCAGCAGCATCCAGACCGCGAGCACGCCGGCCTGGCCCAGCGCCAGCTCGTGCGCGACCAGGGTGTAGATCTCGACCTCGACCGTGGCGTAGCGCTGCCCGCCCAGGATCAGCGCGAGACCGAAGCCGGAAAAACAGTAGAGGAACACCAGGCACAGCGCCGAGGCCAGCCAGGGCGCGATCGCCGGCCACTCCACGCGCCAGAAGGCGCGCCAGGGCGTGGCGCCCAGCGTGCGCGCAGCGGCCACGCGCGGCGCGCTCACCTGCTCCAGCGCGTCCACGCCGGCGCGCACCACCACACAGAGGTTGAAAAACAGGTTGCCGTAGAGCAGCAGCCAGGGCGTGTCGACCAGTTCGATGCCTGCTTCGGCCAATGGCGCACCCAGCAGGCCGCGCGGCCCCCAGAGCGCCAGAACGCCGAGCGCAGCCACCAGCGTGGGCACCACAAAAGGCAGCATCAGCAGGCGCAGCACCAGCGTGCGGCCGGGGAATTCCAGCCGCGCCAGCACCCAGGCCACCGGCAGGCCCAGCACCAGGGCCAGCACACAAGTGATGGCCGCCTGGGCCATGGACCACAACACGCGCCAGCGCAGGAAATCGTCCTGCCAGACATCGAGCCAGCGCAGCGGCTCACCACCGGACCATTCACCCGCGCCCAGCCCTTCGGCCAACAGGCGCACCACCGGCGCCACCAGCAGCAGCGCCAGAAAGACCAGCGGCAACGCGGGCAGCAGCCAGCGGGATCTCAATCCATGCATGAATGCGCTGAACCCAGGCACTCGGCCGGAGCACGTGCCCTGACCAGGGCACCCGTGGAACCGGCTTTGCCGGGCCACCAGGTGCGTCCCCCCTCCAGGGGGGAAGCCGCACAGCGGCGCAGGGGGGTCACTTCAACACCACCTTGGTCCAGCGCTGCAACCAGGCCTTGGCCTTCTGATTCGCTTCGGCGCTCGCAGGGTTGTCAAACGCGGTGGGTTCGTTGGCGTGTTGCTTCATCACCTCCACGTGCGCGGCCCCGACTTCGGCAGGGAACATCCACATCGTGGTCTGCAGCGCCTGCTGGGCCGGGGCCGAGCGCAGGAACTCGATGAACTTTCCCGCTGCTTCTCTTGCCGCCGGGTGGCCACCCTTGACCAGCGCCACGCCCTCGACCTGGCGGAACACGCCGCCCTTGAGGAACAGGTTGGCGGTGGGTGAAACGCTCAGCTTTTCCTTGGCGTAGAACACCTCGGCCGCCGGGCTGCTGGCGTAGCTGACGACGATGGGCCGCGTGCCGCCGTTGCGCGTGAACTCGGTGTAGTAGGCCTCGGTCCAGCCCTTGACCACCTTCACGCCGTTGGCGCGCATCCTGGCCCACCACTGGAACGCGGCCTCTTCGCCCAGGCCGGCGATGGTGGCGAACACGAAGGCCTGGCCGGGGCTGGAGGTGGCCGGGTTCTGCACCACGAGCAATTTGGCGTAGGCGGGCTGGGCCAGATCGTCGAGCGAGGTCGGCAGCGCCAGGCCCTTGCTGGCGAACCAGGCCTTGTCGATGTTGAGGTTGACGAAGCCGTAGTCCACCGGCACCACGCCCGAGACCACACCGGTCTGGTCGGCGCCCTCGGCCATGGCCGCGGCCGAAGCGCGCTGCGCGGCGGGGCCGGTGTAGGCGTCGAGCACCTTCGCGGCCACGGCGCGCGGCAGCAGCGTGTTGTCGATGCCGTAGACCACGTCGGCGATGGGCCGGGCCTTGGTGAGGATGAGCTTGTTGACCATCTCGCCGGCGTCACCGGCCTTGACGATCTGCAGCTTCACGCCCGCGTCTTTCTCGAACTGCGCCAGCAGCTCCTTGGGCAGATCGAAGGAGCCGTGGGTCAACACCCTCAGCGGCACCGCCTGTGCCCAGACCGAGGGCGAAGCGCCCAGGGCCGCGAGGGAAACCGAAACCAGTGCCGCAGAAAAAAACCGCCGTTGCATGGGAAACCGCCTTGTCGAAAAAAACCGCCACGGGCAGCGTCTGACAGGGACGGCTCGCATCCATCGGCGGCCGGCTGCTCACGCTCCCTACGCTGGCACAACCCAGATCAGGTGAGAGGGGTATTTCTCAGCCGCTGCCCGCTTCGTTGCGCGCCCGGCACCCCCGGTGAAGCTGCGGATTGTAGACCTCACCCCCGCCCGGAATGTGCTTGTGTGTTACCTTGAATCAGGACCGCAATCACTGCGGCCCACCCGCGAGATTGCCTCCTCGGCCCCGCATGCCCCTGCCCATGGTGCCCATGGAAGCGCTGTGCCCGTTCGACCAGAACCGTTTCACACGCCCACGCACCATGAAAAGAACCCCACATGCCCGGCTACGAGGTCCGTCAACAGACCGTCCACATTGGCGGCCTGGATTACGCCGTCCGCTCCCTGCTCGACAACCAGCAATACGCTGACCCGCAAGGCTGCGCCGAAGGCGCGGGCATGGGCGCTTCGGGCTGGCCGCTGTTTGGCCAGGTCTGGCCCTCCGCGCGCGTGCTCGCGCTGGCCATGAGCAGCCACGCCATCGAAGGCAAACGCATCCTGGAAATTGGCGCCGGCCTGGCGCTGGCCAGCCTGGTGATCCACCGCCGGGCGGGCGATGTGACCGTGACCGACTGGCACCCGCTGACCGAGGTCTTCCTGAAGGAAAACCTGCTCGCCAACGGCCTGGGCCCGCTGCCCTACCGGCCCGGCAACTGGGCGCTCGACGACGCCAGCGGCGCCAGCGGCTTGGGGCGTTTTGACCTCATCATCGGCAGCGACGTGCTCTACGAACGCCAGCAGCCGGCCCAGCTCGCGCGTTTCATCGACCAGCACGCGACGCTGCACGCCGAGATCATCATCGTGGACCCGGACCGCAGCAACCGCAGCGCCTTCTGCCGCGAGATGGCGGCGCTGGGCTACCGCCTGACCATGCGCACGGCCGACAAGACACTGGAGGGCGGCGAGGCCTACAAGGGCCGCTTCCTCACGTTCGGGCGCTGAGCCCGAGGTCGCCGCCGGAAAACAAAAAAGGCCCGCAACGGGCCTTTTTCGTGTGCTGGCCTCGATGGCCAGCGGAACAGCCGGTCAGCCGCCCTTGTTGGAACGCTTGCCGGGGTTCTTCTTCGAGCGGGTGGCCACGCCACGCTCCAGGCTCACGCGCTGGCCACGGCCGGGGCTGACCAGGGTCATGCCGGGGACGGGGGTGGGACGGGGAGTGGCTTTGCGGTCGGCTTCGGTGACGATTTTGTTGCCCATGACGGTTCCAGAGAGAAAAGTTGAAAACCCCTTATTAGGCCACAGGCGCGGCCCGGACCTGGCGCCGGCAGACGGGCGGGTTGACCGCGCCGGACCGCCAGCCCCGGGGGGGCTCAGAAGCCGGTGTGCCAGCCGCTGTCGGTGGACAGCGCCTCGGTGCGGTGCACCGGCATCTGCCAGCCGTTCTGCGGGTTCACCTGGGCCGAGATGTCGATGACCGGGGCTTGTGCCTGCACACCGCCAAAGATGGTCGCGAACGAGGCGTCGGCGGCATCGCGGCCGGTGCCGATGCGCACGAAGCCCATCGGAATCGCGGTGCCGGAAGGGTCGAACAGGTACCAGCGGTGGCCGAGATAGACCTCGACGTAGGCGTGGAAATCGGTCGGCCCCAGGGCCGGATCGGCGCCGAAGTCGATCGCCGTGGTGAAACGCGCCGGGATGTTGAGCGCGCGGCACATCGTGATCATGAGGTGGGCGAAATCACGGCAGACGCCCTTGTGGTCGTTCAGGGTGTCCAGCGCCGAGGTCATGGAGTTGCTGGTGTTGGACTGGAACGTGACCTGGCTCTGCACCCAGTCCTTGATCGCCAGCACGCGGCCATAACCCTGCGGCATCTGCCCGAACAGCGAGTTGGCCAGCGCGGTGACGCAGTCCGACTGGCAGTAGCGGCTGGGGTAGATGTAGAGCAGCGCGTCGGTCGGCAGCTGGGCCACCGGGGTCTCGAACACCGTCTCGGGCGCGGCCACGTGGTGCCGGATGTCCAGCGTGGCCCGGTAACGCACCTGCAGCGGGCCCGCGCCGGCGGTCAGGCGCAGGGTGCGGTTGCGCGTGGCGGCGTCGGTGTGCATGACCAGCGGCACGGGCTGGCTGACCTGCAGCTCTTCCCAGACCACGATCTGTTGCGGCGAGAGCGCCGCCTGGATGTTGAAGATGAAGTCCGCCGTGGGCGGGTTGACCGTGTAGTTCAGGTCGATGGCGAGATGAATGCGAACCATGGGGGTCACCGTAAAAAAGGGTTGAGCTGCTGGTGCAGCACGGGCAGCGCCGCTGTGCGCTGGCTGAACGGTGAGCTCTCCTGCTGACAGGGAAAAGAATCTTACGCGCACGGTGTGCAGGCTTCGGTGCGTTGGCGCACCTTGGAAGTCTGCGCTTGCCCCTGCGGGTCTGCCCGTCACACGGATGGGCTTAAGCTCAAACCCATGCGTGCGCTGCTGACCACTTTCTCGTTGCAAGAACTGCGCCACCACCCCTGGCGCACCGCCTCGGCCGTGGTGGCGGTGATGCTGGGCGTGGCACTGGCGTTTGCGGTGCAGCTGATCAACGCCTCGGCGCTGGCCGAGTTTTCCAGCGCGGTGAGCGCCGTCAACGGCCAGCCCGACCTGGAACTGCGCGCACGCCAGGGCGCGCTGGACGACGCGCTGCTGGCGCGCGTGGCCGCGCACCCCGATGTGGCGCTGGCCAGCCCGGTGCTGGAGTGGCCCACCGCCGTGCTGCTGCCCGGTGACCGCAAGCTGCCGGTGAAGATCGTCGGCGTTGACGCGCTGGTGGTGGCCCGCATCTCACCCGCGCTGATGCCGGTGACGCAGCGCCCCGACGACGGGAGCGCAGCCCGGCGGCTGGACATCTTTGCCCCCGACGCGGTGTTCCTCAACCCCGCCGCGCGCGAAGCGCTGGCCCGGGAAGGCGCGACGCTCGACCGGCTGCAGGTGCAGACCGGCCTGCGCCTGCAAACCGTGCGCGTGGCCGGCACGGTGAACGCCCCGGGCGCGCCGCTGCTGGTGATGGACGTGGCCGCCGCGCAGGAACTGACGGACCGCGTGGGCGCACTCAGCCGCATCGACCTGCGCCTGGCGCCGGGCGCCCAGCCCGATGCGGTGCTGGTCACGCTCGCGCTGCCACCCAGCGTGATCGCGCAACGCCCCGAACAGGCGGGTGAACGCGCCAGCAACCTGTCGCGCGCCTACCGCGTGAACCTCACGGTGCTGTCCCTGGTGGCGCTTTTCACCGGGGCCTTTTTGGTGTTCTCCATGCTCTCGCTCTCGGTGGCGCGGCGCCAGCAGCAGTTCGCGCTGCTGGGCGTGCTCGGTCTGTCGGCGCCGGAGCGGCTGCGCCTGGTGCTGGCCGAATCGGCCCTGCTGGGCGTGGTCGGCAGCGCGCTCGGCATTGCGCTGGGCACGGCGCTGGCCGCGCTGGCGCTGCGCGTGCTCGGCGGTGATCTGGGCGGTGGTTATTTTTCGGGCGCCGCGCCGCCGCTGCAATGGAGCGCCGCGGCCGCGGGGCTGTACGGCGCGCTCGGTGTGGCCGCCGCGCTGGCGGGCGGCTGGTGGCCCGCGCGCGCGACCGCCACCATCGCCCCGGCGCTGGCGCTCAAAGGCCTGGGCAGCGGGCACAGCGCCACGCGGCACCACGGCTGGGCGCTGGCGCTCATGGCGCTGGCTGTTGCGCTGGCCTGGGCACCGCCGGTGGGCGGCATCCCGCTGGCGGCCTATGTGGCGGTCGGCCTGCTGCTGGTGGGCGGTATCGCCGCGCTGCCGCTGGCGGTGGGCGCGCTGCTGCACTTTCTCGCGCCGCTGGTGGAGCGCCACGCGCTGCCGCTGCTGGCGGTGGAACGCTCGCGCCGCCTGCGCGAGACCGCCGCCGTGGCCACCAGCGGCGTGGTCGCGAGCCTGGCGCTCTCGGTCGCGCTCACGGTGATGGTGGCGAGTTTTCGCGACTCGGTCACGCAGTGGCTCGACGGTGTGTTGCCGGCGCAGCTCTATGTGCGCTCCGGCGGCAGCGGCCCGGGCGACGGCAACAGCCTGCCGCCCGATTTCGTGCTGGCCGTTGCGGCCCTGCCGGGCGTGGCGCGGGTGGACCCGTTGCGCGCCACCTCGCTGCAGCTCAGTGCCACGCTGCCCGCCGTGACCCTGCTGGCGCGTCCACTGGACATGAACGAAGGGGAATCGGCCGGTCAGCGCCTGCCCCTGGTCGGTTTGCCGGTGCCGCTGCCGCCGGCCACGGCGAACGAGCCCGTGGTGGCGGTGTACGTGAGCGAGGCCATGCTGGACCTGCACGGTGCGGTGCCCGGCGGCTGGCTGCCGGCCCTGGCGCAGGCCTTTCCGGCCGGTGGCCACACGCGCTTCTTCGTCGCCGGCGTCTGGCGCGACTACGCGCGCCAGCACGGCAGCGTGGTGATGGACCGTGCCGATTTCGTGCGCCTTTCGGGCGACGCGCGCGTGAACGACCTCGCGCTGCACCTCGCACCCGGCGCCGACGAAGACGCGGTGCGCGCATCCATCCGCGCGCTGGCCGCGGACCAGGGCGCCGAGAGCCTGATCGAGTTCGCGTCGGCCGGGCAGATCCGCGCCACCTCGCTGCGCATCTTCGACCGCAGTTTCGCCGTCACCTACTGGCTGCAGGCGGTGGCCATTGGCATCGGCCTGTTCGGTGTCGCGGCCAGCTTCAGCGCGCAGGTGCTGGCGCGGCGCAAGGAGTTTGGCCTGCTGGCGCACCTGGGCCTGACGCGGCGGCAGATTCTTGGCGTGGTCGCGCTCGAAGGCCTGGCCTGGACGGTGCTTGGCGCGCTCGCCGGGCTGGCGCTGGGCCTGGGCGTGAGCCTGGTGCTGGTGCACGTGGTCAACCCGCAGAGTTTCCACTGGACCATGGACCTGGTGCTGCCCTGGGGGCGGCTGCTGGCGCTGTGCGTGGCGGTGGTGATCGCCGGCACCGCCACCGCCTGGCTGGCCGGGCGCGCCGCCGCCGGCCGCGACGCCGTGCAGGCCGTGAAGGAGGACTGGTGAAACCCACCGAACACCCGAATCGCCGCACGCTGCTGCTCGGCACCGCGGCCAGCCTCGCCCTGCCCCGCTTGCACGCGCAAGCCCGCGAGACCCCGGGCGTTCTCGTGCCGCGCGAGCTGGTGTTCCCACGCGACCACGGCACACACAACCAAACACGCACCGAGTGGTGGTACCTCACCGGCCACGCGCAGGACGCGCAGGGCCGCGCCTTCGGTTTCCAGGTCACTTTCTTCCGCAGCCGCGTCGATGGCACGCAGGCCCTCCAGAGCCGGCTGGCGGCCAAGCAGCTCGTGTTTGCCCACGCCGCCATCACCGACGTGCAAGGCCAGCGGCTCTGGCACGACGAGCGCATCGCGCGCTGGAACGGCGAGCCGCCCGCTGCCACCGGGCGCGGCGTGTACGCGCTGGAGGCCGACACCCATGTGGCGCTGGGCGACTGGTTCATCCAGCGCCGGCCCGACGGCGTCATCACCACCCGGGTGAGCGGCGAGACACTGCGCATCGCGATCGACGCCACGCCCACCCAGGCCATCCTGCTGCAGGGCGAGCGGGGCTTTTCGCGCAAGGGCCCCGACCCGGTGCAGTCCAGCTTCTACGTCAGCCATCCCCAGCTGGATGTGCGCGGCACGCTCGGCTTTCAGGGCCAGACTTTCGCAGTCACCGCGGGCAAGGCCTGGCTCGACCACGAGTGGAGCGAAGCCCTGCTGCACCCCGAGGCCGTGGGCTGGGACTGGATCGGCATGAACCTGTTCGACGGCCACTGCGTCACCGCTTTCCAGCTGCGCCGCAAAGACGGCAGCAAGGTCTGGGCCGGTGGTTCGTTCCGCGCCGCGGGCAGTGCGCAGAGCCCCACCGACATCTACCGCTTCCGGCCCGGCGAGGTGGACTGGGTGCCGCAACGTTTCTGGACCAGCCCGCGCACCCGCGCGCGCTATCCCGTCGAATGGATGGTCCGCACGCCCGCGGACTTCTACACCGTCAAGGCCGTGATCGACCCGCAGGAACTCGACAGCCGGGCCAGCACCGGCACGGTCTACTGGGAAGGCCTGTCCGACCTGTTCGACAGCAACGGCAACCACGTCGGTCGCGGTTATCTGGAGATGACGGGCTACGCGCAGCGGCTGGTGCTGTGAGCCCCTTGCCCGGTCTGCTGCTGGCGAATCCAGAACCGTTCGCCAGCGCACAGACGCTGACCCCTGCCCGACCTAAAAAGGGAACTGTGGTGAACGTTCCTGTTCACCCGCCAACGGAGGACACCGCATGAACTGGGACACCATTCAAGGCAACTGGAAACAACTCACCGGCAAGGCCCAGCAGCAATGGGGCAAGCTGACCGACGACGACCTGCAGGTCGTGGCCGGTCACCGCGACCAGCTGGCTGGCAAGATCCAGGAGCGCTACGGCATCGCCAAGGACGAGGCCGAAAAGCAGCTCAAGGACTGGGAAGACCGGGCTGACGACAGCTGGTTGAAATAACCCGCTCGACACGCTGCTCGCCTGCGGCAGACCACCGGCCCGGGCAGCAGCCCGGTGCCGTGGTTCAGGGCTTTCGTCCCGTCAGTTCCGCATGGAACTGTTTGTCGGCGGCGTAGCAGCTGCAGGCCTCGGCCTCCAGCCCTGCCCGGTTGAGCACCGTCAGTTCACCCCGGTGGTAGGCGATGAAACCACTCTGCTGGAACGCCCCGGCCGCCTCCGTCACCCCCACACGCCGCACACCCAGCATCAGCGCCATGAACTCCTGCGTGACGTGAAAACTGTCCACCTGGGCGCGGTCCTGGCTCATCAACAGCCAGCGCGCCAGGCGCGGCCCGATCTCGTGAAAACGCTCGCAGGCGGAAGCCAGCGTCTGCTGGTGCAGCCGCACCAGCAGGCTGGACTGCATCACCTCCTGCAACGGCAGGCTGCTCGCGATCTCCGCGCGCAAGGCTTCAGCGCCGATGCGCCAGCTCCTGCCCGCCCCCTGGACCAGCGCCCGCCAGGGCGTCTTCGCCAGACCCAGCACCAGCTCGGAACCGAGCATGGACTCACGCCCCACCATGCCCACTTCCAGCGCCGGGTAGTCGTCGACATCGATCACCAGCGAGATGAAACCCTCCAGCGGGAAGTGCGCGTGGCTCAGCGGCTGACCGCGCACGCTGAGTTCGGCCGACAGCTCCAGGTCAAAAGGTTCGCACTGGTCCAGCAGATGCCGTCGGTCGGCTTTCGGCAGTTGCTGCAGCAGGAGGTTTTCGGCGTGTGCCATGAGCGTGCGGTGTCCCTGGTGGCTCAGCGCCTCCCGGGAGGGGCGGCGTCATGAAGTCCGCTCCGGACGGCATGTCCTTGGCGAACTGAAAAACAGTGTGCGAGCCCGCGGGGCGCCTGACTGTCTGTCAGCGCACACAGGGGCAAAAGAACTGGGGGTGTGGCTGTTTGGCACATGTACGCCAACGTACGGACGCTGTTTCCGCCATCCCCTAAAAACAGGGGGTGCAATCCGCGCAATGCGTCCCAGACGCGAGAAAGATCCCCATGAAACAACTGACTGTTCTCCACCTGCTCGGCGTCGCCGGCATGGCCACTTTCCTGGCGTCATCTGCGTACGCGCAGGACACGAGCCATTTCTACGGCGGTGGCTCGGTCGGCCAGTCACGCACCGAGATGGATCCCGCCCGCACCACCGGCATCCTGCTGCCCGGTGTCAACACCATCGGCAGCGACAGCGACAACAAGGACACCGCCTTCAAGGTCTTTGGCGGCTACCAGATCAACCGCAACATCGCCGTCGAGGGCGGCTATTTCGACCTCGGCAAGACCAGCTTCACCACCCGCACCGCGCCCCGCGGCACGCTGTCCGGCGAGACCCGGGTGCACGGCATCAACCTCGACCTGGTGGGTACCCTGCCACTGACCGAACGCTTCTCCGCGCTGGCCCGAGTGGGCGCACAGCACGCCTGGTCCCAGGAAAGCTTCAGCGGCACCGGCGCTGGCGCCGGCATATCGTCGAGCAGCAAACATCGCGCCACCAACGTCAAGGTGGGTCTCGGCGTGCAATACGAGATGACATCGGCGTTGTGGATCCGCGGCGAGGTGGAGCGCTACCGCATCAAGAACGCCACCGGGGGCCGCGCCAACGTCGACGTTGCCTCGGTCAGCCTGGTGTTCCCGTTCGGCCGTGCGCCAGTGCGTGTGGCGGCTGCGCCGGTCTACGTGGCACCTGCCCCGATGCCGGCGCCCGTCGCCGTGGCACCGATGCCTGCACCGGTGGTGATGGCGCCCGTGCCCCAGCGCGTGAGCTTTTCCGCCGACACGCTGTTCGGCTTTGACAAGTCCACCGTGCGCCCCGAAGGCCGGGTCGAACTCGACAAGTTCAGCAGCCAGCTCAGCGGCACCCGCTACGAGTCGATCCGCGTCGAAGGCCACACCGACCGCCTGGGCTCCACGGCATACAACCAGACGCTGTCCGAAGAGCGCGCCGAATCCGTCAAGAACTACCTCGTGACCAGCGGCAACATCGACCCGACCCGCATCAGCGCCGTCGGCAAGAGCGAAACCCAGCCCGTGACCGCGGCGGGCGATTGTTCGGACAACCTGGCGCGCAGCGCGCTGATCAACTGCCTGCAGCCCGATCGCCGCGTCGAGGTGGAAGTCACCGGCACCCGCTGAGCCCTGTTCCAGGCGAACAAAAGCCCGCCACCGTGGCAACACGGCTGGCGGGCTTTTTGCGTGGGGTTCAGGCCAGCGTCAGATGGCAGTCCGCCGGCCAGCCGGACAACGGCACCTTCCGCGGTGGCGGCAAGCCCAGCAGGGTGACATCCTGTTGCTGCGCGCGGCGCCAGCGGGCCATCTGTTCGCCCAGCAAGGCGGTGTCCACCCCCACCCCGCGCACCGCCACAAACAGGACCGCCCGCACCTCGTCCATGCGGGGCAGCACGCAGTCGCCGATGTCGTTGACCATGGCGTCGTAGCCGGGATCGGCGGGGTCCATTTCGTCGATCCGCGCGATCAGGTCGCGCAGCGCCGTGCGGTCCCACAGGACCGCCTGGGCGCGGGCGTCGCAGTCCAGCACCGGGCGCACCCCCGGGTAAAAGACTTCTTCCTCGATCTGCGCATTCAGGCTCAGCGCCTCGCACAGCCGGTCCACGATCTCGGCTTTTTGCTCGGGGCCGCAGCCCTCGACCAGGCGCACGTTGTCGTACTCGCGCAGCAGCTTGCGGATCACCTCGTGATCCAGCCGCAACTGTTCCAGGGCATCGCGCGTGCGCAAGCGGGCTTTGTGTTGCATCGGTGCGCTCTCCGGCTGCGGCGTTTCAGCGGCGCCGTGTCACAGGCGTGCCCAGGGCGGCCTGTGGCAGGCTCCAGGTGGGTCGCACCGGCGCTGGCGGTTCCGACGGACGCTTCGGCCCCGCTGGCGGTGCGCCTTCGCTGGTCATGGCGTCTTTCTGCTGCTCCGGCGTGAGGGGCTCCGGCGCCGGCGGTTTGGCTTTGTTCGCGAGTTCGATCATGGCAGGTGCCCTGGTGCAGGATCCGCGCAAAACGCGCCCATCCGTCTGGCTTTGTAACGGCAGGTACCCGGCGGTGTCTGTTCGATACCGCACCCAGATCGAGAGCCCTTCTCAGACCGCGAGGCGGTGGGGCAGCAGGCGGTCGTACTCTTTCTTGACCACGGCATAACACTCGCAGACACGCGTTTCCAGCGCGTCGCGGTCGATCACGGTGATGTGACCCCGTGCATAACGGATGATGCCGAGTTTTTGCAGCTTGAGCGCGGCTTCGGTCACGCCCTCGCGGCGCACGCCCAGCATGTTGGCGATCAGCTCCTGCGTCATCACCAGTTCGTTGCCGTTCAGGCGGTCCAGGCTCAGCAGCAGCCAGCGGCAGAGCTGCTGGTCCAGCGAATGGTGGCGGTTGCACACCGCCGTCTGCGCCATCTGGGTGATGAGCGCCTGGGTGTAGCGCAGCAGCAGGTGCAGCACCGGCCCCGAGCGGTTGAATTCCTGCTTGATGTCGGCCGCGCGCAGGCGGTAACCCTGGCCGGCGCTCTGCACGACGGCGCGGCTGGGCGTGGTCTCGCCGCCCATGAAGAGCGCGATGCCGACCAGGCCCTCTTTGCCCACCACGGCGATCTCGGCCGACGAGCCGTCTTCCATCACGTACAGCAGCGAGACGATGGCGTTGATCGGGAAGTAGACGTGGCCCATCTTGCTGCCGGACTCGTAGAGCACCTGGCCCAGCGGCAGGTCCACCGCCTCCAGCAGCGGACCCATGCGTTGCCATTCGGATGCTGGCAACGAGGCCAGCAATTGGTTGGCGGACTGGTCCGGCTCAATATCCATCGTTCATCTCCCTCTTGTGAATGCTCTTTCGACCGCGGTACGGGCCGTTGTGACAGCCTGCGCGGAACGTGAACCGGGCAGTTGGGTGCGTGCGGTAGCTTATACCCCGGAAGGTGTTTTGTCTGTTCGCTGACGCACAAAAGCCGGTCCTGTCACGGACAGGACCCGATCACCCTGGCTCGCCGGTCAGGCGGCGGGTAACAACGGCACGACAAAACAGCTGTTTTGCGGCAGATCGGTCCAGCGCAGGGACTCACCCACCCGCAGCAACTGGGCATGGGGGTCGGTGCAGGTGGCCAGGGCCGCCAGCGGTTCGCCACGCACCAGCACAAAACGCATGCTGTGCCCGTTGCGCACCAGTGTCAACTCGGCGCGGGGCCAGTGCGTGGGCAGGCAGGGGGTGAAACACAGGTCTTCGGCGCCCATCTGCAGACCCAGGATGGAGCCCAGCGCGGCGCGGTGCAGCCAGCCCGCGGCGCCGGTGTACCAGCTCCAGCCGCCGCGGCCCTCAAAGGGCGGCGCGCTGTAGACATCGGCCGCCATCACATAGGGCTCCACACCATAAGACGCGCCCCACTGCGGGTGCGCCGCGCGGTGTGCCGGGCTCAGGTAGGTGAAGTAGCGGTAGGGTGTGTTGCGGGCGTAGGTGTTGCCCGGTTCCCGCAGCGCCAGCTTCGCCGCGGCCATCAGGGCCCAGACGCCGGCATGGGCGTACTGCCCGCCGTTCTCGCGCACGCCCGGCGGGTAGGCCTGGATGTAACCGGCGCTGGGGCTGGCGTTTTGCAGCGGCGGGTTCAGCAGGCGGATCAGGCCGTGCACCGGGTCCACCAGATGGGCCTCCACCGCGTCCATCGCCAGGCGCTGGCGCTCGGGCGAGGTCTGGCCCGAGAGCACGCTCCAGGCCTGCGCGATCAGGTCGATGCGGGCCTCGGCCTGCGTGGCCGAACCCAGCGCGCTGCCATCGTCAAAGAAGGCGCGCTTGAACCAGGCACCGTCCCAGGCCTCGCTGCCCAGCGCGACGCGCCAGCCCGTGAGCGCGGCTTCCCAGTTTCTGGCCCGGTCGCGCTCGCCGCGTGCGCGCGCCAGCGGCAGCCAGTCGGCCACGATGAAGCACAGGAACCAGGCCAGCCAGACCGACTCGCCCCGGCCCTCGCTGCCGACGCGGTTCATGCCGTCGTTCCAGTCGCCGCTGCCCATCAGCGGCAGGCCGTGGGCACCCACTGGCAGGCTGCGGTCGATGGCGCGCGCGCCGTGTTCGTAGACGCTGGCGGATGCGGTGCTGATGGCGGGCGTGTCGTAGCGGTCTTCCGCGCCCTCGGGCACCGGCGCGCCTTCGAGAAAGTGCACAGGCTCGTCCAGCAGGGCGGTGTCGCCTGTGGCGTTCAGGTAGTGCGTGGTGGCATAGGGCAGCCACAGCAGGTCGTCGGAAAATTGCGTGCGCACGCCAGCGCCGCCCGGCGCGTGCCACCAGTGCTGCACGTCGCCGGCCTCGAACTGGCGCGAGGCACAGAGCACGATCTGCGCGCGCAGGATGGCCGGGTCGGCCCCCACCAGGGCCATCGCGTCCTGCAGCTGGTCGCGGTAGCCGGTGGCGCCGCCGGCCTGGTAGAAGCCGGCCTTGGCCCACAGGCGCGAGGACACGGTCTGGTAGAGCAGCCAGCGGTTGACGAGGGTGTCAAAGAGCGGGTCGGGCGTCTTCACCTGGGTGCTGCCGAGCAGCATGTCCCAGCGTGCCAGGGTGCGGCGTTCGCGCTCGCGGGCGTTGCTGGCGGTGGCCTGGCGCATGAGCGCACGCGCCGCCTCCGGGCTGGGCGCGTAGCCGAGGAGGAAGACCTGGTCGAGCGCCGCGCCGGGGCGCAGCGTGACCGGCCGGGAGAGCGCGGCACACGGGTCCAGCCCGTGACCGCTGCGCTGCCCCAGGCGCTGCGGCAGCACCAGCTGGCCCTGCCGGTCGAAGAAGGCGCGGCGGTCGCAGGTCCAGTCCAGGCCCTCGGGGTCGTCCACACCTTCGTGCGATTCGCAAAAGAAAGCGGTGCCATCGCCAAAACCACCCGCGGCCTCGGTCTGGGTGCAGAGCAGCCCGATCAGGCCGGCGCCTGGCGGGCTCTCGAAATCCGGCTGGCTCAGCAGGCTGGCGCGGTCGCTGCGCTTCTCGCCCATCATCCATTCCACCAGGCCGGTGATGCGCAGGTGGGCCTTGCCGCTGCCGTGGTTCACCAGCCGGATGCGCACCTGCTTGACCGCGGTGTCTGCATCGACGCACCAGCTCACCGACACGGCCAGCGAGCCGTGCCGGTGGCTGATGGTGGTGAGACCCTGGCCGTGCACCACCTGGTAGCTGATGCCCTGGGCGGCCCAGGCCGACGGGGTCAGGCTCCAGACCTCGCGCGTGCGGCGGTCCTGCAGCAGGAAACACTCGGACGGCGGGTCGCCCACGGGGTCGTTGGCCCAGGCGGTGAGCTGGTTCAGGCGGCTGTTGCCCGCCCAGGTGTTGCCGCCGCCGCTCTCGGACACCAGCGCACCAAAACCGGGGTTGGCCAGCACGTTGCACCAGGGCCGCTGCGGCGTCTGCGCGGCGCTCGCCGCAAAGGCGAACGCGCCGATGCCGTCCGAAAACACGCCTTCGGCCGGCGCGGCCGCGGTCTCGCCCAGGCGCAGGGGCACCGGGTCGGACACCGCCCGCGCGCTTCCCCACGGCCCCGCCACCGGCGTTTCGTGGCGGTCGCACCAGCCGAGCACCTGGTGCAGCAGGGCCTGGCCGTCGGCCTGCAGCTGCACGCGCGCCAGCTGCCGCAGCGTGGTGACCTGTCCGGGCGACAGCTCGTCGGCCCGCAACAGGTGCAGGCCGGTCACGGCCGGTCCGGGGCGGGCCTGCCGGTCGGCCGCGTGCTGTTCGATCAGCAGGGTGAGCTCGCGCTGCAGCGGCATGTGGTACGAGTGCACCTCGTGGCTGAGCACCACCACATCGCAGGCCACGCCAGCGCGCGACCACTCGCGCAACACCAGCGCCAGCACGCGCAGCAGACCCAGTCCCTGTGGCGCCCCGGCGTGCACCAGCAGCAGCGGGCGGTCACCCGACATCGCCAGCGGCCAGAGCAGGCGCCGGTCGCTGCGGTGCGGTGGCGCGTTCGTGGGACCTGCCGGCGGCATGTCCAGCCTGGGCAGCGTCAGCACCAGGGCGGTGGTCAGGGCCTGCAGCGCGGGCAGGTAGTCGGTGCGCGGGCGGTGCGGCACCGCCGAAATGCCGGCCAGCGTGGCCGACATCATCGAGGAACGCGCCACGTAGCTGGGCTGGCGGTACTTGTCGATCACGGCGCGCAGCGTGCCCGCATCGTCGCTGGCGGCGGTGGCGAAGGTGACCGTGGCCTGCGCGCCCGGGGCGATCAGCAGGCGCACGCCGAGCGCGGCCACCGGGTCCAGGCCGGTGGCCAGCGCGCAGGGTTCCAGCGGCACCGGGTCCATCTGTGCCAGCGGCTGGCCCGGCGTGTGGTGGCGGCCGAGCCAGCGCAGGCGGTCGGTCTGGCAGCGCAGCCCCAGCACCTCGCCCTCGGTGTCGGCGACAAAATGCGCCGCCTGCATCGCTGGCTCGGTCACCAGGCGCGGCGCGCGCACGCAGCGCAGCGCCTGCTGCTCGGGCAGCCAGTCGGTCTTGACGAACAGGTTGGAGAACGCCGGGTGCGCCTCGTCGGCGGCGTGGCTGGCCAGGGTCACATCGAAGGCCGAGATCAGCTCCAGCTCGATGGGCTGATCGCTCAGGTTGGACAGCACCACCTTGCGCAGCTCGACGTCGTCTTCCGGGCTGACCCAGACCGTGGTGTTGATCCGCAGCTCGGGCCAGACCGCATCGAAACACACGCGGTCGGTGTGGAAGCAGCAGCTGTAGACCGCCTGGGGATCGGGCGCCGGGTGACTCGTGACCGACACCGGCGCGCCGGCGGCGTCCAGGCGCAGGTAGACGAAGCTGCCGCAGGCGTCGCGCAGCGCGTCGTCGCGCCAGCGCGTGATGCCGGTCTGGCCCCAGCGGCTCCAGCCCGCGCCGTTGGCGCGCAGCGTGACGCTGTAGCGTCCGTTGCCCAGCAGCTGCGTGGGCTCCAGCGCCTGCGCGCCGGGGGTGAGCGTGCGGATGTGGTCGGGCGCGCGGCGTTGCAAGGCCTGCAGCGGCAGTCGCAGCGGCGCCTGCAGTGCGGGCAGTTCGCGCGGCGCGCGCTCGTGCAGCAGCGAAGCCACCGCCTCCATGCGCGGATGCGCCATGCCCCAGCGTTGCGCCATGCCACCGCGCAGCACATTGGCCAGTGCCACCAGGCTCATGCCCTGGTGGTGCGCCATGAAGGTGTGGACCACGGTGAAGCGCCCGCCGTGGGTCTGCCGCGCGGGGGTGAAGTCCAGCGCCTCGAAGAAGCCGTAGCGCCCGCGCGCCGACAGCGCGCCCAGGCGCCGCAGGTTGTCGCAGGCCAGCGCCGGATCCACCTGGGTCGCGAGCACGGTGGCGTAGGGTGCGATCACGCGGACGTCCACCGGGGTGCGACGCAGGGCCAGGCGCGGCACGCCCTGGGGCGCGTACTGGTAGGCCAGGGTGTGGTCCTGACCGGCGTAGGCGCTTTCGGAGATACCCCAGGGCATGGCCGTGCCGTGCACGAAGGCCATCTGCTCCTGCAGGGCCGAGCGCCCGGCTTCGCGCAGGGCACTGCCGCGCGGCTCGGCGGCCACCAGCGAGGGCATCAGGTACTCGAACATCGAGCCCGACCAGGAACGCAGCACGGCGCGCCGCCCGCTGGCGAAGAACGGCCGGCCCAGCGCCGCCCAGTGGCGCACCGGCAGGTCGCCCTTGGCGATGGCGACCAGGCTGCTGCTGCGCGACTCGGAGGCCAGCAGGTCGTAGTAGCTGGTATCGAGTTGCTGCTCATCAAGGCGGTAACCGATGTGCAGCAGGTGGCGTTTGGGGTTGTAGAGAAAGTGGAAGTCGGGTGCCCAGGCCAGCGCCTCCAGCGCAGCGGCGAGGTCCAGCAGGCGCTGGGTGGCACGCTCGCTGCTGCCCGCGCCCACCGCGGCGGCGTCCTGGCAGGTGGAGTGCAGCGTGGCGAGGTGGTCGCCCAGCAACCAGACCAGTTCGTCCTGTGGCGTGGTGATGTGACTCACGATGGCCGGGTGGTGTGCCTGGGTCAGGCCACCCAGTTCGCGACGGGCTTCCTGCAGCAGGGCGTGAAAGGCGGCGCAGGCCACGGGTTCGCAGGGTTCGGGTGCGACGGTCTCCAGCAGCCGGCCGATGGCGGTCTGCGCCAGGGGCCGGTGCAGCAGGGTCTGCAGCAGGCCCAGGCGCGGCTGCAGCCGCTGGTGCGACAAACGCAGCGCCCCGGCGCCGGCCAGCGCGGCGTGTGGATCGCGGGCCAGCTCGGTGCAGGCCTGGGCGACGGCGAGCAGGTGCGCACAGAGGTTGCCGCTGTCCACCGTGGACACGTAGCGCGGCGGCAGCGGATGCAGGGTCCGGGTGTCGTACCAGTTCAGGAAATGGCCGCGGTGGCGCTCCATCTGCAGCAGGGTGGCGAGCGTGGCTTCCAGCCGCGTCAGCAACTCCTGCGTGCCGATCCAGCCGAACTGGCGCGCGCAGGCGGTGCTCAGCAGATACAGGCCGATGTTGGTGGGCGAGGTGCGGTGCGCCACCATCTCGTAGGGCGCGGTCTGCAGGTTGTCGGGCGGCAGGTGGTGGTTGTCGGCGTCCACGCAGCGCTCGAAGAGTCGCCAGGTGTCGCGCGCCACACCTTCCAGCAGTTCGCGGTCGGCCGCCACCAGCGCAGCGCGGCGGCGCGGCCACGGGGTGTTGCCCAGCCACACCAGCAGCGGCGCCAGCGCCCACAGCCCGAGCACGGCCAGCGCCAGTGCGCCGGGGACCGGCGTGAGCAGCCACAGGCCGCCCGCCAGGGCGAACGCGACCAGCGGCCCGGCGCGGTGGCGCCACAGGGTGGCCGGCAGGCCGGTCCCCAGTCCGGCCTGGGCCGCTTCTGCGGTGGTCCATTCGAGCAGGTGCCGGCGGCTCACCAGCAGCCGGTGCAGGGTGCGCAGCACGGCGTCGAGCGCGAGCAGCGCCTGCTGTGGCAGCAGCGTCAGGTGCCAGAGTCCGCCGCCCAGCGCGCGCAGCAGGTCCAGCGCCGCAGCGGTCAGGGTGCGCTGGCCCAGCAGGCGCCAATGGCTCGGCACCCAGCCCGCCAGCGCGCCCATGAGCGGGCCGGCGGCGTGGGCGGCCAGCGTGAGCGCCAGCGCCGCGGGCAGCGACAGGCCCAGACCCGCCATGGCCAGGCCGATGAGCAGCAGGCAGGCCGGCGCCACCAGCGAGCGGCGCAGGTTGTCAAACAGTTTCCAGCGGTTGATGGTGCCCAGTGGCCATTGGCGCCCGTGCAGCAGGAAGGGCAGCAGCTGCCAGTCGCCGCGGGCCCAGCGGTGCCCGCGCGAGGCGGCGGCGTCGGCGTGGTCGGGGTCGGGTTCGATCAGGGTCACGTCGGTCACCACGGCGCAGCGCACCAGGGCGCCTTCGAGCAGGTCGTGGCTGAGCACCTGCCCGGTCGGCAGGCGCTGGCCCAGCACGGCGTGCAGCGTGGCCACGTGCAGCAGGCCCTTGCCGGTGAAGCTGCCTTCGCCAAACAGGTCCTGGTACACGTCCGAGCTCATGGCGCTGTAGGGGTCGATGCCGGCCTGGCCGTCGAACAGCCACTGCCAGGCGGTGCGCGTGCCCTCCCCCGCCAGCGGCGGCACCACGCGCGGCTGCAGGATGCCGTAGCCCTGCAGCACGCGCCGCCCGCTGGCGTCCAGCCGGGGCTGGTTGTCCGGGTGTTCGGCCACGCCCACCAGGGTGCGCAGGCGCCCCGGCGGCAGCTGGGTGTCGCTGTCGAGGGTGAAGAGGTAACGCGTGTGCGGCGCCATGCGCGAGAGTTCGCCGAACTCGAAGAAGGGCCCCGGCGCTCCGGTGGCCAGAGCAGCCACCAGCTGCTCCAGCTTGCCGCGCTTGCGTTCCCAGCCCAGCCACTGGCGCTGCGTGGCGCTCTCGCTGCGGGCGCGGTGCAGCAGCAGGAAACGCGGCGGGCGGCCCGGCGCCACCGGGTGGCGCGTGTTGAGCGCGGCGAGCTGGTCTTGCGCGTACGACAGCAGGGCCTGGTCTTCGGGCCGGTGTTCGGTGTCGGCATCGCACCAGTCGCTGAGCAGGGCGAACTGGGCGTTGGCTTCGGGGTTGGCGAGGTGGTGCAGCTGCAGCCGGTGCACCGTCTGCGCGATGCCGGCGGGGTGGTTCAGCAGGGCCGGCACCACCACCATCACCCGCGCCTGCGGCGGAATGCCCTCGGCCAGCAGCAGGCGCGGCAGGTGCGCGGGTTTCACCGACTCGCCGATCAGGCGGTTGAGCACCGCCACCACGGCTTCGGACGCGGGCAGCAGCATCACCAGACCCACCAGCGCGCTGCCGAGCTGGACCGGCCAGCCCGCGGCCAGCCAGTCGGGCCGGTGCAGCAGCCCCGCCACCAGCAGCAGCGTGCCCGCCAGCATCGCGCCCAGGTAGGCGGGCGTGCGCGAGAACCCGGTGAACGAGCGCCACAGACCCGCCACGCGGTGTTTCAGGCCGAGCGCCTGCTCCAGCGTGGCGCGGCCTTCGCCGCGCAGCCAGTGGCCGGCCAGCGCAGCGGTGCCGCTGGCGCCGTCCATCAGCACCAGCAGCACCTGGGCCACCGCGGCCTCGCCCAGCCCGCTCTGGGTGGACAGGCGCTCGATGCCGTGCAGCGTGGTGTCGCGCGTGGCGTCGTCCTCGGCTTCGAACACCGGCGAACGCAGCATCACCCGGACCACGCGGCTGGTGCGCGCCACGATGGCGGGCCAGTCGGCCGCTCCGATCAGGCGCAGCGCGGTCACGGCGTTGCCCACGCTCAGGTGGTCGGCGGCCTGGGCCGCGTGGTGATGGGCCTGCAGCACGGCCAGGTCGGGCACCATGTCCAGCAACCACCGGCGCACCTGCGCCAGGGGCGAGTCGCCAGCGGTGGCGTGTCCCACCAGGCTTTGCGCCAGTTGCGACAGAAAGACATCGCCCACCCCGCGCTGCCCCATGAGCCCGTGCATCGACGTGACCGCACCCAGCGACAGTTCTTCGATGCGGCTGGCACACAGGCTGGCGAGGTCGTGCGCGGCCTTGTGGCTGGCGATGCGGTCGGCCAGGCGGCGCAGGTTTTCCACCAGCACCACGCGCAAGGTGGTGGGCAGCGCCCACAGCTCGCCCTGGCTGAGTTCTCGCGCGTCCTGGTAGGCGTCGAGAAAGTGGACCAGCAGGCTTTCGTCAAAGGCACTGTCGGTGTGCGCGACATAGGCCCAGGCCACGCCGTAGATGCGCGGCAACCCCACCAGCGGCGGCTCCTGCAGCATCGGCAGCGAACGGTAATAACGCGCCGGCAGGCCTTCGCGGATTTCCCGCAGCTGGCTTTCGATCAGGTGGAAGTTGTCAAACAGCCATTCGGCCGCGGGGCTGATGTCGTGCCCTTCGTGGGCCTCGTGCGCGATGTACTGGTAGGCCGCCCGCAGGCTGCGGATGTTGCTCTGCAGGCGCGGGTAGAACGTGGCCTGGCCAAAGCCCGCGCGCCCGGCCCGGTGCGACACGCCCAGGCTGCGACCGTGTTGCTCAAAACGTGCAACGCCAAAGAGCTCCGAGCGGATCGGTTCGAGCGCGACGCCGCGGGCGGCGTCCAGCATGCGCTCGATTTTCTGTGGTACCCAGGCCCATTGCGCTTGCAGGCTCGCTGCGGCCACTTACAGCATGAGCCAGGAACCGCCGAACAGCAGGGTGAGCACCACCGCCGACGTGATCACACGCCCGGCCAGCATGCCCTGGAGTTCGTCGGCGCCGTTGCGCAAGGTCTGCAAGGGTCCACGCTGGGCGCCGCAATGGGCCAGGTGATCGCCCAGCGCCGAGCGCTCCCGCAACGAAATGTCCGCCGGGTGGCCAACCGACGAGGTGTCCCAGCTGGGGGACATGGAAGGAATTTTTGACATGGTCGTCTCCGTGATCGGGTCGTGTGGGGCGCGGGGTGGTGTTTCCCGTTCCAACCCTTTTAGGTTCAGGGCCGCTGCACGTCTGTGCGCTGACGAACAGATCACCGCGCCCGCAACGGCCGCAACGGCCGCAACCGACGCAACCGACGCAACCGACGAACCCCTGCCCGGGTGTTCGTCAGCGCACAGACCGGAGGGATTTCAAGGATTACCGTGGAACTTCGACCTGCAACGTTTCCCCTTCACGCAAAGGACACTCCATGACACAGTCACACCGCTTTTCCCTCCGGCACTCAGCCCTCTGGCTGGCCGCCGTAGCCACACTGGGCCTCGCCGGCTGCGCCGTGCCCTACCCGGTGTACGAACAACAGCCGATGGTGCAGCAGGCACCCCCACAGGTGCTGGTAGCCCCCAGCCAGCGCGAACAGCGGCGCGACTACCGCCGCCGCCAGAACGAGGCCCTGTTTGAGGCCGAGGTGCTGTCGGTCCGCGCCGTGATGGGGCAGCCAGAGCAGCGCTGCTGGATCGAACGCGAACAGGTGCAGCAGCGTCAGGCACCGAATGTCGGTGGTGCGCTCGTGGGCGCCGTCATCGGCGGCGTGATCGGTCACCAGATCGGTGGCGGCAGTGGTCGGGATCTGGCCACCGCGGGCGGTGTGGTGGCGGGTGCGGCGATCGGCTCCCAGGTCGGTCGCGACCGCTACGGCAACCCGGTGAGCACACAGGACGTGCAACGCTGCAGCACCGTCAGCCAGAGCGAACCCGCTTACTGGGATGTGACCTACCGCTTCCGCGGCATCACGCACCGCGCGCAAATGCTCTCGCCCCCCGGCCGCAGCATCACCGTCAACCGGGACGGCGAGCCGCGGGAGTAAGGGCTCCCCCCTGCAGCGCTTCGCGCTACCCCCCCTTAGGGGGGGCGGCACTGGCCGTCCGGCAAAGCCGGCCCGGCGGTGCCCTGGGCTGGGTACTTCGTCATCCTGATGAGCCTGCGTTCATCACGATGGAATGCGCCATCGCTGCCGTGCAGCGCCTGCCGCAGCGCGAGGTGAAGTCCCCCTCAACGCATCCCGGAAGCCTGGATCTCGACCCCAACACCGCGGTAGCCGATCAGTGTGCAGCTGGCGTCGAACATCGGCGTGCCGCTCACGCGGTACTGGCGAACCGCACCATCAGGCAAGACACGGCTCAGCACCATGTCCAGAAACGGGCTGCGCGCCGCGATGCGGGCGCGCAGCGTCTCGCGTTCGGCCAGGTTCCAGCCGTCCTCGATCTGCTCGGCGCTGCTGCTGCCGTTCAGGGCGTCCACCTGCAGGCCCAGCATCTCCAGCACCGGGCCCGACACCTTGGTGAAGCGGCCCTCGCCGTCCTGCTCCCAGTACCAGTCGGTGGCCAGTTCGGTCAGGGCGCGGTAGCGCGCCTCGCTCTCGCGCAGCTCGGCAGTGCGCTCCTGCACCAGCTGTTCCAGGTAGTGGTTGTGCCGCGCCAGTTGCCGGTGCAGCAGGCGCACCTCGATCAGGTTGTGGATGCGCGCCTTGACCTCGACCAGGTCAAACGGCTTGCTGACGAAGTCCTTCGCGCCGGCCTGCAGCGCGCGCAGCTTGTGGCCGGGCTGGGCGGTGATCACCAGCACCGGCAGGTAGTCGTCTTCGGCGGTGTTGGCCTTGAGGCCTTCCATCACCTGGAAGCCGTCCATGCCCGGCATCTGCAGGTCGAGCAGGATCAGGTCGAACGGCGCCTTGCGGTGCATGGCGCAGACCTGTTCGGGCTCCGTGGTGCTGGAGACCCGCGTGTAGCCGGCTTCCTGCAGCATTTCTTCGAGCAGGCTCACGTTGACCGGCTGATCGTCCACGATCAGGATGCGGGCATTGAGCCGTTCTTGCGGGGTGAGGTTCATGCGGATTCCTGGTGCGCGGCGGGGCCGCTGGTGGTTTCAGCAACCTGCAAGGCAGCATCCACCGCCTCCATGAGCTGGACCACCTTGATGGGTTTGGTGAGGTAGTTGAAGAAGCCCGCCTCCAGCCCTTTCTGGATGTCGCGCGGCACGGCATTGGCGCTCAGCGCGATCACCGGGATGTGGGCGGTGGCCGGGTCGGCGCGCAGGATCTTCAGCGCTTCGACACCACTGATGCCGGGCAGGTTGATGTCCATCAGGATCACTTCGGGCTGGTAGACGCGGGCGAACTCGATGCCCAGGCTGGCGTCGGCTGCGCCCAGCAGGCGCATGTCGGCGCGGCGCTCGATGATCTGCTCGACCAGCTCCAGGTTGGCCGGATTGTCTTCCACGTACAGCAGGGTGTGTTGTGGCATCCCGGACGCCGCTTCAGGCCGCGGCAGGTCGACGGGCAGCGTGCCCAGCTCGGCCTGCTGCGGTGCCTCGGTCAGCGCCATCTCGACCCAGAACACGCTGCCCACGCCGGGCGTGCTGTCGACACCGATCTGGCCACCCATCAGGTGCACCAGCCGCTGCGTCACCACCAGGCCGATGCCGGTGCCCTCTTCGGTGCCGGACTCCTGACCCAGCCGGTTGAAGGGCTGGAACAGCTGGGCCAGCTGGGCGGGCATCAGTCCAGGGCCGGTGTCGCGCACGCTGATGCGGACCACATCGTTCGCCCTCAGCGTGCAGACCACCGTCACATGGCCGCCGCGCTGGTTGTATTTGATGGCGTTGAAGAGCAGGTTGATCAGCACCTGCTTGAGCCGGGTGCGGTCGGCCTTCACGTAGCGCGGCGATTCCAGCTGCGCAAACACCATGCCGATGCCGCGCTGCTGCGCCTGCGGCTCGACCATGGCGCGACACTCGGCCAGCACCTCGGTGAGCGAGACCGGCTCACCCGAAAGCGTGAGCTTGCCGGACTCGATCAGCGCGAGGTCGAGGATCTCGTTGATCAGCTCCAGCAGGTACCAGCCGGCTTTCAGGATCTGCCCGATGCTGCGCTGCTGCGTCGGCGTGGGCACGGGCGTGCCCGATTCGACCAGCTGCGCAAAGCCCAGGATGGCGTTGAGCGGTGTGCGCAGCTCGTGGCTCATGCTGGAGATGAAATCGGTTTTGGCCTGGTTGGCTTTTTCGGCCGCGTCCACGGCCTCGTTGAGCTGCTGCTCCACCCGCTTGCGCACCGAGTTGTCGGTACCGATCAGCAGGTAGCCGATGATGTCGCCGTAGTCGTCGCGCAGCGCGGTGATGGAGATGATGGCCGGGAACCAGCTGCCGTCCTTGCAGATGTAGGTGAGCTCGTAGATGTCTTCAATGCCGCGCGAGGCCTTGAAGGCCAGGGCTTCGAAGCCCGGTGCAATCGGCGTGTCGAGCTCCAGGCTCAAGGCCGTGGCGCGCGCATGCACCTCGTGCGGGTCGTGCATGTCGCTCGGGCGCACGCGGTTGACCACCTCCTCGGCGCGGTAGCCCAGCATGCGCTCGGCACCCACGTTGAAGAGCTGGATGATGCCCTTTTCATCGGTCGCGATGATCGAAAAATTGGCGCTGTTCAGGATGGCGTTCTGCAGCGCACCGGCCTTGAGCAGCGCACTGCGCCGGCTCGATTCGGTGGTTTCACCCGGCTTGCCCGGGCACTCGGGGTCGTCGGGGCGGGGGGAATTCTCGGACATCGGTGTCTCTGGTGGGTGCCACCCATGGCGACACAGGCGGACACTAGCCGCCCTTGCGGGCAAGGTCTGTGCGCTGACCCACACAGCCAGCACACCGGGGATGGACTACAGCGGACTGCGCCCGCTGATCACGCGCAGCAGCACCATGACGACGGCGATCACGAGCAGGACGTGGATGAAGCCGCCCAACGTGGTGGAGGTGACGAGCCCCAGCAACCAGAGGATGAGCAGGACGACGGCGATGGTGTAAAGCATGGTGGTTCCTTGGGTTGGGGTTGGGGTCGGGATCAGGAAGGGCTGCTGCGGCGCCAACCGCTCCACAGCAGGGCAGCGCCAGCGATGGCCACGATGGCCAGGCTGGTCCTGGGATGGCGGCGCACCACGGCCAGTGCCGCACCGAGCGCCTGGGTTTCCAGCGGCGGGCCCGGGAGCGTGGCGGGTGCATCCCGCATCCAGCCCTGGGCCAGCGCGCCGAGCGCCAGCGACGCCACCGGGTGCGTGCCCAGGCTTTTGAGCACGGGCAGCGCCGCGGCCGCCACCCAGCCATACGAGGCATGGGCACGGCGATCCTGTTCCAGCCAGCCGGACAGGCGCTGGCGGTTGCTTTCCAGCCGGGCACTGGCCGAGCTGGCGTGCGCGTGCCCGGCCGCTGGTGGTGGTGAGGCCGGTGGCAAAAGTGCAGGGGTGTCGTTCATGGGGTGCCCGGGTTGCGCAACAGGGCAGCGTCCTCGGCCAGTTGAAGGCGCAGGCTGGCAAACGGCTCGACAGCCTCACGGTCCTGCGCCTGCCACAGCGCCCAAAGGCCGAGCACCGCCGGCAACACCGGCGTGAGCACAAACAGCCAGGGGAAGCGCGAGCCGGCCGAGGGCAGCGAAGCCCACAGGAGCAGGGCCACGCCCAGCAGGATGGCGGCCACCACCAGGCAGGCAGCGCCCGCCAGCTGGAACGCCAGGCGCCGCTTCAGGCGCGCGCTGCCGATCACCAGCTCTTCACCGAGCAGGCTCGCATAAGCCGCCGCGTGCTCCGCGAGCAACAGGGGCTGCGAAGCCGCCAGGCGGAACACGGGGTGGATCATGGCAAGCGCTCCGGGTTCAGCGACCGTGGCCGCCGTGGTTGCGGCTGAACAGGGCCACAAGGCCCATGAGCGCTGCGCCCACGGCAGCGGCCATCAGCATCGACTTGACCGGCTCATGCTGGATGTAGCTGGTGGTGGCGTCTTTCACGTGCAGCGATTTTTCGCGCAGCTGGCCAGCGCCGTCGCGCACGGCGTCCATGCCGCGGTGCGCCAGTGCTTCGGTGTCGCTCACCAGATGGTGGAGCGCGTTGCTGGTCTGGCTGCGCGCGCCATCGAGGTTGCTGGCGAGCTGGTTGATGCCCTGCTGGGCCGCGCGCTGGGTGTTCCGTATGGCGTGCTCGGTGGAATTGGCGACCGAGCTGGCCAGGGAAGAGGCGTCATCGCCCAAAGTGCTGATGGGATTGCTCATGGATTTCTTTCGGTGGGTTGAAATGAAGGGCAGCAGGCCGTTCACCTGCGGCTGCGGCGATAGCGGTCGTCGTCGGTTTCGATCTGGTTGCCGATGACACCGCCGATGGCAGCGCCACCCAGGGTGCCCAGCGCGCTGCCATCGGTGAGCACGGCGCCGCCCACGGCACCGACGCCCGCACCGATGGCGGTGTTCTGGTCCTGGCGCGACATGCCGGCGCAGGCACTCAGGCCGGCGACCAGGGTCAGCGAGGCGGCCAGCGTCAGCCAGCGGGATTCAACAGGGTTGTGTGTGTTCATGGGGTGACCTCATCAGGATGGAGAGGGAATGCCGGGGCCGAAGCCCGCCGGTCATTTCATGCGCATGTCGTTCTTGATCGACTTGACGCCGGGCACGCTCTGCGTGACCTGAACGGCGCGGTTGATATCGGCCTGGGAATTCACAAAACCGCTGAGCTGGACGGCGCCCTTGAAGGTCTCGACGTTGATCTCGGCCGATTTGAGCGAGGCTTCCTGGAAAATCGCGGCCTTCACCCGGGTGGTGATGACGGTGTCGTCGACGTACTGGCCGGTGCTCTCCTGCTTGCTGGTAGCGGCGCAACCCACCATGGTGGTGAAGGCCGCAGCAGCCAGAAGAAGAACGGAGAAGCGTTGTTTGGTGATCATGGGGTGCTTTCTGTACAGGGGTTGAACGGGCTGCGCAACCGGAGGCTGCACCGCATGGCAGACCGGATTCATGTCCAGTGCCATTGGCGCCACAGTAAAGCCTGACCCACGAACAGTCTGTGCGCTGCCGCACTCAGGTTCGGGGGTATTGAAGGGGCGAAGGGGCGGCCGTTCAACGCCCTGCAGGGGCGCGAACGGACCCAGCCAAGGGCACCGCCGAGCCGGCTTTGCCGGACGGCCAGTGCGCCTTGCAGGCCGCAGCCTCGCCAGAAGCGAGGCTTCTTCGGGCTGTCCAAGCCTGCGCAGGCAGGCTTGGAGCCGCGGCCCTCAGCCCCCTTTGGGGGTAGCGCGAAGCGCTGCGGGGGGTTACCCAGTCAGGGGGGTTACCGCACCTTCACCGGCTGTCCGTCGGTGACGATGCTGCCCGGGTAGAGCAGCACGGTCTCACCCTCGCGCAGACCGTCCTTGATCCAGGCCATGTCGGCGTTGCGGTCGTTGAACACCACCGCCCGCGCGCGCGCCTTGCCGGCTTCGACAACGTACACGCGCCACTGCTCGCCATCGCGCACCAGCGCCGCGCTGGGCACGAGCACGGCGTCGGCCTGCGACGACACGGTGATGCGCGCGTCCACGCGGAAGCCGTCGCCCAGGCGCGCCGCACCTGGCGGCGGCGCCGCCAGCGCCACGACCACATTCACGCGCTGCTCCTCGATGCCGAGCGCCGAGACCTTGGTGAAGGCCACCGGCTCGACCCGTGTGACCGTTCCGGGCAGCGGGGGTGCGCCGCTGCCGGTGGAGAGCTGCACCGGCGCACCGGGCAACACCTGCCGCACCTCGCCCGAGAGCACATCGATCACCGCTTCCATGGACGCAATGTCGCCGATCTCCAGCAGCGGCAGGCCCGCGGTCACGGGAGCTGCACTGTCTAGGTGCAGCTTGAGCACCTGGCCGTTCACCGGACTCCTGATCTCCCACAGGCCGGTGGACCGTTCGCTCGCGGCGGGATCGGCCTGGCTGAGCGCGGCGCGGGCTTCGGCCACCGCGAAGTTGGCCATGGCCTGCTCGGCCTGGGCCGCGGCCAGGGCCTGCTGCGCCGAACGCCGGGCCAGATCGGCCTGGTCGCGGGCCGAGGGGGCGATGAAGCCCTGCTGGGCCAGCTGTTCGGCCCGGCCCGCTTCCAGCGCGGCCTGCGCCAGCGCAGTCTGCGCCCGCTGCACCTGCGCCGCGGCCGCGCGGCGCGCCGCGTCGGCACTGCCCACGCGCTGCTGCAGCACGGTGCGGGTGCGGGCGTCAATCAGCTGGGGGGCTGTGGGCGCAAGCCGGGCCACCACGTCGCCAGCATTCACCGCGTCACCCACCTTCAGCGTGGGCCGCTGCAGATGGGCCAGGGTGGGCGCAGTGATCACGTAGCGGCTCTTCAGACGCAACTGGCCATCCTCCTCGATCACCTGTTCGAAGTGGCCGGTGGTCACCGTGGCCACCTCCACGGTGATCGGCCGGGGCCGGTAGACCGCATAGACCATCGCGGCCGCAGCCAGCAGCGCCAGCCCGGCGATGATCCAGCGCCGGGCCGTTTTCCGGGGGTTCTTTTGTTGATTCATTCGCGTACCTTCAAGACAGAAACCAGGTCCAGCCGGTCGATCTGCCGGCGCACCAGCAGCGCGCTGACCACACCCGCCGCCAGCACGATCAGCGCCGCCGATGCGTAGGTGGACGGCTCGATCACGACCGGGAAATCGATGCTGTCCGACGCCATCAGCCGCATCATCAGCGAGGCCAGCCCCCAGCCGGTGAGCGCCCCGATGGGCAGGGCCAGCAGCAGCTCGGCGCCCAGCTCGGCCAGCAGCAGCACCGAGACCTCGGCCCGCGTCATGCCCAGCACGCGCAGGCTGGCGAGCTCCCAGGCGCGCTCGGAGAGCGCGATGCGCGCTGCGTTGTAGATGATGCCCACCGCCATGGCCACCGCAAACAGCGTCAGGATGCCGCTGAACACGCCCATGTTGCGCGAGGTGGTCTTGTTGAACGCTGCCAGGGTGCCGGCCTTGTCGAACACCGAGCTGATCACCGGCGCGGCCTTCACCGCGCCCCAGAACGCGTCCATGGCCATCGGGTCGACCTGCAGTGCCGCTTCGGCCACGCCGTTGCCGTCGCGCGCCAGCGCGTTCATCGCGTCCAGGTTCATGTAGAGCAGCTGGCCGAACATGGTGTGCACGATGTCCACCACCGCCACCTCGACGCGCTGCTGGCTCCAGAGGCGGAACTCCAGCTCGATGCGGTCGCCCACGCGCGCACCGAGCGAGCGCGCGAGCAGCGAGGACAGCACCACGCCGTGCGCCGGCATGGCCACCGCACCGCGGGTTTCGTCCACCACGCGCATCAGTTGCGCGTCGCTGCGGTAACCGGTGAGCGCCGTGTCTTCGCTGCGCCCGTGCAGGCGCACACGGACCGGCTCGGTGCGGTAGGGCTCGGCGTCGATCACACCGGGCAGGCGCTTGAGGTCCTGCACCACCGTCAGGGGCACCGGGCGGTGAAAGTTGACCAGCACGTCGCCCTGCTGCACCTGGCGGAACTGCACATCGACGATGTGCGCAATCGCGTCGATCCAGAAGGCACCGGAAATCTGCAGCGCCACCGCGAGTGCAATCCCGGTCACGGTGAAGGCCGCGCGCAGCGGGCGGCGCTCGAAGTTGCGGATCACCATCATCGCGCCGGTGCTGACAAAACGGCGCAGCCCCAGCCGCTCCACCAGCGTGGGCTGGTAGGCCGGCGGGGCCGGCGGCTGCATGGCCTGCGCCGGCTTGAGCCGCACCACGGCGCGGATCGCGTTCCAGGTGCCCGCCGCAGCAGCGGCTGCGGCGAGCAGCGCCGACACCACCACCAGCCAGGCACTGGTCTCGTAGGTGAGCCCGTTGAAACGGAACACCTCGTCGTACAGCCCGAGCATGCCGCGGCCAATGAGCTGGCTCAGGGCCAGCCCCACCGCCACGCCGAGTCCGGCGATGGCCAGCGCGAGCTGGATGTAGTGCCACGCGATGGCGCCATCGCTGTAGCCCAGCGCCTTGAGCGCCGCGATCTGGCTGCGCTGCGTGGCCACCTGGCGGCTCAGCACGACGTTGAGGATGAACATCGCCACCGCCAGGAAGATGGCCGGCAGCACCGTGCCCATGACCTGAAGCTGGTCCAGCTCGTCGCTGACGATCTTGGCCGAGAGCTGCTTGTCGCGCCCGACCGCGCCGAAAGCACCGTAGGGCTCCAGCAGGCGGTCCACCTGCGCCAGCACCGGCGCCGTGGCCTGGCCCGCGTCGAGCCGCAGCGACACCTGGTTGAACGCGCCCTGCATGTCGAAGGCCTGGGTCATGCGTGCACCGTCGATCCACCAGATGCCGAACGACTGGTCGTCTGGCGCGCCGCCCTGCGAGGCGAACACGTACTCGGGCGACGCGGCGGTGCCCACCAGGTGCACGCGCTCGCGCTTGCCGTTCAGGATCGCGTGCACCGTGTCGCCGGGGTTCAGCCCGCGCGCGGCGGCAAAGCGGTCGCTCACCAGCGCTTCCAGCGCACCGTCGCGCTCGGGCCAGCGCCCGCGCTTGAGCGTGAGCGTGTTGATGCCCTGGCGGCCGGCGTGGGCGCGCGCCAGGTCCAGGCCGATGAAGCGCCCGGTGACCGGCGGCAGCACGCCCGGCAGGTCGATCTGCGCGTCGAACAGCACGTCGAGCTGGACCTCGGCGACACCGGGCAGCGCGGCGAGGCGCTCGCGCAGGTGCACCGGCGCGCGCTTCACGTTGGCAAACACGTCGGCCAGCCGGTTGTCGCGGTAGAAGTCATCTCGCGAACCCTGCAGCGACTGGTGCACCGAGAACATGCCCACGAAGCCGGCCACACCGATGGCCACCACCATGGCGATGGTGGCCACCTGCGCACGCAGGCGCTTCAGGTCGCGCCAGAGCTTGATGTGGATGGCCTTCATGCGGGGTTCACCAGCTCAGCGTGGACGCCGGCAGCTTGTGCGGGTTGACGCGGGTCTCGACGATGCGGCCGTCGGCCAGGCGCAGCACACGGTCGGCCATCTCGGCGATCGGCGCGTTGTGCGTGATGACGACGGTGGTCGTGCCGAGTTCGCGGTTCACGTGTTCGATCGCCTGCAGCACCATCACGCCGGTGGCGCAGTCGAGCGCACCGGTGGGCTCGTCGCACAGCAGCACCTCGGGGTTCTTGGCGATGGCGCGCGCAATCGCCACGCGCTGCTGCTCACCGCCCGAGAGCTGCGACACGAAGTGGTCCAGACGCCCGCCCAGGCCCACCAGCGCGAGCGCATCCTCGGGCTTCATGGGGTCTTCGGCCAGGTCGGTCACCAGCGCCACGTTTTCGCGTGCCGTCAGGCTGGGGATCAGGTTGTAGAACTGGAACACGAAGCCCACGTGTTCGCGCCGGTAGCGCGTGAGTTCGGCGTCGCCCGCGCCGATGAGTTCGTGCGTTTCGCCCGCGTGCGTCCAGCGGGCCGAGCCGGCCGTGGCCGTGTCCAGCCCGCCCAGGATGTTGAGCAGGGTGGACTTGCCGCTGCCCGAGGCGCCCAGCAGCACCACGAACTCACCACGCACGATGTCCAGGTCCACACCGCGCAAGGCATGGACGGCGGTGTCGCCTTCGCCGTAGACCTTGGTCAGGCCACGGGCGGTGAAAACGGGTTCGGCAGAGGGCTGGGTCAAGGCGTGCATGGGGTGCAGAAAACAAGTTGATCTCAGCATACGCCCGACGACCCCCACCCGCTGTGCGGTCACCGCAACAGGCGCTGCGCTCCGGGTAAAAAGTCTCAACGCGGGCCGGGCGCCTGCCATTCGCGGAAGAAGCGGATGCGCTCGGCATGGTCCGGGTGGCTGGAGATGGCGATGGGCAGCGACACGCCCGCGCCGGTCTCGTCATCGCGCGCATCCGCCGGCTGGCCCGACGCGTTGCCTGGGCCGTTGGCCTCCATCAGCATGCGCTCGAAGAAGATCGCCATCACCGCCGGATGAATGCCGCTCGCGTGCAGCATCTGCGCCGCGTGGGCGTCGGCTTCGCGCTCGGCATCGCGCGAATACGACTGCGTGGCCAGGGTGGCGGGCACGGTGGCGAGGAAGCCGCTGGCGTCGCCCAGCACCACGCCCACCAGCGCGCTGACCAGGCTGGCGCGCACCATCAGGTCCAGCCCGTGGCGGCGCTGCACATGGCCCAGCTCGTGCGCGAGCACGCCCACAAGCGCATCGGGCTGGTCGTCCAGCAGCGCCACCAGATCGTCGGTCATGACGATGCTGCCACCGGGCAGGGCAAAGGCGTTGGCACCCAGCACCTCGCTCTGGTGAAAGGCGAGTTGCCAGGCCGGTGCATCGCCCTCGGGGTGGGCGGCTTCAACCACCCGGGCAAAGCGCTGGCGCAGCGCTTCCTGCTGCGCGGCGGGCAACTGGCTGGGCTTGAGGAACAGGCGGTCGAGCTGCGCCAGGCTCTGCTCGCCGATCTGGTTTTCCAGCGACTGCGGCACCAGCCGGGCCAGCGTGGTGCTGAGCCAGGGCACGCCCCAGACCCAGGCCGCGGCGAGAAACACCACCGTGCCGGCCATGGCGGCGAAGGTGGCGCGCCAGCTCTGCATCCAGCCCACGACGGCGCCCTCGCGCAGACCGCTGGCCTGGAACCAGGCGTCCCACTCGGCGGCGCTGGCGTGCTGGATCAGGCCACCATCGGGCAGTCCGGTCTGGCGCTGGCCGTGGCTGCGGCGCTCGGGCCAGCGCACGCCGCCCAGCGGGTAGCGGTGTTCGACGAGGCCGTCGTGCGTGCGCAGCAGCAGCTCGTCGCCCAACACCTGCAGGGTCACCGAGCGCCCGCGCGGGCTGCGCCCGTCAAACCACTGGGTCCGGATCACCGCGGATGCGCCCGCCTCCATCACAGCCCCATGTCGATGCCGAAGAAATCGCCCGCCGCATCGCCCAGCACCCCCCGGCCCGCCGGCTGCGCTTCGGCCACCCATTCGTCCACATCACCCTGCACCACCAGCGCCATCGCTTCGAGCTTGACGCGCGCCAGGCGCACCTTGGCAAACGGCCAGTAGAGGCCCAGGGTGAGCGCGATCAGCAGCCAGTTGACCAGGCCGACGCGAAACAGCGGGCCCAGGCGCAGGTCGCTCCGGAACTGGATCTTCGGGCTGCGGGTGTGGGACCAGAGCAGGTTCTGCAGGCGCGAGGTCGTGTACGACCCCACGACCAGCGGCATCAGCATGTAGACCATCAACACGACAACGCCAAAAGCCACCGCAGCCAGCAGGCCGGCGACCGCACCACCCCCGCTGCTCAGTTCGGCCCAGTTGGTCATGCCCATGAGCATCATCACCCCGAAGGCCGCGCCCATGACACTGCCGACCACCAGCATCACCGCCAGCGCCACGCCCAGGATCTTGAAGAACAGGCCGTAGAACCGGCCCACGCCGACGGTGAGCTCGGTGCGCTCCTGGGCGAAGGTGTAGCCCCCGTGCTGGTAGCGCTTGATGCGTGCCCAGAGCCAGGGCAGCAACAGCACAAACCCCAGCACCACGGCCCCCACCACGGCAGCGGCGTAGCGCGCGCTCTCTTCGTCGACCACCTCGCCCTCGACGGGTTCGGGCAGGAGCACGACAAAGGCCAGCGCGGGCAGGAACATCGGCAGCATGCTCAGATAGGCCGATGGGATGTCGCCCACGAAACTCAGGCGCACACCGCGCCAGCTGGTGTTGCGCAGGCGGAACTGCAGCGATGAGCGCCACAGCAGCGGCCACAGCCCCATGAACACCACCAGCGCCACCCAGGAAAACGCCGGCATGAAATTCGACACCGCCCAGTAGCCCAGGCCGAGCACCAGCACCAGCAGGTAGCCGCGAAACATCTTCCAGGGATCGGCATGGAAACCCAGCGGGTCACCACCAACGAGCGTGTTGTTCTGGAAATAGGCCATGCGCCGCGCGCGGGCGAAGGGCAGGTAGAGCGTGAGCGTGACGAGGGTCAGCAGCAGGTTGACGATCCAGATCCGGAAGTATTCGCTGCCCGAGCCGGTGAAACGGATGTCCAGCGTCTGCGGCCGGTGCGGCGGCGCCGGTGGCTGGGCGTCCATCATCACCGTTTCGGCGAAATTGTCCGAATCCCTCATTCCCCGCCCCTTGTAGTGAAAAGTAGCAGGAATGCTACCACCGGGTCCGTGCCACTCCGGGCGTTCGGAAGACCCCGGACGGGGCTACTGCCAGAGCGACTTCACGCGCGCATCGCGACCGCAGCTGTAGCGGTAGTAGTTGTAGCGGACCGAGTTCTTCTTGTAATAGTCCTGGTGGTAGTCCTCCGCCAGGTAGAAGGTGCTGGCGGGCGCGAGCTCGGTGTGGATGGCCTTGAACCGGCCGCTCCTGAGCAGCGCGTCACGGCTGGCCTCGACCACCTGGCGCTCGACCGCATTGCCCCAGTAGATGCCGCTGCGGTACTGGCTGCCGATGTCGCAGAACTGGCGGTCTTTCACCGTCGGATCGATGTGGCGCCAGAAATACTCGACCAGATCGGCGTAGCTCACCTTCGCCGGGTCGTAGATGACGCGCACCGCTTCCGTGTGCCCCGTGTGGCCGTTGCTCACCTGCTCGTAGGTCGGGTTGGCGGTCTTGCCCGCGGTGTAGCCGGACTCCACCTCGACCACGCCCGCCAGCTTCTCGAAGTCCGCCTCGATGCACCAGAAGCAGCCG
This sequence comes from Hydrogenophaga sp., assembly GCA_030653975.1. Lineage (GTDB taxonomy): Bacteria > Pseudomonadota > Gammaproteobacteria > Burkholderiales > Burkholderiaceae_C > Hydrogenophaga. Next base: position 52,016 of record JAURYH010000040.1, on the reverse strand, counting down.
CCGGCAAAGACCGCCGTGGCGGTGGCCGCCTGGGCCGTCGCGGCCAGGGCGCCCAGGCAGGCGGAGAGGGCCAGCGCCCGGAATGTCTTGTTCATGGTGGGGTTCCAAAGGTTCAGGTGCGCAGCGCCGGCAGCGCGTCGCCCTGGGGCACAAAGGCCAGCGCCACGCCGTTGTTGCAATAACGTTTGCCGGTGGGTTTGGGGCCGTCGTTGAACACGTGGCCCTGGTGTCCGCCACAGCGGCTGCAGTGGTATTCGGTGCGCGGGTAGATCAGCTTGAAGTCGGTGGACGTGCCCAGCGCGCCGGGCAGCGGTTGCCAAAAGCTCGGCCAGCCGGTACCGCTCTCGTATTTGTGGGCGGCGTCGAACAGCGGCAGGTTGCAGGCGGCGCAGACATAGGTGCCCGGGCGCTTCTCGGCGTTCAGGGCGCTGGTGCCGGCGCGCTCGGTGCCGTGTTCGAACAGCACGTGGTAGGCCGCGGGCGAAACGATCTTCTTCCAGTCGGCGGCGGTCTTTTTCAGCGGAAACGGTGGCTCGGCGGCCTGCGGCGCCACGGCCGGCAAGGCGACCCCGGCCAGCATGGCGCCCAGTTGCTTCAGCAGGGTTCTGCGGTCCTTCTTCATCACGGTGTCCTCGGGTTGGGTAGGGATGAGTCGGGGAAACCAGCAGAACCTTACAGGAAGGCGCTCAAATGCCGCAGCGGCGCCGCAGAGACCCTGACAGCCGTGGATGTGATGAACGTCCGACGTGGCGCAGCGGAGATCCGGTTCAGATCGCCAACGGCGAACACCGTGGAGGCCCCAGTTCGCTGGCCAGGGCGCGCCGCAGTTGTTCGGCCAGTGTGGTCGCGGAAAACGCCCGATCGGCCAGCGCATCACAGGCCACGGTCACCCGCTGCAGCCCTGACACATCGCCAGGCGATCCCATGGCATCGCACAACAGCGGCCAATCGGGCGCGTGGCACAAGGTGCCGGCCACCAGCAGCACGCCATGGCCCTGCCGCCGCTGGGCCAGCCCCACCAATTTGCGGCCCTCACCGTCGGTGAGCTCCCAGGGTGCCAGGCTGCCGAAACACGCCCAGCGCACACCGCCGCCCCAGCGCTGATTTGCGCGGCCAACGCCCTCGGGCGGCACCTGCAGCGTGGCCACGCCCAGCCCGGCCAACACAGCCGCATGCACGCGCCCCAGTTGCCGGTATCCCTCCAGCCCGCTGGTCGCCCAGACGTGGTCCGGCGGCAAAGCCACGGAAACGCTGACCATCCAGGGTCCGCTCAACACGGCACCGCCGCCCGATGAGCGCTCCACCAGACCCACGCCCCGGGGCTGCAGGCGCGCTGCGATGCCGTCCCGCAGGCCACGCTGCGAACAGCCCAGCACAACGGCAGGCCAGCGGTGGTTCCAGACACGGAAGTCCGCGACGGAAACCGGTCGCTCCAGCTGCTGGCGGTTCCAGTCCTGCTCCAGGGCTGTGGTGTCTATGGCAGGCGCTCCAGCGTTGCAATGGGCTGGCCCCGGTGGAAGGTGTGACCCGCAGTCACCAGGATGTGGGCGATACGGCCATCCATGGGCGCCCCGATGTCCTGGCTGGCCTTGACCAGCACCACCGTGACCAGCGGCTGGCCCTGGCGCACGGTGTCCCCCTCCTGCACCAGCCAGCGGTCCACCAGGGCCTCGACCGATGGCTCGACCCCCTCCCATACGGCGTCCGGCAAGGTGATGTTCATCATGCGGCTGCCGGCTGTCGGATCGTGGAACCCATCAGCCCGCGCACCGCCACCACCAGGCTGTCAACCTGCGGTATCACGAACTGCTCCAGCGGTCGGCTGTAGGGAATCGGCACATTCGGCACCGCCACCCGCTTCACCGGCGCCTTCAGGTGCACGGTATCGAGGTTTTCGGCCAAGATGGCGGCGATTTCACCGGTCAGGCCAAAGCCCAGGTAATCCTCGTCGGCCACCAGCAGGCGCCCGGTCTTGCGCACCGAACGCAGCACCGCCTCGCGGTCCAGCGGCACCAGCGTGCGCAAGTCGATCACCTCCACGCTGATGCGCTCGGTCGCCAGTTCTTCCGCCGCCAGCAGTGCCTTCTGCACCATCTGGCTGAGGGTGACGATGGTGACGTCGCTGCCCTCGCGCGCCACGCGCGCCTGGCCAAACGGAATGGTGTACGCCGCCTCAGGCACCTCGTTGCTGCTGCCCTCGAAGTACGCCATCCAGGGCAGGCCCATGATGCCCTTGTGGTACATGAACAGCACCGGGTTGTCGTCGCGGATCGCCTGGATCATCAGGCCCTTGGCGTCGTACGCGTTGGACGGCACCACCACCTTCAGGCCCGGCATGTGGGCGAAGGTGGCGTACAGACATTGCGAGTGCTGCGCCGCGTCGTTGTAGCCGCCGCCGATGGCCGTGGTCAGCACCACCGGCAGCTTGATGTGGCCGCCCGCCATGTAGGTGTTCTTGGCCAGGTGGTTGTAGATCTGGTCCATGCAGACGCCGAAGAAGTCCACGAACATCAGCTCGGCGATCGGCCGCAGGCCCGCGGCGGCGGCGCCGGTGGCGGTGCCGATGAAGGCGGTCTCGGAGATCGGGGTGTCCATGATGCGATCCGGACCGAAGCGGTCCAGCAGGCCCCCGGTGGCACCGAAGATGCCGCCGTATTGGCCGATGTCCTCGCCCATCACGAAAACCGTGTCGTCGCTTTGCATCTCCTGGCCAATGCCCTCCGCAATGGCCTGCGCCATGGTGAGCTTTCGGGTGTTGCTCATGTCGTGCTCCTGGTGGGTTTCGGTGGCGGACCGGCTCAGACAAAGACGTCCTGCAAGGCATCCTGCGGTTCGGGGTCGGGGCTGTTGCGCGCGAACTCGAAGGCATCGGCCACCCGCCGCCGGGCGAGCGCCACCAGGTGGGCCTCCTCGGCGTCGTTCATGTAGCCCTGCAGCTTCAGACGGCTGGCCATCCGCGGGATCGGATCGTTCTTGCGCAGGTTGGCCACCTCGTCTTTCGGACGGTAGACCTCCGGGTCACCCTGGAAGTGGCCCAGGTAGCGGTCGGTCTTGACCTCGATCAGGCTGGGGCCATCGCCCCGGCGGGCGCGCGCAATGGCCGGCCCGGCCACCTCGTACACCGCCATGGCGTCGTTGGTCGCGACCTTGATGCCCGGCATGCCATAGCCCGCGGCACGGTCGGCCACCCATTCGATGGACGTGGCGCTGGACTTGGGCACCGAGATCGCCCACTTGTTGTCCTCGCAGACAAAAATGACCGGCAGTTTCCACAAGGCCGCGAGGTTGAGCGACTCGTGCACCGCGCCCTGGTTGGCCGCGCCTTCACCGAAAAAGGCCACCGCCACCCAGTCCTTGCCCAGCTTCTTCGCCGCCAGCGCGGCGCCGCAAGCCGGCGGCAGGCTGGCACCGATGATGCCGCTGCAACTGAACCGGCTCACCGGATCGAACAGGTGCATGTGACCCCCCTTGCCCTTGCCCAGCCCGGTGGCCTTGCCGAACATCTCGGCCGCCATGCGGCCGAGCGGCACACCCTTGGCGATCGCAAAATGGTGCGGCCGGTGCGTGCCCACCACCGTGTCGGTCTGCTTCAGGTGCGCGCACACGCCCACCGCCACCGGCTCCTGCCCCGCGGCGAGGTGCATCTCGCCCGGCACCGGGCCTGCGCCGATGTCAAACGCCAGCCCTTTCTGGATATGCGGCGGCAGCTTGCCTTCCAGATAGACCGTGGCCATGGTCTCCTCGAAGTGCCGTATCTCCAGCATTTTTTCGTACATCCACAGTTCTGCCTCTTTGCCTGCTTGAATGGTTCTCTCCTGTTCGAAAAAACGAACGGCTGGGCATACGGCTGCCAGACCGGGCGCAAGACAGCGCCACAGCACAGCTTATTGACAATTCGGCCCTGTGCATTGAGTCCACTCAATCCCGTCCCATGAAAATCGCCCGCAACGGGCTCTGTCTGGCTACCATGAAGCGGCTGACCACCGGCATGGCCGGGCATGGGACAGCGCTTCATTTGGGTACCAGGCGGAAAGGCGATCGGATGCAACCCCATCAAAAGTTCCAGTGGAATTTCGGCTACTGGCTGCTGGCGTTACTGGCCCTGACGTGGGCCCAGTCCTTGTGGCAGACCGCGCGCACCGTCGAGGCGGTGCCTTACAGCGCGTTCGAGCAGGCACTGACCGAGGGCCGCGTCGCCGAGGTGATCATTGGCGAAACCACGCTCACCGGCACATTGAAGTCCAGCGAACCCGACGGCAAGACCACCATCGTGGCCAACCGCGTCGAGGGCGACCTGGCCGAGCGTCTTTCCCGGCACGGTGTTCCCTACCGGCGCGTGGTGGAAAGCACCCTGTTGCGGGACCTGCTGTCGTGGATCGTGCCCGGCCTGGTGTTTGTCGGGGTGTGGTTCTTCCTGATCCGCCGGGTGCTGGACCGGCAGGGTGCGGGTGGCTTCATGAGCATCGGCAAAAGCCACGCCAAGGTCTATGTCGAGAAGGACACCGGCGTCACGTTTGCGGATGTGGCCGGTGTCGACGAAGCCAAGGCCGAGCTGCAGGAGATCGTGACGTTCCTGAAAGACCCGCAGGGCAGCGGCCGGCTGGGTGCGCGGCTGCCGCGGGGTGTGTTGCTGGTCGGGCCGCCGGGCACCGGCAAGACCCTGCTGGCCAAGGCCGTGGCCGGCGAGGCGGGCGTGCCGTTCTTCAGCATCTCGGGCAGCGAGTTCGTCGAAATGTTCGTGGGCGTGGGGGCCGCCCGCGTGCGCGATCTGTTCGAGCAGGCGCGCACCCGGGCACCCGCCATCATCTTCATCGACGAACTCGATGCACTGGGTCGCGCGCGCGGCGCGGTTTCGCCCATCGGCGGCCACGACGAGCGCGAACAGACCCTGAACCAGTTGCTGGCCGAGCTCGACGGCTTTGACAGTTCGTCAGGCCTGGTGCTGCTGGCCGCCACCAACCGGCCCGAAGTGCTGGACCCGGCCCTGCTGCGCGCTGGCCGCTTTGACCGCCAGGTGCTGGTGGACCGGCCCGACAAGGCTGGCCGGGTTCAGATCCTGAAAGTGCACACCCGGAAAATCCGCCTGTCGCCCCAGGTGGACATGGAGCAGGTGGCGCAGCTCACCACCGGTTTCTCGGGGGCCGACCTGGCGAACCTGTGCAACGAAGCGGCGCTCGCCGCCACGCGGCGCGGCGCGCCCGACATTGCGCTGGAAGACTTCACCACCGCCGTCGAACGCATCGTGGCCGGGCTGGAGAAAAAGAACCGCGTGCTCAACCCGCGCGAACGCGAAGTGGTGGCGTTCCACGAGATGGGCCATGCGCTGGTCGCCATGGCGCTGCCGGGTACCGACACCGTGCACAAGGTGTCCATCATCCCGCGCGGCATCGGCGCACTCGGCTACACCATCCAGCGCCCGACCGAAGACCGTTTCCTCATGTCCAAGGCGGAACTGGAACACAAGATCACCGTGCTGCTCGGTGGCCGGGCTGCCGAGATGCTGGTGTTTGGCCAGTTGTCCACCGGGGCCGCTGACGATCTGGTCAAGGCGACCAACATCGCGCACGACATGGCCACGCGCTACGGCATGGTCGAGGCGCTGGGCCACGTGGCCTACGAGCCCCAGCGCCCTGCGTTTCTGGACGTGCCCGGCCTGGTGCAGAACGGCTGGCAGCCAGGACCTGAAACCCGGCAACGCATCGATGAAGCGGTGCGAAGCACCGTGATGCAGGCCTTCGAACAGGCCACCCACCTGCTGCAGGACCGGCGCGAGTTGCTGGAGCGCTGTGCACGCGCGCTGCTGACACGTGAAACGCTGGATGCAGACGCTCTGCGCGCCTTGACCGGCGTGCCCGGCGCCGAGGTGCCTGCCGGCGCAACGCACCCGGCCTGAGCGCAGGCCAGCAGCCAGCGCGAGGTCCGGGCCCCCCGCCGTCCTGGGTGCTCAGGAAATCGTGAGTCGCTTGCCGGTGGACGTGGCCTTCTTGGGCAACGTCAACTCGAGCACACCGTTTTCGTACTTGGCAACGGACTTCGACTGGTCCACCGGTTTGTCCAGCCAGAGGCTGCGACTGGCATAACCGTATTGCCGCTCCGAGCGGATGACGCGGTCGTCCTTCTTCTCTTCGCTTTCTTTCTTCACCTCGGCCGAGATGCTGACCTTGTTGTCGTCGATGTCGATCTGGATGTCTTCCTTGCGCACACCCGGAATCTCCGCCTTGAGCTTGTAGTCGCCGTTGCTTTCAACCAGTTCGACCTTGATATCGGGTGCCGACTCGGCGCCTCGGGACACCCAGGGGCGCAGGAAATTGCGGAAGGCATCTTCAAAGGGATCGGCAGCAAAGAGGTCGCGGACCTTGAGTTCGTTCATAAAAAGCTCCTTCAAAGGGTTGCGAAAACTGAAACGTGTTCAGGGAGCTACTTCAGGCGGGAAATATTGGACGCGTGGAAGCGCCGGGGCATTGCGTGTGCTCAACAAAAACACCGGCACCCCCCCTCCATCCGTGAAAGCGGCCTTGGCCTGCGGCTGTCCCTCGTTGGCTGGCGCACGGCCTGGCGAACCATGACCGCGCATCGGCTGAGCGACCGGCAGACGCCAACACATTGAGCCGACGCAACAAACGGGCGAAACCACCAACGTATGTTCAGCCGGTGCAGGCATGGCACCGCAAGGCCCTGCACGTCCAACCACCTTTTTTCACTGGAGACTTGAAATGGCAAGACAACATGCAACGCCCAAGACCTCGGCCCGTGCGGTGAAGGCCATGCAGACGGCCATGGCGCCCCATCCGGAGGAAGGCGCTGAGGCGACCCCGACACCCGCTGCGCCCTTTGATCGCGAGCAGGCCATCCGCGAAGCCGCCTACGCCTGCTACGAAGCCCGCGGTGGTGAACCCGGGTACGAGCTCGACGACTGGCTGACGGCCGAGGCACAGGTTCAGCAGGCGAACGGCGGTGGAGGTACCGACAGCGGCATTGAGCAGATCAAACACTGAGAGATGCATGCGGGGCGTGACCTCAAACGCCATCCCCATTCGCCGGAAGCTGTCCCCCACCACCAGACGGATCCGATGGCCAAATGCATGGTCGTTGAGCGCACTCAATTCCGGGGTACCACGCAGCGAAACAATGTGCACATTGCTGTCACATCACTCCACCCGCTGGTTTCACAATGCGACTTTCACATGAGCGCCAAACAGGACGCGCAGCGCGCCACGCGCGCGGCTATCGAGCACGGCATCGTTCCTGGTGGCGGTGGCGTGATGGACCCGGCCAGGGTCACCCGCCTGGTGCTGACCACCGGCTGCATGATCGACAACGCGCCGGCGCCCAAGGTCCAGCAGGACATGGGCATGCCCGGGGCCGGCATACCGGATCTCTGACATGACCCTTTTCAACGAGGCCGTGGTTCTCCAGGAGTCCTCGCTGCAGGGCGATCTGGCGGTGCCGGCCCAGGCCCGGGGTCTGGTGCTGTTCGCGCACGGCAGCGGCAGCAGCCGCCTGAGCGAGCGCAACCGCTGGGTGGCCCGCGCACTGCAACGGCAGGGCCTGGCCACCTTGCTGTTCGACCTGCTGACGCCGGATGAAGCGCAGGATCGGCGCAAGGTGTTCGACATCGCGCTGCTGGGCCAGCGTGTGCAGGAGGCCTTGCGGTGGGCCAGGCAACGCGCGGACATCTCGGGTTTGCCAGTGTGCCTTTTCGGCGCCAGCACGGGTGCGGCGGCCGCGCTGGTGGCCGCGGCGGATCGGCCCCAGGACATCGCCGCGGTGGTCTCCCGCGGCGGGCGCCCCGATCTCGCCCAGGGCCACCTGCCTCTGGTGCAGGCGCCAACCCTGCTGATCGTGGGCGGCGACGACGATGAAGTGCTGGAACTCAACCAGCGGGCGCTGCGCCAGCTGCGCTGCGCCAAACGCCTGGAAGTGGTGCCGGGTGCCACCCACCTGTTCGAAGAGCCCGGCGCGCTGGAGAGCGTGGCCGCGCTCGCGGCCGACTGGTTCCTGAAGCACCTGCGCGCGCCGGCCAGGTCCTGACCGGTGAAGCCATCCCTTGCCGCGCCGCCCTGCAAGGCGCAGCTTCCCAAGTCCGGCAGCCACGGGTACGGTTCAGAGCTGTCGAATGCTCCAAGCCGGCGCCCGGGGTTTCAATTGTCGTCGACAGAAGGGTCGATGAGTTCGTTGCCCAGCCGGTGTTCCAGACCAAAACGGATCAGGGCAGCCGTGCTGTCCAGCTTGAGCTTTTCCTGGATGCGCTTCTTGTGCGTGCTTACGGTCTTGATCGACAGGTGCAGTGCATCGGCAATGTCCACCGGGCGCTGGCCGCTGACGATGCGCTGCAGGATGTCGAGCTCCCGGTTCGTCAGCGCCTGGATGTCGGGCGCCGGGGTTTGGCCGTTGAGTTGCTGCACCACCCGTTCGGCCAGCTGGGCCGAGAGGAACACACCGCCCGAAGCGACCTTGCGCACGGCGGCCACCAGTTCGGTGGCGGCGCTGTCTTTGGTTAAAAAACCATTGGCGCCGGCCTGCAGCGCACGGATGGCGTACTGCTCCTCGCTGTGCATCGTGAGCACCAGCACCGCCACCGACGGAAACTCGCTCTTGATGCGGCGCGTCAGTTCCAGCCCGCTCATGCCCGGCATGGACAGGTCGACGATGGCGAGATCAAAGGGCTGGCGGCGCAGGCATTCGAGCGCCTGAAAGCCGGTGCCGGCCTCGGTGATGCTCCACTGGTTGGCCTGCGGATCGATCAGCCGCCTGAGCCCTTCGCGAACCACCGTGTGGTCGTCAACCAGCAGCAGGCTGAGCAAGACGTTCATCGAGGGTTCTTTCATCAGGAATCTCCCTGGGCATCGTCGGCCCCGGACAGCGGCAGTTTCACAACCATGCTCGCGCCGCCCCCCGGCAGGTTGCCCAGGCTCAGCTCCCCGCCGAGCATGAGAACGCGCTCGCGGATGCCGATCAGGCCAAACGATTTTCCGGGCACCCGCTGCGGCTGGTCGGGAAACCCGGCGCCGTTGTCTTCGACACGGAGCTCGATGAACGACCCCGTGTGGGCCATGGCAATCACCACGCGGGTGGCGTTTGCGTGGCGCACGATGTTGGTCAGGGCCTCCTGCACGATGCGGTAGAGCGCCGTCAGGACCTTCTGCGGTAGCAGGTCGGGCAGCGGGTCGCAGCGCAGCGTCACCTGCAACCCTGACCGTCGCTCGGTTTCCTGGGCCAGCCACTCGATGGCGGCACTCAGGCCCAGGTCGTCCAGCATCAACGGGCGCAAATCCATGGAAATCCGGCGTGTGGCGGCCACCGTGTCGTCCACCATCTGGATCATGGATTGCGTGCGCGCCGAAGGGATGCAGGGTGTTTCGATGCCCTCCAGCGCCGACAGCTCCAGCTTCAGGGCCGTGAGCTGCTGGCCCAACTCATCGTGCAGCTCGCGGGCAATGCGCCGCCGCTCCTCTTCCCGCGTGTCCACCAGGCTCGCGGCGAGTTCCCGCAGGGTGCGCTTCGACTCCAGCAACGCCCGCCGCTCATGCGTCTGTTTCGTGATGTCGTAGATCACGATCTGCACCAGGGTGCGCGAATGATCCGGCAGCGCCGCGACCACCATCTCGACATCGCGGGACGAGCCGTCGCGCCGGGCGATCTTCCCGTGCATCGCCAGCACCTCCTCCTCAGAAGCCAGTGCATGGGCCACCTTTTCCCGAACCAGTTCGTGGGTCGTGGGGTGCAGCAGCGCATAGATCGACTGACCGGTCAGGCTTTCGCGCTGCGCCGCGCCAAACAGCCGGGCACAGGCCTTGTTGGCATAGACCACCGATTCCCCTTCCGTGATCCAGATCGCCACGGGCAGCAGGTCAAACAGCGCGCGCATCCGGCGGTTAATCTGGTCGATCTGGGCCGCGAGCTTGTGCTCGTTGCTGAGGTCGCGCAGCATCGCCGTGAAGTAGCGATGGCCACCCAGCTTGCTGGAGGCTTCCACCTGGCAGATGGCAGCCTCCAGCGGGAACTCCGAGCCGTCCGCGCGCAAGCCCGCCAGCGGTCCCAGCGCGCGCATCGGGCGTTCGACCACGCCAGAGGCCATGAACGCCTGCACATGCGCCGTGTGCAGTTCGCGCAAGGCACCCGGAATCAGGACCGACAGGTCCTGGCCCAACACCTGCGCGGCCGGCCGGCCAAACATGCGCTGCGCAGCCGGGTTGATCATCACGATGTGCATCGCCTCATCGATGGTGACGATGCCTTCCAGTGCCGCATGGATCGCACCGGACTGGATCACAGGATCCAGCTCCAGGGGGTCTTCGGGAAGACAGGGGTTGTGCATGCCGGATCTCCTTCAGATTTTCATCATATTGGGACCGCGCCTTGTTTGGGGGTTCTGGTCTGCGGGTGGATTGATCAAAGTCATTGCAAACCAAAGACCAGGGAAGGTCCAAGTCGGCACTCCAGAATACTCTTACTCGGTATCGGAAAAACTCCCCGACCCATGCCACCGTTTCCGGGTTCATCTGAATGCCGAGTCCGATAGCCGGAATGGGCGTTTTGTCTCATCCTGAAAAGTGATTGTCCCTGCCAGCAAGACACCCGAGGAAATCCTGATGAACTGCGCAGATCCAACGATGGCCACCATGGCAGCGCCGCGGACACACCCATGAACGCACCCCAAGGCACCCGGACCTGTCTCTACGACAGCGCCAGCCTGGGCGCCGTGATGGACCGCATGGCACAGCAGGCGGCCGGGCTGCTGCAGGGCCACGGCCCGGTGGCGGTGGTGGGCGTGCTGCGCCGGGGCGCGCCGCTGGCCGACCGCCTGACCGAGCGCATGGTGCAGCGCCATGGCCTGGCCCCACCACTGCGGCTGGACCTGTCGGTCAAGCGCTACGCCGACGACCTCACGCTGCTGTTCCCCGACACGCAGTTCGCCGAAGCGCCGCACCACGCCGCGCTCGACCTGCGAAACCACACCCTGCTCGTGGTGGACGATGTGCTGTACACCGGTCACTCGGCGCTGAAGGTGGTGGACTGGCTGACCCGCAAAAGGCCCGCGGCCGTCCGCCTCGTGGTTCTGGCCGACCGCTGCGTGACCACCTTGCCGCTGCGGGCCGACGTGGTGGGGTTGCGGCTGGAGGTCGCGCCCACCGACATCGTCGAATGCCATGTGCCGCCCTACGAGCCCGACTTCAGCATCCAGTTGCTGCAGCCAGCGCCCGCAGGCCGGGCCGATTGAAAGGACCCACCATGTTCCACGACCGCGAAGACGCCGCCCGCCAGCTGGTGACCCGCCTGGGCGCCTACCGGAGCCAGAAGCCACTGGTGCTCGCCATTCCCCGTGGCGCCGTGCCCATGGGCAAGACCCTGGCCGGTCTGCTCAAGGGCGACTTCGACGTGGTGCTGGTGCGCAAGCTGCACGCGCCGTACCAGCCCGAGCTGGCCATTGGCGCCATCGACGAAAGTGGCTGGAGCACCATCGCGCCTTATGCGGCCGAGGTCGGCGCCGATCCGGACTACATCGCCGAAGAAAAGCGCCAGCAGCTGCGGGCACTCGATGCGCGGCGTGCGATGTATTCGCCGCTGCGCACCCCCATCGACCCGGCCGGTCGCGTGGTGATCGTGGTGGACGACGGCCTGGCCACCGGCGCGACCATGATCGCCGCGCTGCACAGCGTGCGCCAGCGCCATCCGGCCCGGCTGGTCTGCGCCGTGCCCGTGTCGTCGCCCGAAGCGCTGGAGAAGGTCCGTCCCCTGGCCGACGAGGTGGTCTGCCTGCACGCCCCCGAAGACTTCCAGGCCGTCGGCCAGTTCTACCTTCACTTTCCCCAGGTGGAGGACGACGAGGTGATCGAACAGCTCAGGGCCTGAAGCACGCGGCCACTCAGAACGTGTTGGCGTTCACAGGCGGGCACCGGGCTGGTCCAGCACCTTGGCGCGCATGGTGTTGCTCATCTCCTTGCCCTTTCGTCGCCATCTGCGGGGGGGCATGGGCATGTTGCAGCAGCAGCCCTGGCGTCAGGACAACACCGCCCGGTGGTTGCCCGTCGGAATACTCCTATCCCGTATCAGTCAAGAACCACTGACCAGTGGCTCTGTTTCCGGGTTGATCTGAATACCGAGTCTGATAGCCGGGATGTGCGGCTTGCCGCATGCTGGGGGTTTGCTGAGCGCGCCAAAAATCCCCTTCAGGAGTCTCCCGATGAACAGCACGGACCCGATCCAGATCGCCACCCAGCGAACGCCGCGTGGTCCGATACCCACCAAGCCTGTGGGGGCCACCTTTGCCGATTTGTTGCAGATGTCCGGCGTTCCCGTCGATCCTTCGGGCACCGCTGCGCGCACACCGTTGACCCTCCGCAAGGTGCACGCCGGCGAGCGCCTGGTGCACGAAGGAGCACCGGCCAATGCCATCTTCTTCGTGTGCGCAGGCACCTTCAAGGTCTTCCGGACTGACGAGGACGGCTACGAGCAGGTGCTGGCCTTTGCCCTGCGCAGCGAGGTACTGGGATTTGACGCGCTTTGCATGGCGTCTTACCCGGTGGCCATTTCCGCCCTGGAAGAGTCCGCCGTCTATGTGATCCCGAGGTGCGACATACCGCGCCTGTGTGAAGTGCTCCCGGCCTTTGGTCTGATGCTGCAGCGCTCCGGAAGCATCACCCTGGCGCGCAGCCGCGAACTGGTGGACATCATGGCGGCGGTCGCGTCCGAGGTGCGCCTGGCACGCTTTCTGATTCGGCATTCCAGACGCATGGCGGACTGTGGCCAGTCGCCCCTCCGTTTTCTCCTGCGGATGGGTCGGCGCGAGTTATCCAGCCTGCTGGGCGTGGCGCACGAGACCGTCAGTCGCAGTTTCACCACCCTCTCGGCGCTGGATCTGATCCGGGTGAGCGTCCGCGAGGTCGAAATCCTGGACATGGACCGACTCGGCGCCTTCGCTCGCAGCACACGGCGGCCAATGGATGCACCGGTGCTTGTGCGCACCCGCACACCGGCCGACCGCACGCCCACGCAGCGCAGGCACGCACCCTCTCGCAGTCTCGCGGCCTGATGGCAACCACGCCAGTGGTCCCATGCGCGGCGCGGAAAAAAAACTGCGACTGGATTGAGCATGCTCAATGACCCCAATCCCCGGTCGTTGGACACTGAAGCTGCCGATGGGGATGTGATGCAAATCTGCTCACCAGCGGTGAGGTGAGGTTTCCCTTCAGAGGGAAAGGTTGTGGTGTCTCCGACACCACAAGGGGTGAAGGCACCCTCAGACCGGCAGGACGGTCACACGCGATGCCGGGGACCTTCACAAGGCCCGCCACCCGTCAGGGTTGGCGGGCCTTCTTTTTTTCTGGTGCTGGACAGCCAGCCCACGCATGAATAGGGATTCGTCAACCGACCTGCCAGTCACGGCCGCACCGCGCCATCGGCACACAACTGGCCGGAGATGGATCTCTACATGGTGCTGGAGCAAGGCAGCTTCCGCCACGACGCGCTTTGCCATCGCCGGGATCTGGTGAAGGCCGAAGACCTGCGAACGATCACCGGCACGCAGGACTGCGTGGGCCTGACCGCCCTTCAATGCCCCCCTCTTCCACCCGCTTCCCGATGTCAACCCGGAGAACACCATGCGCAAACCCCTGAATGCCGCAGACATCGGCAACCGGATCGTCACGGTGGCCGGGCGGAGCATGCCGCTGGAGGAAGACTCGATCAAAGACCTGCTGTCCACCTTGCGCCGCAAGGGGTTTCGCAGACTGCCGATCACAACACCGCAGGGCGTACTGGTCGGTCTGGTGACGCTTCCTGCCAGCGCCATCCGTTGATTGAACGCAATTTCACAACCGCCGAAAGGAGCACGATGGAGTGCCTGATCATTCCGATCAAAACGGCTCACCAAGGAGGGCCCCATGCAAGTCAGCACCATCTGCAACCGGGACATTGTCACCATCGACGCGCAGTGCTCGCTCATGGAGGCCGCGCGCATGATGCGCGATCACCATGTGGGAATGCTGGTCGTCACCTGCACCGATGCCGGAGGCGAACAGGTGTGCGGCATCGTGACCGACCGCGATCTGGTCGTTGACGCACTGGCTCGAACGCCGCTGGAGCTGGATGTGGAAGTGGGCGATCTGGCCCACGTGGACCTCACGCTGATTGCCGAGAATGCCAGTCTGGGCCAGGCGGTTGTCGCCATGCAGGACAGTGGCGTGCGCCGCCTTCTGGTGACCGATGGTGAGCATCGCCTGAGTGGCATCGTTTCACTGGACGATGTGATCGAAGCCTGCGCGGAGCAGGTCGGTGGACTGGCAGCGATCATCCGCAACGGCATGGACCGCGAACTCGCGATGCACACGCCGAAGGCCGACCCGGGCAAAGCGCCCAGCCTGCCGGGTGCGCCGGAAACCCGCCAGGAGCACTGGACCCGCGTGGTGGTGTGATCGCACCAGGTGCCGGTCCTGGCAGCGGCTTCCTGAAGAACCCGGGCCTGCCGGGTGATCAACGCAGCTGCAGCCAACGCTGGTGAAACGGGTGTGGAAGCCGCGTCTGGCGAGCCGGCATTGAGCCTGCTCAACGCTGGGGACAACAAGTCGCCTACAGTAGTGTCCCTGGGGTCTGGCCCTGTCCAAACGCCAGACCCGACCCAAACCTTGGAGCCGTCATGACGAAACAATGGATTCTGGTTGCCAACAGCTCCATCGCCCGCATCTTTGTCAGAAACTCGCGCAGCGAACCGCTGGAGGCGCTGGAAACCATCCACCACCCGGAAGGCCGGCTCCCGCGCAGCGAACTGGCGCGTGATCGGCCGGGCCATGAGCGCAGCGACACCAGCACGGCGGCCGCCCGCTTCGAGCCGCACACCGATCCGAAGCGCAAATCCCAGCACCAGTTCGCACGCGAGATCGCCGCCCGGCTCGACGAAGGTCTGTCGACAGGCCAGTTCGACAAGCTGTGGCTGTACGTCTCCAGTCCGCTGCTGGGCGAACTGAAGGCAGCGCTCAGCCGCAACGTGGACCAGCGGGTCGAGTTGGCTCAGGACATCGATTTCACGGCACTCGACGTGGGTGAGATCGAAAAGCGGATTCAGGGGAATTCGCGACCGGCGTCCTGAAGCCGGCCAGCGTGCCAACCCGGACCCGGGCACGCCGGCGCATCCCGCCGCAAACGGCCCCGCAGGCCCGGCTGTGGGCGCTGAATCCCCACCAACCGACGAATGGACCAGCAAGCTTGCACAAACAGGGATATGCTGCAGTGCAACATGAACGCTTCCACCGCGCCCATCCAGCACAGTCTCGAGGATCTGCTCGGCGACCTGCAACACGCTCGCCGCAGTGGCGACCTGAGCCGCCTGGCCTTGCTGGCCTACTGTGAAGTGCGGCGCTGGGCCCGCCAGGCCGGGGAGCAGGCGCTGGCCGAACGCTCCACCGAACTGATCACCCAGAGCCCGCCTGCCAGCCGAGCAGCCTTCATGGCACAGGTGGACGTGCTGATCGCCGATCTGGAGCAGGCGCACTCGCGCGTCGTGAGTCAGCAGCCCCCCCTGCACTGAACACCGCTCTCCGGCCATGCGGCAGACGGGTGCCGATGCACCAGCGCCCCCGCTGAAAACCCGGCACACTCATCGCCATGAGTGCCCCCTCCCCCACCGAACGCCCCAGATCCACCACCCCCACCGCGCTCGGCGGCCTGCGGCCATTCATGCGGCCGTACCGGCTGCAGATCGGGCTGGCGGTGCTGTTCCTGATCGGGGCCGCAGCGGCGACGCTGCTGTTTCCGGTGGCGCTGCGCCACCTCATTGATGGTGGTCTGGTGTCGGGCGACCGTGGCGCGCAGGCGGTGGCGCTGCGCGGCCATTTCCTGCAACTCTTTGGCGTGGCGGTGGCGCTGGGCCTGTTTTCGGCGGCCCGCTTCTACCTGGTGAGCTGGCTGGGCGAACGCATCACCGCCGACCTGCGCAACGCGGTCTACAGCCACGTGCTGCGCCAGAGCCCGCAGTTCTTTGAGACCACGCAGACGGGTGAGGTGCTGAGCCGCCTGACGACCGACACCACGCTCGTGCAAACGGTCGTGGGCTCGTCGCTCTCCATGGGGCTGCGCAACGCGTTCATGGGTGTGGGCGCGGTGGTGATGCTGGTCTGGACCAACCCGTATGTGATGTTGCAGGTGGCGCTGATCATCCTGCTGGTGGTGCTGCCGAGCATGTGGTTCGGCCGGCGCGTGCGCAAGCTCTCGCGCGCCAGCCAGGACCGGGTGGCCGACTCCAGCGCCATCGCGGCCGAGGTACTGAATGCGATCCCCATCGTGCAGAGCTACACCGCCGAGGACCGCGAGGCACAGCGTTTTTCCGACTCGACCGAACAGGCCTTCGGCACGGCGGTCAAGCGCAGCCGGGCGCGCGCCGGGCTGGTGGCCTTCATCATCATCAGCACGGCCGCCCTGCTGCAGTGGGGCCTGTACCAGGGCACGCAGGCCGTCATCGCCGGCGAGATCACCGCCGGGCACCTGGGGCAGACCGTCGTCTACATCATCATCCTGGCCGGGGCGGTGGCGGTGCTGGGCGAGGTCTACGGCGACCTGCTGCGCGCCGCCGGCGCGAGCGAGCGACTCATGGAGTTGCTGAAGCTGGAGTCACCGGTGCAGTCGCCCGCCGTTCCGGTGGCCGCGGTCACCCCACAGGGTGGCAGTGCGCTTCGTTTTGAGGACATCACCTTCCACTACCCCTCCCGACCCGCGCAAGCCGCTCTCTCCGGTTTCAGCCTGGCCGTGAAACCCGGGCAGACGGTGGCGCTGGTCGGGCCGAGCGGTGCGGGCAAGAGCACGGTGTTTGGTCTGCTCCTGCGCTACTACGACCCCGCTTCGGGCTCGATTGCACTGGACGGTGTGCCCATCCACCAGCTGAGCCTGCACGAACTGCGCAGCCGCATCGGCATCGTGCCGCAGGACCCGGTGATCTTCTCGTCCAGTGCCATGGAAAACATCCGCTACGGCAAGCCCGGCGCCAGCGACGACGCGGTGCGCGCTGCGGCCCAGGCCGCCTTTGCCGACGAGTTCATCACCCAGTTGCCCGAGGGTTACCACACCTTTCTGGGCGAACGCGGTGTGCGCCTCTCCGGCGGACAGCGCCAGCGCATCGCCATCGCGCGCGCCATGCTGAAAAACCCGCCACTCCTGTTGCTGGACGAAGCCACCAGCGCGCTGGACGCGCAGAGCGAGCGCATGGTGCAGGCCGCGCTGGAATCGGCCATGAAAGACCGCACCACGCTGGTCATCGCCCACCGCCTGGCCACCGTGCAGCAGGCCGACCACATCGTGGTGCTGGACCACGGGCGCCTGGTGGAGCAAGGCACGCACACGGAACTGGTGGCGCACGGCGGCGTGTACGCGGGCCTGGCGGCGCTTCAATTCAACGCCTGACCACCATCCGCCAGGGCATCCCGTGGGACCGAAGCGATGCCATCAGCCAGGTTATGCGTTAAACGCATAACAACCAGCCAACCTGGCGTTGGACAGGGGCTTGCGCTCTCCGTAAGCTGGCGACCCGTTGACTCCACAAAGGACAACGCCAACCAACAGGAGACTTTCAGCATGTCACCAGCACCGCATTCCACAGGCGCCGTGGCCAACAGCCCGGCCGCCTTCACCAGCGCCCTGCCTTCCTACCTCGACCCCACCAACCTCGGCCCCTGGGGCATCTACCTGCAGCAGGTAGACCGCGTGGCACCCTACCTGGGCAACCTGGCCCGCTGGGTGGACACCCTCAAGCGGCCCAAGCGCTCGCTGATCGTGGACGTGCCGATCCACCTGGACGACGGCACCATCGCCCACTTCGAGGGCTACCGCGTGCAACACAACACCAGCCGTGGGCCGGGCAAGGGCGGTGTGCGTTTCCACCAGAACGTGACGCTGTCGGAAGTCATGGCACTGTCGGCCTGGATGTCGATCAAGAACGCCGCGGTGAACGTGCCCTACGGCGGTGCCAAGGGCGGCATCCGCGTCGATCCGCGCCAGCTGTCGATCGGTGAGCTTGAGC
This sequence comes from Hydrogenophaga sp., assembly GCA_030653975.1. Taxonomy (GTDB): domain Bacteria; phylum Pseudomonadota; class Gammaproteobacteria; order Burkholderiales; family Burkholderiaceae_C; genus Hydrogenophaga. The sequence continues at coordinate 34,012 of JAURYH010000040.1, read as the reverse complement.
GCATCACCCGCCGTTACACCAGCGAGATCGGCATCATCATCGGCCCGACCAAGGACATCCCCGCGCCCGACGTGAACACCAACGAGCAGGTGATGGCCTGGATGATGGACACCTATTCGATGAACGAAGGCTCCACCGCCACCGGTGTGGTCACCGGCAAGCCGGTGGACCTGGGTGGCTCGCTCGGTCGCCGCGAAGCCACCGGCCGCGGTGTGTTCACCGTCGGCGTCGAAGCGGCCAAACACACGGGCATGGACATCAGCACCGCGCGCGTGGCGGTGCAGGGTTTCGGCAACGTCGGTGGCGTGGCCGGCAAGCTGTTTGCGGAAGCGGGTGCGAAGGTGGTGGCGGTGCAGGACCACGGCGGCACCATCTACCGCGAAGCGGGCCTGGACGTACCCTCCCTGCTGGCGCATGTGTCGCGCGTGGGGTCGGTGGCGGGCTTCCCGCAGGCCGAGATCATTGCCAACGACGCGTTCTGGGACGTGCCTTGCGACATCCTGATTCCGGCCGCGCTGGAGCAGCAGATCACCGAAGAAAACGCTGGCCGCATCCAGTCAAAGATGGTCATCGAAGGCGCCAACGGCCCGACCACGCCGCAGGCCGACGACATCCTGCACGACCGCGGCGTGCTGGTGGTGCCCGACGTGATCGCCAACGCCGGCGGCGTGACGGTGAGCTACTTCGAGTGGGTGCAGGACTTCTCCAGCTTCTTCTGGAGCGAGGACGAGATCAACGAGCGGCTGGTGAAAATCATGAAAGGCGCGTTTGCCGCCGTGTGGCAGGTGGCCGAAGAGAACAAGGTCAGCCTGCGCACGGCCACCTTCATCGTCGCCTGCAAGCGCATCCTGCACGCGCGCGACCTGCGCGGTCTGTACCCTTGATCCACCCCCGCGCCGCAGGCGGCGCGGGGGGAGCCAACTACTGCAGCGTTTCCTTGAGCGCTGGCAGCGACGGGAGCGGCATCACCTCGATGCCTTCTTCGATCAGCTCCAGGGCCACCTCGGGGCTGGTGCGACCGCGGATGTTGCGCTGTTCCATCTCGCCGTGGTGCATGGCCCGGGCCTGATCGGCAAAACGCTCGCCCACGTCTTCGGTATGGGCCAGCACCTGGCGCATGGCCTTAAGCAACTGGGCATTCAGTGCCGAGCCAGACGCCGGAAGGCCCAGTTCCACGCCGCCGCCGGCCTCTGTCGGTGCAGGGGGAGTCTTGTCTTCGCGCCCCGTGCGCAGGTTCAGGCGCGGGGCCGAGAGCATTTTCTGGACCTGCGTATCACCGCACAGCGGACAGCTCACCAGGCCAAGCCCGAGCTGGCTGGTGAAGTCGTCTTCGGAACCGAACCAGCCTTCGAATTCGTGCTGGTGGGCGCATTGCAGGTTGAGGACCTTCATGCAGTGGATTATCTGGCAACGCCCGCGGGCATGCGACCCGACCAGTCAAGCACCCATTCACCGCGCTGGACGTTCTGCAACCAGAGCATGCCGACCAGGGTCTTGGAGTCGAACACCTCGCCACTGTGGCACCATGCCTGCAGCTCGGTGGGCGTGGCCGTGAACACGTCGAGAAATTCGCCTTCGTCCAGACGGCGCTCGCCCAGGGAGAGCCCGCGCGCAAACCAGATGTCGATGATCTCGTCCGAGTAGGCGATGGTCGGCGCCAGCCGGCCGGCAAAGGCCCATTCGCGGGCGCTGTAGCCGGTTTCCTCGCGCAATTCGCGTTGCGCGCAAGTCAGGCTGCCCTCGCCCGCATCGAGCTTGCCCGCCGGAAATTCGATCACCACGGCCTGCATCGGATGGCGGAACTGGCGCTCCAGCACCACCCGGCCGTCGTCGAGCAGACCAATGACCATGACGGCCCCTGGGTGCAACACGTATTCCCGCGTGGCTTCATGGCCGGACGGCAGGCGCACGGTGTCGCACACCACGTGCAGGAAATGCCCTTTGAGCAGCTCGGTGCGAGAGACCGGCGTCTCGCGCAAGTGGCCATCAGCGGTGGGCATCTGAGCCGGCAGATGGGTCACCGTCAGCCTCGACGGTGGAACAGATAGCGGTACACAAAACCTGGAAAGGCCAGCGTGAGGAACAGCGCCGCCGTCGTGGCGTAGAACTCCCAGCCCTGCGGGTAGATCTGCCCGGCCGACTGCTCCAGTGCCAGCCCCAGGGCCCCAACCAGCAGGTAACACACCACCAGCTCTCCGACGCGCATCCCCAGGGTCTTGGGCTGTTTGCGCGGAATGACAGCCAGCCAGCGGTTGTTGAGAAACGGCAGGTTGGCACCCACCAGGGCGGCCAGCAAGACCAGCCAGACAGACATTGAATGGGTCATATGGTGCAATTGGAGCCGATGGGGGGGCGGCCGCTTCAACGACCCGCCACCCGCATCAGGCGGTTCAGGCCAGCAAGGCGGCAATGGCCTGGGCGCACAGGGTCATGAGGCCACCGGGCACGATGCCCAGGACCAGCACCAGCGCGCCGTTGAGTGTGAGCACCGAACGGGCATCCGCGCCCGCCTCGATGTCGGCGGTCTGCGTGGGTGCGTCAAAGTACATCACCTTGACCAGACGCAGGTAGTAGAAGGCACCCACCAGCGACATCATCACCGCGAACACGGCCAACCCGATGTAGATCGGCTGGGACGAAGCCAGCAAGGCCTGCAGCACCGAGAGCTTGGCGTAGAAGCCCACCAGCGGCGGCACACCAGCCAGCGAGAACATGCACACCGCCATGACACCGGCGTACAGCGGGCTGCGCTGGTTCAGGCCGGCCAGGTCGCTGATGTTTTCCGATTCGAAACCATTGCGCGAAAGCAGCAGGATCACACCGAAGGTGCCCAGCGTGGTCAGCACATAGGTGATCACGTAGAACATCGACGAGCTGTAGGCGTTGGCCATGTTGCCGTTGTCACCCGCGACCACACCCGCGAGCAGGCCCAGCAGCATGAAGCCCATTTGCGAGATGGTGGAAAACGCCAGCATGCGCTTGAGGTTGGTCTGTGCGATGGCAGCGAGGTTGCCCACCAGCAGCGAGACCACCGACAACACCGCCAGCATCTGCTGCCAGTCCACCGCCAGCGGCAGCAGGCCCTCGACCAGCAGACGGATCACGATGGCAAAGGCCGCCAGCTTGGGCGCACCACCAATCATCAGCGTGATCGCCGTCGGAGCGCCGTGGTACACGTCGGGCACCCACATGTGGAACGGCACGACACCCAGCTTGAACGCCAGACCCGCCACCACGAAGACCAGACCCAGCACCAGCACCTGGGCCGAGCCCTTGAGCGTGGCTTCTCCGCCGGCGATGGCCTTGAGCACTTCGCCCAGATCCAGCGAACCGGTGGCCCCGTAGACCATGGACATGCCGTAGAGCAGGAAACCGCTGGCCAGCGCGCCGAGCACGAAGTACTTCATGGCGGCTTCGATGGCCTGAGGATCGTCGCGGCGCAAGGCCACCAGCGCGTAGCTGGAGAGCGTGAGCAGCTCCAGGCCCAGGTAGATCACCAGGAAGTTGTGGCCGGAGATCATGACGAACATGCCCAGCAGCGCAAACAGCGCCAGCGTGAACATCTCGCCACCGCGCAGCATGTCGCGTGCACCGGCATAAGCGCGCCCGTACACCAGGGTGACCATCATCGCGAGGGCGGCAAAACACTTGAGCCAGTTGCCCATGGGGTCACTCACCACCATGCCGCCAAAGGCCACGATGGTTTCACCCGAGCTGGCGTACACGCCCTGCAGAACAGCCACGACCGCCAGGGTCAGCAGAGTCAGAAAATAGGTGGCGCCGCGCAACGGGGACTTGACGCCGAGATCCACCAGTGCGATCACGCAGGCCATCACCAGCAACAGCATTTCGGGGTAGGCCGCGACCCAGCTGAGGTTGTCAATCATGTAAACGCTCTCTTGTTTTTTGGCTGACTCAGTTCAGCTTGGAGATGGCCACGTGGCGCAACAGTTCGGCCACCGAAGCGTCCATCACATCGGTGAAAGGCTTGGGATGGACGCCCATGTACAGCACGGCGATGCCCAGCACGGCCATGACGAGGAATTCCCGGGAACCGATATCGGTCAGCGCCTTGACGTGCTGGTTGCCGGGCGCGCCCAGGTAGACGCGTTTGAACATCCACAGCGAGTAAGCGGCACCGAAGATCAGGGCGGTCGCCGCGGCGGCGCCGATCCAGAAGTTGGCCTTGACCGCGGCGAGGATCACCATCCACTCACCCACAAAACCCGCTGTGCCCGGCAGGCCGCAGTTGGCCATGGTGAACAACAGCGCGAACGCGGCGAAGTTGGGCATGGTGTTGACCACGCCGCCATAGGCGGAAATTTCGCGCGAGTGCACGCGGTCGTAGAGCACACCGATGGACAGGAACATGGCGGCCGAGACGAAGCCGTGGGCGATCATCTGCACGATGCCACCGGCCACACCCATGTCGCTGAAGAGGAAGAAGCCGAGGGTAACGAAGCCCATGTGGGCCACCGACGAATAGGCCACCAGCTTTTTCATGTCCTTCTGGACCATGGCCACCAGACCCACGTAGACCACAGCCACCAGCGACAGCGTGATCATGAGCCAGGCCCATTCGTGCGAAGCGTCGGGCAGGATGGGCAGCGAGAAGCGCAGGAAGCCGTAGGCACCCAGCTTCAGCATGATGGCGGCCAGCACGGCGGAACCCCCGGTGGGCGCTTCCACGTGCACGTCGGGCAGCCAGGTGTGCACCGGCCACATCGGCACCTTCACCGCGAAGGCGGCAAAGAGAGCGAAGAACAGCAGCGTCTGCGCGGTGCTGCCGAGCGGCAGCTTGTGCCATGTGGCGAGGTCAAAACTGCCACCCGACTGGGTGTACAGGTAGATCAGCGCCACCAGCATGAGCAGCGAGCCCAGCAGTGTGTAGAGAAAAAACTTGAACGCGGCGTAGATCTTGTTCGGGCCGCCCCAGATGCCGATGATCAGGTACATCGGAATCAGCGTGGCTTCGAAGAAGACATAGAACAGCATCGCGTCGAGCGCCGCAAAGACACCGATCATCAGACCCGAAAGGATCAGGAAGGCGCCCATGTACTGGTTGACGCGGCTGGTGATGGACTCCCAGCTGGCGATCACCACCACGACGGTGATGAAGGCGGTCAGCAGCACCAGCCAGAGCGAGATACCGTCCACACCAAGGTGGTAGTTGACGTTGAATCGTTCGATCCAGACACCCTGTTCCACAAACTGCATCGCAGCCGTGCCGAGTTCGAACCCGGTGTAAAGCGGCACGGTCACGGCCAGTGACACCAGCGCACCGACCAGGGCGATCCAGCGCACGGCGTTCGCATGTTCGTCCCGGCCCAGGGCCAGCAGCACGACGCCAAAGAAAATCGGCGTCCAGATCGCAAGGCTCAGCAAACCCATCTTGTTCTTCCTCTTATTTCGCGAGCCAGACGAAGTAGGTCATGAACAGCAGGATGCCCACGATCATCATCAGCGCATAGTGGTACAGGTAACCGGTCTGCAGGCGGCGCACCACGGCAGACACGCCAGCGACCAGCTTCCAGCTGGCGTTGACCACGCCAGTTTCGATGACGCCCTGGTCGCCACCCTTCCACAGACCGGTGCCCAACAGGCGCGCGCCACGGGCGAGCACGTTTTCGTTGAACCAGTCCATGTAGTACTTGTTTTCCAGGAGGGTGACGATGGGCTTGAACGTGCGGCCAATGGCGGCCGGCAGCGCCGGGTTGATCATGTACATGTACCAGGCTGTCACGGCACCGCCGAGCGCCAGGTAGAACGGTGCGGTCGAGAAGGCGTGCAGGGCCATGGCCAGCGGGCCGTGGAACTCTTCGGCGAACTTCTCCATCGCCGGGTGCAGTTCGAGGTTGATGTGGATCGCGTCCTTGAGGAACTCGCCGAACAGCATCGGCTGGATCGTCATGAAGCCGATCACAACGGACGGGATCGCCAGTAGCAGCAGCGGCACGGTCACCACCCAGGGGGTTTCGTGCGGCTTGTGGTCGTCATGTCCGTGCCCATGGTCGCCATGGTGATCATCATGGCCGTGGTGGGCGTCCGGGTTCTGGTCGTAGCGTTCCTTGCCGTGGAACACCAGGAAATAGAGTCGGAACGAATAGAACGCCGTGACAAAGACGCCGGCCAGCACCGCGAAATAGGCGAAGCCCGAAGCCGGCAGGTTGCTGAAGTGCACCGCCTCGATGATCGAGTCCTTGGAGTAGAAGCCGGCAAACAGCGGCGTGCCGATCAGCGCCAGCGTGCCGAGCAGCGACGTGATCCAGGTGATGGGCATGTACTTGCGCACGCCGCCCATCCAGCGGATGTCCTGATTGTGGTGCATGCCGATGATCACCGAGCCGGCTGCGAGGAACAGCAGCGCTTTGAAGAAAGCGTGGGTCATGAGGTGGAACACCGCCACGCTGTAGGCCGAAGCACCGAGCGCCACCGTCATGTAGCCCAGCTGCGAGAGCGTGGAATACGCGACCACGCGCTTGATGTCGTTCTGAATGATGCCGAGGAAACCCATGAACAGCGCCGTGATGGCGCCGATCACCATGATGAAGTTGAGCGCCGTGTCGGACAGCTCGAACAGCGGCGACATGCGTGCAACCATGAAGATACCGGCCGTCACCATGGTGGCGGCGTGGATCAGCGCGGAAATCGGGGTCGGGCCCTCCATGGAGTCGGGCAGCCAGACGTGCAGCGGGAACTGGGCCGACTTGCCCATGGCGCCGATGAAGAGGCAGATGCAGATCACGGTGATCAGCAGCCAGTCGGTGCCGGGGAAGCCCAGCGTACCGAGTTCAGGCGCCTTGGCAAAGACTTCGGTGTAGTTGAGCGTACCGGTGTAGGCCACGATCAGGCCGATACCCAGGATGAAGCCGAAGTCGCCGACCCGGTTGACCAGGAAGGCCTTCATGTTGGCAAAGATGGCGGTCGGCTTGTTGAACCAGAAGCCGATCAGCAGGTAGGACACCAGACCCACCGCCTCCCAGCCGAAGAACAGTTGCAGCAGGTTGTTGCTCATCACCAGCATCAGCATGGAGAAGGTGAACAGCGAGATGTAGGCGAAGAAGCGGTTGTAGCCGTCGTCTTCTTCCATGTAGCCGATGGTGTAGATGTGCACCATCAGCGAGACGAAGGTGACCACGCACATCATCATCGCGGTCAGCCCATCGACCAGGAAGCCGATTTCCATCTTCATGCCGCCGACCACCATCCATTCGTAGATGGTTTCATTGAAGCGGGCGCCGTCCACGGCCACGCTCTTGAGCGTCATGGCCGAGAGGATGAAAGCGATCAGAACGCCCAGGATGGTCAGGGTGTGCGAGGTGCGGCGCCCGATGACGTTGCCGCCAAAGGTGGTGCCCAGGATGCCGGCCAGCGCCGCGCCCACCAGGGGCGCCAGCGGGACGGCCAGGAGTGTGCTTGCAGAAAGGGTGGTGCTCATTTTTGTGCCTGTTCTTTCCCTGGCTTCAACCCTTGAGGGTGTTGAGTTCTTCGACGCCGATGGACGACTTGGCCCGGAACAGCAGCACCAGGATGGCCAGACCGATGGCCGATTCGGCCGCCGCCACCGTCAGGATGAAGAACACGAACACCTGGCCGTGCATGTCGCCCAGGAAATGGGAGAACGCCACGAAGTTCATGTTGACCGCCAGCAGCATCAGCTCGATGGCCATCAGCAGCACGATCAGGTTCTTGCGGTTGAGGAAGATGCCGATGACCGACAGGGCAAACAGGATCGCCCCCACGGATAGGAAATGTCCCAGTGTGAGGCTCATGCCTGGCTCTCCTCGTTGGTCGGTGCCGCTGGAGCGGCCTTCTGTGTGGCGGCCATGGGCAACACGACCAGACGGTCGCTGGCGCGCACCTTGACCTGCAGCCCCGGGTTGATGGCTTTGCTGTCCTTGCGCTGGCGCAGCGTGAGCGCGATCGCGGCGATCATCGCCACCAGCAGGATCACGGCAGCGACTTCAACGGGATAGAGGTACTCGGTGTACAGCAGCTTGCCCAGCTCCTTGGTGTTCGAGTAGTTGGCTGGAACGGCGGCAATGCCCTCCCCCGTGACGGTCGGGAAACCCACCCACAGCACCGCAATGATCTCGGCTGCCACCAGGGCGCCCAGCGCCGCGGCCAGAGGAAAATTCTGCCAGAAGCCCCAGCGGTCATCGTCGAGCTTGATGTCGAGCATCATCACCACGAACAGGAACAGCACCATCACCGCGCCGAGGTACACCAGCACCAGGGTCAGGCCCAGGAACTCGGCCTTGAGCAGCAGCCACAGGGCAGCCGCCTGCGAGAACGAGAGCATCAGGTACAACACCGCGTGCACGGGGTTGTGCGCGGTCACCACGCGGTAGGCTGCAAACAGCAGCACGGCCGCGAACAGGTAGAAAAAGCCGGTCTGGTAATCCATGGTTCTTGTCTTTCGCCAGCTTCAGCGGTACTTCGCGTCGGCCGCCTTGGCGGCTGCGATCTCGGGTTCGTAGCGGTCGCCCACGGCCAGCAGCATCTCTTTGGTGAAATACAGATCGCCGCGCTTCTCGCCGTGGTATTCGAGGATGTGGGTTTCGACGATGGCGTCCACCGGGCAGGCTTCTTCACAGAAGCCACAGAAGATGCACTTGGTCAGGTCGATGTCGTAGCGCGTGGTGCGGCGCGAGCCGTCGTCGGCGCGTTCACCGGCCTCGATGGTGATGGCCAGGGCCGGGCACACCGCCTCGCACAGCTTGCAGGCGATGCAGCGCTCTTCGCCGTTTTCATAACGGCGCTGGGCGTGCAGACCGCGGAAGCGCGGCGACAGCGGCGTCTTCTCTTCCGGGAACTGCACCGTCACCTTGCGGCGGAAGGCGTAGCGACCGGTCAGGGCCATGCCCTTGACCAGCTCGACCAGCAGGAAGCTCTTGAAAAAATCGCCGATGGAAAACGGCGCGACTACCGAAGGCAATGCGGAAGGGGATACGGTGGTGGACATGGTCGTTCGCCCTGCTTATTTCCAGATGTTCCACGAGGTCTGCATCAGACCGCCCACGAGCAGCAGCCAGATCAGCGTCACGGGAATGAAAATCTTCCAGCCCAGACGCATGATCTGGTCGTAGCGGAAGCGCGGGAAAGTGGCGCGGATCCAGATGAACATGGACACCACGACAAAGGTCTTGATACCGAGCCAGATCCAGCCCGGAATCCAGTTGAAGAGCGCGCTGTCGATGGGGGGCAGCCAGCCACCCAGGAACATCAGCACCGCCACGATGGAGACCAGCCACATGCTGGCGTATTCGGCCAGGAAGAAGATCGCGAAGCCCATGCCTGAATACTCGACCATGTGGCCGGCCACGATCTCGGCTTCGCCTTCCACGACGTCGAACGGGTGGCGGTTGGTTTCGGCCACGCCGGAGATCAGGTAGACCATGAAAATCGGGAACAGGGGCAACCAGTTCCAGGACAGGAAGCTCAGACCCATGTTCGCGCCCATGCCGCGCGACTGTGAAGCCACGATCTCGCCCAGGTTCAGGCTGCCGGCGGTCATGACGACCACCAGGAAACAGAAACCGATGGCAATTTCGTAGCTCACCATCTGGGCCGAGGCACGCAACGCACCCAGGAAGGCGTATTTCGAGTTGGACGCCCAGCCCGCGATGATCACGCCGTACACCTCGATCGAGGTGATCGCCAGGATCACCAGCAGACCCGCGTTGACGTTGGCGATCACCGCCTCAGGACCAAAAGGCACAGCCACCCAGGCCGCCAGGGCCGGCATGATGGCCATGATGGGGCCGAGGCGGAACAGGCCACCAGCCGCCGCACTGGGGCTGATGATTTCTTTGGTCAGCAGCTTGATAGCGTCGGCGATCGGCTGCAGCAGACCAAACGGACCCACACGGTTCGGACCCAGGCGCACCTGCATGAAGCCCAGCAGCTTGCGCTCCCACAACGTGAGGTAGGCCACCGCGCCCATCAGGGGTGCCAGCACGGCCACGATCTTGATGAAACCCCAGATCACCGGCCAGGCGGCCGTGGTCCACCACGGCGCTGCGATCAGGCCCAGGCCGCCGTTGTACATCGCGTCGATCATGCGTTTGCTCCTTCTGCTGCGCGGGCATCGGCCGTGAGCTGCAGCGAGCTGGCGCGCCGCACCAGCGAATCCAGTTGGTAGATGGACGCCACACAGGGCTTGTACTGGGCAGGACCCAGATCGGCAGCGGCCGGGCCAACACCGGCGTCGGCATTCGACAGACGGGAGGCGGCCACCACCTCACCCGAAGCCACACCGGGCAGCACCGAAGCCAGCACCGCCTGCGAAGAGTCGGCGTCGAAACCCGACAGGCCCAGCAGGTTGCCCAACACGCGCAACACCTTCCAGGCAGGGCGCGTGTCGCCCAGTGGACGCACCACGGCGTGGAAACTCTGCAACCGGCCTTCGGCGTTGACGAAGGAGCCCGAGGTTTCGGTGAACGGAGCGATGGGCAGCAACACGTCGCTGATGTCCATATTGGCCTTGAACGGGCTGAGTGTGACCACCATGCCGGCGTTGACCAGACCCTGGCTGCCCGAAGCACTGTCAAAGCCGGGTTCATTGTTCAGCAGCAGCGCCGCCTTGAGCCCGCCACCCAGCATCTGGCCAGCGTTGAAACCGCCCTGTCCGGGCAAGGCGTTCACCAGTTGGGCACCCACGGTGTTCGCGGCCTCGGTGAGGTATCCGATCGAAGCACCGGTTTGCTGAGCGATCCAGTTGGCCAGAGAAAGCAGGCTGGATGCCTTTTCGTGGTGAGCCGCGGCGTTGCCCAGCAGGATGGCTTTTTGTTCGCCACCCAACAAGGATCGGGCCACGGCACGGGTCGTGTCGTTGACTTCGCCCGCGATGGGCGTCTGCACACCGGTTTCGGCGGCCACGGCCGCGGCGATGCCGGCGAGCGCCGCCACCCAGTGATTGCTATCGACGGTCACGGCGTTCGCGACCGGCATCGCCCAGTCTTGCACCCGGTCGTTGAGCACGTTCACCTGCCCACCCTTGCGAGCGGCCTGGCGGATGCGCTGGGCGAACAGGGGATGGTCCTTGCGCAGATTCGAGCCGACCACCAGCACGCGCTGCAGACCCGACAGGGCTGCGATGGGCATGCCCAGCCAGCGGGCCGATCCGGCGGCAGCGGTGTTGCCAAAGTCCGCCTGGCGCAACCGGCTGTCGATGTTTTCGCTGCCCAGACCACGCACCAAGGCACCGGCCAGGGCCAGCTCTTCCAGCGTGCTGTGCGGGCTGGCGAGCAGACCGATGGCACCAGCGCCGTGCTCGGCCTTGACCTGCTTCAGACCATTGGCCACGTATTCCAGCGCGGTCTGCCAGTCCACCGTCTTCCACTCCCCGCCCTGCTTGAGCATGGGCGCGGTCAGACGCTCTTCGCTGTTGACCGCTTCGTAGCTGAAGCGGTCGCGGTCGGCGATCCAGCATTCGTTGACGGCTTCATTCTCCAGCGGCACCACGCGCATGACCCGGTGGTTCTTCACCTGAACGATCAGGTTGGCACCGGTCGAATCGTGCGGGCTCACGCTCTTGCGGCGCGAGAGTTCCCAGGTGCGGGCGCTGTAGCGAAACGGCTTGCTGGTGAGCGCACCGACGGGGCAGATGTCGATCATGTTGCCCGACAGTTCGGAATCCACCGACTGGCCGACGAAGGTCTCGATCTCGGCGTGTTCGCCGCGGTGCGACATGCCGAGCTCCATCACGCCGGCCACTTCCTGGCCAAAACGCACGCAGCGCGTGCAGTGGATGCAGCGGCTCATTTCTTCCATGGAGACCAGCGGTCCGACGTCCTTGTGGAAGACCACGCGCTTCTCTTCTTCGTAGCGCGAGGCCCCACCGCCGTAGCCCACGGCCAGATCCTGCAGCTGGCATTCGCCGCCCTGGTCGCAGATCGGGCAGTCCAGCGGGTGGTTGATGAGCAGGAACTCCATCACCGACTGCTGGGCCTTGATCGCCTTGTCGGACTTGGTGCGCACGATCATGCCCATGGTCACCGGCGTGGCGCAGGCGGGCATGGGCTTGGGGGCCTTTTCCACTTCCACCAGGCACATGCGGCAGCTCGCCGCGATGGACAGTTTCTTGTGGTAACAGAAATGGGGGATGTAGGTGCCCGCCTTTTCGGCCGCATGCATGATCATGCTGCCCGGTGGCACTTCGACCTTCTGGCCGTCGAGTTCGATTTCAACCATGGTGATGTGTCGGGTCAGACGGTGTGTGTGGCGGCCGCATCGGCCTTGATCATGGCCGCGAACTCGGGCCGGAAATGCTTGAGCATGGCGCGCACCGGCATCGCCGCCGCATCACCCAGGGCACAGATGGTGCGACCCATGATGTTCTCGGCCACGTTGTCCAGCAGCGCCATGTCGGAAGTCTTCGCTTCCCCGCGCTGAATCTTGTCCACCAGACGCCAGAGCCAGCCCGTGCCTTCGCGGCAGGGTGTGCACTGCCCGCAGGACTCGTGCATGTAGAAGTACGACAGGCGCTTGAGCGACTCGACCATGCAGCGGGAGTCGTCCATCACGATCACGGCGCCCGATCCCAGCATGGACCCGGCCTTGGCGATCGAGTCGTAGTCCATGGTGCAGTCCATGATGATGGACGCGGGCAACACGGGCGAAGACGAACCACCAGGGATCACGGCCTTGAGCTGACGACCGGTGCGCACACCACCAGCGAGTTCCAGCAGTTTGGCGAACGGCGTGCCCATGGGCACTTCGTAATTGCCCGGCAGGTTGACGTCGCCACTGACCGAGAAGATCTTGGTGCCGCCGTTGTTGGGCTTGCCGCATTCGAGGTAGGCCGAACCACCGTTGCGGATGATCCAGGGCACCGCCGCGAAGGTCTCGGTGTTGTTGATGGTGGTCGGCTTGCCGTACAGACCGAAGCTGGCCGGGAACGGCGGTTTGAAGCGCGGCTGGCCCTTTTTGCCTTCCAGCGATTCGAGCAGAGCGGTTTCTTCACCGCAGATGTAGGCACCAAAACCATGGAAGGCGTGCAGCTGGAAGCTGAAGCTGCTGCCCATGATGCCGTTGCCCAGGTACCCCGCGGCACGCGCCTCTTCCAGCGCGGCTTCGAAGCGTTCGTAGACCTCGAATATTTCGCCGTGGATGTAGTTGTAGCCCACGTCGATGCCCATGGCATACGCCGCGATCGCCATGCCTTCGATGACGATGTGCGGGTTGAACATCAGGATGTCGCGGTCCTTGCAGGTGCCCGGTTCGCCTTCGTCCGAGTTGCAGACCAGGTATTTCTGGCCCGGAAACTGGCGCGGCATGAAGCTCCACTTCAAGCCACTCGGGAAGCCGGCGCCGCCACGACCCCGCAGAGCCGACTCCTTGACGGTGGCGATCACCTGGTCCTGCGTCATGCCGGACACGCCGGTCTCGGGATTCGGCGCCGAACCGTCCTGCCCCAGAATCTTGCGCAGGGCCTGGTAGCCCCCGCGCGCTTCGTAGTCCTTGAGCGACCAGTTGCTGCCGTTCAGGTTCTTGTAGATCTGCGGTTCGATGTGGCGGCCATGGAAACAGGTCTGCACGCCGGTGGCGCTGAACTGCGAAATCACCTGTTCTGCGTTCATGCTTTGCCCTCTGCGGCCTTCAGGCCGTCGACCAGCTGATCGAGCTTCTCGTTGCTCATGAAGCTGCACATGTGGCGGTCATTGACCAGCATCACCGGCGAGTCCGCACAGGCGCCCAGGCATTCGCTCTGCTGCAGGGTGAAGAGGCCATCGGCCGTGGTCTCGCCCATCTGCACGCCGAGCTTGCGCTCCAGGTGCTCCAGCGCCTTGCCACCGTCGCGCAGCAGGCAAGGCAGGTTGGTGCAGACGTTGAGCTTGAACTTGCCCACCGGGCGCTGGTTGTACATGTTGTAAAAGGTCGTGACCTCGTGCACGGCCATGACCGGCATGCCGAGGTAGTCGGCAATCGCCCTCTCGGCTTCGAGAGGGACATAACCCTGCTCGTGCTGCACGATGGACAGACAGGCCATCACGGCCGACTGTTTCTGGTCAGCCGGGTACTTGGCCACCTCGCGCGCGAAGCGAGCCAGCGTGGCCTCGGACAGCTGCATCGCCTGGACGGCGCCGCTGGGGGTCTTGTGCTCAGAGATCATCGGTCAATCTCTCCAAAAACGATGTCCATGGTGCCGATGATGGCGACCGCATCGGCCAGCATGTGGCCCTTGGCCATCTCGTCCATGGTGGACAGGTGGGCGAAACCCGGGGCGCGGATCTTCAGGCGGTAGGGCTTGTTGGCGCCATCGCTCACGAGATAGATGCCAAACTCGCCCTTGGGGTGCTCGACGGCGGCATAGGCCTCGCCTTCGGGCACGTGGAAACCTTCGGTGAAGAGCTTGAAGTGGTGGATCAGCTCCTCCATGCTCGACTTCATCGCTTCGCGCGAGGGCGGTGCCACCTTGTGGTTGTCGGTGATCACCGGACCCGGGTTGACACGCAGCCAGTCCACGCACTGCTTGATGATGCGGTTGGACTGCTTCATCTCCTCCATGCGGACGAGGTAACGATCGTAGGTGTCACCCGTCTTGCCCACAGGAATGTCGAAGTCCATGCGGTCGTAGACCTCGTAGGGCTGCTTCTTGCGCAGGTCCCAGGCGATGCCGGAGCCGCGCAGCATGGGGCCGGTCATGCCCAGGTTGAGCGCCCGCTCGGGCGTCACCACGCCGATGCCGACGGTGCGCTGTTTCCAGATGCGGTTGTCGGTCAGCAGCGTGTGGTATTCCGCCAGGTAGGTCGGGAAACGCTGGGTGAAGTCGTCGATGAAGTCGAGCAAGGAACCCTGGCGGTTCGTGTTCAGCTCGGCCATCGCCTTGGCGTTGCGGATCTTGCTGTGCCTGTACTGCGGCATCGTGTCCGGCAGGTCGCGGTAGACACCGCCCGGACGGAAGTAGGCCGCGTGCATGCGTGCACCCGAAACCGCCTCGTACATGTCGAACAGGTCTTCGCGCTCGCGGAATGCGTAGATCAGGATGGTCGAGCTGCCGCAATCGTTGCCGTGCGAGCCCAGCCACATCAGGTGGTTGAGCAGGCGGGTGATCTCGCTGAACATCACACGGATGTACTGCGCACGGATCGGCACCTCGATGCCCAGCAGCTTCTCGATGGCCAGGCAGTAGGCGTGCTCGTTGCACATCATCGACACGTAGTCCAGCCGGTCCATGTAGGGCAGCGACTGGATGAAGGTCTTGTGTTCGGCGAGCTTTTCGGTGGCACGGTGCAGCAGGCCGATGTGCGGGTCGGCGCGTTGCACGACTTCACCATCAAGCTCCAGCACCAGGCGCAGCACGCCGTGCGCAGCGGGGTGCTGCGGCCCGAGGTTCAGGGTGTAGTTTTTGATTTCGGCCATTTCAGTGCAGGCCTCCGTAGTTGTCTTCGCGGATCACGCGCGGCGTGACTTCACGCGGCTCGATCGTGACCGGCTCGTAAACCACCCGCGCGCGCTCGGCGTCGTAGCGCATCTCCACATGACCGGAGAGCGGAAAATCCTTGCGGAAGGGATGCCCGATGAAACCGTAATCGGTCAGGATGCGACGCAGGTCGTTGTGCCCCTCGAACACGATGCCGTACAGGTCAAACGCCTCACGCTCATACCAGTTGGCCGATGCCCAGAGCGAGGTCACGGAATCAATCACGGGGAAGTCATCGTCCGGACAGAACACCCGCACCCGCACCCGCTGGTTCAGACCGACCGACAGCAGGTGCACCACCGCAGCAAAACGCGGACCTTCCCAGCGACCATCGCCGTAGGTCTGGTAGTCCATGCCGCACAGGTCGATCAACTGCTCAAAACGCGCCTCAGGCGCGTCGCGCAGGGTCTGCATGGCAGCCAGATAGTCCGACGCTGCCACGACCAGGGTGAGCTCACCCCGTTCGACATCAAGGGACTGAACGCGCTCACCCAGCACGGCGGCCAGGGTGTTTTTCAGCGCCTCGGGACTGGTGGCGTAAAGGGTGGCGGTTTCGCTCATGGACCGTCTTTCTGACTGAAGCCTGTGGGCCGGTGCGGCGCTCAGGCGCGCGCGATGGTGTTGGTGCGGCGGATCTTCTGCTGCAACTGGATGATCCCGTACAGCAAGGCCTCGGCGGTGGGTGGACAACCCGGCACATACACGTCCACCGGCACGATGCGGTCGCAACCGCGCACCACCGAATAGCTGTAGTGGTAATAACCACCCCCATTGGCGCAGGACCCCATGGACAGCACCCAGCGCGGCTCGGCCATCTGGTCGTAGACCTTGCGCAGGGCGGGTGCCATCTTGTTGCACAGCGTGCCAGCCACGATCATCAGGTCGGACTGGCGCGGGCTGGCGCGAAACACCTCGGCGCCGAAACGGCCCAGGTCGTAACGCGCGGTGGCCGCGTGCATCATCTCGACCGCGCAGCAGGCCAGACCAAAGGTCATGGGCCACAACGATCCGGTCTTGGCCCAGTTCACCACGGCGTCGTAGCTGGTGGTGACGAAGCCTTCCTTGAAAACACCTTCAATCATGTGCTGCTCCAATGCACCCGTTCAGGGCGTGACGCGCTATACCGAACCCGCAGACCGCGGTCATTCCCAGTCCAGAGCGCCCTTTTTCCATTCGTAGGCAAAGCCCACAACCAGAATCGCCAGGAACACCACACCCGCCCAGAAGCCGGTGGCACCGATGTCGGCGAAGGCCACCGCCCAAGGGATGAGGAACGCAATCTCGAGGTCAAAAAGAATGAAGAGGATGGCCACCAGGTAGTAGCGCACATCGAACTTCATGCGCGCGTCTTCGAAGGCTTCGAAGCCGCACTCGTAGGGGGAGTTTTTTTCTGCGTCCGGACGGTTGGGGCCGAGGATGTAGCCCAGAACCTGCGGGATGATCCCGACGGCAATACCCACCAGAATGAACAAGAGCACGGGAAGGTATTGTTCGAGACTCATCTTGGGTAAGTTCCACTGACATGGCTCATGGGCCATGTTGTCCAAAGATTGGTGCCGACGGCGAGACTCGAACTCGCACAGCTTTCGCCACTACCCCCTCAAGATAGCGTGTCTACCAATTTCACCACGTCGGCTGGGTCTGCATTGTCTGGCTCACGAGGGACCATGTAAGCCTTGCTGACAACCCATAGAGTTTACCCTGAAACACCCCCCTTTTCGAGAGGGTGCATCGGATTTTCAAAAGGAAAAGGTTGGTTTGCTGCAGCGCAAAAACACAGGCACGGCGCGGGATCCGGGCCTGCTGTACTCCCCCCGGTTATTTTCCGGGGATCTGCGCAGCACCTGTCACTGGCGCTTCGGCTGGAGCGGCTGCGGCGGGCGCTTCGGTGCCCGCGGGAATCTGCTGTGCAGCGGGCTGCTGCACTGGAACGGCACCCTCCAGCACGCTGCCCGACGACGGCGCAGCGGTGCGCAGGTTGCCAAAATAGGCCAGCCCCAGGGTGCAGGCCAGGAAGATGGCGGCCAGAACAGCGGTGGTGCGCGACAGGAAGTTCGCACCTCCCGACGCGCCGAACAGACTGGCCGAACCAGCGCCACCACCGAAGGCCGCACCCGCATCGGCGCCCTTGCCGTGCTGCATCAGGATCAGGCCGATCATGCCGATGGCTGCCAGGATCTGCACCGCCTGAAGAATGGTCAACAAAACGTTCATGTGTTTCTCCGAAAGGGAAAGGTCGTGGACAGCGCTCAGCGAGCCGATGCCACGATTTGAAGGAAGTCGGCCGCCTTGAGCGATGCACCACCGATCAGGCCGCCGTCAATGTCGGGCTGCGCCAGCAGGCTGGCGGCGTTGGCCGCGTTCATGCTGCCGCCGTAGAGGATGTGCACCCGCTTGGGATGGGTGGTGGCCGCAGCGAGCTGGGCACGCAGCACCGCGTGCACCGCTTGCGCCATCTCGGGCGTCGCGGTCTTGCCGGTGCCGATGGCCCAGACGGGTTCGTAAGCGACAACGATTTCGGTGATGCAATGCCCCACCGTGTGAATCGCTGCGGCGAGCTGGCGCTTGACCACGGCCTCGGTCTCACCGGCTTCGCGCTGCGCCAGGGTTTCACCCACGCACACGATGGGCGTGACGCCGGCGGCCAATGCGCGTTGCGCCTTGGCCGCAACGACCTCGTCCGTCTCACCGTGGTACTGGCGGCGCTCCGAATGGCCAACGATGGCGTAACGGCAACCGAATTCCTTCAGCATGGCCACACTCACTTCGCCGGTGTAGGCACCCTGCTCGTGCGCCGACACGTCCTGCGCGCCCCAGGTGATGGGACTGCCCTGCAAGAGCGACTGCAGTTGAGCCAGATACGGGGCGGGCACACAAAGCGCCATGTCGGCCGCAGGTTCGCCACCCTGCAGGCCGTCGAGCATGGCCTTGACCAGCGCTTCGTTGGCGGCCAGCGAACCGTTCATTTTCCAGTTGCCTGCGATCAATTTTTTCATCATGTTCTCCTTGAGTCTCAAGCCCAGGTGAGGACGATCTTGCCAATGTGCTGGTTGCTCTCCATCAAGGCATGCGCCTCGGCCGCACGGGCCGCGCCGAACACACTGTGGATGATGGGCTTAACGCGCCCCTGTTCCAGCAACGGCCAGACCTTCTCGCGCAGCGAAGCGGCAATGGCCTCCTTGAACGCCACCGGACGCGGACGCAGCGTCGAGCCGGTGATGAGCAGGCGGCGACGCAGCACCAGACCGGCGTTGAACTCGGCCTTGACGCCGCCCTGCACCGCAATGATCACGAGCCGACCGTCCTCGGCCAGGCACTCGACCTCGCGCGCCACATAGCTGCCGGCGACCATGTCCAGAATGACGTCGACGCCTTTGCCGTCCGTGAGCTCGCGCGCCACGGCCGAGAAGTCTTGCGTCTTGTAGTTGATGACGTGGTCGGCACCGAGCGCCAGGCAGGCGGCGCACTTGTCGTCACTGCCCGCTGTGGCGATCACGCGCGCACCCAGGGCTTTCGCCAACTGGATCGCGGTCACGCCGATGCCGCTGGTGCCCCCCTGGATCAACAGGGTTTCGCCCGCCTGCAACCGCGCCCGATCGAACACGTTGCTCCAGACAGTGAAGAAGGTCTCGGGCAGCGAAGCCGCCTGAACATCGTCGAAGCCCGCCGGCACCGGCAGGCACTGTCCGACGGGAGCCACACAGTACTCGGCATAGCCACCGCCAGCGACCAGTGCACACACCCTGTCGCCGACCGCAAGGCCGGTTGCCGCCAGCGCATCGGCATCACCCGACTCGATCACGCCCGCCACTTCCAGACCGGGCAGGTCGGAGGCGCCGGGCGGCGGCGGGTAGGCGCCGCTGCGCTGCAGCACATCAGGCCGGTTCACGCCCGAAGCCCGCACGCGGATCAGCACCTCACCCGCACCCGCGACCGGCATCGGACGCTCGGTCAGACGCAAAACCTCGGGTGCGCCAAAGGCGCTGATCTCAACCGCTTGCATGACCTCGGACACGCGGCGCTTATTGCTGCTGTTGCTGCTGAGCCTGCTCGACAGGGGCAGCATTGCGGTCGATCAGGGCCTTCATGGACAGCTTGACGCGACCCTTTTCGTCGGTCTCCAGCACCTTGACCTTGACGATCTGGCCTTCGCTCAGGTAGTCGGTCACGCGCTCGACGCGCTCGTGGGCGATCTGGCTGATGTGCAGCAGACCGTCCTTGCCGGGCAGCAGGTTGATCAGGGCGCCGAAGTCCAGGATCTTGGTGACCGGGCCTTCGTAGACCTTGCCGATTTCGACTTCGGCGGTGATCTGCTCGATGCGGCGCTTGGCTTCATCGGCCTTGGAAGCTTCGGTCGCGGCGATGGTGATGGTGCCGTCTTCGTCGATGTTGATCTGGCAACCGGTTTCTTCGGTCAGCGCGCGGATCACGGCGCCGCCCTTGCCGATCACGTCACGGATCTTCTCGGGGTTGATCTTCATGGTGAAGAGCTTGGGCGCGAAGTTCGACACTTCGGTCTTGGCTTCGCCCATGGACTCCTGCATCTTGCCCAGGATGTGCATGCGGGCTTCCTTGGCCTGGGCCAGTGCGACCTGCATGATTTCCTTGGTGATGCCCTGGATCTTGATGTCCATCTGCAAGGCAGAGATGCCGTTGGTGGTGCCAGCAACTTTGAAGTCCATGTCACCCAGGTGGTCTTCGTCACCCAGGATGTCGGTCAGCACGGCGAAGCGGTTGCCGTCCTTGATCAGGCCCATGGCGATGCCGGCCACGTGGGCTTTCATGGGCACACCAGCGTCCATCAGCGCCAGGCAGCCGCCGCAGACCGACGCCATCGACGAAGAGCCGTTGGACTCGGTGATTTCCGAGACCAGGCGCATGGTGTAGGGGAAGTCTTCCTTGGTCGGCAGCGCTGCGATCAGCGCGCGCTTGGCCAGGCGGCCGTGGCCGATTTCGCGGCGCTTGGGGGTACCAAACCGGCCAGCTTCGCCGGTGGCGAAGGGAGGCATGTTGTAGTGCAGCATGAAGCGGTCTTCGTACTCGCCAGCCAGCGCGTCGATGCGCTGGGCATCGCGGTCGGTGCCGAGCGTGGCGACCACGAGTGCCTGGGTTTCACCGCGGGTGAACAGCGACGAACCGTGGGTACGGGGCAGCACGCTGTTGCGGATTTCGATGGCGCGCACGGTGCGCGTGTCGCGACCGTCGATGCGGGGCTCGCCGGCCAGGATCTGGCCACGCACGATCTTGGCTTCGATCTCGAACAGCAGGCTTTCGATGGCCACGCTGTCGAAAGCAACGCCTTCGGCTTTCAAGGCAGCGAACACGTCGGCGTACGCGCTGCGGCAAGCCTGGGTGCGGGCCTGCTTGTTGCGGATCTGGTAGGCGGCTTCGAGCTTGGCCTTGGCCAGCTCGTCGATCTTGGCGATCAGCGGCTCGTCCTTGGCGGGCGGCTGCCAGTCCCAGGCCGGCTTGCCGGCATCGCGCACCAGTTCGTTGATCGCGGCGATGGCGATGTTGCCCTGCTCGTGGCCGAACACCACGGCGCCCAACATGATTTCTTCTGACAGCTGATCGGCTTCCGATTCCACCATCAGCACGGCGGCCTCGGTGCCGGCGACCACGAGGTCGAGCTGGCTGTCCTTGAGCTGGGTCTGACCGGGGTTGAGCACGTACTGGCCATTCACGTAGCCCACGCGCGCAGCGCCGATGGGGCCGTTGAACGGAATGCCGCTGACCGACAGGGCCGCCGAGGTGGCGATCATGGCCGCGATGTCGGCCTGCACTTCGGGGTTCAGGCTCACCACGTGCACGATCACCTGGACTTCGTTGTAGAAGCCTTCAGGGAACAGCGGGCGGATCGGGCGGTCGATCAGGCGGCAGGTCAGGGTTTCCAGTTCGCTGGGGCGGCCTTCGCGCTTGAAGAAACTGCCGGGGATCTTGCCGGCGGCGTACGATTTTTCGGTGTAGTCCACCGTCAGCGGGAAGAAGTCCTGGCCGGCCTTGGCTTCGGTCTTGGCGACCACGGTGGCGAGCACCACGGTGTCATCGATGTTGACCAGCAGGGCGCCGGTGGCCTGGCGGGCGATTTCGCCGGTTTCCATGGTGACCGTGTGCGGGCCCCACTGGAAGGTCTTGGTGACTTTGTTGAACATGGTCATGGTTTTCTCCTATGAACCACCCGCGAATCAAGGGGTGGCATGGCGTGCAGACAATCTGCACAAAACCCGGAAAAGCAACCCAGAACACGATGCCATTCCAGAGGGGTTGAGCACACATGCACGCGACATGTACAACGCCTTTGGAATGACACAGCTTCGCTCTGTTGTCGCGGCTCCGGAATCAAAAACGGGAATTGACAAGCAAAAAACGCCCGAGCCAGCGAACCAACTCAGGCGTTTTGCGTGCCATGGCGTGGGCCAAATTACTTGCGCAGACCCAGTTTCGCGATCAGGGCGATGTAGCGCTCAGCGTCTTTGGACTTCAGGTAGTCCAGCAGCTTGCGGCGACGGCTCACCATGCGCAGCAGGCCACGGCGACCGTGGTGGTCCTTGGCGTGTTGCTTGAAGTGGGGGGTCAGTTCGTTGATGCGGGCGGTCAGGATGGCGACCTGCACTTCAGGACTGCCGGTGTCGTTGGCAGCGCGGGCGTTGTCGGCGACAACGGCGGCCTTGATGGATTTTTCGATCATGTCGGATTCCTTGGGGTTACATGCGTCCCGCCGCAGCCTGCCGGTCCTCCGGAACAGGTCCGGCACCGGCCGCCGCAACGGGCGTGGTTTGTCATCTGGAAAGATGGCAACCGCAAATTATAGCCCAGCGGCTCTCAACGTTGTGCGTCCAGCCACGCCCGCAAACGCGCCACCCCCTGCACCAGACGCTGCGGGTCGCGGCTGGCAAAACACCAGCGCAGCCAGCCGGCCGCCTCGGGGCCGAAGGCGCTGCCGGGCGCCAGACCCAGCCCGGCCTCGCGCACCAGGCGCTTGGCAGTGTCCAGGCAGTCGCCGTGCCCTTCCAAGCGAAAGAACGCGTACATGCCGCCCTTGGGCTCGGCCAGCGTCACACCAGGCACGGCTTTGAGCAGCGGCACGAGCGTGTCGCGGCAGGCCTGCAGGTGCGCCACCAGCGCGGGCGTGACTTCTGCGCCGCGCAGCAGCGCCACCGCGGCGGCGCGCTGGACAAACACCGGTGCACACGAAGTGTTGAACTCGATCAGCTTGCCCACCGCGTGGGTCAGCGACTGGGGCAGCACCAGCCAGCCGAGACGCCACCCGGTCATGAGGAAGCTCTTGGAGAAACTGTGGGCGACGATGAGCCGGTCTTCGGGCTCGGACACATCGAGAAAGCTCGGTGCGGCGCCATTGGGCGAATCCGGCGCGAAATACAGGCGCTCGTACACCTCGTCGGCCAGGATCCAGGTGCCGGTGCGGCGGCAGTGGGCGAGGATGGTGGCCTGCTCGTCGCGGCTCAGTGTCCAGCCGGTGGGGTTGTTGGGCGCGTTGACGATCAGCAGTCGCGTGGCCGGGGTGATGGCGGCCAACAGCGCGGCCAGGTCCAGCACCCAGGCGCCGACGTTCTCGCCCTGCTCCACCACCTGGAGCGGCACGGTCTTGACGTTCGCGCCCATGATCTGCGGCTGCGCCACCAGGTTGGGCCAGGCCGGCGTGACCACCACCACCTCGTCGCCCGCGTCCACCAGCGCCTGAGAGGCCAGCATCAGGCCGTTGACGCCGCCGGAAGTGACGGCGATGCGGTCGAACCAGTGGTCGGTGCTCTGCTGCGGATGCAGGCCGTGGGTGTAGACGGCGATTTCCTGGCGCAGCTCGGTCAGGCCCAGGTTGTGGGCGTAGAAGGTTTCGCCCGCTTGCAGCGAGGTGATCGCCGCCTCGCGGATGAAGGCCGGCGTGACCTCATCGCTCTCGCCAAACCAGAACTTGAGCACGTCGCTGCGGCCCAAGCCTTCGTTGGCCACTTCGCGAATGCGCGACTCTTCCAGACTTTCAACCACCGATCGCATCAGACATTTCCTTTTCCGAGATCACTTCGCACGCCGGGGATTCAACCAGAACACCGCGGAACCGGCTTTGCCGGGCCGCTGGTGTTGCCCCCTGGGGGTCGCGCGAAGCGCGGCGGGGGGTGCTTATTGCGGCCGGGTCATGTTACAGCTGTGGGGCTGCTCTGCCTGTTGAGGCGTGAGGTTGCGGATCACGCGAAAGCCGTAGCCCGAACCTTCGACGTCGAATTTCACGCCCTGCGCCCCCTGGCGATCCATCACGGCCACGGCCAGTGCTTGCTGGAACTGGTGGTCTGCGGCGCGCATGCGCGCGGTCTGGCCGGCGAGCTTGACCTCGACCTTCTCCAGTTGCGCCGCAACGTCCGCCGCCTTGACCGACCCGGCGCGCTCGATGGCCTGGGCCAGCGACTCGATCATCAGCTGCATGCGCATGTGCACGTAGTCGTCGGCCGGGTTCGGAAAGCGCTGGCGGAACGACTGGTAGAAGGCTTCGGAGTCCTGGGTCGGCACGTTGGGGAACCAGTCGGCCACGGCGACCACCTTGCCGATGCCGGCGTCACCGATGGCCGCTGGCGCGCCCAGGGCGTTGCCGTAGAAGGTGTAGAACGTGCCGTCGAAGCCCGCTTCGCGCGCGGCTTTCACCAGCAGCGTCAGGTCGTTGCCCCAGTTGCCGGTCAGCACGGCCTGCGCACCGCTGGCCTTGATCTTGGCGGCGTAGGGGGCAAAATCCTTGATGCGGGCCATGGGGTGCAGCTCGTCGCCGACGATCTTCACGTCCGGCCGCTTGCCCGCCAGCTGGTTGCGCGCTTCGCGCAGCACGGCCTGGCCAAAGCTGTAGTCCTGCCCGATCAGGTAGATGTTCTTCAGCGCCTTGTCTTCGCGCAACACGCTCATGAGAGCGGTCATGCGCATGTCGGCGTGGGCATCGAAACGGAAGTGCCAGTAGCTGCACTTCTCATTGGTCAGCACCGGGTCCACCGCCGAGTAGTTGAGGAACAGCACCTGGCGCGCCGGATCGCGCTCGTTGTGCTTGTTGATGGCGTCGATCAGGCCCGAGGCCGCCGCCGAAGAGTTGCCCTGGGTCACCACCGTGATGTCGCGGTCGATGGCCGAGCGCAGCGCCGACAGCGCCTCTTCGGTCTGGCCCTTGCTGTCAAAGCGTTCGATCAGCAGCGGGCGGTTGCCCCCGGGCAGCTTCACGCCGCCGCGGGCGTTGACGCGTTCGGTGGCCCAGACCAGATTGCGGTAAACCGCCTCGCCGGTGTTGGCGAACGGGCCCGACAGGCCCTCAATCATGCCGATGCGGATGGGCGCTGCAGCGGAAGCTGCCTGGCCCTGGGCCAGCGCAGCCGTGGCACAGGTGGCCGCCAGCAGGACGGTGGCCAGCGCGCGACGGCGCAGACGGGTCGTGAAATTCATGGGAAAGGTCTCCGTTGTTCAGTACCTGCCGGCGGGACTGCTCGGCACCCAGTGTCGCCTGGGCGACTGGTTTGGCCAGTGTAATTTATAATTACAACCACTACCCCACCCGGGTATTTCAACCAAGAGGGCAGCGCAACGCGGGTTCAGCCGAGCGCCGACAGCGGCCAGCGGGGCCGCACGTCGAAGTGGTAGGCCGGCGCGGCAGCCGCGCCGGGCAGCAGTCCGGCCTGGCAACGCAGCCCGGCGGCGAGCGCGATCATGGCGCCGTTGTCGGTGCACAGGTGCAGCTCGGGGTAATGCACCCGCACGCCGCGGCGGACGCAGGCGGCGTTGAGCTGTTCGCGCAGCAGCGCGTTGGCCCCTACCCCGCCGGCCACCACCAGGCGCTTCAGCCCGGCGGATTCGATGGCGGCGAGCGACTTTTTCACCAGCACCTCGACAATGGCGGCCTGCACGCTGGCGGCCACGTCGGCGATCTGGCCAGCGTCCAGCGCCTCGGCCAGCTGCGGCGTGGCCGGACCTTCGGGCCGCGCGTGCGCCAGACGCTTCACCTGCGTCAGCACCGCCGTCTTCAGACCGGCAAAGGAAAAATCGAGGTCACCGCTGTGCAGCAGCGGGCGCGGGAATTTGTAGGCGGTGGCGCTGCCCTGCTCCGCCCGCTTCGCCAGCGCCGGACCGCCGGGGTAACCCAGGCCGAGCAGCTTGGCCGACTTGTCAAACGCCTCGCCGGCCGCGTCGTCGATGGTTTCGCCGAGCAGCGCGTAGCGGCCCACGCCGTCCACCCGCATCAGCTGGGTGTGGCCGCCCGACACCAGCAGCGCCACAAAAGGGAACTCGGGCGGATCGGCGCTCAGGAACGGGGAGAGCAGATGCCCTTCAAGATGGTGCACGCCCACCACCGGTTTGCCCAGCGCCATGGCCATCGCACAGGCCACGCCCGAGCCCACCAGCAGCGCTCCGGCCAGGCCCGGTCCGCGGGTGTAGGCGATGGCGTCCACCGCCGACAGCGGCAGGCCCGCCTGCGCCAGCACGGCGTCGGTCAGCGGCAGCACACGGCGGATGTGGTCACGGCTCGCGAGCTCGGGCACCACGCCGCCGTAGGCCTGGTGCATCTCGATCTGGCTGTGCAGCGCGTGGCCGAGCAGGCGCGGCACGGCGCTGCCACTGGCGTCCACCAGGGCCACACCGGTTTCGTCGCAAGACGATTCAAATCCCAAAATCAGCATGGCCGGGAGTGTACGGGGCGCCCTGCGCGCGAAAGTGAAAGGGCTTCTGTTGCACGGGACTTGCCGGCGCACGTGCCCAGGATGCGGTGGAACCGGCTTGCCGGGCCATTCGCATCGCCCCCTGGGGGGCTGAGGGCTGCGGCTCCGAGCCGGTCTGCGCAGGCTTGGACAGCCCGAAGAGGCATCGTCTCTGGCGATGCCGCGGCCTGCAAGGCACGCCGCAGGCGGCGCAGGGGGTCAATCCAGTGGGTACCGCGTCAGCCGCTGCGGGTCCGGAATGTGGATGTCGCGCTTGTCGATCAGGATCAGGCCCTTGGCCTCCAGCTCGTGCAGCACGCGCGAGAAGTACTCGGGCGTCATGGACAGGCGCGAGGCGATCGCTGCCTTGCTCACCGGCAGCGTCACGCGCTGAGCAGACTCTTCTGCACCGCGCTTGCCGGCCTCGGGCAGGTCGCGCATGAGGTAGCCGATGACCCGCTCCACGCCACTGTGCAGCGAGTAGGCCTGCACGTCTTTGACCAGCCCATGCAGGCGCCGCGACAGGCCCGCGAGCATGCGCATGCAGAAACGCGCATCGTTTTCGATTTCCTGCAACACGCTTTGCTTGGACACGCTGAGCAACAGGGTGTCCGTGAGCGCCTGCGCGTTGATGAAATAGGGCTTGTCGGTGAACATCAGCGCTTCGGCGAAGCTGTTGCCCGGTCCGACGATCTCGATGATTTTTTCCTGCCCGGCTGGCGAGATGGCGAACAGTTTGATCTGGCCGGTGACGGTGACGTGGAACTCGTTGCACGGGTCTCCGAGGTTGAACACATCGTCGCCGCGGGCCAGCTGGCGCAGCCGGCTGCCCTGGGCCAGGCGCTGCAGCTCGGGTGGTTTCATTTCCTGAAACAGCGGCAGCATCGAGAGGTAACGGGGCAGATCGAACTGGGCGATGTCCATGGCCGGGGCGCGCTTCGCGCAAGGTAGTGTTGTGGGGGGTGGCGGCCCCGCACTGTACCCGCCCGGCGGGGCATTCAGCGCGCCGACTGGCGCATGAAACGCGTGTACACCCCCGTCAACCGGTCCACCAGGTCCTGCGGCCGGTGCACCAGCGCATAGCCCTGCTGGCCAAACAGCATGGGCAGGTAGTCGTGGGCCGCTTCGTCGATGGTGATGCAGAACGGGATGAGCCCGGCCTCGCGCGCGGCCAGCACCGCGTGGCGCGTGTCCTCCAGACCGTAGCGGCCTTCGTACACATCCAGGTCGTTGGGTTTGCCGTCGGTCAGGATCAGCATCAGGCGCTGGCGCTCCGGGCGCTCGCCCAGGCGCAGCGTGGCCAGGCGGATGGCGGCGCCCATGCGCGTGTAGTAACCCGGCTTGATCGCCCCCACGCGGTCGCGCACCGCGGCGTTCCAGGGTTCGTCAAAACCCTTCAGGTGCTGGATGCGCACGTTCTGCCGCCGCACCGATGAAAAGCCCAGCATCTCGAACGGATCGCCACTCGCGCTGAGCGCTTCGCCGAACACGTAGAGCGCCTCGCGGATCACGTCGATCACACGCGCCGTCTGCGTGGCGTACGCGTCCGTTGAAAGGGAGAGGTCGGCCAGCAGCAGCGTGGCCAGGCTGCGTTCGGTGCGCACGCGGCGCGTGAACACCGCCGGGCTCTCGCTGCGGGGCGCGCCGGTGGCGTCCACCCGGTGGCGCACCC
Source organism: Hydrogenophaga sp. (assembly GCA_030653975.1). Classification (GTDB taxonomy): domain Bacteria; phylum Pseudomonadota; class Gammaproteobacteria; order Burkholderiales; family Burkholderiaceae_C; genus Hydrogenophaga. The sequence goes on along the minus strand of JAURYH010000040.1, from coordinate 6,237 downwards.
AGGCGTCGAGGTCGATCTCTTCGCCCTCGGGCTGCGCGCGCTGCCGGCAGGTGCCTGCGCGCAGGATTTCCAGCCGGCGCCGCACGCGCCGGGCCGTGGTGCGCAAGGCGGTCGGGGGCACATAGGGTTCGGCAGGCGTGGCCACCAGCGTCTGCAGCGCGCAGTGTTCCGGCAGCAGCGCGTTGCGCCTGAAATCCCACTCGGGCAGGCGGATGCCGGGGCCGAGCGGGCGGTCGTCGGCGGCGGCACTGGGCAGGTCGAGGTCGAACTTCACACGCGCGGCCGTGCTCTGCCCGTCGGGCGCGATGGCCAGCACGTCCATGTCGTTGGCGACCCCGGCGGCGTTGTCATCGGGGTCGTCGTCGCTGGCGCGGTTGACCTTGACGAACTCGCCCCAGGACAGGATGGACTCGGCGCGGAAAAACATCATCAGCGGCGCCTTGTCGCGCTCGTCGCTCACGGCCTGGGCCCGTCGGCGACGCGCGTCGCTGGCCGAAGGCTTGCGGGCATCACCCGGCGCCTGCTCCCCACCGGACCGGGCCACAGCGCTGACGGGTTCACCGCCCGCGTCCAGCCAGAGCCAGACCGGCGCCACGTTGTCCGGCCGCAGGCCACACGGCGCCGCAGGCCAGGCGCCACGCAGCGCCTGCTGCACGGCGCGCTCGGCCTCGGCGGCCGCGCCCTTGAGGCGCGCCGGATCGGGCCGCAGCGCGAGCTGGGCCGCCAGCAGATCCTGGTGGCGCGCGGCCAGGCCGGGAAAGGTGCGCAGCACCTGCACACTGGCGCGCACGTTGTCGCCGAGCCAGTCGCCGGTGGCCTCGATGCAGGCGCCCTGCGCCGCCAGCCAGAGGTAGAGCGCGCGGTTCAATGCCGCGTCGTCAAACACCGCGACGGTGGGCGGCAGCGACAGCGCCTCGGGCTCCAGCCGGCCGGTTGCCGCGTGCGTGCCGCTGCCGGCGATGCGCTGCAGCCAGTCGCGCGGGCCACCGCTGCGGGTGTCGGTGGCGGGCGCCAGGCGCACGCCGTGCGCGCCACCGGCGGCGCGGAACAGCATGCCGATGGCACGCTGCACCTCCGGCAGGTGCACGGCGGCGTTCGCGTGCTGGCGACTCGCCGCCCGGTGGATGAAACGGTGCCATTGCTGGCCAACCCATTCTTCCATCTCAATGCTCCGTTTCTGTCACGGCCAACGCGGAACCCGCATCCGGCGCACGCCGCAGAACCGGCTTCGCCGGGTTGCTGGTGGGCACCCCCTTCCCGGGGGGGACGGCGCGAAGCGGCGCAGGAGCGTGTTCGCGTTCCAGTTCGGCCTTGCGCTGGCGCAGGGTTTCGCGCACCGCGTCGGCGCCGAGCTTCCACTCCAGCAGCGGTTCGCGCGCTTGTGCGGTCTGGGTTTCATCGCAGGCGTCCAGGCACTGGCCGCACTGCACACAGGAGAACATCATGCGTTTGATGTTGCGCGGGTGCAGGCGCATCGGGCAGCCGTTGTCGCAGGCCGTGCCGCCGGGGTACGCCGCCGTGCTGCAGGTGCGGCAGTCGCGTGCGTGCTCGCGATCGAACGCGACCACCATGCCTTTGGGATTCGCCATCCAGACCAGGCTCTGGAAAAGCCCCACGGCGCAGCCGAAGCGGCAGAACAGGTGGCGGGCGAAAGCAAACTCGGCCGTGAACACCACGGTGCCCATGACGAGAAAACGCGCCTGGTTGGGCGTCAGCGTGCCCGCGAACAGGTTGCTCCAGAGGGTGGCGGGCGGCAGCAGGTAGCTCAGCAGCGTGATCGCCCAGATGAAACCGAAACCCAGGCACAGCGTACCGAACACTGGCCACCAGCGGGCCGAGGGCTTCACCCCCGCGCGGGAGGTGCGGTGCTTGTCCCAGAAACTGAGCTTGCCGCAGGCGCGGTGCAGCGCCGTGTTGAGCGTTTCGACCAGGGTGAAGTGCGGGCAGAGCCAGCCGCAATACAGGCGCCCGTAGCGCCAGGCCACGCCCAGGAAGGCCACGATGGCCACAATGGCGGGCAGGAAGGCGCGCAGAAAAATGCGGATAGCGGCCTCGTTGGCGCTGATCTCGCCGGCCCTGAAAGCGTCGATACCCAGGCTCCAGCGCTGCCCCAGAAACCAGAGCTGGGCTTGATGGAGGTCAAAACGCAGCAGGTCCAGCGCGGGCGCCAGCAGGAACAGCGCGAAGAAGCCGAGTTGAAAGAAAAGACGGCGGCGTTGCATGGTGTGACAAACAGAGGAGGGAGCGCAACGCCGCCGCCGCAAAACAAAAAAACGGTTATCCGGTCGAACCGGTCACGGCCGCCACCACTTCGTCCAGCGCGGACGCGGTTTCGGCATCGTCGGTCAGGGCGTCCACGATGGCCGCGCGGCAGGCGGCGTGCAGCGGCAGGCCGCTGGCCACCAGGCGTGCGGCCATCACCAGCAGGCGGGTGCTCGCGGTTTCTTCCAGGTCGTGGTCGGTCAGGCGCCGCAGGGCCGTGGCCAGCCGCACCAGGCGATCGGCCAGCGCGGCATCCACGCCGGTCTCGGCTTCGATGATGGCGCGCTCCACGGCCGGCTCGGGGTAGCCGAAGCTCAGCGCGATGAAGCGCTGGCGCGTGCTCGGCTTCAGGCTCTTGAGCAGGTTCTGGTAGCCCGGGTTGTAGCTGATGACCAGCATGAATCCGGGTGGTGCCACCAGCTGTTCGCCGGTGCGTTCGATCGGCAGCACGCGCCGGTCGTCGGCCAGCGGGTGCAGCACCACGGTGGTGTCCTTGCGGGCTTCGACCACCTCGTCGAGGTAGCAGATGGCGCCGCTGCGCACGGCGCGGGCCAGCGGCCCGTCGGCCCACACCGTGCCCTGCTCGCCGATCAGGTGGCGGCCCACGAGGTCGGCCGCGCTCAGGTCGTCGTGGCAGCTCACGGTGATGAGCGGCCGGCCCAGCCGGGCCGCCATGTGCTCCACGAAGCGCGTCTTGCCGCAGCCCGTGGGGCCCTTGATCAGCACCGGCAGGCGCTGGCGGAAGGCGTGCCCGAAGAGCGCCACCTCACCCGCCTGCTCGGCGTAGAACGGCACCTGTGCCAGGTGGTGGATGTCGCTGTGGTCCATGGCGTGCACTCGCTGGGTTCAGGCTCGCTGGGCCGGGCGGGCGCCGAGCATGCCGCCAGCCGAAGAAGTGATGGTCACGGCGTTGTCCGTCAGCACGTGTTTGCCGCCGACGAAGAAGCTGGCGAAGTAGGTGAACTGGCCGAGCAGGAAGATCACGCCACCGGCCACGCGCACCCAGTAGAAGAGCGCCAGCTGGTCCTGCGTGGCCATGAAGCCCATGGCACCTTCGGTGGGCATGCGCTGCAGCCACACCTGCAGGATGCCGGCGCCGGTGAGGGCCAGCACCATGATGCTCATGCCGATGGTCATGATCCAGAAGCTCCACATCTCGTAGGCCTGGGCCTTCTGGCTGTTGGCAATGCGGCCGCGCAGCGTGGGCATGGCGTAGCTGATCAGCGTGATCACCACCAGCACATAGGCGCCGTAGAAAGCCAGGTGGCCGTGGGCGGCGGTGACTTGCGAGCCGTGGGTGTAGTAGTTGACCGGGCTCAGGGTGTGGGCGAAGCCCCACAGACCCGCACCCAGGAAACCCATGACGGCGGTCCCCAGGGCCCATAACACGGCGGCCTGGTTGGGGTGGTCGCGGCGACGGCGCTGCACCATGTTGAAGGCGAACACCGTCATCATGAAGAAGGGAATGGGCTCCATCGCCGAGAAGATCGAACCGATCCACTGCCAGTAACCCGGCAGACCGATGAAGAAGAAGTGGTGGCCCGTGCCCAGGATGCCGGTCATCAGCGCGAAGGCGATGATCACGTAGAGCCACTTGTCGATCACTTCACGGTCCACGCCGGTGACCTTGATCAGCACATAGGCCAGCAACGCCCCCAGGATCAGCTCCCACACGCCTTCCACCCAGAGGTGCACCACGAACCACCAGTACATCTTGTCGCGCACCAGGTTTTCCGGGTTGACGAAGCTGAACAGGAAAAACAGCGCCAGGCCCCACAGACCCATGAGCAGCACCACCGAGATGCTGGTCTTGCGGCCCTTGAGCACGGTCATGGTGACGTTGAACAGGAAGCCCAGCATCACGATCACGATGCCCACCTTGGTCGGCAGCGGCTGCTCCAGGAACTCGCGCCCCATGGTCTGCAGCAGGTCGTTGCCGGTGAGTTCGGCGAGCTTGGCGTAAGGCACCGTGAGGTAGCCCAGGATGGTCAGCGAGCCGGCCACCAGGAACACCCAGAACAGCAGCCTGGCGAGGAAGGGGCTGTAGAGCTCGGTCTCCGACTCCTCGGGCACCATGTAATAGGCGGCACCCATGAAGCCGAACAGCAGCCAGACGATCAGCAGGTTGGTGTGCACCATCCGTGCGATGTTGAACGGGATGTAGGGGAAGAACAGGTCCCCGATCACGTATTGCAGGCCCAGCCCGATGCCGAACAGGATCTGGCCCGCGAACAGCGCCATAGCGGCGATGAAATAGGGCTTGGAGACCGACTGGCTCTGGTATTTGAGTGTGGCGATGGTCATGTTGTTTTCTCCTCTCAACCTTCGATGTTGGGCGGCCAGTTTTCGGTGTTGATCTCGCCGGTCCATTTGAGGAACTCGACCAGGTCACCCAGCTGCTGCTCGTTCAGGTTGAACTGCGGCATCTGGCGGCGGTGCGGCGCGCCGGTGGGCTGCGCCTGCATCCAGACCTTGATGAAATCGCCACCGCGGCGCTTGTAGACGTTGCCCAGCTCGGGGGCGAAGTACGCGCCCTCGCCCAGCAGCGTGTGGCAGCCAATGCAGTTGCGCGTTTCCCAGATCTTCTTGCCCGCCACCACCGCGGGGGTGATGGCTTTGGCGTTGGAGCGCTCGGGGATGCGGCTTTCCGTGTCGAACACGATCACCGCAAACAGCAGCGCGAAAAACACGCTGCCTCCGTAAAACATGTTGCGGGCCATCTGTTTGGTAAACCCGCTTTGACTCTGGCTCATGGAACCCTCCATCGGTTGGCGATGGCGGTATCCTCCTGTTTTGCTCAGGTATCGTCCTTGAACTGGTTCAAGGAATGGCCACAACAGCGGTGCCCGGGCTGAAAACGGCGTCAGGCCCGTGGCAGCAGACCGACCAGCAGAATCAGTCCGATCACCACCACCAGCCAGCCCATCACCACGCGCCGCCACAGCGCGGGCGCGGTGCGCAGTTCCATGTAATCGAGTGCGATCAGCGCGCCCTTGAAGACGGAGAGTGCCAGCACCGCGAGCGTGGCCGCGGTGCCGAGCGACCGGCCACTGACGACCGCGCCCTCGCCCAGCCACCAGCTCGCGGCGGTGGCCAGCACCAGCCCTGCGAACACGGTGTCTGCCTTGGTGAAGCGCATGCCTTTCCCTTTCAACGGATGACGTAGACCAGCGGGAACAGCACCATCCACAGCAGGTCCACCATGTGCCAGAACACCGCGCCAGAAGCCGGCCCCATGTGGTTGACCCGGCCGTAGGCGCCGGCCCGCGCCTTGCGCCAGAGCAGCGTGAAGACGATGGCGCCCACGACCACATGCAGGAAATGGAAACCGGTGAGCAAGGTGTAGAGCAGCGTGAAGGCGTCGGTCGCCCAGTCGAATCCGGCCTGCACCTTGCCCGCGAATTCGTGCGACTTGACCACCAGGAAGCCGACAGCGCCCACCAGAGCGACCAGCAGCCAGCGCGCGCCAGCCTCGCTGCGGTCGGCCTCGAAAGCCCGAACCGCGCGCACGGCCGCCCAGCTGGCCAGGACCAGCAGCAGGGTATTGATGGCGCCGGTGGACAGGTCCAGCGCGGCCTGTCCCTCGGCGAACACGTCGGGCTGCCGCCAGCGCGCGAACGCGAACGACACGAACAGCAGGCCGAAGGTCAGCAGCTCGGCCAGCACCAGCAGCCAGACCACGCCGTCGCCGGCCAGGCGCGGTTCAACCGGGTACACAGCCGGCACGCGTGCCTCATCCAGGGCAGCCGTGGAAACGGTCTTGCCGGGCCACGGACCGCGTCCGCCTCCCGCAGGAGAGGAGGGAGACGCGCAGCGGCGCAGGGGGTGTTTCATTTAGGGCCTGTTCACACTATTTTTCCAAGTGCGAATGGGTTGAAAACAGCGCCAATCTAGGCGCGCGACGACGGCCAGACTGGATGTCTGGCCTAGGAGTGCAACAACGAGTGGCGCTGTTTTCAACCCATTCCCTTCGGG
>JAURYH010000029.1 GCA_030653975.1 Hydrogenophaga sp. | reverse complement strand
GCAGACCGATCAGCGCCAAGCCATCCGGCAACAACAGACGAAGCCGCTGCTCGATGCCTTAGGTCAGTGGATGGTGCTGCAACGCCAGAAGGTGCCCGAGGGCTCAGCGACAGCCAAAGCACTGGACTACAGCCTGCGGCGCTGGGAGGCGTTGACCCGGTTCGTGGGGGATGGGCAACTGCCCGTGGACAACAACTGGATCGAGAACCAGATCCGGCCGATTGCCATTGGCCGCAACAACTGGCTCTTCGCTGGCAGCCTGCGCGCGGGCCAGCGGGCAGCAGCCGTGATGAGCCTGATCCAGTCGGCGCGCATGAACGGGCACGACCCCTACGCCTACCTGCGCGATGTGATGGCACGCCTGCCCATGCAACGCGCCAGCCAGATCGGCGAGCTGCTGCCGCATCGCTGGCAGCCAGCCTGACACTCATACCCAGAAACACGATCGCGTTACGCGGTCAAGATGGGATTGCCGCGCGCTTACAACCGACCGACGTGTTGGCCAACACCAGTGTCAGGATCAGGTCTCTGGCGTCCTTGACGCGAATCAATACGAAATGGCGACCAGGCGTTGGGTTCATGGTCAAAAGCTGGTTTTCGACGCGGCGCATCGCTTTGAGCATGTCGTCCAGCGTGCAGAACTCGTCGTCTGGTAAGGCCGCACTGACAGCAGCTGGCACATCGCTGGCGCTGGCAAAAAATGCTGAAGCGCAATAGCCTTTTCGGGCGTTTCCCTCGCGCGCGGCTTGAGTCAGGGGGTTGGATGTTTTTCGTGGAGCAGAAGCCATACAAATTCAAGCGGTTGGGGAAAAGGATTGGATTGCTTTCCAGCTCACTGCCTGGATGTCCTTAGGACGAGCAACGCATTGGCGAGCACCCTCACCAGGGTGGTCCAACGTGCTTTGGCAACGGTGTTGCGGGCAGACGGATCTCTGGGTTGGATGAAGATGCGTGGTAGTGAGCCGATATCGTGCGCAGGTGACCCGATGAGCACCGCATCCAGTTTGGACAGCTGGATGTTGAGCGCTGGGTCCACCCTCTTGATATCGCTGACCACTTCCAGACAGATCTGCGACTTTTCTAACCAAGGAGCTGCGGCGATGATTTCATCTTCCCAGTGGACCAGTTCATGTATGGGCAGAAGCAGTTGAAGGAGCATCTGCAATTGCTGTGTCGGGATGCCTGAAAGTACCGTGATGAGATCGTGAGCTTGCGGGGATTGCAACTGCCGAACGTCGGCAGTCATGGCTCGACCTGTGATGTCGCCCTTGATTCGACCTCGAAGAGTCTCTGAACTGAAATTTGACAAGGCCAATCTTGATTCCAGGTCATCAACGACTTGTCGTTGCATACCGCCCAACATGTTGTTTGCCGTTCGTTGATCGATACCCAGCATGCGAATGCCCAGGTACGTGACCTGAGGCGGCAGAGGGAATTCCGTGCTCGTAAGAGCGCCACCCCACGCAGGTGTCCTTACGGGGAGCACATGCGATTCAGCGGCGATGGTCGCGTTGTTTCCGGCTGAGACATCTTCAAATGCAGCGATGGGTGGCAACGTCTGACTCTTGTCCTTCGTGGTTCCCACGGGCAGTTTGCTTTGGAGGTACTCCCATGGATCTTGATACCGTTGATCCCGTGAACGGGCCTTGGTCAAGGCGGCTGTGCTGACACCGAGCTGATTGAGCAGATGCTCGGTTGGACCATGTCGTATGAGTGTGGCTCGGAGTGCAAGCGCCCTGACCGGAAGCCAAGCGTGGAAGTAGTAGCTCAGCGTCGTCTGAACCGATGCGTGACCTGCGCATAGTCGAACAACGTCTGTGGCCCATGCCCGGTGCTTTTGATATACAAAAAGTGCGCTGGTAGCCTTTGGCCCCATCCCTCCTGGCTGAGGTGGTTTGGTTGCCCATCTCCAATCCAGGAGCAGCAGATGAGAGACGACGTGAGCGCGGAATGCATGAATTCGAAAATTCGGGTTCCGGGCAACACTTTGCATTGCTTCGGTGATGGCACTTCTGATCCACGCAGAGTCCACGGTCCGGGTGCCGTCGTGCAGGGTTCTACTTCCAAAAATCAAGGCCTCAGGAACGCTATGGGTCTTCAGTTCTTCGATCTGCTGAACGAGAGAAATTAGTTCACGAAAGCATTCTTCAGTGAGTGCCAGCCTACGGCGAGCCGAATGGCTTTTGAGATGTGAAAATCCGTGTGAAGTGATGCAGATTTCTCCGTCGGCGATGGCGTCGCTGACAGCCATCGTGGCCACCTCGCTCCATCGCATGGGCAGGCTGCCGAGCAACTTGAGCGCGAGCTGAATGCGTGCCTGACGTAGGGGGCCGTCTTGCGATGAGATCAACATCGAAGCGGCTTGATCCAGTTGTTCTTGTGTAAAGGCCGCGATCGCTGTCGTGGCTGTGGCTACTGGGTACCGTTTGATCTGAGTGAGATCTGCGCGCGACGGCAGCGGGTGCCCTAGCTCCCGGAGGCATCCCATGATCCACTCGGACGCTTCGGTCGCGGTTACCGTTTGCTTTTCATCGGCGTGTGAAAACGCCATAAGATCCCGGCAAAATTCAGCCCATTCTTGCGCGTCAAACGCGTCAGGATCCAGACTCCTCGCCATAGTCAGAAATGGGCGCAGCGTACTCAGATAGGTGGCTTGGCTGCTCCACTCGATCGCATTTCTTTTGCTTGCTCGGATGCGGGCGGCGTTGACGGAAACCACACGAACCAAGGTGCATGTGAGTTCGCCTTGTTTTGGAATCCTGGACAAGGACACCCATCGATCAAAAAGTTGTGCGCGCTTCTTTTGCTCTCCCAACTTGTGGCGCGATGACCCCAGGCGGTTGACCACTTTGTAGAAGGCGCTGAACAAGTCAGTGGGGGTCCGAAGTACGTGACGCGGACGGGCTGGGGGCTCGGTGCCCTGTGATGCCTCCAGCCCAAATAGGTCGGCATCTGAGTGGCTGTCCAGAACCGGAGCATGACTGCCGTTGGAATAGCAGAGTTGGACCGCTGGGGGTAGGCACCAGTCAGCCCACAGCCGGCTGCATGCAAGCAACGCTTTTGCCACGCCGACTTTTTTTCCTCCCCAGCAGTCAGGGGTCGCCTCACCGATCCACTTCTCCGCTGCTTCGAGAACCTCGGAGTAATCACTTGGCTTGATCTCTGCGTTCTGACCAAGCCTGGATAGAAATATGGCGGTCGGTAGCTGAACAGGCGTGACCAGCACATGTTTCGAATTGGAGCGCTTGAATTTTGCAACCCACCCCGTCGACCCCAGTTCGAACGACGCGTTGATGTCTTCAAAAATTGATTCCAGGTCGATGGGCTCGTTGAGCGCGTCGAAGCTGACCAGGTGAAGCCACAGCCGGGCGTGTGGGTGGTTTGGCCCATGGCCATTTATCAGCAACTCCCGGACACGATCCATGATCCGGACGGCGGCCAGATGCCAGTGGCTGAAAACCGGTGCATCCCATTTTTCGATGTGCTCACGATGGGCGTTGTGAACTTTATGTACCCGGCGCCCTGGCAAGACAACAAATTTGTAGGGGTCCGGAACGGATGCTTTCGCGCCGATGTCTGGAAGCCAATTTTTCAGCAAGTTTTCTAGTAGGACGCCGGCAGCCTGTGTGGCTGATTCCGGCGTGTACATGGCCCCTGCGGCAGGCAGCGCGAGTCCAGCTGTGGCATGCCCGGTGATCAACCGCAGGAGATGAGGGTCCTCGCCATCAAGCGCCCAGTGTGTGATCAGCACGTGGCGCATGAAATTTTTCCCAGCAGAAAAGTAGCGTTGGGAAACAGCTTCGATCTCTGCGGCCGTGACAGCCGATCTCGTGACCTTCTCTGATCTGAAATCGAGGTACTCAAAAGCCGGCGCATCAAATCGAAGTTGACCTGAAGCCAGCTCTTTCCATCGTTCTGCAAGGTCGCGTCGCAGGCGGCTTGCAAGCCGTTCCGCAACGGCTTTGCGGGCGAGAATCCATCGGTGCAATCCATGGCGCAGATGTTTTGGTTTGGGCAGGATCCTCGAGGAGTTTTCGTGCTCAACCTTTTTGTCTTCCAGCCACCAGCAATCTGATGCGCAGTACAGTGCGCCGCATGTGATCTCTTCAACCCTTGAGCCGCGACCGCCTACGAGAAATGTGGTCAGTGCTGCCGTCAACTGAGTGAGTTCGTTGAGGTTGTGAATTGATGAAGTCAGGTCGGTTCGCCTGTTGAGAATGAGCGCTTGCAGCGCATCTGCACGCGCTTCCATATCAGTGAATCCCGCCGCAATGTGTTCATCCGATGGAATGTCACGCTCGGGTGCCACTTCCGTGGAAGGAACGCAAGGTCCCACGCCCAAGCGTTCGTAGACTTCACTGACCGATTGCCGGATGTCCTGCTCTGAGGGGTGAAAGTAGTAAAGCGCGGCTTGCGGTGTCAGGGCCAAATCCAGCGAGCACACGCTCGCCATCAAATCTGATCCACAAGAATCGAGATACACCCTTGAAAGAGAGTTGGCCCACCTGCCAGGGAACGCTGGAAACGCAGGATCGCTGAGCTCCATGAGCAGGTCATGCGTCTGCCTGAGCAGCGCATCCCAGGCGGCCGTATCGACGTCCACTCCAAAAACGTCCGAGAAATGGCGAAGGGCATTGACGTTCTTACCATGCGCCAATCCTGCGATTGCCTGCGCCAAGGGCATAGGAAACGGGATCGAAATTTTGGTGGGATTGCGATTCGGGTCAGCCATGTTGGGCTCGCCTCGAAGCGACTGCATCGTCCAGCTGAACCGCTGATGATCGAGATCTATGTTGAGGTCAACGTCACGATTGACATTGGCATGCAGCAACACATGCCCCGGTGTTGAGGTCAACACACTGGCCATAGCGATCACAGCGGCGCGGTGCCATGGGGAGTTGACGTCAGACAGCAGCGCCGGGAGCCGGGCTGCGATCTGGCACGTCTGTTCGATCGGAAGCGAGGTCCATGATTCGAGCGCAAGCCGGTCGTTGCGCGGGGCGTTGCTGGCGCGCTTGATGTGCCAACCAATGATGGAGTCTCCCCGACCAAACTTCGGAAGTGACGGTTCCGGATTCTCCGTCCCTTCGATGGCATCGACTCCACTGGATGTAGCCGAATAGCCAGGATCCGACTTGCCTCCCTCAGGGTTGTCGCAACTCACAGAATCCAGGCTTGGTTTCTGATTTTGAACGCCCAACTCGGCGATGCCAGCCGGCGTCGGCATGGGTTGCTCAAGGAGGCCCAGCACCAGTTTTCCAAAAGCGCGGACCGGAGGATGGGCAAGGCCCTCAAGGAGGTTGACGAGCTGTGAGCGCTCGATGAGAGCGGGTGTCGTCAACAGAGACCACTCGGCATGTAGCTTGCGTCTGCCTGCGAGCACGATGTAGCAGGTTCTCAAACCTTGAAGTGCTGCGTCGGTCAGTTGGTGGCGGCTTGCAGCGGCTTCCAGCACAAAGTGCACGAACAAGGTGTCGAGGTATTTGGTCGACTGGGTTTTGACCAAGCCGCGGGCTTCGATGCACCCGTGCAACCCACCCCAGGGTTGATGTTCGAGGTCGGCTGCCTTGGGCGATGCGGACGCCTTGCGCGCGTCGACTGTGACTGCCCTGGAAAGATGACGAACGATCCTCTGCCACTCTTGTGTGCTGGCCCCAACACCCAAGGATTGACATGCTTCAAGCGAGCGGGCTAGCTGCTGTAGATATACCGGCGCACCGTTCCCACTGGGAGGACAACCTGCTGCGGTCAGCAGCGGATGATCAAAGGGATTTTCGATGGAGAGGGCACTTGTGGACATGCCCTGTTTATCCGCTGCGCGCTGTCCCAACTCCCGGAGACAAAACCCTCCTTTTGGCCGGTATCTCCCGGAAGGATGTCAATTTCTGTTTTTATCACCGATTTTTCCGACGGGCAGAATTGTGGAGTCCTGACTGACGAGAATTGAGGGCTGGTTGGTGCTGACATGCTGATGACCGCTGACAGGCCTTCCATGTAGTCCGCCGTACTTGAGCACATCAAGCAGGCTGCGTCTCGCGTCTTGGGGCCACTCCAGGCTTTGCGCCAATTTACGCACCAACATCGAGCCCGCTTCGAGCCCACGGGCGATGGACTCCAGGCGCTGGCGGTTGAGAGAGTCGCCTTGGTCCTCGACGCTTTCTGCCGGAGTGAACCCCTCGGGCGAGAGCCACCGTGTCAAAGGTACTTTGAAGGCAATTTGGCCGCTTCACTGGCCGTGGTCGCCAGCAAGGCACCAGCGCTCAGCGCTTGTTGCGCTATGCCCGACGCAAACACCCGTTCTTCGTCCTCATAGACGCCTGATTGGGCCAGGGCCACGGCGTGTTGCTCCACGCCCCGCTGCAAGCGCTGCGTTTCCCGGGCCAGCAGGCGGCGGTCAATGTCACAGCGGATGGCAAAGTCGGCCAACGGAAAGGCTTTCACGTCTTCGAACCTGAACGCATCGCCAAAGGCCATCGCCATTTCCTGCGACATCTGCGGGTACTGGCTGACACTCACCAGGTCGTACCAAGGTGCTGCCGACAGTCCGTACGGCCCCACAAAAAACGAAAAATTCTTGCCGTGGGCATCGCAGTTGCCGATCACGTACTGAAACAAGGCCCAACGCAACAGGTTCAGTTTGTCGATGGCCTTTTTGTTGACGTGCTGCAGAAGACCGAACAGCTTTTCAAAGCTCACCCCGTCACGGTACTGCGCGGCTGCTCCGGCGCTGCCGACGTTGCGCTCGTACTTGTAGCTCACGGGCAGGTCGCAGGCCTGGCAGGCATCGATGATGTGCAGCCGGCGCACCCAGGTGCCACCTGCATCCCGCACCACTTCGCGGTCGAAGCGACGGATCGCCAGCACCGGCCGGGGCGTGCGAAGGATGGACACTTCTGCGGCGGGCAGTCCCAAGGCCCGGGCCAGGCTCATGCAGTAGTGCTCGTTGATCACCATGTGCGGCAGCTGATTGCCGAGCGGCTGAGGCTTCAGGATGTGGGTGGATGCGAGCGGGTATTCCGGCAAGACCAGGCTGCCCGTCGCCCCCATGTCGCCATCCACATAGACCAGCAATTTGTCCTGGTAACCCGCTACCGACAGGCGCACCTGGCCGTCCCACTCCATGAACGGACGGTGGTCACGGTCCTGGATGCGTTGATCGAGTTCATCCAGGGAAACCCGGCGCCAGGGTGCAGCCGTGGGCCTTGATCGGCCGTCCTGATCGGGGGTGAGAAAACGGAAGGCGCCCGTGGTCTCGGCTCCCAGTGCCTGGATCAACCCATACACATTGCTTTTAGCAACCCCTTGGCTGGCTGCCACGATGTCGAGGGCGCGGCCTTCCGGTAGCAGGTTTTCGATGAAGCGCCGCACCGATGCGGATGGATAGCCACTGCCCGGTGTCTGCAGGGGCAATACCGGTGAAAGGCCGTAAGCCTCTGGTGATGCGAGCCACTCGGGGCTGTAGACCAGGGTCCATGTCTCGTCTTCAGCCTGGTAGCGAATGTCGGCCACGGGCGTGTCCAAGGACCACAGTCTCAGGAGGTGGGTGGTGCTCACTTGGAATCCTGGCGATGACCGGCGGATGCCTCGCGCAGCATTTGCATCTGCGGATGGTCTTTGGGCAGCAGCACCAGTGCCAGGCCCAAGCCGTCGAGCACACCCATCAATTTGTCGGTGCGCACGCTGCCCTGGCCGTTCTCCAGCCGCGAGAGCAGATCAACCGACACACCAGTCAAGGCGGCTGCATCATCGATGCGCAGCGACTGGCTCATGCGTTGCGCACGCACCTGCAGGCCGACGTCGACCATGTTTTGGACAACCTGGACGGCCGGCACCGTGGGCGCTTGGCGGGTCCGGGGCGGGCGATCGGTGCGAGGAGCAGCTGGTTTCATATATTTCGGAATATCAGAAAATTTATCTCAAAAGAGATGGGTGAAGCTTAATTTCTGTTATTCCGAAATGATAGCTAAAAGCCGGAACACAGAGAAGAAATATCTGAAATTCCGAAACTCAACAGAGCCACGAGGGCGCAAGGCTTGAGCACCTTCCTGAGCGGCTCGACGAGGCTGTCTCTGGACAAGGCGCCTTGGAAAAGAGGATGTCGTCCGCCTTCTGGCGCAGCCAGCGCATGAGACCAAGGGTCAATACAATGCGAAGGCGAGTGCGTTTGGCTCGAACAGAAGTTGGACATTAAACTGTGTCAGTTGAAACCATCTGTCCATTTGCACGGCAGAATAGCCACCAGCGTACCCACTATGAAAACACTCAAAAAGTGCCTCATAAGAACGACGGGGTAACGATCAAAACCATCCAACAACCAGATGGTTTTTTGCCCTCCGAAGCCAAGGGTCGTGGGTTCGATCCCCGCCAGCCGCACCACCATCACAACGACTGACCCGGGTTCCGTGTGGCCCATGCGTCGGTCCAGCAAGGCCCTCTCGGGCTGTTCATCCAGCCGGGACGCAACAGGTGACCTTCACGGATGACCCAATTCAGTTTCGAATTTGACCCGCCCAAGCCCACGGAGCCGCCAGCCACGGCCCCCGTTGCCGCGCCGGCGTCGCTGGATCTGGAGCAGATGGCCCGCTTGCTGGAGCAGCACGCCGACTACCGCGTCCTGCGCCGCCTGGTGCCCTGCATGGACTTCGGTCCGCATCCCGGCCAGCCGGGCGCCGTCCAGCGCGTGCTGGTGCTGGACACCGAAACCACCGGGCTTTCCCACCCGGCCGACAAGATCATCGAACTGGCCCTGTTGCTGGTGCAGGTGGACACCGCCACAGGGTTGCCGTTTGGAGCCGTCGACGTTTTTGAGGGTTTCGAAGACCCGGGCATGCCGATACCCAAGGTCGCGCAGGAGGTCACCGGCATCAGCGACGAGATGGTCAAGGGCCAGCGCCTGGACGACGAGCAGGTCGCGGCCCTGGTGTCGAAGGCCGACCTGATCGTGGCGCACAACGCCGGGTTTGACCGGCCCTTCGTGGAGGCCCGTTTTCCCTGCTTCGTGGCCAAATCCTGGGCCTGTTCGTTCATGGACATCGACTGGAAAGCGGCCGGCTCGGGCTCGTCCAAGTTGAGCGCGCTGGCCAACGACCAGGGCTGGTTCTACGACGCGCACCGCGCCCAGATGGACTGCCATGCCTTGCTGCAGGTGCTGAGACAACCCGTGGGCCCCAGCGC
The DNA here is from genome assembly GCA_030653975.1 of Hydrogenophaga sp. Lineage (GTDB taxonomy): Bacteria > Pseudomonadota > Gammaproteobacteria > Burkholderiales > Burkholderiaceae_C > Hydrogenophaga. The sequence goes on along the minus strand of JAURYH010000029.1, from coordinate 157,433 downwards.
CACCACGGGCCTGAGCCAGTTGATCGCGGCTGCCGCGCAGCCCAGTTTCAAGCTGCGGGCGACGGGTTCGCCCTTCGAATCCAAAGACCAGCTGAAGGCCCGGGGCTACCGCTGGGATGCGGACGCCCGGGTCTGGTACTGCACGCTGGCGAGCCAGACGTTGCTGGACGCCGAGCTGGACTGGCTCAAGGCCGAGGTCTATGGCCGGCGCAGCGCACGGCCGGACGTCGAAGCGATGGACAGCACCATCCGCTATTCAACGAGGCCTGGTCACAGCGTTGAAAAGGGCTTGTAGGCCCGTGTTCTGACGTTCAGGCCGTGTTGTACGGCTTTGGCTGCAGCGCTTCGGCTTCGGTGCGGTAGAGCCGCAGCAGTTCGCCCTCGGGCAGTTCGCCCGCCTTGCGCAACAGCGTTTCCACCGGCAGCTTCAGACCCACCAGGTGCAGTGCAATGCCCTGGCTGGCCAGTTGTGTGCGCAGACGGCCGAAGGCTTCGACACCGGTGGCATCGATCCAGTTGATCGGGTGTGCGATCAGCATCACATGGCGCGTGTCCGGGTGCTGGGCGAGGTGCTGCGTGATGGCCAGTTCGAAGCCGTTGACGGTGGCGAAGTCCAGCGCCGCGTCCATGCGCAGCGCATAGGTGTGCTCGTTCAGCGGCGGCAGCTTCCAGATGTGGCGGTCGCGCAGGCTGCCGTCGGTGTGCAGGCCCACTTCGATGATGCGCGGGTGCAGCCGCAGGTAGAGAAAGTGCGACAGCGCCATCAGCATGCCCGCGAGCACGCCCCAGTAGAGGCGCGGCGCGGACAGTACCGTGATGGCAAAGGTCAGCGCTGCCGTGACCGCTTCCACCCGTGAGAGCCGCCACAGCTTCAAGAAGGCGCGCGGCCGGATCAGGCCGGCCACCGCCACGACCACGATCGCCGCCAGCACGGCCAGCGGCACATAGGCCAGCAGCCGCGTCAGCAACAACAGCGTGAGCAGCACCACCGCCACCGAGAACACCGTGGCCCAGCCGGTGCGCGCGCCGGCGTACAGGTTCAGCGCCGAACGCGAAAACGACGAACTGGTGGGAAACGCACCCACCAGCCCCGAAGCCAGCTTGGCCAGGCCCTGTCCGATCAGGTCCTGGTTCTGATCCCAGCGCTGGCCGCGCTCGCCACTGTCCACCTTGGCGCTCGACGCGGTTTCCAGAAAGCTCACCAGGGTGATCACCAGCGTGGGCACGAGCAGTTGACCCAGCGTGTCCCAGCCCGGCCAGCCCGGTACAAACAGCCCGGGAAGCCCCTCGGGCAGATCGCCGATCACGGCGCCGCCCGAGGCCTGAAAATCCGTCCAGTAGCTCAGACCCGCGGCACCCACCACCAGCAGCAACACGCTGGGAAAGCCGGGCCGGAAACGCCGCGCAGCGATCAGAACCGCCGCCGCGCCCAGGCCATAGGCCAGTGTGGCCAGGTGCCACGCTGGTGGCGACAGCAGCGCCGCCCAGCCGGTGTCGAACCCCAGCATCGCGGGCAGTTGCGAGCCGATGATCAGGACGGCAGCGCCCTGCGTGAACGCCATCAGCACGGGGGAATTCACCAGATTGAGCAACCAGCCAAAACGCGCGAACCCCAGCACGATCTGCAGCAAACCCGAGAGCAGCGCGAGCCAGACGGCCAGTTCGATCCAGCGCGCACTGCCCGGCTCGGCCAGGCCCGTGAGCGAGGCACTCACCAGCAGACAGGTCAGTGCCGTGGGACCGACCGACAGCCGCACCGAGGCGCTGAACAGCACCGCCACCAGCGCCGGCAGCATCGACGCGTAAATGCCCGTGACCAGCGGCATGCCGGCCAACGCCGCGTAGGCCACGCCCTGCGGAATCACCATCAGCCCCACCGTCAGCCCGGCCAGCGCTTCGCTGCGCAGCAGGGCGGCGTCGGGCCGGGGCCAGTTCAGGAAGGGGAAGAGGCGGTGCAGGCGGGACATGGGCCATTATTGGCGATGGCAAGGAAGCACCAAAAAAAGGCCAGCGAAGCGCAGCAACAACCCCACCGGCGAGCAATGCCCCTACCCAGGATGCGGTGGAACCGGCTCCGCCGGGCCACTCGCATCGCCCCCTGGGGGGGACGCCGGAGGCGGCGCGGGGGGGGCTTATCGTGTGGGCATGTCCTTGACCCCATAGCCCAGGCTCACCGTGGCATCGGGTGGAATCGGCGGCATGGTCGCGTCCCAGGCCAGCCACTGTTCGCGCATGTCGGCCAGGCGCTGCGGCTCGCGCTTCGCCAGGTTGGCGCGTTCACGCGCGTCGGCCGGGAGGTTGAACAGGTACTCGTGGCCGTCCACCATCAGGTACTTCCAGTCGCCCTCGCGCAGCGCACGCTGGCCGCGGTGGTTCATGCGCCAGTACATGGGTCGCCTGAAACGCTGCGCGGGGTCGCGCAGCAGGGCTTCGAGCGACACGCCGTCGAGCGGGTGCCCGGGAGGCGGCCGGCCACCACCGAGCGCGAGCATGGTGGCGGACCAGTCCATGGTCATGGCGTGCTGCGCGCTCACCGAGCCGGCCGGGATCACCGCCGGCCAGTGCGCGATCCAGGGCACGCGGATGCCGCCTTCGGTCAGGTCCATCTTGCCGCCCACCAGCGGCCAGTTGTCGCTGAAGCGTTCGCCGCCGTTGTCGCTGGTGAAGACGATCAGCGTGTTCTCCAGAAGGCCTTCTTCGCGCAATGCGGCCGTGATCCAGCCGATGCCTTCGTCCATGTGGTGGATCATGCGGCGGTAGGCGTTCACGCTGCCGCCGTCCAGGTGAAACAGGTTTTTCGCCACCTCGGGCGCCACGTGCGCGTCCTCGCGCGTTTCCCAGGGCCAGTGCGGCGCGGTGTAGTGCAGGCTCAGGAAAAACGGCGTGCCGGCGCGGGCCTCGGCCGCACGCGCCTTCACATGTTTCACCGCCTTGTTGGAAAACACGTCGGTCAGGTAGCCCACCTCCTTGTGGGTGTCTTCACCGATGTAGAGGTCGTGGTCGCCGCTGGACGAGCAGTGGGTGAAGTAGTCCACGCCGCCGGCCATGATGCCAAAAAATTCTTCGTAACCCGAGCGCAGCGGGCCGAAGTGCGGTGGGTAGCCCAGGTGCCATTTGCCGATGAGCGCCGTGCGGTAGCCCGCGTCTTTCAGCAGCGAGGGCAGGGTGGGCATGTCGGGCGGCAGGCCCAGCGTCGCGCTGCCCTTGCTGCGGCTGTTGATCGGCTCTTCCAGCGCGCCGCGCAGGCGGTACTGGTAGCGCATGGTGGCCATGGCAAAGCGCGTGGGCGAACACACGGGCGAGTTGCTGTAGCCCTCGGTCAGCTTGAGGCCACCGGCGGCGAGCGCGTCGATGTTCGGCGACACCGGGCCGTCGGGCCCTTCGCGGCCGCCGTAGCAGCCGAGGTCGGCGTAGCCCAGGTCGTCGCTGACGATGTAGATGATGTTGGGGCGTTTCATGGTGGGGTCAATCTGACTTGATGCCGGTGGCGCGCACCACCTGGCCGTAGCGCGCCGACAGGCCGGCCAGGCGCTGGGCAGCGGCGGCGCCGGTCAGGCCTTCGGGGAACAGGTCCAGGGCGTTGAGTCGCGCCTGCATGTCGGGCCGCTTGAACGCGTCGATGATGCCGCGCTGCAGCACCTGCACCACCGCGTCGGGCGTGGCCGCCGGCACCATCACCAGGTACAGCACCTCCTGCTCCAGGCTCTGGAGACCCAGCTCGGCCACGGTGGGCAGATGTGGCGCCAGCCGCGAGCGCCGCGCGCTGGTGACGGCCAGGGCGGTGATCTTGCCGCTCTTCACGTGCGGCAGCATGCCCGGTGTGGCCAGGATGCCGCCGTCGACCTCGCCGCTGAGCACGGCGGTCACGGCCGGCGTGTTGCCGCGGTAGGGGATGTGCGTGGTCCTGACCGGCGTGCTGTTGCCCAGCATCGCGGCGGCCAGGTGGCCCGGGCTGCCGTTGCCGGCCGAGCTGAAGTTCAGGCTCCTGGCGCGCCCCTGGCTCAGCAGGTCGCCAAAACTCCTGATGCCGGTGCCCGGGTTCACGCCCAGCAGCAGGCCGGACGAAGCCATGATCACCACCGGCTTGAGGTCGGTGGGCTTGAACGGCATGGCCGGGTACAGGTGCGGGTTGATGGTGAAGGTGGTGTCGATGCCGAACAGCACCGTGTACCCGTCGGCCGGGCTCTTGGCCACCTGGTCGGCGCCGATGTTGCCGGCCGCACCGGCCTTGTTCTCCACCACGAAGGGCTGCTTGAGCGTTTCCTGCAGCGTGGCCGCCACCGAGCGCGCCAGGATGTCGGACGGCCCACCGGGCGGGAAGTTGTTGATGAACTTCACCGGCTTGGCCGGGTAGGCGTCCTGCGCGTGGGCGGAGCCCAGGCCCGCGCCGAGAGCGGCACTCAGGGCCAGGGCGGCGAGGGTGGTGCGGCGGGTGGGGTTCGAAGTCTTCATGGGAAAGTTCAGTCCAGTTGGATGCCGGTGGCCTTGATCGGGCCGGCCCAGCGTTGCAGATCGGTTTTCTGGGCGGCGGCCAGTTCGGCGGGTGTGGAGCCCACCGGTTCGTAGCCCTGCTCCAGCAGCCTGGCCTTCAGGGCGGGCGTGCGAACCGCCTTGGCCACGGCCGCGCTCAGCATGTCGCGCACCTCGGGTTTCAGGCCGGCCGGGCCGTACATGGCGAACCAGGCGGTGGCTTCCATGTCCACGCCCTGTTCCTTGAGCGTCGGCACCTCGGGCACCTGCGGGTCGCGCTGGGCGCCGGTCACGGCGATGATGCGCACCTTGCCCGCGCGGTGCAGCTCGGCGGTTTCGGTCACCACGTCGAACTTGTATTGGATGTGCCCACCCAGCAGCGCCGTGTTGGCCGGGCCACCGCCCTGGAAGGGCACGTGCGTCAGCTCGGCGCCGGCCTTCTGGCCGAACATCACGCCCATGAAGTGCGGCAGCGTGCCCTGGCCGGGTGTGCCGTAGGTGCTCTGGCCTGGGGCCGCCTTGGCCTTGGCCAGCATCTCGGCCAGGTTCTTCACGCCCGCCGCCGGCCCGGCCACCACACTGAACTGGAAATGCGCCAGCAGCGAGATCGGCGTGAAGTCGGTCACCGCGTCGTAGTCCAGCTTCTTGTAGACGTGCGGGAACAGCACCATCGGCCCGCTGGGCAGCAGCACCACGGTCTGGCCGTCGGCCGGCGCGCGCTTGACGTGGCCGAGCGCGATGCGCCCGCCCGCGCCGGGCTTGTTTTCCACGATGACCGATGAAAAGTCGTTCTTCAGGCCTTCGGCCATCAGCCGGGCCAGCAGGTCGGCCGAGCCGCCGGGCGGAAAGCCCACGACGATCTTCAGCGGCGGCGCCGGGGTCTGCGCGAGGGCGGGGAGGGCCAGTGCGGCCGTGGCGGCCAGGGCCAGTGTGCTGGCGGTGAACTTGCGTCGTTGCATGCTTGTCTCCTGATTGATGTGCATCAAACGGGTGTTTCCCCGCTGGAAGCCCGGATGCTAGGCATTCACAATCAATTGCAGAAATCAATCATTCCCGGTGTTTTCCCTGAGACTGTGACCATGCACCTTCCCGACCGGGTCAGCGAGCCGCAGCGGCAGGGCGATCTGCTGCTGTACCGGCTCCACCGCATCCAGAGCACCGCCGGCCGTCTGGTGGTGCAGCTGTGCGAAAGCACATTCGGCATCACGCGGCGCGAGTGGCGCGTGCTGTCGGTGCTGAACGAGCACGAAGGTGTGTTGTCTTCCGTGCTGGCCGAGCACGCCCTGCTGGACCGCGCCCGCACTTCGCGCGCGCTCACCTCGCTGGTGGCCAAAAAACTGATCACACGCCAGCCGCGTCCGTCCGACCGGCGCGAGGTGCACGTGTTCCTGACCGACGAAGGCCGGCGTGTGTACGGGCAGATCCTGCCGCGTGTGATGGCGATCAACCGCGAACTGGTGTCCAGCCTTTCGGCGCAGCAGCGCCGGCAACTCGACGAGGTGATCGAGGCCTTGCAGGCGCAGGCCGGCCGCATGCTGGCGGCGTCGAAAGTGCCGCTGGATGGCGGCGACTGAGGTTCAGCCCTTCGACGATTCGTAGACCAGCACCGCCGCGGCCAGGTCTTCCAGCGCCGATCCGACCGACTTGAACACCGTGCGCTCCTGCTCGTTCTTGCGTCCGGTGGCCACGCCCTTGGCCAGTGTGGTCAGCGTGCCGCGCACATCGTCGGCGCGCAACACGCCGTGCTGCATCGGCACCAGCAGGTCGCCGCTTTTCTGCAGCGCCTCGTCGGTGTCGACGAACAGGCGCGCGCCCTCGAAGCAGGCGTCGTCGGCCTCGCGCATGGCGGGCGTGAAGCTGCCGATCAGGTCCAGGTGCGAGCCCGGTGCGAGCCAGCTGCCGCGCACCAGCGGTTCGGTGGACAGCGTGGCGCAACTCACGATGTCGGCCTCGCTGCAGGCGGCGGCCAGGTCGGTGCTGGCAAAGGCGGGCAGGCCCGCCTCGCGCACTTGCGCGGCCATGGCCTGGGCCTCAGCGGGACGCCGCGCCCACACCGTCACGCGTTCGATCGGGCGCACCGCGCGGTAGGCGGCGGGCAGCAGGTGCGCGACCCGGCCCGCACCCACCACCAGCAGGTGCTTGGCATCGGTGCGCGCCAGGTAAGACGCCGCCAGCGCCGAGGCTGCCGCCGTGCGGCGTTGCGTGATTTCGTCGCCGTCTATCTGCGCCAGCGGCACGCCGGTGCGTGCGTCGAACAGCAGGTAGCTGCTGTGCAGGCCGGGCAGGCCGCGCTTGGCGTTGCCGGGCACGATGTTGACGATCTTCACGCCGTAGTACTTCCCTGGCAGCCAGGCCGGCATGATCAGCGAGGTCATGCGTCGGCTGGCGAGGTCGCCACCGCCTTCGCTCGCAGGGCTGGTGATTTCGTGGACGTGGCGGGCCGGCACTTCGCAACCGCCCGCGAAACGCTCGCGCAGCGTGGCGATCAGGCGGTCAAAGGGGAGGGCAGCACGGGTGGCGTTCGCTTCATAAACTTGCATCAGCCGATGGTAGCGCCTGCCAGACCCCGTTCGGGATCCGGCCTGCGTGCACAAGCTTCTTTCCAAGTGGACGCTGGTCTACCAGTGCGCGTGGATGCGCCCTTCGACCACCCTGGACTCGAAACGCTTGAGCGGGCTGTTGCCTTTCTTGATGCAGGCACCGCTGTGGGCGTCGAACTCCCACTGGTGCTTGGGACAGGTCAGGGTGCCTTCCTGGAGGGCCAGTTCGGGAATGTCGGTGCTCTGGTGCGGGCAGCGGCTGTCGAAGACGTTGTAGGACTGCTGGTCCCGGTAGACGAACAGCCCCCGGCCGTCGCATTCCGTGCGGACCACCGCGCCATCTTCCATCCCGGCGCTGTCCATCACGTCGTGCCAGCGGGCCGTCCGGGTGAGTACCTCCGGATCGAACTCGGGGATGTTCATGGCCAGGATGATGTCCACCGCCCAGACGATCTTGGCCAGCCCCAGCGTGGGAAAGGCCATCAGCAGCGCGTCCAGCACCTCCATGGGCGTGCAGCCCTCGCGCAGCGCTCGGCCCAGGTACTGCTTGAAGCCGCGTTCGGTCTGTGAATCGACCTTGGTGATCACCGAAATCAGGTTCCGGGTCTTGGGGTCCAGGTGTTTGCCCGCATCCTTCAGGAAGGCAAAGTAGTGGCTCAGCGCGTCGGGCCGGGCCTTGAGCAGGTAGTTCAGTGCGTCACTCATGGTCAATCACTTTCGGTTGTCAACAATGCAAAACCAGCACAGGGTGTTCGGTCAGGCCCATCACCTTCTGCGCCACGCCGCCCACCAGGGCGCGGCCAATGCGGCCGTCGTCCCGGCTGCCCATGACGATCAGGTCGGACCGGCTCTCGGACGCCGCGGCCAGGATCTCGGTGAAGGGCTTGCCGCAGCGCACCTCGCCCCGGGCATCCACGCCGCCTTGCCCGGCGAGCGCCTGCATCTCCGCGATGAAGGCCTCTGCCTGGGCACGCAGGCCTTCCATGGGGACCACGCTCACCAGGTGCAGCGGCAGGCTGCACTGGGCCGCCACCGCGACCCCGACGGCGAAAACCTGGCGTCCTTGCGGGCCGGGCTCGGCGGCCACCAGCACGCGCTGGCTCCACATGCGGGCGCCGCGCGGCACGATCAGCACATGGCAGGGCGCGTGCGCCACCACCTTGCTGACCATCTCGCCCACCAGCAGGTTGGCCAGGAAGCTGCGCTTGCCGCGCCGGCGGATGATGATCAGGTCGCTGGCCTGTTCCCGGGCTTCCTGCACGATCTCCTGGTAGGGCTCTTCCCCGCGGCGCAGGCGCAGGTCGATCGTCACACCGGCCGCAGCGGCCTGCTCGCGCAGCTTGGCGATCCGCTTCGCCGCCTCTTTTTCGGCCTGGGCCGCGATCTGCGGTGCCAGCGCTTCGTACTCCGGGTTGCTGACCAGGGGTATGACCGTTTGCAGCGGCAGCTGGCAGCGCGTGGCCATGCCGAAGGCCACGCTTTCGGCGCCGGTGTCGTAGGCCGTGTGTTCGGTGGCCAGCAGCAGGCGCGTGAAGAGATGGCCCATGTCAGTGCCCTCCCGTCAGCACACCGGAAGCGGCCAGCAGGATCACCGCCGCCACCAGAAGGCAGATCGCGGCGTAGGCGTGGTCGCGCCGCTTCAGGTACAAGGGGATCAGGCCCAGCAGGGGCGCCAGCGAGCAGCCGGCCAGCAGGGCAATGCCGATGAGGTTGGACATGTCGCCCTTGTGGGCCAGCGTCAGCCAGCCCCAGCCCGTGGGCGTGTCGGTGCGCTGCAGAAATGCATCCACCGGCAGGTTCCACAGGCCGGGCAGATCCTCCAGCGGGACGTGGGGCGGCAACAGCCCGGTCAGGTAGGCCACAAAACTGAGGAACAGCGCTGCGACGCCGAGGCGTGTGCCCCAGTCGAGAACCCAGGCGTAGCGCGCGGCCTCGGCTTGTTGTTGCTGGGCGTTCGTGGGTGGCGGGGTGTTCATGGCGAGGTCGCTTTCAGGCCCAGATGCCCAGACCCTTGAGCAGGGCCCGGATGCCCGCAAACAGCAGCAGGGCAATGACCATCCTGCGGATGATCGACGCTTTGAGCACATGCAGCAACCGGGCGCCCAGGCGCGCGCCCAGCATCATGCCCACCACCGACGGCACGGCGATCATCGGCAGCACCGCGCCCCGGTTCAGGTAGACCCACGCGGCGGACGAGTCCACCAGCGACAGCACCAGCCCCGACGTGCCCGCGGACACCTTGAGGGGCGCGCCCATCAGCAGGTTGAGGGCCGGCACATTGGCCCAGCCCGCGCCGATGCCGAACATCCCGGCCATGACGCCGATGGCCAGGAACAGCACCAACCCCATCGGCGTGCGATGCACCTGCCAGTCGATGGAGCGCCCCGATGCGCCGTCGATGAAAACGCCGTGGATGCCCAGGGCGGCAGACAGGCGGTCGGGTTGCGGCACATGAGGAAATTCCGACTTCTTCGATACCAGCATCAGCACCACGATGCCCAGCACGATGACGCCCAGAGCGGTCTGGATCGCCGCGGCGGGCAGCGCCAGGCCCAGCAACGCGCCGGCGATGGAACTCATGCAGGCGAGCAAGGCCAGCGGCAGCGCCAGGCGCAGGCTGGCCAGGCCACCCCGCAGCAAGAAGGGCCCCGCGGCCAGGGCGCTCGCCAGCGCCACCAGCAGGCCGGCACCGCGCACGAAGTCCAGATGGAAGGGAAAGAAGCCGCCGATGATGGGCACAAACAGCGTGCCACCGCCGATGCCCGCGGGCACCGCCACGATGCCGATGAAAAAGCAGGTGACGAACAGCGCCAGGGGCCAGAACCACCATGGCAGCGTGCTCGCTGGCACCACGCTGCCGGCGGCGTGCGCCAGGTCGGGCAACATGAAAAACCAGCCCAGGACCACGCAGGCTTTCAAAACGGACCGCAACGAGGCAAGGGTCAACCGGGGCATGGTGGACCGCATTCAGGAAATGGTCTGGTAGTAGAGGTTTTGCGGGTGGTTCGCCTGCGCAAAAAAGTACCAGCGTTCGGCCAGCAAGCCCAGGTACTGCAGGGCAAAGGCCGCCAGCAGCCAGGCCGTGGAGGCGCTGGACAGGGCCAGTGCCAGACACAGCAGCGGCAGGGGAAACACCAGCAGCAGGAAGGCCCATTTCACCGAGCGCAGCAGCGCGGCGCTCTGGCCATGGAAGAACTCCCGTGTGTTGAACGAGCCGCCCATGAAACCCTGCGCCTTCTGCACGATGCGTGGGTGCTTGATGCCGATGGCACTCTGCAGGGTGGACCTGGGCTTGAGGCGGGCGTTGCGCACCAGCGAGGCGCTGCGCGAGACCCAGGCCAGCAGCGTCAACGCCATGGCGGCGATCGCATAGGGGCGCACCAGACTGGACATGTCGAACAACGCGGCCAGCAGGGTGGCCAGCGTCAGGCCCGATGCGCAACCGAGCAGCAGGTAGTTCAACAAGGTCAGCGGGCTGGCCCACTCCTGCAGGAAGCGGACCGAGGCGTAGATCATCGCGGTACAGACGAACAGCGCCAGGCTGAGCAGGGCGGTCAGCGCGCCGATGAGCAGCGTGTGGCTCCAGCCCAGGAACTGCGCGCCAGCGTAGAGAAACAGGCCCAGCATGAACAGCGGCAGAACGATGACCTCGCGCGACAACCAGGATGTGCGCCACATCGTGGCCGAGCGCCAGGCGCGCTCGGGGCGTCCCAGGTGGAAGAACGAGGCGATCAGTCCCAGCCCCGTCAACAGCAGCGCCACCCCGCTGCCCAGGAACAGGAAGCTCCGGCTGGACGCCGGGTCCATGCCACTGAGGGCGGTCAGCTCGGCCGCGTACAGGGCGAGGAACAGGCCTTGAGCGGCACCGATCAGCGTTGTCAGGAAAATGACCGAAAAAGCGGGTTGCATGGTGTGTGCCGGGTTGCGGTTCAGGTGGCGAAGTCTTCGTGTCCCGGGTCGCGGTGGGCGGCGTCGGCGGGCCGGCTGTCGATCTTCAGCGGGTTGTCCACGCGCTCCAGATCTTCGGGATGGATCCGCATCTCTGTCTTGCGCCGGGGCAGGTAGTGGTTGGCCGGGCGTGTGCCCCACTCGGGCATGAGCTGGTAGCCGCCGCGTTCGGCAATCGCCTGGGAAACGACGGACGCTGGATCGTGCACGTCGCCGAAGAGGCGCGCGTTGGACGGACAGGCCAGCACGCAGGCCGGCTTGCGTTCGCGCTCGGGCAGGGCCTGATCGGTGACGCGGTCCACGCACAGGGTGCACTTGGTCATGACCTTGCGCTGTTCGTCGAACTCGCGCGCACCGTAGGGGCAGGCCCAGGTGCAGTACTTGCAGCCGATGCACTTGTCGTAGTCGACCAGCACGATGCCGTCTTCGGCCCGTTTGTAGCTCGCGCCGGTGGGGCAGACCGGCACGCAGGGCGGGTCTTCGCAGTGCAGGCACGATTTGGGGAAGTGGACCGTCTGCGTGATGGGAAACTCGCCCACTTCGAAGGTCTGCACCCGGTTGAAGAAGGTGCCGTTGGGGTCTTCGCTGTAGGGGTTGAGGTCCACCAGCGCGCCGGCCGAGCCGGAGGTGTTCCACTGCTTGCAGCTCGTCACGCAGGCGTGGCAGCCCACGCACACGTTGAGGTCGATGACCAGGGCCAGCTGGGTCATTTGCGCCCCCCCTTGCCGGCAAACCAGGCCTGCCAGCGAGCAGGAGCCACCTCGACCCCGGGCGCTCTGGGCACGGCCTTGAACTGCGGCCAGGTCTGCTCGGGCTCGTCGTCCTGCGCCTTGTAGATGCGCACGCGCACGTCGTACCAGGCGGCCTGGCCGGTGATCGGGTCCGAGTTGGACAGGGACGCACCGGCGCTGGACGGCGGCAGCTCTTCCGAGATCAGGTGGTTGAGCAAAAAGCCGCGTTGCGACTCGTTGGCGTCCGGCGTGAGGTTCCAGGCGCCAGCGGATTTGCCGATGGCGTTCCAGGTCCAGACCGTGCCGGGCTCCACCGCCTCCGAGTAGCGGCACATGCAGCGCACCTTGCCCCACGGGGACTCCACCCACATCCAGCCACCATCGGCGATGCCTTCGGCGCTGGCGGTTTTGGGGTTCACGAACAGGTAGTTGTGCGTGTGGATCTGGCGCAGCCAGGCGTTCTGCGAGTCCCAGGAGTGGTACATCGCCATCGGGCGCTGGGTGATCGCATTGAGCGGGTACCTGACGGTGTCGGTGGCCTGCTCTTCCAGCGGTACGTAATAAAACGGCAGCGGATCGAAGTAGGTCTCGACGCGCTTGCGCAGGTGCTCGGGCGGCTGTTTGCCCGCGCGTTTGCCCTGCGCGGCGCGGCGAAAGCCCTGCAGGAATTCGGAGTAGATGTGGATGACGATGGGGTCCTTGTCGCGGCGTATGCCCATCTGCTGCGCCCACTCCATGTAGCCCCGGTTCCAGTTGCGCATGTACTGGTGTTCGGGTGGCATCTGGTAGTGGAAGACGCAGTTGTTCTTCTCGTACATCTCCCACTGCTTGGGGTTGGGCTCGCCGCGCATCGACTTCTCCCCCGCCTTGCCGCGCCAGCCCGCGAGGAAGCCGATGCCCGAGCCGGGCGCGGTTTCGTAGTTGACGATGAAGTCCGGGTAGTTGCGGAACTTGCGGCTGCCGTCGGCCTGCGTGAAGGCGGGCAGCTTGAGGCGGCCGGCCAGTTCGACCAGCACCTCCTGGAACGGTTTGCAGTCGCCCTTGGGTGGCACCACCGGGATGCGCACCGCATCCACCGGTCCGTCGAACTCGGAGATGGGGCGGTCCAGCATGGACATGCAGTCGTGCCGCTCCAGGTAGGTGGTGTCGGGCAGGATGAGGTCGGCAAAGGCCGTCATCTCCGACTGGAAGGCGTCGCAGACCACCAGGAACGGGATCTTGTATGCCCCGCTGTGCTCGCCCTCGGTGTGCTTGTCGTTCAGCATCTTGCGCACTTCGGCGGTGTTCATGGTGGAGTTCCACGCCATGTTCGCCATGAAGATCAGCAAGGTGTCGATCGGGTACGGGTCACCGCGCCAGGCGTTGGTGATGACGTTGTGCATCAGGCCGTGGGCCGACAGCGGGTGCTCCCAGGAGAAGCCTTTGTCGATCCGCACCGGCTGGCCATCGGCGTCGACGAACAGGTCGTCCGGGCTCTCGGGCCAGCCCAGCGGCGCACCATCGAGCGGGGTGTCGGGCTTGACGGCCTGTGGTCCCTTGGGCGGGCGGGCATTGGGTGGCACGGCGCGCGGATACGGCGCCTTGTGCCGGAAACCGCCGGGGCGGTCGATGGTGCCCAGCAACGACATCAGGATCGCCAGCGAGCGGATGGTCTGGAAACCGTTGGAGTGCGCCGCCAGCCCGCGCATGGCGTGAAAGGCCACCGGGTTGCCCTTGACCGAAGGGTGCCGCTGGCCCCAGCTGTCGGTCCAGGCGATCGGCAGTTCGATCTTCTGGTCGCGCGCGGTGATGCCCATTTCGTGGGCCAGGCGCCGGATGGTTTCTGCCGGGATGCCGGTGATGCCCGCGGCCCATTCGGGTGTGTAGGCCTTCACGCGCTCCTGCAGCAGCTGGAAGGCGGGCACGGCAGCCGTGCCGTCGGGCATCCTGAAGTGTCCGAGCAACGCCGGGTCTGCGCCTTCGGCATGATCGGCGACCGGGCTGTCGGTGAGCCGGTCCCACCAGTGGAAGTTGGCCGGCCGCAGCGGGTTCACGATGTCGCCATCGGCCTTGCGCAGGAACATGCCGAAGTCGTCGCTGGCCGCGTCCTGGTTCACCAGCTGGCCCGCGTTGGTGTAGCGGGCCAGGAACTCGCGGTCGTACAGGCCGAGCTGGATGAGTTCGTGGATCAAGGCCAGCAACAGCGCACCATCGGTGCCCGGCTTGATGGGCACCCATTCGTCGGCGATGGCGGAATAGCCGGTGCGCACCGGGTTGATCGACACGAAGCGCCCGCCGTTGCGCTTGAACTTCGACAGCGCCATCTTCATCGGGTTGGAGTGGTGGTCTTCGGCCGTGCCGATCATCACGAACAGCTTGGCGCGTTCCAGGTCCGGGCCGCCGAACTCCCAGAACGAGCCACCGATGGTGTAGATCATGCCGGCGGCCATGTTGACCGAGCAGAAGCCGCCGTGAGCCGCGTAGTTGGGGGTGCCGAACTGGCGCGCAAACAGGCCGGTCAGGGCCTGCATCTGGTCGCGCCCGGTGAACAGGGCGAACTGCTTGGGGTCGGTGGAGCGGATCGTCTGCAGCCGCTGCTCCAGCATCGAGAACGCCGCTTCCCACTCGATCTCTTCAAACTGGCCATCGCCGCGTTCGCTGCCGGGCTTGCGCAGCAGCGGCTTGCTCAGGCGGGCTGGCGAGTACTGCTTCATGATGCCCGACGAACCCTTGGCGCAGATCACGCCCTGGTTCAGCGGGTGCTCGGGGTTGCCCTCGATGTAGCGGACCTCGCCGTTGCGCAGGTGCACCCGGATGCCGCAGCGGCAGGCGCACATGTAACAGGTGGTGTTGCGTGTCTCGGTGGTGGCTCCCGCCAGTGGCGGGCTGCAGGGGTCGTGAAGCGGCGTGGCAGACATGCGTTGGGTGTTTTCGCTGAAGAGGGAGCCATGCAGACCGTCCACCCTCGCTTCGCACAGGCCGGACTGTCAGTGGGGTCTTATTAAAGACAGGGGGGGCATCCCCGTCTATTACCGACACGGGTAAGCCGGCATCACCCATATGGGTAGCGTGACCGGCCGCCGCCGTCGCCTCGGTTTCCCACGCGGCACTAACAGCAGATGCGCTCGCGCGCCTTGGGGTTTTCAGCATGCATTAGCACATGCTTGTGGACTAATATGGTTCGGACTCCTTGCCTGACCTGGGTCTACCCTCAACATGCCAACGCTTTCCGTCTCCCCTGCACCAGCCAGCGCCGACATCCCGGGCGTGATGGTGCCGGGTGTTGCGTCTGACGATCTGGAGCTGTTGCTCCAGCGCTTTCTGGGTCCCATCCTTGATCTCGCCGGGGCACAGGCTGGCGCCGTGCGGGTGGTGACCGATGACGGGCTTCACATGCGGCTGGTGGCGCAGCAGGGCCTGCCGCTGCATGTGCAGGAGGCCGAGCAACTGGTGGATCGCGGATGCGGCATGTGCGGCACCGCGGTGGGCGCCGACGTGCTGGGCTGGGTGGACGATCTGCGTTCCTGTGACCGGCAAGGCGGGGGGCACTATTTCGGTGGGCAATGCAAAGGCGTGCTGGCCATCTCGCTGTCGCACGCCGATCAGGTGCTGGGGATTTACAACCTGTTTTTTGAGTCCAGGGTCCAGATCCCGCCGACGACGCAGACCATCCTGCGTCTGATCGGGCAGCTCCTGGGCCTCTCGCTGCACAACGCCCGGATCGAGCGCGAGCGTCTGCGGCTGACCGTGATGAAGGAACGCCAGGAAATGGTGAACGAAGTGCACGATGCCATTGCGCAGACGCTGGCCTACGCGAGGATGCGCCTGCCGCTGCTGAACGATGCGATGCTGGCCCACGACGACCCGAAAGCCATCAAGTACTTCTCGGACGTCAAGCAGGCGGTGGGGGAGGTGCACGACAACCTGCGCGAGGTCATGACCTATTTCCGCACCCGCATGGACCCGCTGGGGCTGCTGCACGCGCTCCAGGGCATTGCCGCCGAATTCTTCGGTCGCAACGGCATTTCGCTGGAGATACGGAACACGGTTCGACACCTGAACCTGTCCGACGCCCAGGAGGTGCAGGTGTTTCACATCGTGCAGGAGTCGCTGGCCAACATCGCCAAACACTCCATGGCCCGCCATGCGGTGGTCGCCATCCACAAGACCCCCGCAGGCCTCGAATTCGTGATCGAGGACGATGGCCTGGGCATGGCCGCGCCGGGCGTTTCCACCATCGTGACCACGGCCAAGGGGCTCTCGGCGTCCACGCATTTCGGGCTGGAGATCATGCAGAGCCGGGCCCAGCGCCTGGGGGCGAGTCTGGAGGTCGGCGAAAACGCGGGTGGCGGTACCCGCGTGCGCCTGCTGCTGCCCACGCCACCCGCCACCACCGCAGAACGCACGCCATGACGACGCCCGCCACACAGGCCATGCAGACCCGGGTGATGCTGGTGGACGATCACGCCATGTGCCGCAGCGGCCTGTCCGAATTGCTGCAAAACCGCAGCGGCATGGTCGTGGTCGCGGCCACCGGGGATCGCGCGCAGGTGATTCCCTTGCTGCGCGAGTGCCAGCCCGAGCTGATGATCCTCGACCTGAGCCTGGGTCCGGTCGATGGTCTGAGCGTCCTGCGCACGGTGCGCACGGAGGGTTTTGATGTGCCGGTGGTCGTGCTGACCATGAGCGACAGCGAAGACGACCTGTCGGCGGCACTGCGTGCCGGCGTGCGGGGCTACCTGCTCAAGGACATGGACCCCGATGACGTGATCGAATCCATCGGCCGTGCCGCACGCGGCGAGCTGGTGGTGGCGCCGGCGATGGCCGCCAAGCTGGCCCAGATGTGGCAGAGCGGCCAGAAGGGCTCGGTCAAGCGCGACCTGGTGGACACGCTGACTGATCGAGAGCGACAGGTGCTGGACCAGGTGGCGCGCGGCAAGAGCAACAAGGTGATCGCGCAGGCGCTGGACATCAGCCACAACACCGTCAAGCTGCACGTGCGCCACATCATGGCCAAGCTCGACCTGGGCTCGCGCGTGGAAGCCGCCGTGTTTGCGTTCGAGCACCGCACCTCGTCCGAACATTCGGGCAAGGGCGATGACCCGGAGAACCCATCGGGGCGCCGACAGACCTGAAGAACCTTGCCTTTCAGTTGGTCGCAGCCGCGTGGAGCGCCGGCAACTGCCGTGGCACCTCGTGGTGGGCGGGCGACAGGCTGCTGGCGGCAGCGGTCTGCGGATCGAACCAGTGCAGGGTGCCGTGCAGTTTCACCACGTCGCCCACGATCAGCAGGCTGGGCGAGGTGAAGCCGCTGACCGCCACCTTGGCCGGGAGGTCGGCCAGTGTGCCGGTGAGCACCTGCTGTGTGGCCAGGGTGCCGTGTTGCACGGCGGCAATGGGCCGTGTGCACGGGGCACCGTGTGCCATCAGCTGGCGGCAGATGTCGGGCAGGGCGTTCAGCCCCATGTAGATCACCACGGTCTGGTTCGGACGCACCAGCGCGTCCCAGTCCAGGTCGGCGCTGCCGTCCTTCAGGTGGCCGGTGACGAACATGGCGACCTGGGCGTGGTCGCGGTGCGTGAGCGGGATGCCGGCGTAGCTGGCCACGCCGCAGGCGGCGGTCACGCCGGGGATCACCTCGAAGTCCACGCCGTGCGCGGCCAGCTCCTGCATTTCTTCGCCGCCCCGACCGAAGACGAAGGGGTCGCCGCCCTTGAGGCGCACCACCTGCTTGCCCTCGCGCGCCAACTGGACCAGCAGCCCGTTGATCTGCTCCTGGCGCATGGTGTGTTCGTTGCGCCGCTTGCCGGCAAAGATGCGCTGCGCGCCCGGTGCCGCAAAGTCCAGCACGCCCGAGGACACCAGGTTGTCGTAGACGATGACGTCGGCCTGCTCCAGCAGGCGCACGGCCTTGAGTGTCAGCAGTTCCGGGTCCCCGGGCCCGGCGCCCACCAGGTAGACACAGCCGCGTGACCGCTGGCCAAAAGGTCGGATGTTCATAAGGTTCGGCTCCCCGTGCCACAGCCGCCACCCGTGCCGCAGCCGCCGCTGCCACAACCACCACCGCCGGTGCTGCAGCCGCTGGAGGCGGGGGCCTGGGCCAGCAGTTGCTGGCTCACAAAAATGAAGTTGAACTGGCCCGGCTCCAGCTCGACGAAGTCGAGCACGGTGTCTTCCAGCAGGTCGGTGTGCGCCGCAGCGATCACCACCGCCACGTCCTCCAGCAGCAGGCGTGTGTCGTTGTCCGCGACATCGTCAAAGCCCATGCCGTAGCCGATGGAGCCGTCGGGCTCGCGCCGGGCGGCCACGCGCAGGGCCAGCTGTTCGGCGTCGCTCTCGCGGGCCGCCTGTCGTATCTGTTCTGCTGCTGTCGCTGTGAGTGTGAACATGCTGGACTTCTTTCAATGTTCGCCCTTGGTGCGCAACAGGCCGGCCAGCCGGTTGCCCTGTTTCTGCGGACCGCCGCGGGGGAAGAGATCGTGCAGGTGGTGGTTGCTGCCGCGTTCGGGGCCCCAGACCTGCGTGAAGTGTCTGATCATGGCGCGCACCTGGGCCTGCACGCCATGCTCGGCGTAGTACTCCCGCAGGTAGCGCACCAGCTGCCAGTGTTCTTCTGTCAACGTGAGTTCTTCCTGTGCGGCGAGTGCGCGCACAAAGTCTTCCGACCAGTCGCCGAGATGGCGCAGGTAGCCTTCGGAATCGGTTTCGACCGGGTGGCCGTTGACCATGAGGATGCGGGTGAAGGCATCGGCTGGGGGCGTGAGCATCGCGTTCATGCGGCGAGCCTCTCTGGTTGTTCCACGCGGGCGCAGAGCGAACGCCGGGCGCGCACGAAGTCGACAAAATGCCGTGCCCAGTCGGTGCCCGCCACGCTGCGCAGGTGGGCGTAGGTGGCCAGCAGGTTGTGCTGCACGACGCCGTCGTGCCGCCCATCGATGCCGTGGCCGCGTGTGATCCGCCAGGCGTAGCGCGTGTCCGCCGGCAAGCCGTCCAGGCTGGAATAGTGGAATTCGTGGCCGCGCACGGCCTCGCCCTGCAGACCGGCCCAGGGCATGTGGTCGGTGGCGGCCAGGTGCACATAACCGCGCCCCACCGGTTTCTGGTGCAGCGTGGCATCGCCCGCCACCGCGCCCACCATCTCGCAGCGCTCGCCGCGCCATTGCAGTGAACGCGCCAGGTACATCAGGCCGCCGCATTCGGCGTAGGTCGGCAGGCCGGCTGCGATGGCAGAGGCGATCTGCGTGCGCAGCGAAGCGTTGGCCTGCAGCTCGTGCATGAACAGCTCGGGAAATCCGCCGCCGATGAACAGGCCGTCGATGGCATCGGGCAGCGCCGGGTCTTGCAGGGTGTCGAACGGCAGCAACTCGGCGCCCGCATCGCGCAGGGCCTGCAGGTCGTCCGGGTAGTAGAAGCCGAAGGCCCGGTCCTGCGCCAGGGCGATGCGCACGCACGCTGCCGGACGGGCTGCGGGCGCAATGGTGGCCGGCGACAGGTTCAACGCGGGCGCTCCGGCGGCCAGCGCCCGCACGCGCGCGAGATCCACCTGGGCGGCGATGCGTTCACCGATCAGGCCGATCTGCCGCGCGGCGTCGGCGTGTTCGTTGCTCGGCATCAGGCCCAGGTGGCGTTCGGCCACCGCCAGATCGGGGTCTTCGGCGATGGCGCCCAGCACCGGCACGTCGGTGTAGTGTTCGATCACGGCGCGCAGCTTGGCCTCGTGCCGGCTGCCGCCCAGCCGGTTCAGGATGACGCCGCCGATGCGGATGTGGCGGTCAAAAGCCTGGTAGCCCAGGATCAGCGGCGCGATGCCGCGGGTCATGCCGCGCGCATCGATCACCAGCAACACCGGAAGCCCCAGCAGTTGTGCCAGTGCGGCGTTGCTGTTGCTGCCGTCCAGCGCCAGCCCGTCGTACAGACCCTTGTTGCCCTCGACGATGCTGAGGTCGGCGCCGGCGCCCTGGCGGGCAAACAGGGCGCCGATCTGCTCCGGTGTCATGAGGTAAGGATCGAGGTTGTAGCAGGCGCGACCGCTGGCGCGCGACAGCCACATCGGGTCGATGTAGTCCGGCCCTTTCTTGAACGGCTGCACCGCCAGCCCGCGCGCGGCGAAGGCCGCACACAGGCCCAGGCTGACCGTGGTCTTGCCCGAAGACTTGTGCGCGGCGGAGACCAGCAGACGGTTCATGGCAGCCTCGTTCATCGGCTGGCAGCCAGGTCGTGCGGGCTGCTGTCGGGTGGGAACTGGTCGAGCCGCGTCGGCACGAAGCCCAGCCACTTGAGCGCCAGCACGACGATGACGCCGACCAGGGCAAAGCCACCGAAGCCGAGCAGCCATTCCAGCAGGCTGGGGGTGTAGGCGTTGATCACACCGTCACTGAAGCTGCTGCTGACTTCAAAGCCCGGGAACAGTGGCAGCGGATAGGCCTGGCTGCCGATGATGGTGATGTACATCTGGGCCATGCCGCCGGCGACCACCAGGAGTGCGGCCCCGGCTGCGGCCGCGTGGGATCCGCGGCTGCGCGGATGCAGCAGCAGGGTCAGGGGCAGCAGGCTGCCCAGCGCCATCTGGCCGATCCAGAACAGGGCCGGGTAGAGCCCGCCATCGAGCAGCAGGAAGCGCTCCAGTCCGTGCTGTTTGGCAAAGTAGAGATTGGTCAGGTGGTAGACCAGCACGAAGTAGGCGGCACAGGCGACAAAGATGGCCAGCAGGCGCACCAGTCGGGCGAACATGTCCGCGGCCAGCGGCCGGTCGGTCCAGCGGCTGATCGCCAGCAGCACCAGCAGGAAGATGGCGAGTCCGTAGGAGAGCGAGTAGACGATGAACATCGGGCCCATCAGCGCCGAGCCGAAGGCCTGGCGACCGATCAGGAAGCCGAAGATCGATCCGGTACCGGTGGTCAGCAGGAGACGCCAGACGAAGGCGGCCAGGCCTGCCCAGCTCGACCAGGCGTTCATGCGCCGCTCTATCATGGTCCACAGGTAGGCCACGACCAGACCCATGAAGCCGGAGTAGAGGACCACGTTCCAGGCAAAGATGGACTTGAAGTTGTAGTGGGTCATGGCCACGATCAGGCGGTCGGGCCGACCCAGGTCGAGCATGAGCACGGCCAGGCCGCTGGCCAGCAGGGCGATGGCCAGCAGGGCCGAGAGCGGCGCCAGCGGCTTGAAGGCGGTCTTGCCGAACACCGATGCCATGGATGCCACGTTGAGCGCGCCCGAGGCCGCGACCACCAGAAACACCGCGAACACGTGCGGCAGGCCCCAGACGATCTGGTTGTTCATGCCGGTGATGACGTGACCGTGGTGTTCCATGGTCCAGGCGGCAGCCAGACCGATGGCGGTGACCAGCAGCAGGCCGGCCAGCAGCAGCCAGTAGGCGGGGCTCCGGCCTTCGATTTGACGCAGGGCGATCTTCATGCTGGGGCCTCGTTTTCAGATGCCGATGTAGCGCACGCCGGTGTCGAGATTCAGGTCCTCGCGGATCTGGCGTGTGGCGTACCGGGCCACGCGCTGGGAAATTTCGCTCTCCGGGTCATTGAGGTTGCCGAACACGATGGCGCCATGGCCGGCGGCGCTGCAGGCCATCACGCAGGCTGGCTGCTCGCCGCGGTCCACCTTGTGCACACACATCGTGCAGCCTTCGACCGTGCCCATGCCGCGCGGCACGTCGGGCTTCTGACCGGTCACCGGCTCGTGGATGAAAGAGCGCGCCTTGTAGGGACAGGCCATCACGCAGTAGCGGCAGCCGATGCAGATGTGTTTGTCCACCAGCACGATGCCGTCGGCGCGTTTGAACGAGGCGCCGGTCGGGCACACATCCACGCAGGGCGGCTCGGCGCAGTGCTGGCACATAACCGGCAGCGACTGCGTCCTGCCGGTTCGTATTTCCTTGATCTCGATCTTGCGGATCCACTGCGCGTCGGTCGGCCCCGGGTTCTCGGGCAGGCCGTTCTCGCTGCGGCAGGCGGTCACGCAGTCGGTGCAACCGCTGCTGCACTTCGTGCTGTCGATCAGCATGCCCCAGCGCACCTGGGGGTCGGCACCGGCGCTGGCTGTACCGGTTGCAGCCTGTGCGATCTCGATCAGGCGCACGCCAGGCGCCAGCAGGATGCCGGCCAGGCCCGCCGCGGCAACGCCCAGAAAGCCGCGGCGTTCGGGCTGGGCCGCATCCTTCGAAGGGGTGGGAGGCACCGGGTTCATGGTTGGGACGTCGCAGAGGCGGTCTCGGCACCCAGCGCACGCACCAGCCGGCTGAGCTGGGCGGTGGTGCCGGTGGGGTGGACCAGCGGGTGGAAGGCAGCGGTCGCTGCGGGCTGGGTGGCGTGGCACTCGAAGCAGTCGATCTTCACGGCCGCAAAGCTGTGGCAGCTGACGCAGAAGTTGGTTTTTGTGGCCGCCACGCTCTGGGTGGTCTGGCTGGCGTGGCACTGAATGCAGGTCTTCAGGCTGTGCTTCGCACCGCGCACGCCGCCATGCACGGTCTCGTCGCGCTGGTGCTGAAGGAACTTCATGTGGTCGCGCCGCATGGTGGCCGGGTCTTCCACGCACTGGCCACCGCGCGCCGGCTCGATCACCGGCTTCGGCACGCGCGGCGTCGCACCCGGCGCATCGGCGGCCAGCACCACAGTGCCAGCCAGCAGCAGCCACAGGGCCGCAGCGCGAGACAGGTGGTGCAGCGGGCGGCCCATGGCCGTCACTCTCCCAGACCCATCTGGATGTAGCCGGTCGGGCAGACGTCCTGGCAGATGTGGCAGCCGATGCACTTGCTGTAGTCGGTGTCCACATAACGCCCGGTGGTCGATTTCGACTTGGGCACCTTGAACACCGCGGTCTGCGGGCAATAAACCACGCAGTTGTCGCACTCGAAGCACTGGCCACAGCTCATGCAGCGCTTGGCCTCGGCCTGCGCCTGCGCTTCCACCAGCGCCTGCAGGCGCTCGTCGAAGTTGCCCAGCGCTTCCTCGGCGGTGAGGCTGACGATGGTGCGCTGGTTGCGCGGCGTGTACGCGAAGTGGCCGAGGAACAGCTCCTTGTGCGAGATCACGTAGCGGTCGGAGCGGTTGTCGAAGTTGTGGATCGCCACATTGCTCTTGTCGGTGCCGTGGATCGGCTCGTGCACCTCGCTGAAGCTCAGGCCCTTCTCGATCATCTTGCGCTGGAGGTCGAAGACGTGCACGTCGATCTTGGGTCGTTTTTCCAGCGCCTCGCCCTGCAGGAAGCGGTCAATGCCCTCGGCCGCGATGGCGCCGTGACCGATGGCCGTGGTCAGCAGGTGCGGGCGGATGATGTCGCCGCCGGCGAACACGCCCGGCTGCACCTGGTAGTTCTTGTCGGCCGGCACCGCGCCCTTGCCGTTGTTGAATTCCTCCAGCCCGGTGAAGTCCACCGCCTGGCCGATGGCCGAGACGATCAGGTCGGCCGGGAGGTCTTCCTCCGTGCCTTCGATGTTCTTGATCTCCAGCTTGCCGCCCACGATCTTGGCCTCGCAGCGGATCACGCGCAGCGCGGTGGCGCGCCCGTCCGGGCCGCGCACCACGCCCACGGGCGCCAAGCCACCGCGGATGGCGATGCCTTCGGACAAGGCGTGTTCGACTTCGTGGCGCGAGGCCTGCATCTTGTCGACCGCGAAGATGGAGGTCAGGGTCACGTCCGCGCCCTGCTTGGCCGATACCACAGCCACGTCGTGCGCCACGTGGCCGGCGATCGCGTGCTCGGGGCGGTCGCTCTCGTGGATCTGGTCGATGTGGCCCAGGCGGCGCGCCACCGTGGCGACGTCGATCGAGGTGTCGCCACCACCGACCACCACCACGCGTTTGCCTACATGGCGCAGGCGCCCGTCGTTGAAAGCCTTGAGGAAGGAGGTGGCGGTCACGCAGTTGGGCGCGTCCGCACCATCGACCGGCAGGCCGCGACCGGATTGCGCACCGAGTCCGAGGAACACGGCGTCGAAATCGGCGCGGATCTGTTCCATCGTGATGTCGGTGCCGATGCGGCAGTTCGTGCGCGCCACCACGCCCAGGTCCAGGATGCGCTGGATCTCGGCGTCGAGCACCTGGCGCGGCGTGCGAAAGCCCGGGATGCCGTAGCGCATCATGCCGCCGAGCTCGGCGCGTTCGTCAAAGAGCGTCACGGCGTGGCCGCGCAGCGCGAGCTGGTAGGCGGCCGAGAGGCCGGCCGGGCCACCGCCGATGACCGCCACCTTTTTGCCGCTGGAGAAATCAGGCTTCTTGAAAGCCAGGTGGTTGGCGATGGCGTACTCGCCCAGGAAGTGCTCGACCGAGTTGATGCCGACGAAGTCTTCCACCTGGTTGCGGTTGCAGCCCGACTCGCAAGGCGCCGGGCAGACGCGGCCCATGACCGAAGGGAAGGGGTTGGCTTCGGTCAGGCGGCGGAAGGCGTATTCCTGCCAGGGCATGCCGGCCGGTGGTTTCTCGACACCGCGCACGATGTTCAGGTAGCCGCGGATGTCTTCACCCGAAGGGCAACTGCCCTGGCAAGGCGGCGTGCTCTGGATGTAGGTCGGGCACTTGTGCGAGTGATCGGCGTTGAAGATCTGTTTCTGCCATGGCCCCGGCTTGTGGTCGCCGTCCTTGTAGCGCCGGAAGTTGAGGGGCTGGACGCTGGCGGATTCGGGGTTGGCTGACATGTCTTGTCTCCTGGGATCGTTGTCTGGTCGCGGGGCGTCGGGGCGCGCTTGCTTACTTGTCACCGAGCCGGATGGCCTTGCTCACGAGCTGGTGCACACCGCCCACCATGCTCATGTCAAAACCGTACTGCGGCAGCACCTTGGTGAACTGCGCCTTGCAGATGGCGCAGATGGTGGCCATGAAGTTCACGCCGTGTTCATCGACCACGTTCTTCAGCGCCTCCATGCGAGGCAGCGCGCCCTTGACGCGCAACTCCAGCAGGTCGTCGGTCAGCAGGCCGCCGCCGCCACCGCAGCAGAAGGTGCTTTCATGGATGGTTTCGGGCGCCATGTCGTGGAAGTTGTTGGCCACGGCCTTGATGATGTCGCGCGGGATGGTGAACTGGCCGCCGGCGAAATCGCCCATGCGCGAGGCGCGCGCCACGTTGCACGAGTCGTGGAAGGTGATGATGCGGTCGTCGTTCTTCTCTTTGTCGAATTGCAGTGCGCCGCGCACGATCAGGTCGTGTGTGAATTCGCAGATGTGCATGGGCTGCTTGTAGCGGTGGTCGAGCTGGTTCTGCAGCTCGATGGCGAACGGGTCCTGGCCCCCGGCACCGATGCCCACCAGCGTGTTCCAGAAGCTGTAGGCCACGCGCCAGGCATGACCGCATTCGCCGACCACGATGCGTTTGACGCCCAGCTCCAGCGCGGCCTCGCGGATGCGCAGCGCGATCTTGCGCAACTGCTCGTAGTTGCCGATGAACATGCCGAAGTTGCCCGCCTCGCTGGCCATGCTGGAGAGCGTCCAGCTGACGCCGGCGGCGTGGAACACCTTGGCGTAGCCGATCAGGCTGTCCACGTGCGGTTCGCTGAAAAAATCCGCCGACGGCGTGACCAGCAGCACTTCGGCCCCTTTGACGTCGAGCGGAAAACGCACGTCCAGACCCGTTTCGTCCTTGGTGTCTTCTTCCAGGCCTTCCAGCGTGTCGGCCAGCGCCGGGCCGGGAATGCCCAGGTTGTTGCCGATGCGGTGCACCTTGCCGATGATCTCGTTGCCGTATTTCTGGCCCATGCCGATCGAGGCCATGATCTCGCGCGCGGCCATGGTGATTTCGGCGGTGTCGATGCCGTAGGGACAGAACACCGAACAGCGCCGGCATTCGGAGCACTGGTGGTAGTAGCTGTACCAGTCGTCCAGCACCTCGCGCGTCAGGTCCCTGGCGCCGACGAGTTGGGGGAAATGTTTGCCGGCAAAGGTGAAGTAGCGGCGGTAGACCTGGCGCATCAGGTCCTGGCGCGCCACCGGCATGTTCTTCGGGTCTTCGGTGCCGAGGAAGTAATGGCATTTGTCGGAACAGGCACCGCAGTGCACGCAGGCGTCCATGTAGACGCGCAGCGAGCGGTACTTGCCCAGCAGCTCGCCCATCTTGGCGATCGCCTTGGCCTGCCAGTCCTCGACCAGCTCACCCGGAAAGCCCAGGTTTTTCTGGATCGCCTCCGATGCCACGAAAGGCTTGAGGTGCGACGTGGCGCCCACCTGCACCAGCGGGATGACCGGGTATTCCTTCAGCTTGGGGGTGGTGAATGCGGCGGTGGCCATGGCGGATGGGTGCTCCGTTTATTTGTCCAGGGCCGCGGCCCAGGTGGCCAGGTGGCGGGCTTCGCGCGGGTTGTCGGTCATGGTGCGTGTCGGGCTGAAGAACAGGCCGGGCGCGTGCAGCAGCTTGCTGATGGGGAAGATGATCATCAGCAGGGCCACCAGCGACAGGTGCACCAGCAGCACCGGGTCGGCGGGCAGCGGCTGCACGCTCAGGCGCATCAGGCCCAGCATGAAGACCTTGACGGCCACGATGTCGGTGTGCGCAACAAAGCGCATGCCCAGGCCGGTCAGGCCGATGGCGATCAGCAGCGCCAGCATCAGGTGGTCCGAGGGGGTGGAGATGTAGCGCACACGGTCCACCAGGAAGCGCCGGGCCCACAGTCCGGCCAGGCCGGCCACCATGGCAAAACCCGCGTAGGTGCCAAAGGGCTGGATCAGCGCAATGGGCAGCCAGACCGGCTCCTGGAAATAGCGCACATGGCGCAACACCACCAGCAGCAGGGCGGCGTGGAACAGCCAGCCGAACAGCCAGGTCCATTTGCTGGAGCGGAACAGGCTCTCGAAAAACACCACCTCGCGCGTCAGCCGCCAGCCCACGCCGGCGGTCGTGAGCGGTGCGGGTGTGAGGGCGATCTTCAGCGGCGCGGGTGTGGTCGCGTACTGCCGGATTTTCAACGCCAGTCCAACCACGAAGAGGGCGGTGGCCAGGTAGAACAGCGCAGCGAAGAAGATCGAGAGAGCGCTCATCACAGGGACCTGGGTCGGGGTGGCGAAGGGGGCAGGAAGTCAGGCCGACCCGGCAAGCCGGGCGGATGCTGCAGCTTCAGACGCAGCCGGTCGGCTTGGGCAGGCCGGCGATCTTGCAGGCCTGCTTGGCGGGGCCGTAGGGGAACAGGTCGTACAGGTACTTGCTGTTGCCCTTTTCCTCGCCGAACTGCTTGCCGATGGCCTTGGTCAGCACGCGCACGGCCGGAGCGATCTGGTACTCGTTGTAGTACTCGCGCAGGAAGTTGATGACTTCCCAATGGTTGTCGGTCAGCGGGACCTTCTCTTCCTCGGCGATGTGCTCGGCGATCTCCTTGTTCCAGTCGGACAGGTTGATCAGGTAGCCCTCTTCGTCGGTTTCGTAAGTGGCGCCATTGATTGCGATGCTCATGGTGATGTCCTCAGGTTGTCGGAATGAAAATGCGGTGGGCTCAGGGTTCACTCAGGCTTCAGAGCCAGCTGTTCGAAGCGCTGTGTTCGGCCACCAGGTCGACGAAGCCGCCGTAGTCCACCAGCGTCACGCCGTCCAGGGCCCGCGAGGCCATGCCGCGCGCGTCCAGGTCGGGCTTGAGTGCGTAGAACCGGATTTGTGAACCGGCTTCGCGCAGGCGGGCCTCCAGCGGGCTGCCGGCGGTGGCGGCGTAGATGCCGTCCTCGATCAGCAGCACGGCGTGGCCGGGCAGCGCCATTCGCAGGCAGCTCTCCAGCGAGCCGGTCTGGTGGGGGGATTTGTTGACGATGTGCAGCATGGGGTTCTCCTCAAAAACTCAGGACCACGTCCTGCTGCGCCATCAGTTCGGCCATCTGCGCGGTGTCCAGCACCTCGACCGGCACCAGCAGGTCGGCCTCGCTCAGGCCGCGCTGCGCCAGCGAGGCCTGGTCGACATAGAGTTTCTCCACGTCGTAGCCTTCCAGCGCCCGGTAGCTGGGCGAGAAGTTCTTGATGCCGATGTCCTTGGTCTGCTGGCCCTTGACCAGCTCGTAGACACCGTCGTCCATGAAGACCAGGCTGACGTCCTGGTCCAGCGTGGCGGTGATCAGCACCACCTCCAGGCTCTCCAGCGCGTAGATCGTGCCGTAGGGGGCCTTGCGGTTGACGAACATGAATTTTTTCATCGTGCTTTCCGTTCAGTCGCCGAAAGTGACCAGGCGGTCGGCCTTGATGCCGCTGTCCACCAGCTGGCCCAGACCCGAGATGCGAAAGCCCGGGGCCAGCACCTCGTCCTTGATACCCCGGCGCAGCGCGGCAGCCACGCAGACCACGAGGTCGACGTTGTGCTCGGCCTTCAGCGCCGACCAGCGGTTGACGATGTGGCGGTCGTCCTGCGGCGGCTCGGTCAGTCGCGTGGCGTTGTTGACACCGTCGTGATAGAAAAAGACGCGCTGAATCTCATGCCCCTTCGCGATCGCCGCCATGCAGAACTGGTAGGCGCTGTCGGAGGCCTGGTGGGTGTAGGGTCCCTCGCTGACGAGTAGTCCGAATTTCATTCTTTTCTCTATTCGGTTGGGGTCAGAGCAAATTTGCTTCGCAAATCCTGGTCTGACCCGCAAGGTTTCAGAAGCGGATGTGGGTCGATGCGTTCAGGCTGGCGCGCGAACCGCGCCAGTCGTCGATCAGGTACTTGGTGAACGGCAGCTCGCACTTCTCGAAGAAGTTGGGCCAGCCGATGCGCTCCACCCAGTCCGACAGGCGCTCCCACGGGCGGGCATCGGCCTTGTACGTGTAGAGGATCTTCTTGACGATCTCTGACACCTCGGGCCAGCGCGGCGGGTTGTTCGGAATGCCCGAGGCGACCATCTTCATGAAGGTGGGCTTGCCGCGCGCGTTGGAGTTCTTGCCACCGACCCAGATGGCGAACTTGGAGTGCTCCGGGTCGTTGATCTGCATCGGCGGGCAGGGCGGGAAGCAGGCGCCGCAGCAGATGCACTTCTTCTCGTCCACCTCCAGCGACGGCTTGCCGTTGACCAGCGCGGGACGGATCGCGGCCACCGGGCAGCGCGCCACCACGGCCGGGCGCTCGCAGGCGTTGGCCACCAGGTCGTGGTTGATCTTGGGCGGCTTGGTGTGCTGGATCACGATCGCGATGTCGGCCTGGCCGCCGCAATTGATCTCACAGCAGCTGGTGGACAGGTGCACGCGGTTGGGCATGTCCTCGCGGATGAACTCGGTGTAGAGCTCGTCCATCAGCGCCTTCACGGCGCCCGATGCGTCGGTGCCCGGGATGTCGCAGTGCAGCCAGCCCTGGGTGTGCGCGATCATCGACACCGAGTTGCCGGTGCCGCCCACGGGGAAGCCGCTTTCGGTCAGGGCCGAGATCAGCGGCGCCACCTTGTTCGGGTCGGACACCATGAACTCGATGTTCGAGCGGATGGTAAAGCGCACATGCCCTTCGGCATAGGTGTCGGCGATGTCGCAGAGCTTGCGGATGGTGTGCACATCCATCTGGCGCTGGGTGCCGGCACGCACCGACCAGACCTCGTCGCCGCTGTGCGAAACGTGGTGCAGCACGCCGGGCCGTGGCCGGTCGTGGTAGCGCCAGTTGCCGTAGTTTTTCAGCAGGGTCGGATGCAGGTACGGCTTGTTGTCCGGCACGCCGCTCTCAATGGGGGATCGCATTTGGGCCATGGGTTGCCTTCCCGGGTTGGACGGTTGAGGAGTTGGACGGAAGGAAGAAGGACGGGGCGCTGCACCGTTCAGGCGGTGGCCTGTTTGCGCGCCATGTACTTGGCGGCTTCCTCGTCCCAGTCGTCGGTGCGCACATAGGGGTTGGTGCGCGGGGTGGACACCATGTTGGGGTCCACCTCCAGCTCGATGCCTTCGAGGAAATTGACCAGGCCGATGCGCTCGATCATCTCGCCGGTGCGCTCGTGCTCCAGCGCGTTCTCGGCGAAGAAATCGATGATCTTCTGGGCCAGCTTGACCAGGCCCTTGTAGTCCTCGTCGGTCTTGAGCGGCATGAAGGGCACCACCACCGTGCCCATCAGGTCGCCGATCTTCAGCGTGCGTTTGCCACCGACCAGGATCGTGGCGCCGGTGTCGGTGCCGTGGGCCAGCGCGCCGGTCATGACGTTGATGCAGTGCATGCAGCGCACGCAGTTGCTGTTGTCGATCTCCAGGCACTGGGTGTCGTTGATCTTCACGCTGGAGATCTTCGGGCCCTGGGCCACGTCCTTGACCTCCTTGAGCAGGATGGTCTTGGTCGGGCAGCGGTTGATGACGTCGTTGACCAGCTCGTTCATGCCGTGCTTGTCGAACCACTTGCGCGCCAGGGTCTCGTCGGTGCGCATGTTGTCGCGCCAGGTGCCGATGACGGCCATGTCCGAGCGCTGGATCGAGTTCATGCAGTCGTTGGAGCAGCCCGAGAACTTGAACTTGAACTTGTAGGGCAGGGCCGGTCGGTGGATGTCGTCGAGGAAGGTGTTGATCACCTGGCGGTGGGCGCGTGCTTCGTCGAAACACGACTGCTCGCAACGCGCCGCGCCGACGCAACTCATCGAGGTGCGCACCGCGGGGCCGGCGCCGCCGAGGTCAAAACCGAGCTCGTTGAGGGCGTCAAAGGCGTCCTGCACCTTGTCGGTCTTCGCGCCCTGGAACATGATGTCGCCCGACTGGCCGTGGAACGCAATCAGCCCCGAGCCGTGCTCTTCCCAGATGTCGCACATCTTGCGCAACACGTCCGTGTTGTAGTGCATGCCGGCCGGCGGCTGCACGCGCAGGGTGTGGAACTCGGCGGCGTCGGGGAACTGGGGCTTGCCGTCGGCATCCTTGAGTTCGGTGAAGCGCGGAATCACACCACCGCCGTAACCGAAAACGCCCACCGTGCCGCCCTTCCAGTAACCCTTGCGGGTCCGGTACGAGGTCTCCAGCTGACCCATCAGGTCCACCATGTAGTCCTTCTCTGCAGCCAGCCGCTTGAGGCCGGTCACGAAGCTGGGCCACGGGCCGCTCTCGAGCTCGTCGAGCATCGGGGTCTCGTGCATCTTTTTGGCCATGTCTTGTCTCCTGTCGGGGTGCCGTTTTCGACAACGGCGGTCTCGCATCGTGGGCCTTGCGGGGGCTCTGTCGGCCCGTGTTCCGGTGTGGGGTGCATCGTAGGAGCCGGGGTGGTCTTCTTGCTATCCCCCTCGTTGGCTAGGCGGGACTACCCAGATGGGTTATGCGGTCCCACCCGTCCCGGCTATAGACTGCCGGCCCCGGAATTGCGCCAATAGCGGAGATGAAGAACGCCCGCCAGCTTGCGCCGGCTCCAGGAGTGACGGAGACATGAGCCAGATCACCCCGCTAGACCGATTCCGGGTGCCCCTTGGTGGACAGGAAATCGAGTTGCAGCAGCACGACCACGATGCCGGTGGCATGAGCCTGCTGCGCACGCGCATCCGTGAAGGCAGCCGCTTCACGATCTTCGACATCGACCCTCAGACCGCCGAGCGCTGGGGTCGGGCGTTGCTGCGCTGGGCGCAGGCACAGCCCACACGGACCGATCCCCCATGAGCGTTGCCCGCGACAACACCCGGCTGACCGCGCTGGTGGACTTGGTCTTTCCGCTGAACGGCCACAGCCTGCCGCGCGAATCGGCGCCGGCCCTGCGGGCGGCGCTGCAGCGCGAAATGCCCTGGCTCGATCAGGAGCCGCTGGCCGGCATTCACCCCCTCAAGCTGGTGCCGGGCAATGAAGCCGAGGCCCTGCTGTCGCAGCGCACACGCCTGCTGCTGCGCCTGCCACGCGAGCGCATGGTGGCCGCCATCGAACTCGCCGGCCGGTCCCTGCAGGTGGGCGGGCAGACCGCCACCCTGGGCCTGCCGCACCCGCGCGAACTGCTGCCGCACCACACCCTGTACGCCTACGCCGTGGCCGCGGAGGCGGATGACGAGATCGCGTTCGTGCAGGCGATGAACGACGAGCTGCAGACGCTGCAGGTGCGCTCGCAGCTGGTCTGCGGCAAGCGCCAGCAGCGCGACTGGCCCGGTGGCGCGCAGACCACGTTCAGCCTGATGCTGCACGGACTCAGCCAGGCGGATTCGCTGCTGCTGCAGGAACACGGGCTGGGTCGTCACCGTTTGCTGGGCTGCGGCATCTTCGTGCCGCACAAGTCGGCCGCGGCGGTCGGTGAATAGCTTCGATTTTCTCAACCCCCCAACACGGAGACACCAGCATGGGCTACCAGATCAATGGCGTTGAACTCGAAACCGATGCCGAAGGCTATCTGCTCGAACCCGACTACAGCGAAGAGGCGGTGCTGGTCATCGCGGCGGCCGATGGCCTGGTCCTGTCGGATGCGCACTGGGAAGTCATCGGCTACATGCGCGACCAGTACCGCGAGCACGGCCACACACCCAACTTCCGCAACA
Organism: Hydrogenophaga sp.; assembly: GCA_030653975.1. Lineage (GTDB taxonomy): Bacteria > Pseudomonadota > Gammaproteobacteria > Burkholderiales > Burkholderiaceae_C > Hydrogenophaga. The sequence continues at coordinate 125,423 of JAURYH010000029.1, read as the reverse complement.
TGCTCAAGGGCTACAGCGAGATCCGCCAGGGCGTGGACAGCAAGTACCTGTACGACCTGTTTCCGCTCGGGCCGGCCAAGCAGGCAGCGAAGGTAGCGGGGCTGCCGCAGCCCTTGGGTAAAGGCGGGTACTGACCGAATTCACCATGGCCCTGCGCATCAAGAACCAGTGGTTTGACAACGGGCGACCGAAGTCCGCGAAGGAGACCGCCAGTGTGCTGGCCTTCATCGTCTGGCGCGTGACGCAGAACATGGTCAAGCAGATGCGCGAGGCCCGCTTCGACATCGACGTCGGCCCGCAGTATTTCGCCTTCATGCGGGAGATCCTGGGCTTCCTGATCCAGGTGGTGGACCGCATGGCGTTCGAGCGCATGACCGGCGAGCAGCGGGCGGAATTCACCGCTGCGCTGGTGCGCCGTTCGGCCGAAATCCTGGAAGAAAGTGAGCTGGAATGGCTGGGCCCGCCCGCCGGCGCCGCGGACAGCTGGCGCAACCAGTTCATCGATTTCTGCAACGAACTGGGCGAGGCCTATGCCGACTTCGGGCACGGCCCCGACGGGCCGGACTTCGGTTTCGTGCGCTACCTGGGCAGCCGCATCGAGAGCGTCATGCCGGCCAAGGACCAGCACTGGGTCAAAGACCAGCTGATGGCCGTCGAAGTGCCAGAGGCGCTGGAGATGGTGCGCCGGGGCATGCACGGCGCCCTGTCCACCGAGCCGCGCCCCAAACGCCGCGCCACGATGAGCGGAGACTAGACATGGCAGCCAACACCCCCAGCCCGTTCGACCTGGACCAGCCGCAGGCGTATGCGCGGTGGCGTGCGGCCAAGCTGGCGATGCAGCCTCGGTGCGTTGAAGATCTGGTCGTCGACGTGGCCGATCCGCGGCGCCTGCTCGCGGCCGAACGCACCGCCTTGCTGGACACCTGCGCGCGCACCAACATGGTCATCTACCGCAGCCCGGTGATCGAGGAGGACAAGGCTTTGCCGCGCCGGCTGGGTGCGCAGCTGGGCCTGCAGCGGCTCGACGCCAACTGGCTGGCCGACGAAGACGGCATCTCGCCAATAGCCGTGTCGACGCAGCGGCCTGGCGCCCGTGCCGACTTCATCCCCTACACCGACAAACCCATCCGCTGGCACACCGACGGTTACTACCATCCGCAGTCGCGCCGCATCGAGGGCATGGTCCTGCATTGCGTGCGCGCTGCGGGCGAGGGCGGTGTCAGCGGGCTGGTCGACCATGACCGGGTCTACATCGCGCTGCGCGACGCCAACCCCGCCTGGGTGCGCGCGCTCATGGCGCCCGACGCCATGACCATTCCCGAGCGCACCGACGAAAACGGCGTGGCCCGCCCGGCGCAGAGCGGCCCGGTGTTCAGCGTGCTGGCAGGCCCCGACGGCGGCCACGCGCTGCACATGCGCTACACCGCGCGCACGCGCAGCATCGCCTGGCAGGATGACGCTGACACGCGCGCAGCCGTCGCCTTTCTGGAGCAGCTGCTGTCCAGCGACGTGCCCTGGATTTACCACGTACAACTGCAGCCCGGCATGGGTCTCGTCTGCAACAACGTGCCGCACGAGCGCAGCGGCTTCATCGACCACCCGCAGCGCCCGCGCCTGCTGTACCGGGCGCGTTACCTCGACCGTGTCGGTGCACCGCCAGCGCCGCATCGCCACGCGCCTCAGGCGGCCCAGCCGGAGCTGTGGGTGTGAGCGCAGCGCCGGGCCGCTCCCAAGCCAGCGCGCACCGTTGCCCGCAGGGCGATGTATTCCGATGAGCCACTGGCTGACGATCTGGCGCGCCGCCCAGCTGGTCGGCGTGCCCCGTGGCGTGTTGCAGCAGCAGGTGCGCAGCGGCGCGCTGGTGCTCACCGACGGACTGGTCACCACCGACGAGCTGCTGCGGCTCTACCCCGATGTGAAGCTGGAAGAAACCGGCCTGCTGGAGCGGGTGGCCCACATCCGCGACGAGGCCTTCGGCAAGCGCCTGCGCGAGCGGCTGCTGCCCAGCCAGGAGGTGCTGGCGCAGCGGCTCTTCCACCAGACGCAGGAGCTGGCCGATGTGCGGCGCTGGCTGCAGCGTTATCACACGCTGGTGATTGCGCTGCAGACGCGTATCCATGCCCTGCAAGACGACGGCGCCACGCCGCTGGCTCTGTCCGAACTGCAGGATTTTGTCGACCAGGGTCTGGCGCAGGCGCTCGCGACCGAACAGGCCGACCTGCTCACGGTGATGGACGACATGCTCAAAGTCATGACAGCCCAGGTGACGGTGCGCCCCAGCGGACACCAGTTCTGCGTCGAGGGGCACGACACCCTGTTGCAGGCCGGCCTGCGCGCCGGACTCAAGCTCAACTACGGTTGCGGCAACGGCACCTGCGGCATGTGCAAGGTGCGCGTGATTTCGGGCGAGGTGGCACGCACCCAGCCCTGCGACTACCCGCTGTCCGAGGCCGAGCGTGCCCAGGGCTACACGCTGGCGTGCGCGCACACCGCGGCCAGCAGCGAGCTGACGCTGGAACTGCTGGAGGCCAGCGGCCCGCAGGACATCCCGCAGCAGCAGATCGTGACCACCGTGCGCGCCGTCACGCCACTCGCGCCGGGCACCCGGCTGCTGCACCTGCAGACGCCGCGCAGCCACCGCCTGCGCTTCCTGGCCGGTCAGTCGGTCACGCTGGGCCTGAACCGCCCCGACGGCAGCGACGTGCACGCCCTGTACCCGATTGCCAGCTGCCCGTGCGACGACCGCAACCTGCACTTCTTCGTCGAGCGCCATGCCCGGGACCCTTTTGCGCGCCAGCTGTTTTCCGACGGCATCCAGGCCGGCGACGCCGTCACGGTGTGGGGGCCGGTGGGGGACTTCGTGCTGGCCGACAGCGCCCGGCCGCTGGTCTTCGCCGCCTGCGACACCGGTTTTGGCCCGGTCAAGAGCCTGATCGAACATGCCCTGTCGCTGGACAACGCGCCCTCGCTCTCGCTCTTCTGGCTCGCCACCCGGCCGGACGGCCACTTCCTCGCCAACCAGTGCCGGGCCTGGTCGGAGGCGCTGGACCTGTTCGAGTACGAACTGCTGGCCGAACCCGACGTGACCTTTGGCGCGCTGCAGCTCGCGCGTGGCATGCGCGCCGATCTGTTCGAGATCGACTGCGACTTCTACCTCGCCGGTCCGGAGGCTTTCGTGGAGGCGCTCGACGCCGAGCTGCGCGCCGCGGGCGTGCCAGCGGCGCAGATCCACAGCCTGATGCTGGCCGAGCCGGTGGGGGAGATGGCATGAGTGAGTCATTGCCCGCGGCGTCGGCCTGCAGCGGAAGCGAAGCCTTCGCCCTGCGCGTGCTCGGCACCAGCATGGAACCCGAGTTCATGGAGGGCGAGATCATCGTCATCGAGCCCGAGGGCCTGGTGCGCGACGGCAGTTTCGTGCTGGCCCAGCACGCCGGTGAGTGGATCTTCCGCCAGCTCTGCCAGCAGGCGAACGGCTGGATATTGCACGCGCTGAACCCGGCCTTCGCCGACCGGCCGCTGGCCGATCTGTCGGCTGTGCGCGGTGTGATCATCCAGAAGGCGCTGCCCGGGCGGCGCCAGGCCAGCAAACGCTACATCTGAAAACCACCCCTTCCGAGGAACCTCCGTGCCGTACTACATCTACCGCGTCAAACCCTTTGGTCAGCTCGACAAGCTGGAGGAACACGGTGCCTTCGCCGCCGCGTCCAGCCAGGCCAAGACGCTGCGCGCCGCCCTGCCGTCAGGCACCCCCGACAAGGTGAAAGTGATCTTTGCCGAGACCGAGTGGCAGGCCGAAGAGCTGCTGTGCCAGGTGCGCGAAGCCGGACCAACGGGCGAAGAATAGGGCGCCGGTGGTCAGCGCTGTTGCCACTTCATCGTGGCCACGGCACCGCCCACAATGCCGGCCAGCGCGATGAAAGAGCCAACCGCCAGGGTGGACACGCCCGACAGGCCCTGGCCGATCGTGCAGCCCATGGCCGTGACGCCGCCAAAGCCCATCAGCACCGCGCCGATGAGCTGGGTGCGCAGATCCTCCATCGAGGCAAAGCCTTCCCAGCGGAACTGCCGCGTGCTGATGGCGTAGGCGAAGGAGCCGAGCACCACGCCGATGGCCGACGCGATGCCGAAGGTCATGCGCAGCGACTTGTCGGTCCACATCATGAGCATTTCCAGGTTGTAGGCCACTGGCGCGACGAAGCTCATGGACTCCAGCGTGCGGGTGTTGGTGGCGAAGTACACCGTTTCGAGCGTCTCGGGATCTTCACCGTAGCCGAGATGACCGGTCAGGTACCAGGCGGCCACGACCACCAGACCCAGCACCACCGAGCCGAACACGTGCGACAGGTTGGCGCGGAAGCGCTTGTCCTTGAACACGAACGCCAGCAGGCCCAGCCCCACCACGCTCAGCGTGATCAGCAGCGCCGTCTTGTCCGGCAGGCCGGTCAGCCTGGCCAGCACCTGCGGCAGGCCCTGGGCGCTGAAACCCCACTGCGAGAGGTCCACCGAGACCGGGTCCAGGTAGCTGGCGCGCCACTGGCCAAACAGGCCTTTGAGTGTCATGTAGGCCGAGATCGCCAGCACCGTCAGCACCACCACCGACCGCAGGCTGCCACCGCCCACACGCACCAGGTTCTTGTTGGTGCAGCCGGCGGCGATGGTCATGCCGATGCCGAACAGGGTGCCGCCCAGCAGCAACGACAGCCAGGGCAGCACCGGCCGCTGGTAAACCGATCTGGACAGGTCGATCAGGCCGAAGTAATAGAGCAGGTTGGCCCCGATCACCGCCACGGCGATGGTCAGCAGCCACATGCGCATGCGGCCCCAGTGCTCCATGTTGACCACGTCCGAGATCGCGCCCATGGTGCAGAAGTTGGTCTTGTTGGCGACAGCGCCAAAGATGAAGGCCAGGACAAAACCGCCCCAGACCACCAGCATCGACGGGTTCATTCCTTCGCTCATATGCAGGGCTCCATTTCAGGAAAAGATCACCCGGCGCGGCAGCGCATGGCGGGCGACCACACGCGCCGTGTCTGCTGCCTTGCCGGCAGGGGCTTCAGATGAACAGGCAGACGTCCGATTCGCCGGCGAACTTCATGAAGGTCGCGGCGCCGCCGTATTCGACTTCCTTGATGAACTCGCTGGTCTCGAACTCGAACAGGTCCACGGTCATCTGGCAGGCGACGAACTTGACGTCCAGTTCCAGGCAGACGTCGCGCAGTTCCTGCAGCGAGGCCACGCCCTTGGACTTCATCTTCTTCTTCATCATCATCGTGGCCATCGCTTCCATGCCCGGCAGCATCTGCACCATCACCGGCATGGGCACGGGCATCGGCATGGCGGGGTTGGCCAGCGGGCTGATCTGGACGCCATCCAGGCTCTTGCGCAGCAGCTGCAGGCCGTAGAAGGTGAAGAAGATCTGCACGTCCCAGCCCAGGGACGCCGCGGTGGACGCCAGGATGAACGGCGGGTAGGCCATGTCCAGCGTGCCCTTGGTGGCGATCAACGCCATTTTTTTGCTTGCCACGTTGCGTGTCTCCTGCGAGGGATAAAGGCGAGAGGGGCTTCAGGCCTTCTTCAGGTAGAACACGAACTTGCTGTTCTCGCTGCTCTGCTCCAGCAGGGCGTTGCCGGTCGCCTCGGCAAACGCGGCCATGTCGCACACCGAGCCGGGGTCGGTCGCCACCACGCGCAGGATCTGTCCGCTGGCCATGTCCGCCAGCGCCTTCTTGGTCTTGACGATCGGCATGGGGCAGGCCAGGCCCGAGGCGTCAAATTCCTTGTTGAATTCCATCTTTGTCTCCAGTGTTTTTTGACGGCGTTCTCGCACCGCATGGAGCTTGATTCTTCAAGAGGACGCACGGCCCGTCTATCACCGCAAAGGGTGATGACGGGTAGCCCATATGGGTGATGTGGTTTTCCCCTGAGCACGCAGGGAGGGTGCGGTCGTGGCGCCTTACAGGCTGCGCCCTTCGCCGGCTTCTTCCACCGTCTGCCCGTCGCGGATGTGATAAATCCGCTTGAAGGTCGGGATGATCTTTTCGTCGTGCGTCACCACGATGATGGCGGTCTGCGCCTGCTGCGCCATCTGGTTCAGGATGCGCATCACGCCCAGCGCGCGCTCGCTGTCCAGCGGCGCGGTGGGTTCGTCGGCCAGGATCACCGGCGGCTTGTTGGCCAGCGCCCGCGCGATGGACACGCGCTGCTGTTCACCGCCCGAGAGCTGCGAGGGTTCGGCCCTGGCGCGGTGCTGGACGTCCAGCGCCGTCAGCAGCGCCAGCGCGCGCTCGCGCGCGTCGGCATTCGGCACGCCCGCCAGCATCGGCAGCAGGGCCACGTTGTCCGTCACGTCAAGGAAGGGGATGAGGTATGGCGCCTGGAACACGAAGCCGATGCGGTCGCGCCGCAGCGCGCGCAGGTCTTTCACTTTCCAGCCGTTGTCGTAGATCACATCGTCGCCCAGGGTCATCTTGCCGCTGGTGGGTTCGATGATGGCGCCCAGGCATTTCAGCAGCGTGCTCTTGCCCGAGCCCGAGGGACCGACCAGGCCCACCACCTCGCCGGGCGCCACCTGCATGTTCACGTGTTTCAGCGCTTCCACGGCCGTGTCGCCGTCGCCGTAGACCTTGCGCAGGCCTTCGATCAGGATGCCGCCGGGTTGGGGTGTGTTCATGGGGTTCATCCGATCGCCTCGCCCGGGTCCACCTTGAGCGCCACGCGGATCGCCAGCGTGCTGGCCAGCGCGCACATCACCAGCGTGGCCACCAGGCCGACCACCGAGTCGCCGGGCAGCAGCAGCACGTATTTGGGAAACGCCGGCGCCCACAGCGTGGCGGCCAGTTTGCCCACCGCAAAGCCGATCAGGCCCAGGCCCAGCGCCTGCTGCAGGATCATGCCGGCGATGGTGCGGTCGCGCGTGCCGATGAGCTTGAGCACCGCGATCTCGCGCAGTTTGCCCATGGTCATGGTGTAGATGATGAAAGCGACGATGGCCGCGCTCACCACGGTGAGGATGGCCAGGAACATGCCGATCTGCTTGGCCGAATTCGCGATCAGCTTCACCACCAGGATGTCTTCCATGCCGTCGCGCGTGTACACGCTCAGGTGTTTCCAGCGCCGTATCGGCCCGGCCACCTGCTCGGGCGTGAAGCCCGGCGCGATCTGCACCAGCACCGCGTTCACGCTGCGGCTGCTGGTCTGCAGGTTTTGCACCGCGTCCAGCAGGCCGGGGCTGCCCGGGCGGTTGAAGGCCGGGTTGGCGGCGGTTCGCGCGCGGTCGTTGACGATGGCGTCGTTGTCTTTCAAAAACTGCGTTTCCTGCGCGTCTTTGAGCGGCACGAACAGCATCGGGTCACCGCCGGACGACACCATGCGCCGCGTCAGCCCCACCACCGTGTAGTCGTGGCGGCGGATGCGCACCGTCTCGCCGAGCTGGAAGCCGGTTTTCACATCGGCCACGGCCTCGTAATGGCTGCGCGTCAGGTGTCGCCCGGCCACCAGGTAGCCGGGCGCACCCGGCATGCCGGGCTCAATGCCCACCACCATCACGCGGTTGTCCTGACCCTCGCGCGCCACCTGCATGGTCAGGTAGGTCACGTTCGCTGCCGCCGCCACGCCGGGCATGCCGCGCACACTGCGCACCACGTCGTCCTTGATGCTGGACGATTCGGCGTACGGCCCCTGCGTGTCCTTCTGCACCACCCACAGGTCGGCGCGGCTGTTGGCCAGCAGCGCGTGCGCGTCGTCCACCATGCCGCGGTAGATGCCCGCCATCGAGAGCGTCACGCCGATCAGCAGACCCAGCCCCAGCCCGGTCAGCACGTACTTGCTCCAGCCGTGCAGGATGTCGCGCCCGGCCAGGCTGATCACTTCGCGCCTCCCGCCGGCGCCAGCTGCTCCACCACCGCGATGCGCGCGTCGGGTTTGAGCGCGCTCTGGCTGTACAGCACCACGGTGTCGCCTTCATTCAATCCGTCCAGCGCCTGCACCGTTCCGTCCAGCCCCTGCACGCCCAGTTTCACCGGAACAAATTCCAGCCCGCCGTCCTTCAGGCGCCAGACGCCGGTGGCCCCTTCGTGCTGCACCACCGCCGCGTTCGGCAACAGCAGGCTCTCGGCCGTGGCCGGCAACTGCAAAGTCACTTCCGCCATCTCACCCACGGAAACGCCGCTGGGCAGTGCGTCAAACGCCACCATCGCCAGCCGCTCTTCGGTCACGCTGTCGGCCAGCGCTTCCACGCGCGCCACCTGGCCCGCCAGCGCTTCGCCCGGGCGCGAACGCAGGACGATGCGCGCCACCAGCCCCGGCGCCAGCCCGGCCGAACGCCCCTGGTCCACGCGCAGCTTCACCCACAGGCTGGCCGGGTCCATCAGCCGCAGCACCGCCTGGCCCGCCACCACCGTGGTGCCGGCCTCGGCGTCGCGCGCGGTCACCACCGCCGCCGCGGGCGCCACCAGTTTCAAATTGCCACGCTGCTGCGCCAGCGCCGCGCGTTCGGCGCGCAGGCGCGCGATGTCCATCGCGCTGCCGCCCAGGTTGGCCTGTGCCGTCTGCAGTCCGGCGTTGGCCGAAGCCATGTCCTGTGCCCGCGCCTCCAGCGCGCCCGCACTGATGAAGTTCTGGTTCGCCAGGTCCTGGTTGCGCTTCAGGTTCGCCGCCGCCAGCGCGCGCCGCGCCTGTGCGTCGCTCACCTGCGCGCCCGCCGCCTGCTGCGTGCTCTGTGCGCGGGCGATTGAGGCGTCCAGCGCCGCCAGCCGCTGGTCCAGGTCCACCGGGTCCATCTCGGCGAGTGCCTGGCCGGGTTGCACCACCTCGCCCACGTCCACCTGCACGCCCAGCACGCGCCCGGCCACCGTCGGCCCGACCAGCCAGCTGCGCCGCGCCTCCACCTGGCCGATGCCAAAGATCTCGGGCACCACGCTGCCCTTTTTCACCTCGGTCACCTGCACCTTCACTGGCGCCAGCGGCCCGGTGCGCAGCGCCACATAGGCCAGCGCGGCCACCAGCGCCAGCGCCATCCCGCCCAGCAGCAGGCGGCGCGAGTATTGGGGTGTCATCTTCATGCGGGGGTCTCCTGGGTGCGCCGGGCCTTTGCGGTCGGCGCGGCAATCGCTTGTTGAAAAAGGTCAAACACGGCGGGCGCCATCTGGCGCATCGCGCCCACCTGTCCGCTCAGCAGCGACTGCATCACCAGCCCCTGCACCGAGCCGATGAACAGCACAGCCGCTGCCTGCAGATCGGCGCCCGGCGCCAGCAGCTGCGCCGCCTGCGCCCGCTGCAGCAAGCCGGTGAGCAAGCTGCGGTAGGCCTGCATCAGCCCGCGCACGCGCGCCTTCAGCGGCGTGTCCTCGGGGTGCTGCAGCTCCTGAAAGATCACCCGCGGCACGCCCGGCTGCTCCACCACGAAATCCACGTGCGCCATGAACACCGCGCGCAGCGCCGCCAGCGGCAAGGCCTGCGCGGCGGCCGCGGCCTGCAGACGGGCCAGCAGGTCCTGGTGCGCGAAGTCGATCACCGCGAGCCAGATCGCTTCCTTGCTCTCGAAATGGCGGAACACCGCACCCTGCGTGATACCCACAGCCTGCGCCAGCGCCGCCGTGGTCACCTCGGCCGGGCTGCGCTCGGCGGCCAGCGCCAGTGCCGCGGCCACCAGCTCGGCCTGGCGGGTGTGGGTGGGTTGTTTGGTGGACATGGGGAACTAATGTAATTGAGTAATTACTTATATTCAAGCGAAGCATCCGACGCTGTCCGGAATGCGGTGGGTTGATGGGCGATCCAGAGTCCGAGGAGGGATCTTGACGCAGGCGCTGAATGACGCCGTGCGAGTCCCCTCAAGAAACTGCTCGCCAGGCGGCTACGTTCGCGGCGGCGGGCTGCCCCGGCGTCTACCATCCGGGCCATGCAGCACAAACCCGCCTCCGGGAACCCCGTCTTGCGCGGTGGCGCGCTCGCCTTGCTCGCCGCCGCCCTGTTTGGCCTGAGCACGCCGCTGGTGCAGCGCTTCGGTCAGGGCCTTGGGCCCTTCAGCACCGCCGCGCTGCTCTACGCCGGCGCGGCGCTGGTGGCCCTGTTCCAGCGTCGGGGCGCGGGGGACGAAGCGCCGTTGCGCCGCAGCGACGCACCGCGCCTGCTGGCCATGGTGGCGGCGGGCGCGGTGATCGGCCCGGTGGCGCTGGCCTGGGGCCTGCAGCGCACCAGTGGTGCCAGCGCCTCGCTGCTGCTCACGCTCGAGGCCGTGTTCACGGCGGTGCTGGCCTGGCGCTGGTACGGCGAGGTGCTGGACGGGCGGGTCAAGACCGCGGTGGCGCTGTTGCTCGCCGGTGGCGCGCTGCTGGTGATCGACCAGGGCCTCTCGGGCCAGGTGCAGTTGCTCGGCCTGCTCGCCGTGGCCGTGGCCACCGTCGCCTGGGGGGTGGACAACACCCTCTCGCGCGGCGTGGCCGAGCGCGACCCCGGGCAGGTCGTGCTCGCGAAGACCGCGCTGGGCGCCAGCATCACCGGCGCGCTGGCGCTGGCCTGGGGCGAACCGTTGCCCGCGCTGTGGGCGGCGCTGGCGCTGCTGGCCGTGGGCGCCACCGGCTACGGGTTGAGCCTGCGCTTCTACCTGCTCGCGCAGCGCAGCTTTGGCGCCGCTCGCACCGGCTCGGTGTTCGCGTTTGCGCCCTTCGTGGGGGCGCTGGGCGCCTTTGCCCTGGGCGAGCGATCGGCCAGCGCGCTCCTGTTGCTGGGCGGTCTGCTCATGGCCGCCGGCATCGTGCTGCATCTGGTGGAAAACCACGCCCACGAACACCGCCACGAGGCGCTCGACCACGAACACGCCCACACCCACGACGACGGCCACCACCTGCACAGCCACAACCCCATGCCCGCCGGCCCGCACAGCCACCCGCACCACCACAGCCCGCTGCAACACCGCCACCCGCACGCGCCCGACGCGCACCACGTGCACCGGCACTGAAGCGGCGCACCCGCGCGGGAAACGCGAACAGGGTGCTTTACCCATGGTCGCATCCCCACTTTTTGTTGTTATATACATAACTCATTATGTGATGTATATTTCATAGAATGTTGGCCATCCTGATCCTCACCCTTCCGACCCAACCCAATGCGGTACGGGTGCGCGTCTGGCGCGCACTCAAGACGCTGGGCTGTGGCGCTTTGCGCGACGGGGCCTACCTGCTCCCCGCGGAACACGCGGCGCTGTTTGAGCCGCTCGCAGCCGAGGTGCGCGAGCACGGCGGCTCGGCCATGGTGCTGTCGCTGTCGCCGCAAGGCGATGCCCAGCGCGACGAGCTGCTGGCGCTGTTCGACCGCACCGAGGCCTATGCGCAGTGGCGCGACACCGCCACCGCCTTGCAGGCGGAGCTGCCCGCGCTGGGCGAGACCGAGGCGCGCAGGCGTGGCCGGGCGGTGGCCGACGCGCTGCAGGCGCTGCGCCGGATTGACTACTATCCTGGCGCTGCCGCCGAACAGGCGCAGTCCGAGATGGACGCGCTGCGGCTGGCTCTGGATGCCCGGTTCTCGCGCGGCGAACCCCGGGCCCAGCAGGACCACGGCATCGAACGGCTCGATGCGCGCAAGTTCCAGGGCAAGCGCTGGGCCACGCGAGCTCGCCCCTGGGTGGACCGCCTGGCCTGCGCCTGGCTGATCCGCCGCTTCATTGATCCGCAGGCCCGTTTCGTCTGGCTGCCCGATCCGGCGGGTACCACGCCCGCGCCGCGCGGCGCGCTCGGCTTCGACTTCGACAGCGCCCGCTTCACCCACGTCGGCACGCGCGTCAGCTTCGAGGTGCTGATGGCGGCGTTCGGCCTGGATCGCGACACCCGCTTGCAGCGCATGGCCGGCGCCGTGCACTACCTGGACGCGGGCGGCATCCCCGTGCCGGAGGCGGCAGGGCTGGAAAGCGTGCTCGGCGGGCTGCGCGAACTGCACGCCAACGACGACGCACTGGCGGCGGCTGCGGCAGCCGTTTTCGATGCCTTTTACGCCGCGCCTTTGCCTTCGACTGGAGCCGGACCATGAGCGCCACCACCCCATCCACCGGAGCTCGCACCGAGGCCCACACCGCGCCCGCTGCCGTGAGCTTCGCCGAGGCATTCCGCTTCTGGCTCAAGCTCGGTTTCATCAGCTTCGGCGGCCCGGCCGGGCAGATCGCGATCATGCACACCGAGCTGGTGGAGCGCCGCCGCTGGATCAGCGAGCAGCGCTTCCTGCACGCGCTGAACTACTGCATGCTGCTGCCCGGCCCGGAGGCCCAGCAACTCGCCACCTACATCGGCTGGCTGATGCACCGCACCTGGGGTGGCATCGTGGCGGGTGCGCTGTTTGTGCTGCCCTCGCTGTTCATCCTGATCGGTCTGAGTTGGATCTACCTGCGGTTTGGTGATGTGCCGCTCGTGGCAGGGCTCTTCTTCGGGCTCAAGCCCGCCGTCACCGCGCTGGTGCTGCACGCCGCCCACCGCATCGGTTCGCGGGCCCTGAAAAACCGCTGGATGTGGGGCATCGCCGCCGCGTCCTTTATAGCCATCTTTGCGTTTGACACGCCGTTCCCCGCCATCGTGCTGGCCGCGGCGCTCATCGGCCACTTCGGCGCGCAGCGCTGGCCTGCGGTGTTTGCGCTCGGCGGCGGGCACGGCAGCGCCCAGCGGGGCTACGGCCCGGCCCTCATTGACGACCACACGCCCACACCGGCCCATGCCGTTTTCTCGCGCAGCCACCTGGCCAAAGTGCTGGCGGTCGGGCTGGGCCTCTGGCTGCTGGCCATGGCGTTGCTGGGGGCCTTCAACGGCCTGCAAGGCACGCTCACCTTGATGGGCTGGTTCTTCACCAAGGCCGCGCTGCTCACTTTCGGCGGCGCCTACGCCGTGCTGCCCTACGTGTACCAGGGCGCGGTCGAAACCCACCAGTGGCTCAGCGGCCCTCAAATGATCGACGGCCTGGCGCTGGGCGAGACCACGCCCGGCCCGCTGATCATGGTGGTGGCCTTCGTCGGCTTCGTCGGCGGCTGGCTTCAGCAGGCGCTGGGCCCCGATGCGCTGTTCCTCGGCGGCGCGCTGGCGGCCAGCGTGGTCACCTTCTTCACCTTCCTGCCGTCGTTCGTGTTCATCCTCGCCGGGGGCCCGCTGGTGGAGGCCACGCACGGCAAGCTGGGCTTCACCGCGCCGCTGTCGGCCATCACCGCAGCGGTGGTCGGCGTGATCCTGAACCTGGCCATGTTCTTCGCGTACCACGTGTTGTGGCCACAAGGCTTTGGGGGGCGTTTTGATGCCGTGTCCGCCGCCATCGCCGTCGCCGCCGCCGTGGCGCTGTTCCGTTTCAAGGTCGGCGTGATGCCGCTGCTCGGCGCTTGCGCGTTGGCCGGTCTGGTGGCCAGCCAGTCGTTCCCCTGACACACCGCAGGAGCCCGCATGAACGCACACCCCCAACCCCTGCCTCTTGACGCCGATGCCCTGAGCGGCCTCTCCGCGAGGCTGCTGAACGAGCTGTACTTCGCCAGCCTGGACGGGAACGGGCAGACCATGGAGCCCGCCTGCGCCCTGGCCCTGAGCGCCAGCTTCGGCAGTGTCGAACGCTGGCGCGAAGAATTCACCGCCTGCGCCAAGGCCCTGGGTGGCGGCTCGGGCTGGGTGCTGCTGGTGTTCCAGCCGCGAGAAGGCACGCTGGTCAACCAGTGGGCCACCGACCACACGCACACACTGGCCGGCGGCGTGCCCATCCTTGCGCTGGACATGTACGAACACGCCCACCACCTTGACTTTGGCGCCGCCGCCGCGGCCTTTGTGGATGCCTTCATGGCCCACATCGATTGGGCGGCGGTGTACGCGCGCTACCAGCGCGCGGTGCACGCCGCGAGCGAACCCCATGGCCTGGCGGCCGATGAGATTGCCGATGCGCTGGTGATCGATGTGCGCCGGGCCGGTGTGTTCGAGCAGGCCGGCACGGTGATCCCCGGCGCCCGCTGGCGCGACCCCGCCGCCGTGGGCACCTGGGCTGCCGAGCTGCCCACGGACCGCGCCATGGTCGTCTACTGCGTCTATGGGCATGAGGTGAGCCGTTCCACCGCGATGCGGCTGCGCGCGGCGGGCCTGAACGCGCGCTACCTGTGCGGCGGCATCGACGGCTGGCAAGCCGCTGGCCGCCCGACCCAGGCCAAAGGAGACACGCCATGAAATGGATCACCCGCGAACGCCCGAAGATTGACCGCATCGCTTGCCCCTGGCTGATCCGCCGCTTCATCGACCCGGCCGCTGAATTCCTGTACGTGCCGGCGTCCGATGTGTTGAAGATCGCCGCCGAAACCGGCGCCACGCCCTACGACATTCCGGGCGTGGAAATGACGCACGTGGGCGAGCGGTGCAGCTTCGATGCCTTTCTCGCCAGACACGCGCTGCGCGAACCGGCGCTGCAACAGCTCGCCACCATCGTGCGCGGGGCCGACACCTCGCGCCTGGACCTGGCGCCCCAGTCGGCCGGGCTGTACGCCGTGTCGCTGGGCCTGTCCCAGGTGTTCAAAGACGACCACGAGATGCTGCGCCACGGCATGGTGGTGTACGACGCGCTGTACGCCTGGTGCAAGACCTGCCAGGCAGAGACGCACAACTGGCCCCCGCAGATGGCCTGACCGATGGAAGGGCGTCACCGCTTCCGAGCTGTCCACCTCGCAGAGCTCGGGTTGAGCCTGTCGAGGCCCATGCCAGCTTCGCCCAGTTGCGCAAGACCTACCGCGAACAGCCCGCCACCCGGGTGCAGATGCTCACGGTGTTCTGGCGCGCCATGCACGGCAAGGCGAACCAACGCCGTTGCATGGTTGAAGGCGGAACCGCAGTGAGCGCCGCCCGGCCGCTCCGAGGGCGCTCAGCCCCGTCGCAGCGCCAGCCCCAGCAAGGCCAGGCCACTGAACCCTGCCCCGGCGTAGAACGTGAACGAGGCACCCAGCCGGTCCCACAGCAGGCCCGCGATGGCGCTGGACAGCAGCAACGCCACACCGCTGACCAGGTTGAAGAAGCCGAAGGCCGTGCCGCGCAGGTCGGCCGGCGCCGTGTCGGCCACCATGGTCGCCAGCAGGCCCTGCGTCATGCCCATGTGCAGGCCCCACAAAGCCACACCGGCCAGCAGCGTGGTCCAGTGCGCGTTGGCTGCCAGCACCAGGTCGGCCGCGATCAGCACCGCCAGACCCAGCGCCAGCAGCGTCCGGTGGTTCATGCGGTCGGACAAGCGCCCAAAGGGGTAGGCCGATGCCGCGTACACCAGGTTCATCGCCACCATCACCAGCGGCACCAGCGCCAGCGGCACCCCGCTCTGCTCGGCGCGCAGCACCAGAAAGGCTTCGCTGAAGCGCGCCAGCGTGAACACCGCGCCCAGGCCCACCACCCACCAGTAGGCGCTACCCAGGCGGCGCAGGTTCTCGCGCCGGATCGGGTTGCTGCGCCGCTGGCCAACCGGGCGGTCGGGTTCGCGCACGCCCAGCACCAGCAGCCCCACCGCCAGCAGCCCCGGCACCACCGCCACCCAGAACACCGCCCGGAAGTCGTTGGCCCAGAGCAGCATCAGGCCCACCGCCAGCAGCGGGCCAACGAAGGCGCCCACCGTGTCGAGCGACTGACGCAGGCCGAAGGCGGCGCCGCGCATGTCGGGCGGCGCGATGTCGGCCACCAGCGCGTCGCGCGGCGCACCGCGCACGCCCTTGCCCACGCGGTCGAGCAGGCGCGCCGTCAGCACGGTGCCAATGCCCGGCGCCAGCGCGAACAGCGGTTTGGTCAGCGCGCCCAGGGCGTAGCCGAACACGGCCAGCCACTTGCGTTTCCCCCACCAGTCGCTCAACACGCCCGAGAACACCTTGACGATCAGTGCCGTCGCCTCGGCCAGCCCCTCGATCAGGCCGACCACCAGCGCGCTCGCGCCCAGCGTGCCCACCATGAACAGCGGCAGCAGGCTGTGCACCATCTCGGACGAAATGTCCATCAGCAGGCTCACGAAGCCCAGCACCCAGATGGCGGCGGGCAGCCGGGGTGCGGAAACACGGGGCATGTTCATGGCAATGGGGACCGAACGGTCTGTTGGCACGTGGCAGGAGCGCAAGCACGCCCTTCGCCACCAAGATCATGCCAGCGACACCCCTGTTCGGGTGGAGCCAAGCCGCAGTGCCCGCCACATCGATCCAGCGTACCGACCCCTGTGGTTTGACGCCGAGTCCTGCTGGCTCTAAATTCAGCGCTGTATTTGGAGCCGAAAATGGAATCCGTCCACGCCAGTCTGTCCGTGAGCATGTCCGAGTTCAAGAAGAACCCGGCCGCCGTGCTGCGCGAGTCGCACAACCGCCCTGTGGCCGTGCTCAACCACAACCGCCCCGCTTTCTACATGGTGGAGCCGCCGTTGTTCGAGGCCATGATGGACGCGCTCGCCGACAACGATCGCTATCGCCAGGTGGCGGCCCGCCTCGCTGACCCCTCGCGCGCGGTCGAGGTGCGTCTTGACCCCCTCTGAAAGCCCGCCCGCCCACCCGCACAAGCACCGCCGCTGGGCCGTGGGCTTGTCGGTGGCGCTGCACCTCGCCGCCGCGGGGCTGATCATTCAGGCCTCCAACCAGACCATGCGCGATCGCGCACCGCCCAGGGAAGCGGTCGTCTTCCTGGCAGACATCCGGCCCGCCGAGCCGGCACCTGCGCCGCCCGCCAGCACCCCGCCCCCGGCGCCCATCCCCAAGTCCGACCTGCCCACGCCCCGCGAGCCCGAGCCCGCCGCCGCGCCACCCGACACCACGCCCCCGCCCGGACGGGCCTTCATGGCAGCGCCGCCGGCCCCCACGGCCGAGGAATGGGCCCTGGCCGCCACCTACACCCTCAAGAACAGCAAGCGCTACCGCCACAACTGGGGGCAACAGGTCCGCAGCCTGATGGGCACCGCCCACGAGGGCCCCGAGCAAGGCATCGTGCGCTTCCGCATCGAGATCGCACCCAGCGGAACGCTGGCCCGGCTGGATACCCTGTGGACCACCTCCGCAGAGGTCGAACAACGCGCCCGCACCGCCATCAAGCAGATGCCGCCGCTGCCGCCCACGCCCAATGGCAAGCCCCTGATTTTTGAGAAGACCATCGTCTTCAACGCCTGGACCGCCGAGGCGCCGCCGCTCTACAAAAACGACTGCCTGCCCGATCCGCCGCAGCGCGGCAACCGCTTCGTGTGGGACGGCCGTTCCCCGCAAGGCCCGCCAGCGGACGAGCCCGAGCCTGAAAAGCCGGACCCCCAGGCCCTGGCCGACTGCCTCAAGCAACTGCCCCAGGACAGCATCGAAGCCGAAGCCGCCGACGACCAGCGCCAGCAGGAACAATGGGGATCGCAAAAGCTGGGGCGCTGAGGGCGCTTCTATCATCCAGGGCATGCTGCACAACAAAACCCCGGGGAATCCCGCCACCGCTACGGCTTCCAGCACTGTCACCGCTGCCGAAGCCGACGAAGCCACCACAGCCACCGCCCAGGCCTTCATCAACCGGTGGAAGGGCGTCACCGCTTCCGAGCTGTCCACTTCGCAGAGCTTCGTCATCCAGCTGTGCGAGCTGCTGGGCGTCGACGCGCCGCATCCCACGCCCGAACAGAGCTACATGTTCGAGCGCCCCATTACCTTCCAGCACGGAGACGGCTCCACCAGCGCCGGCCGGGTGGACTGTTACCGCCGAGGCCACTTCGTGTGGGAGAGCAAGAAGCTCAAGCTTGGAAAGACGGCCGGCGTGCAGGCGCAGCAGACCCCAAACACCCCGCCAGTCACCACCAAAGCCTTTGACGATGCGCTGCTCAAGGCCCGCACCCAGGCCGAAAACTACGCCCGCGCCCTGCCCGCAGCAGAAGGCCGCCCGCCCTTTGTGGTGGTGGTCGATGTCGGCCACGTGATCGAGCTCTACGCCGAGTTCACCCGCTCCGGCGCCACCTACACGCCCTTCCCCGATCCGCGCAGCCACCGCATCCGCCTGGAGCAGCTGGCCCAGCCAGCCATCCGCGCGCGGCTCAAGGCGCTCTGGACCGACCCGCTCAGCCTCGACCCCTCGCGCATCAGCGCCAAGGTCACGCGCGCCGTGGCCGCCGAGCTGGCCGAGCTGGCCCGGAGCCTGGAGGCCGCCGGCCACGCGCCCCAGCCCGTGGCCGCCTTCCTCACCCGCTGCCTCTTCAGCATGTTTGCCGAAGACGTGGGCCTGCTGCCCGCCCATGCGGACGGCAGCGGCAGCTTCGTGCACCTGCTCAAGGCATACCGCGAACAGCCCGCCACCCTGGTGCAGATGCTCAAGGTCTTCTGGCAGGGCATGGACGTGGGCGGCTTCAACGCCGCCATCGCGCGCGACGTGCTGCGCTTCAACGGCAAGCTCTTCAAAGGCGCAGGGGGCGATGGCTACGTGCTGCCGCTCAGCACCGCGCAGATCGACGGCCTGCTGCGCGCCGCCCAGGCCAACTGGCAAGAGGTCGAGCCCGCCATCTTCGGCACCCTGCTGGAGCGCGCGCTCGACCCCACCGAGCGCCACGCCCTCGGCGCCCACTACACACCCCGCGCCTACGTGGAGCGCTTGGTGTTGCCCACCGTGGTGGAGCCGTTGCGCACCGACTGGGCCAACGCCCAGGCAGCCGCCGTGGTGCTGGCGCGCGAGGCCGATGAACTCGACGGCAAAAAGCGCGAAGCCAAGCTCGAAGAAGCCCGCGCAGAAATCCGCCGCTTCCACCACCAGCTCTGCACCACCCGCGTGCTCGACCCGGCCTGCGGCAGCGGCAATTTTCTGTACGTCACGCTCGAACATCTGAAGCGCCTCGAAGGCGAGGTGATGAACCAGCTCGAAGCGCTGGGCGAAACGCAGGACCGCCTCGGCCTCGAAGGCGAAACCGTCACGCTGCAGCAGCTGCGCGGCATTGAATTGAATCAACGCGCCGCCGCCCTGGCCGAACTCGTGTTGTGGATCGGCTGGCTGCAATGGCACGTGCGCACCCGCGGCCTGGCCAGCGTGGCCGAGCCCGTGGTGCACGACTACGGGAATATTGAAAACCGCGACGCCGTGCTCGCCTACGACCGAGCCGAGCCCGCGCTCGACGCGAGCGGCAAGACCATCACGCGCTGGGACGGTGTGAGCTTCAAGAAACACCCGGTGACGGGCGAAAACGTGCCCGACGAGGCTGCGCAAGTGGTGCAGTGGGCCTATGTGAACCCGCGCCCCGCCGAGTGGCCGGCGGCGGAGTTCATCGTGGGCAATCCGCCATTCATTGGCGCGGGCGCCCTGCGCGCCGCGCTGGGAGACGGCTACGCACAGACCCTGCGCGCCACCTGGCCCGAGGTGCCCGAGAGCGCGGACTTCGTCATGTACTGGTGGCACCACGCCGCCGCCCAGGTGCGCGCGGGCAGCGCGCGGCGCTTCGGCTTCATCACCACCAACAGCCTGCGCCAGACCTTCAACCGCCGCGTGATCGAGGCCCACCTGAGCGCCAGCAAGAACCCGCTCACATTGGCCTTCGCGCTGCCCGACCACCCGTGGGTGGACAGCGCGCAGGGCGCTGCCGTGCGCATTGCCATGAGCGTGGGCACGCTGGCCGAAGAAGAGGGGCGCTTGCTCACCGTGACCGCCGAACGCACCACCGACACCGACGAGGTGGAGGTGCAACTCGCCGAAAAGCGCGGCCTGCTGCACGCCGACCTGCGTTTGGGCGCCAACGTGGCGGGTGCCCGTGCGCTGCAAGCCAACGGGGGTGTGTCATCACCCGGCGTGAAACTGCACGGCGCGGGCTTCATCGTCACGCGCGAAGAGGCCGCTGCCTTACTCCCTCTCCCGCTGGGAGAGGGCGGGGGTGAGGGCTCTCCCGCTCAGGTGCCGCTCATCCGCGAATACCGCAACGGCCGCGACCTCATGGCCTCGCCGCGCGACGTGCTGGTGATCGACGCCTTCGGCCTCAGCGCCGTGCAACTGCGCGAGCGCTTCCCTTCAGTGTTTCAGTGGCTGGTGGAACGGGTGAAGCCTGAGCGCGATCAGAACAATCGGGACACCTATCGCAACAATTGGTGGTTGTTTGGCGAGCCACGCAAGGACCTGCGACCGGCACTTCATGGCTTACGGCGCTACATCGCCACGGTCGAAACCGCAAAGCACCGCACGTTCCAGTTTCTCGATGCGAGCGTGTTGCCGGACAACATGCTCATCGCCATCGCCAGCCCCGATGCGCTGCACCTCGGCGTGCTGTCGAGTCAGGTACACGTCGAATGGGCGCTCGCCGCAGGCGGGCGGCTCGGCGTCGGCAACGACCCGCGCTACAACAAGTCCCGCTGCTTCGAGCCCTTCCCCTTCCCACACGACGACACCGGCCTCACGCCCGCGCTCACCGAGCGCATCCGCCAACTGGCCAAGCAGCTGGACGCACACCGCAAGGCGCGGCAGGCGGCACACGAGAGCGTCACGCTCACGGGGCTCTACAACGTGCTCGACAAACTGCGCCGCGGCGAACCGCTCAGCGCAAAGGACAAGGCGCTGCACGAGCAGGGCCTGGTGAGCGTGTTGCAGAGCCTGCACGACGAGCTGGACGCTGCGGTGCTGCAGGCCTACGGCTGGAGCGACCTGGGCGCCGTGCCGTGGGCCGATGAAGCGGCCCGCGCCGCGTGGACCGAAACCCTGCTGGAGCGGCTGGTGGCGCTGAACGCGAAACGCGCCGCCGAAGAAGCCGCGGGCACGGTGCGCTGGCTGCGCCCCGAGTTCCAGGACCCGGCGCGGCGGGCTGCGGCGGCTTCTGTTGCGCCGCAGCCCGAACCGGTGGGTGAGCAGGCGGGCATTGACGGTGTGGAGAGCGAGGCCGAAGCCGAAGCCCGCACTGACGCCGCCAGCGACGGCGTCCAGACCCCGGTCAACGCCTCCGCAGCCACCGCCCAGCCGTGGCCATCCACCCTGCCCGAGCAGGTGCGCGCCGTGGCGCAGCTGCTGTCCGCCAGCCCCGCGCCGCTGCCGCTGCCCGCCATCGAAGCCAGCTTCAAAGGCAAAGGCCCGTGGAAGAAAGGCCTGCCCCGCATCCTGGAAACGCTGGAAGCCCTGGGCCGCGCGCAGCGGGTGGGCGGCGGCTGGCGGGGGTGAGGGGCTTGGGAGGTGGTCGCAGTTTGCGACCACCTCGGCCTTTGGACCGTTGATCGCCCTCCATCTGGTGACAAAAGGCACACACTGATTTAAACTGCCGACCCATGAAACCGTTTCGCTGGGGTCCGGAGAAAAACGATCAGCTTCAGCGCGAGCGGGGCATTTCGTTCGAGCAGATGGTGGTGGCGGTGGAGGCCGGTGGCTTGCTCGACATACTGGCCCACCCGAACCCGGCGAAGTACCCGAATCAGCGGGTGCTGGTGGTGGCGTTTGAGGGGTATGCGTATCTGGTGCCGTTTGTGGAACAAGCCGATCACTATTTCCTCAAAACCGTCATTCCTAGCCGCAAGGCGACCCGCGAATACTTGAAACAGGACGATCCCCATGCCCAAGACTGACGCATACGAAACCGACCTGCTGGCCGCGTTCGACAAGGGCGCGTTGAAGTCGGTGGCCAGCAAAGCCGAGCTGGCGAAGTTCAAGGCGGCGGCACGCGCCACCGCCTTGAAAGACAAGCGAGTGAACATCCGCCTGTCGTCCGGTGACTTGCAGGATATTCAGGTGAAGGCGCTGGAGCAGGGCATGCCCTACCAGACGCTCATTGCCAGTGTGCTGCACAAATACGTGACGGGGCGGCTGGCCGAGCGCTGAGCATCTGGTCGCGCTGAGCGGCGCAAGACCCAAACCGTCAGGGTGGACTTGCCGCTCGGCGGGGTGTTCTGTGCCCCGTCAGGAGCACCATCTCCGCGCCAGTCAGTCAGGTATGTGAGCACAGGCTCACGGGGCGAGGCTCATCCGGGCACAATGTCGCCTTCGTTCATGACGGCATGGCCGGCGCACCCCCTGCGCTGGCGGTGCCGGTCCTTGCTGACAGCCCCGGCTCAGCGCGCTTTAATGGCGTCGCTGCCACCCCCTGAAGCGCCCTGCATGGGCCCGGCGGGCCGGGATTCACCGTTACATCGGACCGGACCGCCGCCGTCTTCTGGCTTGATTCCCCGGCTGCGCCGGTACCCGCATCGCCCAGGCTCGCCCCTGAGCGGCGGAGTGCCTTGTTTCCTGCGTCGCGGTCGACGGGACGGCTCTTTTCCTGGAGGAGGACTCTCATGCAACTCATCGTGTCGGCCGGTCTGATCCTGGCCATTGTTCTGTGGGGCGTGATCGCCCCGGCGTCGCTGGGCGGGGTGTTCGACACCGCGCTGGCGGGCATCACGCGCAACTTCGGCTGGTTCTACCTGTGGGTGGTGCTGGGCCTGGTGGTGATGGCGCTGATCCTGGCGGTCAGCCGCTATGGCGACCTCAAGCTCGGCGGCGAGGACGACGAGCCGGAGTTTTCCATCGGGGCCTGGTTCGCCATGCTCTTTGCCGCCGGCATGGGCATCGGCCTGGTGTTCTGGGGCGTGGCCGAGCCGATCTCGCACTATGGCGCGCCGCCTCCGGGCATCGCACCCCACACGCCCGAAGCGGCCAACGCTGCCATGCGCTACAGCTTTTTCCACTGGGGTCTGCACCCCTGGGCGGTGTACAGCATCGTGGCGCTGGCGATTGCGTTTTTCCAGTTCCGCCGGGGCGGCTCGGCGCTGGTGAGCACGGCGGTGGAGGCGCTGCCCTGGGCCCCGATGAAGAAGCTCGGCCCGCTGGTGAACGTGCTGGCGGTGATCGCCACGGCCTTTGGCGTGGCGGCTTCGCTGGGCATGGGCGCGTTGCAGATCAACAGCGGCCTGGCCGCGGTGGTGGGGCTGCCGGTGAGCGGTGCATCGCAGGTGGGCATCATCGTGGTGACGACGATTCTCTTCCTGACTTCGGCCGTGACCGGTGTGACCAGGGGCATCAAGTGGTTGTCCACCTTTAACCTGATCGTGGCGGGCTTGCTGGCGCTGACGGTGTTTGTGGTGGGTCCGACGGTGGCGATCATCGACACCTTCACCAACACCCTGGGCAGCTACCTGAGCGACTTCGTGCGCATGAGCCTGCGCATGACGCCCTTCCGCGACAGCGGCTGGGTGGGCGGCTGGACGGTGTTTTACTGGGCCTGGTGGGTGAGCTGGTCGCCTTTCGTGGGCCTGTTCATCGCGCGCGTTTCGCGCGGCCGGACCATCCGTGAGTTCATCCTGGGCACGGTGCTGGCGCCCACGCTGGCGGCGTTTGTCTGGTTCTCGGTGTTCGGCGGCACGGCGCTGCACCTGCAGATCATGCAGGGCCTGCCGATCAGCGAGGCGGTGAACGCCGATGTGTCCACTGCGCTGTTTGCCATGTTCGACCAGCTGCCGCTGGGCGGGCTGATGACGGGCGTGGCCACCGTGCTGGTGCTGGTGTTCTTCGTGACCTCTGGGGACTCGGCCACGCTCGTGCTGGGCATGATGAGCACCGGCGGCGACGAAAACCCGGGGCCCCGGGTGAAGGTCGTCTGGGGCCTGCTGGTCTCGGGCATCGCCATCAGCCTGCTGCTGGCCGGCGGCGTGAAGGCGGTGCAGACGGCAACCATCGTGTTCGCGCTGCCGTTCACGCTGGTGATCCTGCTCATGGCGCTGGCGCTCTGGCGCGGCGTGCGCGAAGACTGGAACGAGGAGCAGCGGCGCGACCGCGCGTTGCGCCGGCGCATCCGCGACATGGTGGACCGTCCGCCCGCCGCTTGAGCACACCCGTTTCCCATGATCAGCGGCGCCTGCTGCGGCCCTTGGGCGAGGCGGGTACGGTGATCTTCCTGCGCCTGTCGGCGTTCATCCTGCTCTGCCTGGGCGTGCAGATCGTGGGGGACGGGGTGAGCGGGTCAGTCCGCGCCACTCTGCGCCAGAAACGCCAGCACGGCCTGCGTCGCGGTGGACGGATCGGCAAAACCTTCGTGGGTGCCCTGCAGCGCCAGCAGGGTGGCGCGTGCGCTGCCTTTGTGCTGGATGAGCTGCTGCGCATCGGCGAGCGGCACGGTGCGGTCTTCAGTGCCGTGCAGCAGCAACACCGGGCACAGGGCCTGGCCCAGCGTGGCCAGCGGAGCGATGCGATCAAAACGCGCACCGATCACCGATTCCACGTAGCGGTTCACCAGCCAGCCCAGCGGCCAGTAGGGAACGCGGCGCAGCGCGAGCCAGCGGCGCATGACCCATTCGGGATGCGCGAAGGCGCTCACGCTCACCGCAGCGGCCAGCCCCGGACGGCGCGAGGCCACCAGCAACACCGCGGCAGCGCCCACCGAATGACCGAGCGCGGCGAGGCGTTGCGGGTCCACACCGGGTTGTGCGGCGAGCCAGTCGAGCGCGGCTTCCAGGTCTTCGGCGAAGCGGGGCAGCGAGCTGTGGCCGGTGCGGCTGCTGCGGCCGTGGTTGCGCGATTCGGGCAGCAGCACGGCGAAGCCCGCGCTGTGCAGCGCCTGCGCCGCGGGCAGCAGGGTGCTGGCGTTGCCGCCCCAGCCGTGCAGCAGCACCACGGCGGGCGCGGGGTGCGGGGCCGATGCGGGCGCGGGCAGGTACCAGGCGAACAGGCGCTGGCCGGCCGCGCCGGGAATCTGCACGTCGTGCGCTCGCAGGCCGAGTTCGGCGGGGGTCGGGCCATCGGTGCTGGCTTCGGGCGCCAGGCTGCGGTGCAGCACGTGGCGGGCGCCGAACAGGGCGGCGCCGAGCAGACCGAGACCGATCAGCAGGGGCGCCATCAGAAGGATCCGAAGGCCGTGCCCAGCAGCACCACGACCACCAGCGAGAGCACGGGAATGGCCACCGCGACCACGAAGATGTCGGCATAAGCCTGGCGGTGGCTGAGGCCGCAGATGCCCAGCAGGGTGATGACGGCGCCGTTGTGCGGCAGGGCGTCGAGCCCGCCGGTGGCGATGGCGGTGACGCGGTGCAGCAGATCGGGCGCGATGCCGGCGGCCTGGCCCATGGCGAGCCAGGTCTCGCCCAGGGTCTGCAGCGCGATGCTCATGCCGCCCGAGGCGGAGCCGGTGATGCCGGCCAGGATGTTGACCGCGATGGACATGCTGACCAGCGGGTTGCCGGGCGCGATGCCGAGCACAGCGTCGCGGATCAGCGCAAAGCCGGCGAGCGAGGCGATGACGGCGCCAAAACCCACCTGCGAGGCGGTGTTGAGCAGCGGCAGCACCGAGCTGGTGGCACCGGTCTCCAGGGTCTGGCCCAGGGTGGGCAGGCGCGGGCGCTGCAGCAGCACCAGCAGCACGGTGGCGGCGGCGAGCGCGGCGATCACGGCCCAGATGCCGCGCAGGTTCTCGATGCGGGTGCTGCCGTAGCGCGGTTCGGACAGGTAGCCGGTGTCGAGCGCGGGCAGCAGCCAGGTGGCGAGCAGGTAGTTGAGCACGATCACCAGCACCACCGGGGCGATGGCGCGCGCGAAGGCGTTGCCGCTCAGGGCATCGGGCGGCGGGTGGGTTGTGGTGCTGGCGCGTGCGGTCGTGGCGTTGGCCGGGTCGTTCAAGGCCGAGGGCGCCGAGGACTCGCCATAGCCTTCGCCGCGGGCCTTGGCGCTGGCCGCGCGGCGCATCAGCCACAGCGTGCCCAGCACCAGCATCACCGCGCCGCCGATCAGGCCCAGGCCGGGCGCGGCGAAGGGCGTGGTGCCGAAGAAGGGCATGGGGATGGCGTTCTGGATCGCGGGCGTGCCGGGCAGCGCGGTCATGGTGAAGGTGAAGGCGCCGAGCGCGATGGTGCCGGGAATGAGGCGCTGCGGCACGTCGGCGCGGCGGAACAGCGCGGCCGCGATCGGGTACACGGCAAAGGCCACCACGAAGAGCGAGACGCCGCCGTAGGTCAGCACCGCGCAGGCAAGCACGATGGCCAGGATGGCGCGCTGCACGCCCAGCGTTTTCACGATGGCCTGCGCGATCACGGTGGCGGCGCCCGAGTCTTCCATGAGTTTGCCGAACACGGCGCCGAGCAGGAACAGCGGGAAGAAGGCGATCACGAAGCCGCCCAGCGCGGGCATGAAGATCTGCGTGTAGCTGGCGAGCAGTGGTGCACCGGGGCTGAACAGCGTTGCGAGCAGGGCCATGAGCGGTGCGAGGATGAGCACGCTCACGCCGCGGTAGGCCAGCGCCATGAGCAGCACCAGCGCGATGAGGATGCCGAGGATGCTGGTCACTGGTCAAGCGCCTGAAAGATGTCGTGGCTGCTGCGCTGGCCAATGTCGGCCCGGTGCTCGCCGAGCCACTGGTCGGCGGCGGCATGGCCCAGGTCGTGCAGTCGGTTCAGGAAAGTCAGCGAGGTCTGGGTCTTGCTGCCCGCGCCCAGGGTGCTGAGCGAGGCGCCGCCATCGATCAGGTGCAGGCGCAGCGCCTCGACGCGCTGGAACAGCGGGTTGCGGTAATGGTGGCCGGGGCGGCCTTCTTCTTCGATCAGGCGCTTGAGCAGCGCGATGGAGCGCAGCTCTTTCAGCAGGCTGGCGTTGAAGGTCACTTCGTCGATGCGGTCGAGGATGTCGCTGGTGCGGGTGGGGGCCCTCGCGCGTTCGCGCGGGTTGATCTGCACCAGCAGCAGGTCGTCGGCCGGGCTGTCGGTGATCAGGGGCATGAGCGAGGGGTTGCCGGCGTAGCCGCCGTCCCAGTAGGCCTCGCCGTCGATCTCCACCGCCTGAAACAGCCGCGGCAGGCAGGCCGAGGCGAGCACCATGTCGGGCGTGAGCTGGCTCTGATCGAACACGCGCAGCGCCCCGGTGCGCACCTGCGTGGCGGCGATGTACAGGCGGGTTTTGTGGCAGGCGCAGACGCGTTCGAAGTCCACCGTCTCCACCAGGATGTCGCGCAGCGGGTTGAGGTTCAGCGGGTTGAGCTGGTAGGGTGAATACGGGCTGACCGCCAGCTGCGCCGCCTGTTGCCAGGGCGCCAGCAGCGCCTGCATCCAGGGCGTGTGGCTGCCCAGCAGGGCGTTGAAGGGGTTGTTTTCCAGGTGGTGGAAGGGCGAGGCTTCGGCCACGCGTTGCCAGAAGCGCCGCAACACGCGTTGCGCACCGGCGCGCCCGCCGTCCATCAGGCCCGCGGCCAGTGCCACGGCGTTCATGGCGCCGGCGCTGGTGCCGCTGATGGCGGCGATTTCCAGCGTCTCGTCGTCCAGCAGGCGGTCCAGCACGCCCCAGGTGAAGGCGCCGTGCGAGCCGCCGCCCTGCAGGGCGAGGTCGATCAGCTGGTGGTCGCCGGTGGGGCGGGCGGGGCGCCGGTTCGGGCGGGTGGCGGGCTTGCGTCGGGTGGCCATGGAATGCTCTCGGATGTCGTTGTGGTGCATTGTGCAGTGCACAAGTTGCGTGCACGGCCACCGCCCGCACGAGACCGTCTGGGACAATCGGTTTTTGACCCCGGCCCCGCATGTCCACTCCCTCCGACTCCCCCGACGCTCCCGCCGCTGTTACCGAGGCTCTTCCGGCGGGCCCGCTCGCTCGCGAGGCGCTGGCCCTGGCCGCCTTCGACCACGTGGTGTCGCACGCCGCGGGCTTTCGCGCGCGCCCCGGCCAGCGCGAGATGGCGGCGCTGATCGCGCACACGCTCAGCGGCGTGTCGCTCGGTGACGGTTCGGTCAGTGGTGAAGCCGGTTTGCCCGAGCGCGGCATCGCGGTGGTGCAGGCCGGCACGGGCGTGGGCAAATCGGCGGCCTATGTGTCCACCGTGATCCCGCTCGCGCTGGCGCAGCAGAAGCGCGTGGTCATTTCCACCGCCACGGTGGCGCTGCAGGAGCAGCTGATCGCGAAAGACCTGCCGGCGCTGGCCGCGGCGCTGCCCGAGCCGTTCACCTATGCGCTGGCCAAGGGCCGTGGTCGTTACGTCTGCCGCCTGAAGCTGGACCAGCTCAGCGGCGGCGACGCGGCGAGCGCCGACCTGTTTGAAAGCGACGACGCCAGCGAAACCCCCGACGCCTCGGCGGCCGGCATCGCGGCACACACCGTGGCCTCGGCCGCGGCCAGCGCGCGCGCGGCCGAACGCTGGGGCGAGCGCGCCAAGCAATACATGCAGTGGACCGTGCAGCTCGACAGCGGCGCCTGGGACGGCGACCGCGACCGGCTCGACGAGCCGCCCGAGGGCGAACTCTGGAGCCCGGTGGCGGCCGAGCGCCACAGCTGCACCGCGCGCCACTGCCCAAGCTACAACAGCTGCAGCTACTACCAGGCGCGCGCGAGGCTGGCGCAGTCGCAGGTGATCGTGGTGAACCACGATTTGCTGCTGTCCACGCTGGGCCTGCACGCGCTGCCCGCGCCCGAAGACTGTTATCTGGTGTTCGACGAGGCGCACCACCTCGGCGCCGTGGCGCAAGGCCAGTTCAGCGAAAGCATGGACCTGATGCGCAGCCAGTGGCTGGACCGCCTGCCGCGCGCGGTGGACGAAGTGGCCGGCGCGATGCAACACACGCCGGGCGTGGACGTGGCTGCGCTGGCGCGCGAGATGAAGAGCGCACAGGGCGAGCTGGCGCGGCTGGCGATGGCGCGCATCGGCGCGCTGCCGGCGTGGGCGGCGCTCACCGGCCGCGCGCCCAGCCGCACACCCGCGCGCGGCGGTTTTGACGCCGCGGGCGCGCCGGTGGTGGATCGCTTCGAAGGCGGCGCGCTGCCGCCCGAGTGGATGGAAACCGTGGCCCAACTGCACAGCCGCGCCAGCGCCTTGCTGAAGGTGATGGAAACCCTGGCCACGCAGCTCAAGGCCAACGCGCGCGACAACCCGGGCGACGCCGCGCGCTGCGCCCGGCTCTACAGCCGCCTGGGCGTGCTGGCGCCGCGCCTGCAGCACGCGCAGGCCACGGCCGAACTCTGGCTGCAGGACCCGGCCGCCGGCCAGCCGCCGTTGGCCAAGTGGCTCGAAGCCGGTATCCAGCACGGCCTGGTGACGCTCACGGCGAATGCCTGCCCGCTGCAACCCGGCAGCCTGCTGCGCCACCAGCTCTGGAGCAAGGTGCGCGCAGCGGTGGTTACCTCGGCCTCGCTCGTGACCTGCGGCGGCTTCGATCACTTTCTGCACGAATCCGGCCTGGCGTTTGACGACGCGGTGGTGGCGCGCGAAGTGCAAAGCCCGTTCGACCATGCGCGCCAGGGCCGGCTGATCGTGGTGCAGACCCAGGCCGACCCGAAAGACGTGGAGGCCTACAGCCGCGAAATGCTCGACGCCCTGATGGACGACCTGGCCAGCGTGCAGCGCGGCGCGCTGGTGCTGTTCACTTCCAAGGCGCTGATGCGGCGCGCGCAGGAGCTGCTGGAGCGCGGCCTGCACCGCGAGCTGCGCGACAAGGTGCTGGCGCAGGGCGAGGCCTCGCGCACGCAGCTGCTGCGCCAGCACGCCGAGCGCGTGGCAGCGGGCGGCGCGTCCATCCTGTTCGGACTGCAGTCGTTCGGCGAGGGGCTGGATTTGCCGGGCGAGCTCTGCGAGTGGGTGTTCATCACCAAGCTGCCGTTCGCCTCGCCGAGCGACCCGGTGGGCCAGGCGCGCGCGGACTGGCTGAAGGCGCAGGGGCGCGACCCGTTCAGCGAACTCGTGGTGCCCGCCACCGGCGCGCGCCTTCTCCAGTGGACCGGCAGGGCCTTGCGCAGCGAGACCGACGAAGCGGTGGTGGTTTGCTACGATGCCCGGCTGCTGCGCCAGTCGTACGGGCGGCGCATGCTCAAGGGCTTGCCGCCTTACCGGCTGCAGCGCCGCGTGGGTGCGGTGCTCACCGATGTGAGCGCCTGAGGTTCAAGACCCACGCTCCGTTCGGGCTGAGCCTGTCGAAACCACCACCTGTCCTCCTTCAACGAGACCCCGCCCATGATCTACGCCATCCTCAAGCTGCTGCACATCCTCGCCATCGTCGTGTGGATCGGCGGCATGGTCTTCGCCCACTTCTTCCTGCGACCGGCCGCCATGCAGCTGGAGCCACCGCAACGCATCCGCCTGATGCACGCTGCCCTGCAGCGCTTTTTCAGCGCGGTGCTGGTGTCGATCGGGGTCGTGCTCGTCAGCGGACTGTGGATGATCGGCCGCCTGGCCAAGGAAACCGTGCAGGCTGGCCTGAGCTTCAACATGCCGCTGGACTGGACCATCATGGCCACGCTCGGCATCGTGATGATGGCCATCTTTGGCCACATCCGTTTTGCGCTGTTCAAGCGCCTGGGCAAGGCCGTGGCGGCGAGCGACTGGCCGGCTGGCGGCGCGGCGCTGGCGTCCATCCGCACCTGGGTGGGCATCAACCTCGTGATCGGCGTGGCGATCATCGTGTTGACGTTGCTGATGGTCTGAACCGTCAGGGCTGGCCGACCACCACCTCGCTGATCTGGATCACCGGTGTGATGTCGGTGTAGTTCGGGATGTCGCCCATGATCTCTTTGGTGTGGGGCCCGAACGAGGCCTGGAAGTCTTCGACGCTGTCGAAAAACAGGTGGCCGCTGGCGGCGTAGGTCGGCGCCGAGCCGGGCGCGCCGCCGCCCAGGCCCTTGTCCACGGTGTAGTACTTGAGCGGCGCCCCCAGGCGCGCTTTCACCAGCGGCATGTGCTTGTCGCGGTAGTAGTCGTGGTTGAAATGCGTGCCGGGGTCGTTGGGGTACATCACGCTGACCTTGATCATGGTTTGTCTCCTGATGGGGCGGTGGAAATGCGGAAGCGAGGTGCATGGTGCACCAGCGTGCCGTTTCCGGCAAGCACGCCGCCGGTCCGGCGCGGCGGACCTACCGGGCGCGGCCGCCCTGCGTCGCCCGCCAGGGCGGCGGGATGTCGTTGCCGAGCAGGCGTTGCCACAACCAGGGCAGGGCGATGCCCACGTCGGGGCGCAGGCCTTCGAGCGTGGGTGCATGGCCACCGTTGGCCCGCGCCGCCGCGCTGCCAAGGTTGAAGCGGAAGGTGTAGGCCGGTTCCTGGCCCATGCGCAGGTCGGTCACGAAGAGGCGGCCGTCGCTTTCCGTGAGGCTGTAGAAGCCGTGGGTGAACGTGGCCATGCGCGCCACCCCGGGTTCGTCACCGTGTGCGGCGATCAGCTCGGCGCCGCGGTCGTGCGCCGTCCAGCGGATGCTGGGCTGCGCATCCAGCAGCGAATGGTGGCCCTCCAGGTACTGCGTGGGCGTGATGGCCACCAGGCGCCAGAGCACGGTGTTGAACGGCGACGGGGTGACGAGCAGGCCTTGCGCTTCGACGCCGGCCTGTTCCAGCGAGGCGCGGGCGATGCGTTCCACGTATTGCTGCGCGCCGAAGCTCCAGACGAGGTAGAGCGTGCTGAGCGCGAGACCCGCAGCGTTCCAGTGCTGGCCCCGCTCATTCCTCAGCCGCAGCGCCGCGACCACACCCACGATCAGCGGTACGGTGTAGGCCGGATCGATGATGAAGACGCTGCCCACGCCGTAAGGGTGGTCGGTGAAGGGCTGCAGCAACTGCGTGCCGTAGACCGTCATGGCGTCGAGCAGTGGGTGGGTGATGAGCACCAGCCAGAGCGCGAGTGTCCATCTTTTGAACAGTGCGGCTTCGCCATGCAGTCGCGAGACGACCCAGGCCAGAAGTGGCGCGACCAGCGTCAGGAAAAACAGCGCGTGGCTCTCGGCGCGGTGGCGCGTCATGTTGAGGATGGGGTCGCCGTGGTCGATGAAGGCATCGAGGTCGGGCAGAGTGCCGGCGACAGCGCCCCACAACGCGGCCTTCCACACAGCGGTGCGGCGGCCCATCACGGCCACGCCGACGGCGGAGCCGAGGGCGATCTGGGTCAAGGAATCCATGCGGGGAGCATAGTGGCTGGAGGGAAGCAGTCTGTGTTGAGGGGCATATCGCCGGAGAGCAATGCCCGAACCCAGAACGCGGTGGAACCGGCTCCGCCGGGCCAGGAGCAAAGCCCCTTGGGGGGTGACGCCGCAGGCGGCGCGGGGGGTTACGCCATCACCACGATGGGGAACTCGGCGCGCAGGCCGTCGGCGCCGGCCACAAAGGGTCGGGTCAGCGCGGCCTGGCCTTGCTCCCCCAGACGCCGCCACAGGAAATCGCGCTCATTGCCCGGATCGCCCGCCACGTACATCTGCGTGGTCAGCAGTTCCTGGCGGTCGAGTTTCACTTTCACATGGATGTGCGGCGTGCGGCCGCTGTAGGGCGCGGGCCTGAGGGTGCGGAAGCGGTAGCGTCCGTCGCGTCCCACGGTGACCTGGCCGAAGCCCTGGAAAGCCGGGTCTGCCTTGCCGCCGTCGCCCGGGTGGTGGTAGTGGCCGGCCTGGTCGCACTGCCAGATCTCGACCACCGCGCCCGACACCGGCACGCCGCGCGTGTCGGTCACCACGCCTTCGACCCAGGCCGGCTGGCCTTTGCCGTAGGCCACGCTGCCGGTGCGCAGCAGGTCGAAGTCGGTGTCGGCCGGCAGGGCCACCGGGTAGTACGGGCCTTCGGTCTGGCTCGGGGTGGGGCGCAGGTTTTGCTGTGCCTGCGCGGGCGTGAGCCAGGCCGGGGCGGCGGTGGCGGCGAGCACCGAGGCGCTGCGGATCAGCAGGGCGCGGCGCGAGGGCGGGAGGTTCGACGACATGGCGGGCTCCTTGAGCGGGGGAAGTTGGCCGTTCAGACTGCACCGGCCGTTGCCCTGACGCAAGCGGCGACGACCGGTTCAGCCCGGGCGGGCGTCGGGGCTGGTGGTGGGCTGCAGCTCCAGCGACACGAAACGGGTGCCGTGGTCATCCGGGTCGCCGGGGTTGTCCGTTTCTTGGAAGCCCAGGTTGGCCGCAAGTTCCAGCATGCCGCGGTTGATGCGCAGCACCGTGCCCACCAGCCGCTGCGTGCCACGCGCGCGCAGGTGCAGGATCATCTTTTCCATGAGCCGGTGGCCCAGACCCGAGCCCTTGAGGTCGGAGCGCACGATGACGCCGAACTCGGCGGTGTGGTTGTC
Organism: Hydrogenophaga sp.; assembly: GCA_030653975.1. Lineage (GTDB taxonomy): Bacteria > Pseudomonadota > Gammaproteobacteria > Burkholderiales > Burkholderiaceae_C > Hydrogenophaga. The sequence continues at coordinate 92,557 of JAURYH010000029.1, read as the reverse complement.
CGGGTCCACCGTGGCGCGCACGGTGCCCAGGGTTTCTTCGCCGTTGCCTTCGATGTGGCGCGTGGCGATGAAGGCCATCTCGCGCGCGTAGTCGATCTGCGTGAGCCGCGCGAGCTCGCTGTGTTCGATGCTGCGCCGGCTGTAGAACACGCGCAGGCGGATGTCTTCCGGGTCGAGCTGTTCCAGGAAGGCTCGGTGCTGCGGCTCGTCTTCCGGGCGGATGGGGCGCAGCGTGACCGATTGGCCGTTCCAGTCCCAGGGCTCGATCAGCTCGGCCGGGTAGGGCCGGATGGCGAAGTTGGCTGCGCCGGCCGGCTGGCTGGCCGACACGCGAACGCGCGCATCGAGTGCGACCGCGCCCTCGTGGTTGGCGAGCAGCGGGTTGATGTCGAGCTCGGCCAGTTCGGGCACGTCGGCCAGCAACTGCGACACGCTCACCAGCACCTGGGCGATGGCGTCCATGTCGGCGGCCGGTTCGTCGCGGTAGCCCTTGAGCAGCTTCGCGATGCGGGTGCGCTGCATCTGCGCCAGCGCCAGCGGCGTGTTGAGCGGCGGCAGCGACAGCGCGCGGTCCGCCAGCACTTCCACCGCGGTGCCGCCAGCACCAAACAGGATGACCGGGCCGAACACCGGGTCGACGCTGGCGCCGATGATGAGTTCGTGCGCGTGTTGCTTGCGCACCATGGGCTGCACGGTGAAGCCCTGCACGTCGGCGTCGGGCCGCAACTCGCGCACGCGCGCCAGCATGCTGGTGCAGACCTCGCGCAACTCGCTGGGGCTGCCGATGTTCAGGCGCACGCCGCCGACGTCGCTCTTGTGGCTGATGGCGTGCGACAGGATCTTGACCACCACCGGATAGCCCAGGGCGTCGGCCGCGGCCTGCGCCGCTTCCGCGCTCGCGCCGACCACGCGCGTGGGCACCACCGGCAGGCCGGCGGCGCCGAGCAGGGCCTTGGCCTCCGGCTCGGTGAGCAGCTCGCGGCCATCGGCCAGCACGGCGTGCACGATGGCTCGGATGGCGGGCAGGTCGGGGGCGTGCGCGGTGCTGCGCGCGGGTGGCGTCTGCAACAGCTCGGCCTGGTGCAGGCGGTAGGTGCGCAGGAAGTTGAAGGCGCGCACCGCTTCTTCGGGCGTGTTGTAGTCGGGCACACCGGCTTGGCGAAAGGTCTGGCGCGCCTGCGCCACGGCGCCGTCGCCCAGCCAGCAGCCCAGCACGCGCCGGGGTTCGGCCGTCACCTGCTGCAACATGGCCTGTGCGATCTCGCGGCTCGGCACGATGGCGGTCGGCGCGTGGATGAAGAGCACGGCGTTGGCCCGGTCGTGCGACAGCGCTTCGAGCGCGGCCACGTAGCGCTCGGCGGGTGCGTCGCCGATGATGTCCACCGGGTTGGCGTGCGACCAGTTGGCGGGCAGCACGGCGTCGAGCCGCGCGCGCAGGGCGTCGTCCAGCACGGCCAGCGGCACGCCTTCGGCCGCCGCGGCGTCGGCCGCCATCACCCCAGCGCCGCCGCCGTTGGTGAGCACGATGAGCGGGCCCGAGGGACCGTCGCGGAACCGGGACAGCGTTTCGGCGGCGAGGAACAGGTCGTGCAGCGTGTCCACGCGCAGCATGCCGGCGCGGGCGATGGCCGCGTCGAACACCGCGTCGGAGCCCGCGAGCGCACCGGTGTGAGAGGCCGCAGCCGCCTGGCCCGCGGCCGAACGCCCGGCCTTGACCACGATCACCGGCTTGTTGCGTGCCGCGGCGCGCGCGGCCGACATGAATTTGTGGCTCTCGTCCACGCTCTCGATGTAGAGCAGGATGGCGCGGGTTTTGGGATCGCTGCCGAGGTAGTCCAGCATGTCGCCAAAGTCCACGTCGGCGCGTTCGCCGAGCGAAACGAAGTTCGAGAAGCCGATGCCGCGTGAGCCGGCCCAGTCGAGCATGGCGGTGACGAGGGCGCCCGACTGCGACACAAAGGCCAGATCGCCCGGCAGTGCGCCGATGTGCGCGAAGCTGGCGTTCAGCCCCAGGTGCGGCACCAGCAGGCCGATGCAGTTGGGGCCGAGGATGCGCAGCGTGTGAACCTTCGCGGCGTCGAGCATGGCCTGTTTGGTGGCCTTGTCCAGCCCGGCGGTGACGACGATGGCCGCGCGCGTGCCGCGCTCGCCGAGTTCGGTGATCAGCGGCACCACGGCGCTGGACGGCGTGCAGATCACGGCCAGATCGGGCGCCTCGGGCAGGGCCGCCACATGGCGGTAGCACACCACGCCATCGAGCGCGGCGTGTTTGGGGTTGACCGGGTAGAGCCGGCCGGGGAAGCTGCCGTGCAGGTTGCGCCAGACCGTGGCGCCCACACTGGACGGGCGCTGCGATGCGCCGAACACCGCCACCGAGGCGGGGGCGAAGAGCGCGTCGAGGTGGCGGATGCTCATGGGGTGGTCTCGGATTTTCCGTTCTTGTTTGAAGACATGAACGCGATCAGCGCCATGCGCATGGCTTCTTCGACCGACATGTCCACCGGCACCGTCCAGCTGCGCGGTACGAACACGGTGTAGCCGCCGATCATGTAGCCCATGGGCAGGTAGACAGCGACCTGGTCCTCCAGTTCGCCGATGCCCTTGGGCAGGCCTTTCATGCTCTGGCGCGTGACCAGGCCCACGATGCTCAGCTCGTGGCCGGGCATTTTCAGCAGCACGACCTGCTGCGCATCCTGCTCGTGCGGCGCGAAGTAGTCGGCGAAGTTCTTCAGCGACGAGTAGATGCTCTTGATGACCGGCAGGTTGGTGAACGGCAGTTCGATGTACGAGAGCAGCTTGCTGGCGGTACCCAGCGACATGAAAAAGCCCAGTGCGACGATCAACCCGGCCCCCAGCGCAATGCCCAGCCCGGGCAGGTAAAAGTCGCCGATGAAGGGGCTCAGCAGCCACAGGGCGGTGCGCTCGGTCCAGGTGACGAACAGCACCAGCACATACACCGTGATGGCCAGCGGCAGGAAGGTGATGAGGCCGCGAAAGAAGTACTGCGACAGGCGCTTCGTGGTGGGTTCGGGGGGGGCTGGAGGGATCATGTTTCCAGCATAGCAGCCGGCATGCGGAACCGGGTGACACCGGCGCTGGTTTGATGGCCGGCCGGTGCATCAGGGAACGCGCCTGGTGTGGCTTGCAAAACGGGAAACCCCCCCCATTTGTGTTTTTCTTGTGCCAAGCTGTTTCACTCCCGGCGCCGGGGTGTGACCCGCGCGCCGCGGCGCTTCATGCGCCCGGAACTCCCAACCGCCCGATGGGCTCTCTCCCTCATGAACGGACTTTCTGATTTCCTGGGTCGCGCGATGCGCGGTCTCCTCAAGCTTGCCCTGGTGCTGGCCGCGCTGGTGTTCGTGGTCAGCTTCCTGCTGGCTGCCTTCGTGGTGGTGGTGGCGGTTTCGCTGTGGTCGCTGGTCACCGGGCGCAAACCGGCACCGGTGGTGATGTTCAGCCGCATGCGCGAGCAGTCGCAGCGCTACACCCGCGGGGTGTGGCCCGGCCAGGACGGTGGTGCTGCGGCGGGCGATGTGGTGGATGTACAGGCCACCGAGGTGACTGATGCACCGGTCGGCGGCCCGGCGGGCGATGCGGCAGCTTCCGCGCCGGACCGCCCCCTGCGCTGAAAACCGGGGTTCTGGCGGCGGTTCGCCCGGCTCAGTCGTTGTCCGTGTCGTCGGAAGCGCACTTGCGCCGGGCCAGGGCCGCGTCGTAGAGCGCGTTGCGCGGCTGGCCGGTGATCTCGGCACACAGGCGCACGGCGGTTTTCACCGGCAGCTCGGTCATCAGCAGGTCGAGCGTGCGCAAGGTCGTGGCATCCAGGGCCGTTTCCTCGCCGCTGGCAGCGGCCTGCGGGTGCACCATCAGCACGAATTCACCGCGGGTGCGGTGCGCACCGGCCTGCAGCCAGGCCGGGAACTCGCGAGCGGGCAACTGCGCCACTTCTTCGAATTGTTTGGTCAGCTCGCGGCCCACGGTGAGCGCGCGTTCTCCCAGCACGGCCAGGTCCCTGGCCAGGGCTTCGATGCGGTGCGGCGCTTCCAGCAGCACGCAGGCGCGTGCGTCGGCGCCGATCTGCTGCACCTCACGCTGGCGCTCGGTCGCCTTGGGCGAAAGGAAGCCGGCGAACACGAAGCGTCCGTTCCAGCCCCCCGCCTGGTGGGTGAAACCCGCCACGCTGAGCAGCGCCGTGATGCTGCTGGCGCCGGGGATCGGCACGCAGCGAAGCCCCGCCGCGGTCACGGCCGCGGCGAGCCGCGCGCCCGGGTCGCTCACGCCCGGCGTGCCGGCATCGCTCACGTAGGCCACGCGCTGGCCTTCCTGCAGGCGTTGCAGCACGGTCTGCGCCGCCTCGGACTCGTTGTGCTCGTGCAGCGCCAGCAGCGGTTTGTGCAAACCATAGCCCTGCAGCAGGGCGGCGGTGTGGCGTTTGTCCTCGCAGGCCACGGTGTCGACCAGCGACAGCACCTGCAGCGCGCGCAGGCCGATGTCGGCCAGGTTGCCGATCGGCGTGGCGACCATGTAGAGCGCGCCCTGCGGATAATGCTGGTGAGCGGCCGCTTCACGCGCGGCGGCCAACAGGGATGGAGTGCTTGCAGACAATGTGGTTTTCCAGAAAACAGGGTCCATCAGGCCCGGCCGTAAGCGGCCCGCCCGTCACCACCAAACAGCGCGGCGATGCCGCCGAAGATGCTGCACTGGAGCACCTGCAGCGCCAAGGCCTGCGCCTGGTGCAGCGCAACTTCAGGACACCCGGGCGCGGTGGTGGGGAGGTCGATTTGATTATGCGCGACCGCGATGGCACGCTGGTGTTTGTCGAGGTGCGGCAGCGTGCCAGCGCATCCCGCGGCGGGGCCGGCGGCAGCATCACGGCGCTCAAGCAGCGCCGCATCGTTTTCGCGGCGCGGCACTTTTTGCTGCGGCTCGGCTCAGAACCCCCATGCCGCTTCGATGTGGTGCTGATCCAGGGGCGCAAGGGTGTCCCGGAAGGCGACGGCGCCGCGTCGGTGCACATCGAATGGCATCGCGCAGCATTTGATGCGAGCGCAACCTTTTGATACTTCACCCACCGCTATGATCCCCTCATGCTCTTGCAACGGATACAACAACAGTTCATCGACAGCGCCGACCTGAAATACCAGTGCGCGCAGTCGCTCTCGCCGGTGGTGGAGGCGGCCATCGGCGCGGTGCTGGCGTGCGTGACCGGCGGGGGCAAGGTGCTGAGTTGCGGCAACGGGCCTTCGGCCGCGGCGGCCCAGCATTTTGCGGCGAGTTTTGTGGGTCGGTACGACCGCGAGCGCCCCGAGCTGGCGGCGTTTTCGCTGTCGGCCGATGCGGCGGTGCTGACCGGCATCGCCAACGATTTTGATGCCCGCGCGATCTTTGCCCGCCAGGTGCGGGCCCTGGGCCATGCGGGGGATGTGCTGCTGGCCCTGTCCACCACCGGCAATTCGGCCAACATGATCGCGGCCATTGAAGCGGCGCACGAACGCGACATGTCGGTGGTGGCGCTCACGGGCGCGCGCGGTGGTCGCCTGGCGCAGCTGTTGCGCGATACCGATGTGCACGTGTGTGTGCCCCATGAGCTGCCGGCCCGGATTCTGGAAGTGCAGCATCTGGTGTTGCACTGCATTTGTGACGGCGTGGACGCCCAGTTGCTGGGCCTGCCTGACACCTTGACCAACGAACAGGAGAACCTCGCATGAAACGTTTCCCGTCGACCGGCCGTCTGGCGGCCAGCATCCTGGGTGTGGCCGCGCTGGCGGCCACCGTGTCCGCGTGCGCACCACTGATGGTGGGCGGGGCCTTGACCGGCGCCGTCGTGGCCACCGACCGGCGCAGTTCCGGGGCACAACTGGACGATCAGGGCATCGAACTGCGCGCCGCCAACCGGTTGCGCGAGCAGATGGGCAGTCGCGCCCGGATCAGCGTGACGAGCTACAACCGCCGCGCGCTGCTGACCGGCGAGGTCGCCAACGAACGCGACAAGGCGCTGGCGAGCGAGATTGTCAGCAAGACGGACAACGTGGCGTCGGTGTTCAACGAGCTGGAGATCACCAACAGTCCCACGTTCAGGGAAAAGGCCGAAGACACGCTGCTGACGGGGCGTGTGAAGGCCGGTCTGGTGGATGCCAAGAACCTCTCGACCAACTCTTTCAAGGTGGTGAGCGAACGTGGTTCGGTGTTCCTGATGGGCCGTGTGACCCAGCGCGAAGCCGATCAGGCCACCGAAGTGGCACGCACGACCAAGGGCGCGCAACGCGTGGTCCGTTTGTTCGAAATCATCAGCGAAGAAGAGCTGGCCCGGATGAAGTGAGCCCCGTCCTGCGGCGCGGGGGGAGCCTCTACCTCAAGCGCTTGATCAGGCTGGAGGTGTCCAGCCGGTTGCCGCCCGCGGCCTGCAGGTCGGCGTAAAACTGGTCCACCAGGGCGGTCACCGGCAGGCGCGCGCCGTTGCGCCGGGCCTCGTCCAGCACCAGCCCCAGGTCCTTGCGCATCCAGTCCACGGCGAAACCGAAGTCGAACTGGTCGGCGACCATGGTTTTTCCGCGGTTGTCGAGCTGCCAGCTTTGCGCGGCCCCCTTGCCGATCACCTCGAGCACCTGGGTCATGTTCAGACCGGCCTTCTGGCCGAAGGCGATGGCTTCGGCCAGGCCTTGCACCAGGCCCGCGATGCAGATCTGGTTGACCATCTTGGCGAGCTGGCCGGCACCGCTGGCGCCCAGGAGCGTGAAGGCGCGCGAGAAGGCCATGGCCACGGGCTGGACCTTCTCGAACGCGGCGGCATCACCGCCGCACATCACCGTCAGCAGGCCGTTCTGGGCGCCCGCCTGGCCACCGGAAACAGGCGCATCGACAAACGCGAGCCCCAGGTTCTTCGCAGCGCCATACAGCTCGCGCGCCACATCGGCCGAGGCGGTCGTGTGGTCCACCAGCACCGCGCCCGGCGCCATGCCGGCAAAAGCACCATCGGCCCCCAGCGTGACCGCGCGCAAATCATCGTCGTTGCCCACGCACGAAAACACGATGTCGGCATCCATCGCCGCTTCGCGCGGCGTCGCCTTGGCGGTGCCTCCGAACTCAGCCACCCAGGCCTGCGCCTTGGCTGGCGACCGGTTGTAGACCGTCACCGAATGCCCGGCGCGGGCCAGATGCCCAGCCATGGGGAAACCCATGACGCCGAGGCCGAGAAACGCAACCTTCTTGGGTGCAACGGTTTCGTAGGTTTTCGAGGCAATGCTGCTCATGAGAGTGTCCTGCAATAAAGGGAAAGGAAAACCAGAAGTGCGGCGTCACAGGTGCAGCCGGAGCGAGATGAACGACCCAGAACGCGGTGGAACCGGCTTTGCCGGGCCACTCGCGTTGCCCCCTTGAGGGGGTCGGGCGAAGCCCGGCGGGGGTGTTTCTCTACACAATCATCATGTGCTCGGTCCCCGCGGCCAGGTCCACCGTCTTGGCGCGCTGGCTGTTGAGTTTGATCTGCAGCCGCAGGTCGTTGAGCGAGTCGGCGTTGCGCAGGGCGTCTTCGAGTGTGATGAGGTTGGCCTCGAAAGCGTTGAACAGGGCCTGATCGAAGGTCTGCATGCCCATCTGGTTGCTTTTTTTCATGATCTCCTTGATCTCGGCGACATCGCCCTTGAAGATCAGGTCGGAAATCAGTGGTGAGTTGAGCAGAACCTCCACCGCGGCAAAACGGCCCTTGTTGTCCTGGCGCGGCACCAGGCGCTGCGAGATCATGGCGCGCAGGTTGAGCGACAGGTCCATCAGCAGCTGAGTGCGACGCTCTTCGGGGAAAAAGTTGATGATCCGGTCCAGCGCCTGGTTGGCGCTGTTGGCGTGCAGGGTGGCCATGCACAGGTGACCGGTTTCCGAGAACTGGATCGCGTGTTCCATGGTCTCGCGCGAGCGGATTTCGCCCATGAGGATCACGTCGGGGGCCTGGCGAAGCGTGTTTTTGAGGGCGGCATCCCAGGTGTCGGTGTCCAGCCCCACTTCGCGCTGCGTGACCACGCAGTTCTTGTGCGGGTGCACGAACTCGATCGGGTCTTCGATGGTGATGATGTGGCCGAAGGTGTTCTCGTTGCGCCAGTCCACCATGGCGGCCAGCGAGGTGGACTTGCCCGAACCCGTGGCGCCTACGAGGATGCACAGGCCGCGCTTGGACAGGCTGACGTCCTTCATCACCTGGGGCAGACCGAGCTTGTCGATAGTGGGCAGCACCGCCGGGATGGTCCGCATCACCATGCCCACCTTGCCCTGCTGGATGAAGGCGCTGACGCGGAAACGACCGATGGCGGGTGGCGAAATGGCGAAGTTGCATTCCTTGGTGCGCTCGAACTCGGCCGCCTGCTTGTCGTTCATGATGGCGCGCGCCAGGGACAGGGTGTGCACCGCGTTGAGCGGCTGCGGCGACACCTTCACGACCTTGCCATCCACCTTGATCGCGGGTGGAAAGTCGGCCGTGATGAACAGGTCGCTGCCGGCCCGGCTCAACATGAGCTTGAGCAGGTCGTTGATGAACTTGGATGCCTGGTCGCGTTCCATGAAGAGTTACCTTGTTAGAAATTCGAGATCCTTGCTCCGGAGAGCGAGAGATGTTGGACGCGGAAACGCCAGCGCAGAACGCGGCGGCACCGGCTCTGCCGGGCCGGGAGCAAAGCCCCCTGGGGGTATGCGGCTGAGCGTATTGCCGCTTGACGCGGCAATCCGGGGCGCAGCGAGCAAGCAACGGGGGAGAGCATATTCAGCCTGGGAAGTTTTCCGGGATCTTGGCCTTGCTTCGCGCTTCGGCCGGGCTGATGACGTGGCGCTTGACCAGTTCGGACAGGTTCTGGTCCAGTGTCTGCATGCCCACGCCGCTGCCGGTCTGGATGGCCGAATACATCTGGGCCACCTTGGCTTCGCGGATCAGGTTGCGGATGGCGCTGGTGCCCAGCATGATCTCGTGCGCCGCCACGCGGCCGCTGCCGTCCTTGAGCTTGCACAGCGTCTGCGAGATCACCGCCACCAGCGATTCCGACAGCATGGCGCGCACCATGTCTTTTTCTTCCGCCGGGAACACGTCGATGATCCGGTCGATGGTCTTGGCCGCACTCGAGGTGTGCAGCGTGCCGAACACCAGGTGACCGGTCTCGGCCGCCGTCATGGCCAGGCGAATGGTTTCCAGGTCGCGCATCTCGCCCACCAGAATGGCGTCCGGGTCTTCGCGCAGGGCTGAGCGCAGGGCGTTGGCGAAGCTCAGGGTGTGGGGGCCCACTTCGCGCTGGTTGATCAGGCATTTCTTGGACTCGTGCACGAATTCCACCGGGTCTTCCACCGTCAGGATGTGGCCGTACTCGGTTTCGTTGAGGTGGTTGACCATGCCCGCGAGCGTGGTGGACTTGCCCGAGCCGGTGGGACCGGTCACCAGAACCAGGCCGCGCGGGCGCAAGGCCAGGTCGCCAAAGATCTTGGGTGCGTTGAGCTGTTCCAGCGTCAGGATCTTGCTGGGAATGGTCCGGAACACCGCACCCGCACCGCGGTTGTGGTTGAAGGCATTGACGCGAAAACGCGACAGGCCTTCGATCTCGAACGAGAAGTCGCACTCCAGGAACTCCTCGTACTGCTTGCGCTGGCTGTCGTTCATGATGTCGTACACCATGCTGTGCACCATCTTGTGGTCCAGCGGCTCGACGTTGATGCGGCGCACGTCGCCGTGCACCCGTATCATGGGTGGGAGCCCTGCCGAGAGGTGAAGATCGGATGCCTTGTTCTTGACGCTGAAAGCGAGCAGTTGGGTGATGTCCATCCCGGGGTCCCGTGCAGTGTTGGTGTTGCAGACTGATTATGACGACGATTGAAGACAATCTCCAGCAGGTACGAGGCCGCATCGCCACAGCGTGTGCCCGGGCCGACCGGGAGGTGGCCGCCGTCACGCTGCTGGCGGTGTCCAAGACCTTTGGTCCGGATGCGGTGGCCCAGGCGCTGGCGGGAGGGCAGCGGGCGTTTGGCGAAAACTACGTCCAGGAGGGGGTGGAGAAAATCCTGGCCCTGCGCGAAATCCGGCCGGACGCCGCGATCGAGTGGCATTGCATCGGCCCGCTGCAGAGCAACAAGACCCGGCTGGTGGCCACCCACTTCGACTGGGTGCAGTCGGTGGACCGGCTCAAGATCGCGCAGCGACTGAGCGAGCAGCGGCCGGTGGACCGGGCGCCGTTGCAGGTGTGCCTGCAGGTGAATGTGGATGGCGGCGCCAACAAATCGGGCGTCACGCCAGCCGAGTTGCCCGGCCTGGCCATCGCCGTGGCGCAATTGCCGCACCTGCGGTTGCGTGGGCTGATGTGCATCCCCGAGCCGGCCGACAGTTTTGAAGCCCAGCGCGCCGTGTTTCTTCAGGCCCGAGCACTGTTTGACGAACTGAATGCGCGCGGTCTGGGGCTGGACACGCTGTCCATGGGCATGAGCGACGATCTCGACGCTGCCATTGCCGCCGGCTCGACGATGGTGCGCGTGGGGCGGGCGGTGTTCGGTAGCCGCACCGCGCCGCCAGAACCGCCGAACCGTCCATCCGTTTAGTTATACCTTGTATCGATTTTGGGGCGTTTCCCAAAATCGCGCGTGGAGAGCACCAGCATGAACAGATATCCTACTTGATTCTGTCTATTCTTATGCAAGGAATTTCTTTCATGTCCACATTGGATCAGCAACTGGCCACGGCATCCGGCGGCATCCCCGAGTGCGTCGCGGCGGGTTACGTCGACATTCAGTCCGGCATGCTGCTGGCGATCAAGACGGTGGACTCCCATCCGAGCGAGGTGATCGACCTGGTGGCCGCCGCCACCGGCGACCTGTTCGCGGGCAGCAACGTGACGGCCATCGAACAGATGTTCAACAAATCCCGTGGCCTGGCCAGCAGCGACCACCACTATTTCCAGGAAATCATCGTCAACAGCGACAACCTGATCCACGTGTTCCTGCGCGGCAAGCGCTATTCGAACTATGTGGCGGTGTTCGTGTGCCGCAAATCCGCCAACCTGGGCATGGTGCTGACCAAGGCGCGCATGGCCATGCCCGAGCTGGAGTCCAAGGTCTGAGCCGGCCCATGGCGTCGGACTCACCGGGGCAGCCGCTGCATGACGCCGGTCTGTGCCTGCAGGGTTTTGGCCTCGCCTTCGGGTCCCGGGTGATCCTGGCCGATTGCGATCTGGCGCTGGCGCAGACGGGGATCGATGTGCTGATGGGGCCGGTCAAAACCGGCAAGTCCAGCCTGCTGCGCAGTCTGGCGGGGCAGTTCGATGGCCACACCGTGCACCGCAGTTGGGGCCATGCCTGGCTCCGGGGACGTGCGCTGCAGCCGGGACATCGCCCCCAGCTGGTCGCCCAGCACGTTCGCAGCCCGGCGCGCACCGTGTTCGAGGTGCTGCGGGAGGCGCAGCCCGCAGACGGGCATCGCAGTGGTGTGCAATGGCGTGTCTGGGCACAGGAGTGCCTGGAACGCTACCAGGCGGTGGATCTGGCGGGGTCGTTGGACCAGCCATTGATGGAATTGCCATCCTCGCAGCAGCGGCGTGTGCGTGTGCTGGCCTTGGCGGCGGCAGGCCCCGAGATGCTCCTGGTGGACGAACCCACCTTCGGGCTGGATGCTCGTGAAAGCGCCAGTCTGCTGGACTGGCTGCGCTATGTGGGCACGGGGCTGAAGCTGCTGGTGACCTTGCACAACCAGCAGCAGGCACGCCTGTTGGCCGACTCGGTGGTACTGCTCGGTGGCGGGCGGGTGCTGGCGCACCAGCCCACGGAGCGGTTTTTCGATCATCCGGCCAACGAATGGGTTGAACAGTTCCTTCGCAGCGGCAGCCTGGATCTGTCGTCGCCCGATGCGCGTGCGGAAGATCTGGACGCCGACGCGGTGCCACCGGCCCCGCTGCCCCCTGCGGCGCTGGCCGCCGTGGCGGCTTCGCGGGAAGAGGCCGCCCAGCAGCAGCCCGAACCGACGCCGGAGGCCCGCGCCTCCCAGGCGGCCATGCCAGAGGCGATGGCGCCACCCGTTGTCACGGAGCGCGCCATGGTCAACCCGCCTGCGGAGCCGGTGCGTCGTCTTGCCGCGCTGCCGCCGACCTTGCCCGCGGGAGTGGAGCTGGCCTCCATGGTGGGACAGGCCGTCCTCAGTGGCGGACAGGGGCCCCGGCGCTTTCGCTGGATCGTGCCGGGTGTGCTGGCGGGTTGTCCGCAGCCCGGCGTGGTGGCTCCGATCGAATACGACCTCGACCTGCTGGGGGCGGTGGGCGTCACCCACCTCATCACCCTGACCGAGCGGGACCTGCCACAGGACCTGCTGCGCATACACGGCCTGGCCAACACGCACCTGCCGATCTTTGACCGGGAAGCCCCGTCCACCGGGCAGATGCAGATGCTGCTCGTGCGCATGCAGCGCCTGCTGCAGGCGGGCGAGGTGCTGGCCGTGCATTGCCTGGCCGGGCTGGGTCGCACAGGGCTGGTGTTGGCGGCCTGGCTGGTGCGCGATGGCGGCCTGAGTGCGGCCACCGCCATCGAACGCCTGCGCCGCATCGACCCGGCCTACGTGCAGACCGAGGTGCAGGAGGCTTTCCTGCAGCAATTCGAAGACGATCTGATGCGACGGCTGCTCTGAGCGGCTGAGCCTTGCCCGTCCGAAGAACGCGCAGCCTCTGGCTCCGCCGATGGGGTTCAGCGCTTGGGCGGCGCCATCGGCTTGACGGTGCCGCAGTCCGACGACAGCCATTTGCCCTGGCCTTCCATGGTCATGGCTGCGGGCTTGCCCTGGCGGGTCGTTTTCATGACCATTTTCATGGTGTAGGCGGTGTCACCGCTGAAGGTGTAGGTGCCTTCGCCGGACGACGGCGGGTTCTTGCAGACGTAACTCATCTTCAGCATGCTGGCGCTGCGCGAGTGGATGGTGGTGGTGCAGTCGCCCTCGGTCTGGCTGGGCATTTCCTGGCGCGCCGCCATTTCCGGTGTGATGCAGATCTTCAGGGCCATGCCGCCTTTCGCACCGGGTGCCATGCTCACGCCCTGCTGGCCCAGCATGGCTTCCATCTGCTTGCGCTGCGCCGGTGGCATGGCCGCGAGCTGCTTCTGCATCTCGGCCATCGCCCGGTCCATTTCCGGGTCGCCCCCCATCTTGTGCTGGATGTCCCACAGGCCGGGGCGGGTGGTCTGGGCCAGTGCAGCACCCGAACCCAGGAGCAGGGTGGCGGAAAGAACGGTGACGAGGGGTTTCGACATGGGCAGACTCCGTGCGTGGTGGGTTCATTGTCCTTGCGGGCGGGACTTTGTCAAAGCCTCACAGCGGCAGCCGGCTGCTGTTCTTGACCTCTTCCATCACCGCGTAGGTTCGCGTCTCGCGCACGCCGGGCAGTTGCCAGAGCACGCTGCCGGCGAAGTCGCGGTAGGCGACCATGTCGGCCATGCGGGTCTTGAGCAGGTAGTCGAAGCCGCCGGCCACCATGTGGCATTCCATGATCTCGTCGCGCACCTGCACCGCGGCCTTGAACTCATTGAAGACGTTGGGCGTGGTGCGGTCCAGCAGCACCTCGACGAACACCATCATTCCGCGGCCGAGCTTGAGCGGGTTCAGCCGCGCTTCAAAGCCCAGGATGTAGCCGTCGCGCTGCAGCCGTTGGGTGCGCGCCAGCACGGCGGTGGGCGAAAGCGCCACGGCTTCGGCCAGCTTCAGGTTGGCGATGCGGCCGTCTTCCTGCAGCACCTTCAGGATGCGCAGGTCGATGCGGTCGAGTTCGTGGGTAGTTTCGGTCATGGGTGGTGAATTATCCGGTAAAACGGTAAAAAACAGTCATAAATTCACCATATGGGCCGGCATCATCACGGAATTCACCAACCTTGTGACTCTCCGGAGATTTCCATGCCCCGCACCACCGACCGCCTGCCCTTCCCCTACCGGCCTGAGACCACCATCGTCGCCCAGCGCCTGGCCGCGCTGCAGGGTGCGCTGGACTGGGCCGCCGCCGCCACCGTGGCCGCGCCCTGGGTGCGCGCCGTGCGCGAGAACCCGCCGCCGTTCTGGGCCATGGAAAGCCTGCTCAGGGAATACCCGATCTCCAGCGCCGAGGGCCTGGCCCTGATGCGCCTGGCCGAGGCCCTGCTGCGTGTGCCCGATGCCGAAACCGCCATCGCGCTCACGGCGGATCAGTTGGGGCGTGCCGATTTCGACGGCGCGGCCGATTCGACGCTGGCGCGGTTGTCGTCCTCCGCCATCGCGATGTCCAAACACTTCCTGCCCGAAGCCGGCAACCAGCCCGGCCTGATGGTCAAGCTCGGCGCCAGGACCGTGGTGGCGGCCACGCTGCGCGCGGTGCAATTGCTGGGCCGCCAGTTCGTGCTCGGCCAGACGATCGAAGAAGGCATGAAGGAAGCCGCCTCGGCGCGCAAGAAGCTGGACCAGCTGCGTTTCAGTTTCGACATGCTGGGTGAGGGCGCACGCACCGATGCCGACGCGCTGCGTTACCTGGCGAGCTACCAGAGCGCCATCGCCGCGATCGCGCGCACCGCGGACCCGAAACGTTCGCCCGCGCACAACGACGGCATCTCCATCAAGCTCAGCGCCCTGCACCCGCGCTACGAAGACGTGCAGCACGGGCGCGTGATGGAAGAACTGGTGCCGCGCGTGTGGACGCTGTGCCGCGCGGCCGCCGAGGCCAACCTCAACCTCACCATCGACGCCGAGGAGGTGGACCGGCTGGAGCTCTCGCTCGACGTGTTCGAGGCGCTGGCGCAGCTGGTGGCCGAACACTGCCCGCAATGGGCCGGCCTGGGCCTGGCGATGCAGGCCTACCAGACCCGCGCCGTCGAGTTGATCGAACACGTGGCCGCACTGGCCCGGCAGTACAAGATCCGGTTCATGTGCCGCCTGGTCAAGGGCGCCTACTGGGACGCCGAGATCAAGCGCGCGCAGGAGCTGGGCTTAGCCACCTACCCGGTGTTCACCCACAAGCACCACACCGATGTGAGTTACCTGGCCTGCGCCCGTGCGCTGCTGGACGCGCCCGACGCGATCTTTCCGCAGTTCGCCACGCACAACGCCGGGACCATTTCCGCCATCCTCCAGATGGCCTCGCGCCATGGTGTGCCGTTTGAACTGCAGCGCCTGCACGGCATGGGCGAAGGCATCTACCGCGAGGTGCTGAAGAACCCGCTGGTGGCCTGCCGCGTGTACGCCCCGGTGGGCGCGCACCGCGACCTGCTGGCTTATCTGGTGCGCCGCCTGCTGGAGAACGGCGCCAACTCGTCCTTTGTGCACCAGCTGGCCGACGAGTCGGTGGGCATGGACGAGCTGCTGATCTCCCCGCTGCGCCTGGAGCCCCAGCCTTCGCTGCCGCTGCCGGCCGAGCTGTACGGTGCCAGGCGCGCCAACAGCCAGGGCCTGGACCTCGCAGTGGCCTCGATGCGCGAACCGCTGCTGGCCGCGCTGGCCAGTACGCTGGTGCCGTCGGTTCCAGAGGCCAGCACCGCCGAGACCGAAGCCGCGTGCGCCCAAGCCGTGGCCGCCTTCGCCGGCTGGAACCACACGCCGGTGGCCGAGCGCGCCGCCACGCTGAGGCGCGCTGCCGACGCCTTGCAACAGCAGCTGCCGCGCTTCTGCGCCCTGCTGGTGAAAGAGGCGCACAAGACCTGGGGCGACGCCGTGTCCGAGGTGCGCGAGGCGGTGGACTTCCTGCGCTTTTATGCCAACGATGCCGAGCGCGTGATGGCGCCGCAAATCCTGCCTGGCCCCACCGGCGAGAGCAACACGCTGCGGTTGGAAGGCCGGGGCGCGTGGGTCTGCATCAGCCCCTGGAACTTCCCGCTGGCCATCTTCATGGGTCAGGTGGCCGCGGCGCTGGCCACCGGCAACACCGTGCTGGCCAAACCCGCCGAGCAGACCCCGGCGGTGGCGCTCGAAGCGGTGAAGCTGCTGCACGCCGCCGGCGTGCCGGCCAAGGCCCTGCAGCTGCTGCACGGCCCGGGCGAGACCGTGGGTGCGTCGCTGGTGGCACAGCCGGGCATCGCCGGTGTGGTGTTCACCGGCTCGACGCAGGTGGCCAAGATCATCCAGCGCGCGCTGGCCGCGAAGGACGGCGCCATCGTGCCGCTGATCGCCGAGACCGGCGGCATCAACGCCATGCTGGTGGACAGCACGGCCCTGCCCGAGCAGGTGGCCGACGCGGTGGTGCAGAGTGCCTTCCGCAGCGCGGGTCAGCGTTGTTCGGCGCTGCGCCTGCTCTGCCTGCACGAAGGCATTGCCGACCACGTGATCGCCATGATCCAGGGTGCGGCGAAGGAACTGGTGGCCGGCCAACCGGCCGAGCTGGCGACCGACCTGGGCCCGGTGATCGACGCCGAAGCGTTTGACGGCATCGGCCGCCACCTGCAGCGCCTGCATGCCGAAGCCAAACCGCTGTTGCCCGCGGCCGAGCCGGCCACCACGCTGCCCAACCTGATCCCGCCGCAGATGTTCGAGGTGGGCGCCATTGCCGATGTGAAGGCCGAAATCTTCGGCCCGGTGCTGCAGGTGGTGCGCTGGGGCGGCGACCCGACGGACGTGATCCGCCAGATCAACGCGCTGGGCTATGGCCTCACGCTGGGCATACAGACCCGCATCGACAGCCGCGCCCAGGCGCTGGCCACGGCGGCGCGCGTGGGCAACGTCTACGTGAACCGCAACATGATCGGCGCCGTGGTGGGTGTGCAGCCCTTCGGCGGCGAAGGCCTCTCCGGCACCGGTCCGAAGGCGGGTGGACCGAACTACCTGCAACGCTTCTGCGCCGAGCAGACCCTGACCATCAACACCACCGCGGCCGGTGGCAACGTGGCCCTGTTTGCGGGACCGGCTCTCCACTGACCTTGAGTCGACCGGGTGTCGCCCGCATGACCGCCAGCGACCTTTCGATCGCCACAATGCGCGCATGACCACCGTGCGCTCTCCCCTGCAGGCCCAGCTCGTGCAATGGCTCGTCGACCCCGGCGACACGGTGCGTGCCGGTGACCCGCTGGTGATCCTGGAAGCCATGAAGATGGAGCACGAGCTGCGCGCCGAAGCGGCCGGGCGGGTGGTCGAACGTTTCTTCAGCGAAGGCGAGACGGTGGACGAGGGCGCCGGTCTGCTGCGCCTGGCGCCCATGGTGCCGGCGCAACCGGCTGCCGATGCGATCGCCCCCGCACCGGAGAGGGCGACGCCAGCCGCCCGCCAGCGGGCCGATCTGCAGCGGCTCGTCCAACGCACGGCCCGGACCCTTGACGCGGCCCGCCCCGAGGCAGTGGCCAGGCGCCATGCCCTCGGTCTGCGCACGGCGCGCGAGAACATCGCCGACCTGTGCGACGACGACAGCTTCATCGAATACGGCGCGCTCGCGGTGGCCGCGCAGCGCAGCCGCCGTTCGGAAGAAGACCTGATCGCGAACACACCGGCCGACGGCTTGGTGACCGGCATCGGCTCGGTCAACGGCCTCATCTTCGGTGCCGAGCGCACGCGCACCGTGGTCATGGCCTACGACGCCACCGTGCTGGCCGGCACGCAGGGCCTGCGCAACCACGCCAAGACCGACCGCCTGCTGGGCATCGCGCTGGCCCAGAAGTTGCCGGTCGTGCTGTTCGCCGAAGGCGGTGGCGGGCGCCCGGGCGACACCGACATGCCCATCGTGGCCGGCCTGCATGTGGGCACCTTCGCCGCCTTTGCGCGCCTGTCGGGTCAGGTGCCTGTGGTGGGCATCGCGGCGGGTCGCTGTTTTGCCGGCAACGCGGCCCTGCTCGGGTGCAGCGACGTGATCATCGCCACCCGCCAGAGCAACATCGGCATGGGCGGCCCGGCCATGGTCGAAGGCGGTGGCCTCGGCGTGTTCCGGCCGGAGGACATCGGTCCGGCCGACGTGCAGCACGCCAATGGTGTGATCGACCTGCTGGTGGACGACGAGGCGCAGGCCGTGGCCGCGGCGCGCCACTACCTGTCGTTTTTCCAGGGGCGCGTGAAGGACTGGATCGCACCCGAAGCTGAGGCGCTGCGCGACCTGGTGCCCGAGAACCGCTTGCGCGTGTACGACACCCGCTCGGTGATGGCCGGGCTGGTGGACCAGGGCAGTCTGCTGATGCTGCGCACGGGCTTCGGCGTCGGCATCCACACCGCGCTGGCACGCATCGAAGGCCGGCCCGTGGGCCTGATGGCCAACAACCCGCTGCACCTGGGCGGCGCCATCGACGCCGACGCGGCCGACAAGGCGGCGCGTTTCATGCAGCTGTGCAACGCGCACGGCCTGCCCGTCGTCAGCCTGGTCGACACGCCGGGTTTCATGGTCGGTCCTGCCATGGAAGCCCGTGCCCAGGTGCGGCACGTGAGCCGACTGTTCGTGACCGCGGCCAGCCTGCGGGTGCCGTTTTTCAGCGTGGTGCTGCGCAAAGGCTATGGCCTGGGGGCCATGGGCATGACCGCCGGGGGTTTTCATGCGCCGGTGTTCACCGTGGCCTGGCCCAGCGGCGAGTTCGGCGCCATGGGGCTGGAGGGCGCGGTGCGCCTGGGCTACCGCAAGGAGCTGGCGGCCTTGCCGGAAGGGGCTCAGCGGCAGGCGCTGTTCGAAGAATTGCTGGCGCGTCAGGTGGACAACGGTTCGGCCATCCAGATGGCGACCACCCTGGAGATCGATGCCGTGATCGACCCCGCAGACACCCGCCACTGGCTGGCACAGGGGTTGGTCAGCGCGCGCAAGGAAACGTCCGCGCCCTCGCGCTTCATCGATACCTGGTGAGCAGGGAGCCGTCCGCCGCAGAACGGGCGGACGCGTCGTTCAGGCGAGTTCGCCGAAGTTGGTGGTCCGAACGCCAGCGTCAGCGCTCTGGGGCGCGGGCTGGTTGATGTTGATCCAGAATTCGCACACGTGTTTCATGGCGCGGAGGAACTGCGCGAACTCGGTGGGCTTGGCGATGTAGGCGTTGGTGCCGGCATCGTAGGCGCGCTGCAGGTCGCTCGGCTCGGTGGATGAAGTCAGCACCACCACCGGAATTTTGCGCAGGTGCTCGGAACTCTTGATTTCCTTGAGCACGCCAATGCCATCCAGCAGGGGCATCTTCAGGTCCAGCAGGACCAGGATCGGGTTGCCACCCGAGCGATCGCTGAAACCGTTGCGGCGGTAGAGGTAGTCCAGCGCCTGCATGCCGTCGGAGACATGGGTGACGCGTCCGTCCAGTCCATGACGCGCCAGCGCCAGCTTGGTCAGCTCGGCATCGTCCGGATTGTCTTCGACGAGAAGAATGGCTTCGGCGTTCTTGTTCATGGTTCCAGGGCGGAAGGGATGGAGTCTCGCACGAGGTCTGTGGGACTGATCCCTTCAAACGGTAGCGAGAAGTGGAACACGCTGCCTTCCCCCACCTGACTCTCCGCCCAGATGCTACCACCGTGGCGCTCCAGGATGCGGCGCGTGAGCGCCAGACCGATGCCGGTGCCTTCAAACTCGGAAGCGCGGTGCAGCCGCTGGAAAACGCCAAACAGCTTCTGGGCGTATCGGGTGTCGAAACCCACGCCGTTGTCATGCACGCCAAAGGTGTAGCCCACGGCGGGATCGACGCTCCAGCGGATTTCGATGCAGGCACGTTCACGCGGGCGGGTGTACTTGAAAGCGTTGCCCAGGAGGTTGGCCCAGACTTCGCGCAGCAACAGGGCATCCCCCTGGACCACCGGCAGATCCGGCGGAACGACCCAGTCGACCACGCGTCCGTCGGTGTCGTGTGCGAGCTGGTTGACCACGGCTTCCACGAGCATGGCGAAGTCCACCGCGGTGAGTTTGACCGCCGAGCGCCCGAGATGTGAAAACGCGAGCAGCCCATCGATGAGCTGGCTCATGTGGCGCGCCGAATTGCCGATGGTATTCAGATAGCGTTGCGTGGTGTGGTCGCTGCCTTCGCCCAGGTGTTCTTCCAGCAGGCTGACAAAACTGGAAATGTGGCGCAGCGGGGAGCGCAGGTCGTGTGACACCGAGTACGAGAACGACTCCAGGTCCTTGTTCGCGGCCAGCAGCTGCTCGGTGCGTTCGGCGACCCGGTTTTCCAGCTCGTCGTTGATGTTGCGCATCAGGTCGTCCAGCCGCTTGGCGTCGGTCATGTCGCGGTTGATCTTGGCAAAACCGCGCAGCTCGCCACCGTCATCGCGCAGGGCGATCAGGAGCGAATGCGACCAGTACTTCGAGCCATCCTTGCGCACGTTCCAGCTGTGCCGTTCGTGCTGCCCGCGCGAGGCGGCCAGGCGCAGCATGAGCTTGGCGCTCGCCAGGGCCGCGTCGGCATCGGGGTCGCGGAACAGCACGGCGTAGTGCCGTCCCAGCATCTCGGACGGTGAGTAGCCCTCCAGGCGCTGGGCACTGTCGGTCCAGTCGGTGATGCGGCCTTGAGCATCCAGGAAAAAGATGCAGTATTCCCGCAGGTTGTCCACCATCAGGCGGAAGCGCTGCTCGCTCTCGAGCAATTCCAGGGAGCGTTCGCGGATGCGCTGCTCCAGTTCGTCATTGAGCTGGCTGACGCGCTGTTCGATGCGCTTGTGGTCCGTGATGTCGATGGTCTGTACAAACACCCCCTGCACCTGGCCTTCGTGGATGTCGGGCAGGTAGGTGGTGCTGACAACGATAGGGTCACCGTGGACCGTCCTGCGCCTGGACTCGAAGGTCTGGGTCTGCCCGTCCAGGGCGGCCTGCAGGCGGGGGCCGATCTCGACCCATTCGGTCGGGGGCAGGCACTCGCTGATGTGCAGTCCGAGGATCTTGTCGGGGTCGAGGCCGAACACGCGCTGGTGCTCGGCGTTGACAAAACGCAGGCACAGCATCGCGTCCAGGTAGGCGATCAGGCCGGGCACGTGGTCGGTGATGGTCTGCAGGAAGCGCTGGCTTTCGAGCAGGGCGATCTCGGCGGCCTTGCGCGGGGTGATGTCCACCACCGTGGTGTTGCTGCGCAGAAACTGGCCGCGGGCATCGCGCACGGCCGAGGACGAGAGCAGCGCGTGAAAGACCGTGCCATCACGGCGGCGCATTTCGTATTCCACGCCTTCCAGCACGCCGTCCTGGATCAGGCGTTGCAGGCGGTCTTCCAGGAGCTCGATCCGGCTGGGCAGGATGAAGTCGCGGAAACTCTTGATGCCGACCACTTCTTCACGCGCATAGCCCAGCCACTTCAACTCCGTGTCGTTGATCGAGACATAGATGCCGTTGATGTCCAGCGAGTGGTAGCCGCAGGGCGCCTGGTTGTACAGGTCTTGCGACCGTTCCAGCGCCTCCTGAAGCTGCCGGTTGGCACGCTTCACCTGGTCTTCGCCGGCCTTGCGCTCGGTGATGTCGATCAGGGTGCTGTTGGTGCGCACAAATCGGCCCTGTTCGTCCGTCACGACGGTGCTGGAGGCCAGACCGACGAAGGGGTGGCCGTCTGGCAGTCGCAGTGTCACTTCTTCAGGTTCGAGATGGCCGCTTGCTTCCAGCTGCAGCCGACGCGCGTTCTGTTGGGTCAGTTGCGAGGGATCGACCAGATCGCGGAAGTTCAGGTGGCCGACCACGTCAGCGCGCTTGCGGCCCAGCCAGTTCAGGGCGGTCTGGTTGATCATCTGGATGGTGCCATCCCGGTCCAGCGAGTAGTAGCCACAGGGCGCCTGGTTGTAGAGCGCCTGGGCTTCCTGGAGCGTCTGCCGCAGCCGTGCGTTGGCCTGGGCCAGTTCGTCCGTGCGTTCGCGCACACGGCTTTCCAGCCGGGCGTTGAGCTGGCGGATTTCTTCCTGCTGCTGGTGCTGCTCGGTGATGTCGCGCGAGACCACCAGCAGCATCACGGGCTGGCCATGCTCGTCGTTGATCGGCGAGACCATGGTGTCCCACCACTTGGGGGTCTGCTTGAAGGTCAGGCCGAAGGCCATGAAGCGCGAGTTTTCGCCCCGGGCAGCGCTGGTCACGGCCTGGCGGGCCAGCACGGCGCTCTCGCTGGTCCACCACTGCGTCCAGTCGCTGCCACGCACCTGCTCGAAGTCGTCCACTTCGACCAGCCGGCAACCCTGGGCGGTCATCTGCACCACGCGGCCGTCGAGATCCAGCACCTTGGTGCAGTCCGGGCTGCTGGCGATGATCTGCCGGTTGAATTCGGCCTTGATCCGCGCGTCGGCCTGCAGTTCGCGCAGCGGCGTGATGTCCTGCACGAAGCCGAGCTGTCCCGTGATCCGCCCACCGTCGTCGAACATCGGTGTGTTGCGCACCAGCACGTGCACGAGTCCCGCTCCGGGGCGCAGGAGACGCAGCTCCACGCTGCGGGCGTCGCCGTGCAGAACGCTGGTCATCCAGTCGTTCCGGACCCTCTCCAGGTCATCCGGGTGCACGCGTTTGAGCCAGCCGAAGTTGGGAAAGTCCTGCGCTTGCAGACCAAAGATCTGTTGCAGGGATTCGTCCACATGGGTGAGCACGCCGGTGGCGTCGGTGCGGAAGATGCCGATCGGGAACGCACTGGCCAGGGCGGCGAACAAGGCTTCGTATTCCAGCTGGGCCGTGCGGGGCCCGTCCGACCCGCGCAGGGTGTGTCCTGGGGGGTGCAGCGGCAGTGGCAGGCCGGGCTGCCCGTCGGGCAGATCCTGGGGCGTGCTGAGGTGCCGTGCATAAAACTGGCGCAGATGCTGGTTTTCGCTTCGCAGTGCCTCGATCTCCAGGAGCAACTCGAGCTCGCGTGCCGACCGGGGCCCGCGGCCGGTCTCGGCCACGGCGCCGTTGCCGGATTCGGGGGGGGATGCACTCATCGCACGCTACTGTACCCGAGGCGCCCGGGACGCAGACGGCGAGATTTGACCGTCAGAACCGGGGCAGTTCGGGGAACGACAGCCGGCCACCGCGCACCAGCATCTTGCCGTACTCGGCACAGCGTTGCAGCGTGGGAATGACCTTGCCGGGATTCAGCAGCTCTTTGGCATCAAAGGCCCGCTTGACGCCGAACATGAGCGCGTTCTCCCCTGGCGAGAACTGCACGCACATGCTGTTGAGCTTCTCCACGCCCACGCCGTGTTCGCCGGTCACGGTGCCGCCCATGGCGACGCTGGTCTCCAGGATGTCGGCGCCAAACAGCTCACAGCGGTGCAGCTGGTCGGGGTCGTTGGCGTCGAACAGGATCAGCGGGTGCAGGTTGCCGTCACCGGCGTGGAACACGTTGGCGCAGCGCAGGCCGTACTTCTGTTCCATCTCGCCGATGGCGATCAGGATGTCGGCCAGGCGCTTGCGCGGGATGGTCGAGTCCATGCACATGTAGTCGGGGCTGATGCGGCCCGAAGCCGGGAAGGCGTTCTTGCGCCCGCTCCAGAAGCGCAGGCGCTCGTCCTCGTCCTTGCTGACAGCGATGGCGGTGGCGCCGCAACGCCTCAGCACCGCGCTCATGCGGCCGATTTCTTCTTCCACTTCTTCCGGCGTGCCGTCGCTCTCGCAGAGCAGGATGGCGGCGGCATTCAGGTCGTAACCTGCGTGCACGAAGTCTTCCACCGCGGCGGTCATGGGTTTGTCCATCATCTCCAGCCCGGCCGGGATGATGCCGGCCGCGATCACCGAGGCCACGGCGTCCCCGGCCTTCTGGATGTCGTCGAAGCTGGCCATGATGCAGCGCGCCAGCAGGGGTTTGGGCACCAGCTTCACCGTGACCTCGGTGGTGACGGCCAGCATGCCCTCGCTGCCGATCACCAGCGAGAGCAGGTCCAGACCCGGCGTGTCCAGCGCTTCGCCGCCGAAGGTGACGGGTTTGCCCTCGATGGTGAAGCCACGCACCTGCAGCACGTTGTGCACCGTCAGGCCGTATTTCAGGCAGTGCACGCCGCCCGAGTTTTCGGCCACGTTGCCGCCGATGGTGCAGGCGATCTGGCTGCTCGGGTCGGGTGCGTAGTACAGGCCGTGCGGCGCGGCGGCCTCGCTGATGGCCAGGTTGCGCACGCCGGACTGGACCACGGCGGTGCGCGAGCGCGGGTCGATCGACAGGATCTTGTTGAACTTGGCCAGCGAGAGCGTGACGCCCAGCGCGTGGGGCATGGCGCCGCCCGAGAGGCCGGTACCGGCGCCGCGCGCGACCACCGGAACGTTCAGTGCGTGGCAGGCCTTGAGCACGTCGGCCACCTGGGCTTCGGTTTCGGGCAAGGCCACCACCAGCGGGCGTTCGCGGTAGGCGGTCAGGCCGTCGCATTCGTAGGGCACGGTGTCTTCGGCCTGCCAGAGCAGGGCGTGCGCCGGCAGCAGCGCCTGCAGGGCGCGCACCACCTCGGCCTGGCGGGCGGCGCGCTCGGCGCGGGTGACTTCGGCGGGGGCGGTGGGGGCGTTCATGCGCGCCAGTTTAGGACAGCGTGCCTCACCGTGGGTTGAAGAAACTTGCAAGAACCTGTGAGACGGCGGTTTGACGCAGCTCAAACGCCGGGGTCTTGAAACCGCCGGGGGGTGCCGCTATGTACTGGCCATGGACGGCACAGCGACCGTCCAGTCCGGGTCCACCGACCCCGTCCATTGTCAAAGGAGCACATGCCATGAACCATCTGATCGCCCGTTCCGGTTTGTTCGACGACTTCTTCAAGGACGTCGCACCGGGTTTTTATGTCCGTCCCCTGCACGGCGATTCCTTGCCGTCACCGTCCCAGATCAAGATCGATGTGAAGGAAACCCCGTCGGTCTACACCGTGGTGGCCGAGGTGCCGGGTGTGGCCAAGGAAGACATTCACGTCACCGTGGAAGGCGGTGTGGTGACCTTGCGCGCCGAGATCCAGCAGGAGGACAGCCAGAGCCAGGACGAGAAGGTGCTGCGCACCGAGCGCTACTACGGCGCGGTGTCCCGCAGCCTCCAGCTGGCGACCGACATCGACAACGAGCGCGCCAAGGCGAAGTACGAAAACGGGGTGCTGACGCTGACCTTGCCCAAGAAGGTGGCCCTCGCAGGCCAGCGCTTGAATATCGAGTGATCAGCTCAGGCTCTTCTTGAGCCACTCGGCAAACGCCACGCACTCCCAGCGGTCCATGGTGCCGGTGCGCCAGCACAGGTAGTGCGCGTGCGGGCTGGGCACGTGGCGTTCGTACAGCGGCACCAGCGTGCCGTGCTCCAGCCAGGGCGTGGCCAGCTTGATGCGCACCAGCGCCACGCCCATGCCGGCGGCGGCGCCGTCGCACATGAGGCCGATGTCGTTGAACTGGGAACCGTCCACCGGCTCGGGCCAGTCCAGATCGTGCGCGGCGAACCAGGTGCGCCAGGGCTCCAGCGGGCTGCGCAACAGGGGAACACCTTCCAGGTCCTCGGGGGCGTCGAACGGACCGTGCTCGCGCGCAAACGCCGGTGAGGCCAGCGGCGTGACGTCGTCCTTCATCAGGCAGACGTGTTCCACGTCGGCGTAGCGGCCGGTGCCGAAACGGATCATCAGGTCGGCGTCTTCGGCCACCACGTCCAGCAGCGGGATGCTGACCTGCAGCGTCAGGTCGATCTCCGGGTAGGCCTCGCTGAACTGCTTCAGGCGCGGCAGCAGGATGGAGCGCGCAAACGTGGGCGTGACCGCCAGGCGCAGCTTGCGCCGCCCGGGCGTGACGGTGTTGCTGGGAAATTTCTGCAGGATCGCCAGACCCTCTCGCACATGCGCCAGGTATTCGCTGCCTTCGGTGGTGAGCGAAAAATCGGCCCGGCCAAACAGCTTGGTGCCGAGGATCTGCTCCAGCTGCTTGATGCGGTGGCTCACCGCGCTGGGCGTGACACACAGCTCCTCGCTGGTCTGCGTCACGCTGCGCAGGCGGGCCAGCGCTTCAAACGTCAGCAGACACTGGATTGGCGGGATGCGGATGGTCATTTAAATACAACCGTCTTGTGTCCGTTGAGCAGCACGCGGTGTTCGCTGTGCCACTTCACCGCGCGCGCCAGCACCTGGCTTTCGGTGTCCCGGCCCCGCGCGGTCAGGTCTTCCACGTCGTCGGTGTGGTCCACGCGGGCCACGTCCTGCTCGATGATCGGGCCCTCGTCCAGGTCGGCCGTCACGTAGTGCGCGGTGGCGCCGATCAGCTTCACGCCGCGGTCGTGCGCCTGGTAGTAAGGCTTGGCGCCCTTGAAGCTGGGCAGGAAGCTGTGGTGGATGTTGATCGCCTTGCCCGAGAGTTCGCGGCACAGGTCATTGCTCAGGATCTGCATGTAGCGCGCCAGCACCACCAGTTCGGCGCCTTCGCTGCGGATCACCTCCAGCTGTTTCGCCTCGGCCTGGGCCTTGGTCGCGCCCGTCACCGGGATGTGGTGGAAGGGCACGTTGTAGCCGGCGGCGAGCTGGTAGAAATCGCGGTGGTTGCTCACGATGGCGCGGATGTCGAGTCGCAGCAGGCCGCTTTTCCAGCGGAACATCAGGTCGTTCAGGCAGTGGCCTTCCTTGCTGACGAAGATCACGGTTTTCATCGGCTCGGCCAGCGGGTGCAGGCTCCACTGCATCGCAAACGGCTCGGCGAACAGCTTCAGGTGCAAACGCAGGTCGTCCTGCGTGAGCTGGCTGCAGGTGAACTGCACCCGCATGAAAAACAGGCCGGTGCCGTGGTCGTTGTACTGGGCGGCTTCTTCGATGTTGCCGCCGCGCTCCAGCAGGAAACCCGAGACGGCGTGCACGATGCCGGGGCGATCCTGGCAGGACAGGGTGAGGACGTAGGTGTGGTTCATGGCGCCCGCATTGTCGCAGGCCGCCCGGGGTGGGCCCGACCATGGCCGCGGCAGTGGAGCCTCCGGTCGGGGCATTCCGGTGCCAGAATCCAGCCACTTGACCACCGATCGCGCCGACCCGGCGCGCCCCAGGAGACTCCCCCATGGCCTACAACGAATTCCGCATGGACAACCAGTGGTTGCCCTTCACGCCCAACCGCAGCTTCCAGAAGGACCCGCGCATCTTCGTCGCCGCCGACGGCATGCACTTCACCACGCACGATGGCAAACAGGTGATCGACGGCATCTCCAGCCTCTGGTGCGTGGGCGCGGGCCACAACCGGAAACCGATCAACGAAGCCATCAAGAAGCAGCTCGACACGCTGGACTACGCCACCGCCTTCAGCGTGAGCAACGACAAGGCCTTCCGCGCCGCCGAGATGATCGCGGCCATGGCGCCGGGCGACCTGAACAAGGTGCTGTTCTGCAACTCGGGCTCGGAAGCGGCCGACACCTCGCTGAAGGTAGCGCTGGCCTACCACCGTGCGCGCGGCGAAGGCCACCGCAACCTCTTCATCGGCCGCGAGCGCGGTTACCACGGTGTCAACTTTGGTGGCATGAGCGTGGGGGGCATCCCGGCCAACCGCAAGATGTATGGCTCGGCCCTGCTGCCGCGCGTGGACCACCTGCGCTTCATCCACGATCCGGTGAACCACGCCTACATCCACAACCAGGAACCGGTGTGGAACGAAGACCTGCTGCTGGAGCTGGAAAACCGCATCCTGCCGCTGCACGACGCCAGCAACGTGGCGGCCGTGATCGTGGAGCCCATCGCTGGCAGCGCGGGCTGGTACATCCCGCCGCAGGGTTACCTGAAACGCTTGCGCGAGATCTGCGACAAGCACGGCATCCTGCTGATCTTTGATGAAGTGATCACCGGCTTCGGCCGCCTGGGCACGCCTTTCGCGTCAGACCACTACGGCGTACAGCCCGACATGCTGAACTTCGCCAAGGCCGTCACCAACGGCGTGATCCCGCTCGGCGGCGTGGTCTGCACCGACCGCATCTACGACGCCATGATGGGCGCGCACGGCAGCGCGCCGGAGCACGCCATCGAGTTCTTCCATGGCTACACCTACTCGGGCCACCCGGTGGCCTGCGCCGCGGCCATCGCCACGCTCGACCTGTTCCGCGAAGAGCAGCTGTTTGAGCGCGCGGGCGAGATGGCGCCGGTGCTGGGCGACGCGATGCACAGTGCGCTCAAGGGCCTGCCCAACGTGATCAGCATCCGCAGCCTGGGGCTGGCGGCGGCGGTGGAGCTGTCGTCCATGCCCGGCCTGCCGGGCAAGCGGGCCTTCGACATCTTCATGGACTGCTACAAACACGGCGTGCTGGTGCGCAACGCGGGCGAAAACCTGGTGTTCGCGCCGCCATATATTGTGGAAAAGTCGCACATCGATACCATGGTCAACGTGCTGGCCGACGCGATCAAGCGCCACGCCTGAAGTTTTTTTTGCACCACCCAAGGGAGCCCCGCATGGCCATCATGGATTTCCTGAACCGCCAGTTCATCGACGTCATCGAGTGGGTGGACGACTCGCGAGACACGCTGTCGTTCCGCTTCCCGGACGACGACAAGCAGATCAAGAACGAGGCCCAGCTCATCGTGCGCGAGAGCCAGGTGGCGCAGTTCGTCTACGTGGGCCAGTTCGCCGACACGCTGGGGCCGGGCAAGCACACCCTCAAGACCGAAAACATCCCCATCCTGGGTGACCTGCTGGGCTGGAAATACAAGTTCCAGACGCCGTTCAAGGCAGATGTCTATTACGTCACCACCCGCGTTTTTCCGGGCAACAAGTGGGGCACGGCCAACCCGGTGATGATGCGCGACGCCGACTTCGGCGTGGTGCGCATGCGCGCCTTCGGCACCTACGATTTCAAGATCGTGGACCCGGTGCTGTTCCTCAAGGAAGTCGCGGGTACCGACCACCAGTTCCGGCTCGACGAGTTCACCGACGTGATGCGCTCGCGCATCGTCAGCGTGTTCAGCGAAACCCTGGCGGCGGCCAAGGTGCCGGCGCTGGACGTGGCCACGCGCTACGGCGAACTTGGCGCGGCCCTGCTGGAACCGCTCAACGCCGCGATGCGCAGCAAGTACGGTCTGGAAATGACTTCGTTCGTGGTCGAGAACGTGTCGGTGCCACCCGAACTGGAGCAGGCCATCGACAAGCGCGGCGCCATGACCGCGATCGGCAACCTCAACGACTACGTCAAATACAACATGGGCAACGCGCTGGCCGAGGGCAAGGCCGGCACGGCCGGCATCGGCGCCGAGCTGGCGGCCGGCCTGGCCATGGGGCAGTCGATGATGCAGGGCGGCATGGGCGCGGCCGCGGCTCCGTCGATGCCCGGCTTCGTGCCTGGAGCGGCTGCCGCTGCACCAGCCACGGCGGCCGCCGTGCCCGAACTGCTCACACCCGAGCAGGTGGCGCAGGCGCTGTCGGTGTCGGTAGAGGACGTCTTGGTGGAGCTCGAAGCCGGTAACCTCAAGGGCCGCAAGATCGGCAGCCAGTGGCGCATCGGCCGCCCGGCGCTGGACACGTTCATGCAAGGCTGAGCGCTCCGACGCCGCGCGATCCCGCCTGTGACCGGCCTTCCCGACACCCTCGCCGCAGCGCCCGGGGCCGAGCGCCGCGCGCAACGGAAATTCGTCTGTCCGGCCTGTGGCGGCGAAGCCCAGTGGCACCCGGGCAAGCAAGCGCTGATTTGCGCCTACTGCGGCACCGAGTCGCCCCACCGCATCGAGGCCGCTGGCGAGATCGTGGAGCACGACCTCGTGGCCGCGCTCAAGGCGGTGCCGCAGAGCGCGCGCGGCCTGCTGGAGCGCCGCCAGGTGCGTTGCCAGCACTGCCAGGCCATCAGCTTTTTCAGCGCCGAACAGCAGGGGCGGCGCTGCGACTTCTGCGGCTCCACCGCCCTGTTGCCTTTCGACGAGGGGCTGGACGTGATCCGGCCGCAGAGCCTGCTGCCCTTCAAGGTGGCCGAGCCCGAAGCACGCAACCGCCTGCGTCAGTGGTACGGCAGCCGTTTCTGGGCGCCGAACGCGCTGAAGAACCGCGCGCTGACCGACACCCTGCAAGGCGTCTACCTGCCCTACTGGACCTTTGACGCGCACGGCACGGCGCACTACACCGCCGAGGCCGGCACCTACTACCGCGACAGCCAGAACAAGCAGCAGGTGCGCTGGCGCCCGGTCAGCGGCCAGGTGGCGCACCGTTTCGACGACACCCTGGTCTGCGGCTCGCGCGGCGTGCACCCGGCGCTGGTGCGCGCCATCGAACCCTTTCCCACCACCCGCGAGCTGCAGGCCTACGACGCGAGTTACCTCAGCGGCTGGACCGTCGAACGTTACGCCCTCGACCTCGCGGGCGCCGCGCAGCAGGGGCGCGAGCGCATGCTGCAGGGCCTGCGCCAGCTTTGCGCGCAGGACATCGCCGCCGACACCCACCGCAACCTGCAACTGGACGCCCGCTTTGACGAACAGACCTTCAAGCATGTGCTGCTGCCGGTCTGGCTGGTGAGCTACCAGTACGGCGCCAAGACCTTCCAGGCGGTGGTCAACGGCTATTCGGGGCAGGTGGCTGGCGAGTACCCCAAGAGCTGGGTCAAGATCGCGCTGGCGGTCTTGCTCGGGCTGGTGCTGCTGGCGGTGTTTGTTTCGCTGGAGCAGTAGCCGGGGTCTCAGCGGCCCAGGCTGCGCTTCATCTCGCTGCAGTAATCCCGCGGTGCGCGCGGCGGGCTGCGCCAGACCACGTCGGCGGTGGGCAGCGTCTGACCAGCCGCTTCCTGGACATCGGCCTCAGGCCGGGCCAGCGCCACCACGACCCGGTGCGCCAGGTCCGGCGGCAGGTGCAAGGGCACGCCCAGATCGCGCTGCACGTGCCCGTTGCCTGCCACCAGCAGCACCGTCTGCCCGGGCCGGACGGCGGCGGCGGCGGTGCGGGCCATGGCCTGGTCGCGGGCGATCTGGATGCGGGTCATGGGTGCGATCTGTGGGGCGGGCAACAGGTCGCAGTGGCCCTCGCGGATCGCCGCGCGCTGGCGCTCCAGCGCTTCGGCGGGCAGCAGGCCGTCCAGGGTTTCGGTGCCCATGGCCGCGCGCATGTCGGCGCGGGGCAGGTTGCCACCGTGCACCGGCACCCCGGCACGCACCGCCGCCATCACCACCGGCCCGTAGGTGGGCCACGGCCAGCCGCCCTGACCGTCGCTCCAGCGCAGGGCCTCACGCACCTGGGTTTCGCTGGCCTGGCTGGGCAGGTCGCTGGTGTGTGCGCCCGCTTCCGACATTTCCAGCACCAGCGCGCCGAGTTGCCGGCGCTCGGCCAGTTGCTGCACCAGCTCACGCTGCAGCGCCTGGTGTTCCGGGGCGTCGTGCTGTTCGCCCACCAGCAGCAGCGTCGTGGGCAGCAGGCGGGACAACAAGGCGCCAGCCAGCTGGCCGGGGTCTTCCGTCCCGGACACCACGGTTGGCGCGGGTGGCTGCGCCGGGGTCTCGGCCCCGCCCGCCAGCAGGGCGCTCCACAGGCCCAGACCGGCTCCGAACATGACAGCGCTTCGACAGTTCATGCGTGGATACTACGGCCCCGGCCCGCTGGGCCCCGTGTCTTTTCTGGAAACCCGAGTGATTTCCCCTTCCTGCTGGCGGCCGGCGTTCTGGCTGCGCCCGGTCCTGACCCTGCTGCTGGCCTATGGCGCGGCGCGCCTGTGCGTGTGGCTGCAAACGCCGATACCCTGGATGATCGGTCCGCTGGTGGTCACATCCCTGGTCTCGGTGCTGGGCGTGCCCACGGCGAGCTGGACGCCTTTTCGCAACGCCGGGCAGTGGGTGATTGGCGCGGCGCTGGGGCTGTACTTCACGCCGGAAGTCGGGGCGCTGGTGGCGGGTCTGTGGTGGGCCATCGCGCTGGGCATCTTCTGGGCCCTGGCGCTGGGGCTGGGGTTTGGCGTCTGGCTGCGGCGGGTGCATGCGCATCACCTGCCGGGGCTGAGCGCTGCGCAGCTGTTGGGCACCACCTACTTCGCCGGCGCCATCGGCGGCGCATCGGAAATGACCCTGATTGCCGAACGCCATGGCGCGCGCACCGATCTCGTGGCCGCTGCGCACAGCCTGCGCGTGCTGCTGGTGACGCTGAGCATCCCGTTTGCCATGCAGGCCTGGGGCGTCAGCGGACTGGATCTGGCCACACCCGGCGCCCGCGAGGTGCATTTGCCGGGGCTGGGCTGGCTCGCGCTGCTCAGCCTGGCGGGAGCCTTGGCCATGCGGCGGCTTGGTCGCGCCAACCCGTGGTTCATGGGAGCGCTGCTCGTGACCATGGGGCTCACGCTGTCGGGGGTGGTGCTGTCGGCGCTGCCGGGCTGGCTCACAGCCGCGGCCCAGCTCGTGATCGGTGTCAGCCTGGGCGTGCGCTTCACGCCGGCTTTTGTGCACACCGCGCCGCGCTGGCTGGCCTCGGTGGCGCTGGCCAGCGCGGTCATGATGCTCTTGTGTGCCGCGTTCGCCTGGCTGCTGGCGCGGTTCACCGGGCTGCACCCGGCGACCCTCGTGCTCGGCACCTCGCCCGGCGGCATCGCCGAAATGGCGATCACGGCCCAGGTGCTGCAGCTCGGGGTGCCGTTGGTGACCGCGTTCCAGGTCTGCCGCCTGGTGGCGGTGCTGGTGCTGGCCGAGCCGGTGTTTCGCTGGTGGTCTGCCCAGAGGAGCGTGCGCTGAAGGAGTCGATTTTTCATGGTACCGGAGCGATACCCCGATACATGAAGCGGTTCAGACCAAGGCACCGGAGCACCATCCACAACGCATAAAACGACGCCTCCCAGGGGCACAGCCGGGCTGGCTTTGCCAGACGGCCAGTGCCGCCCCCTTGAGGGGGGTGACGCGAAGCGGCGCGGGGGGGTGTTGCATCTCAGTGGCGAAACTGGCCCTGGCGTGTGACGATGGCCAGGTCCACCAGCGACAGGCCGGTGTGGGCGCCATCGCGGTAGCTCACTTTGAGGCCCTCGATCTGCAGGTCGGCGTTTTTCAGACCGGCCACGAAGCTCGCACGCGTGGGGTTGGGGCCGGCGCGCTGCAGCGCTTCGACCAGAGCCTGGGCCGTCATGTAGCCCTCCAGGCTGCCGTACGAAAAAGCCTTGCCCGGTTTGTGGGTCTTGAAGGCATCCTGGTAAGCCCGGGTGAGCGCGGATTTGCGTTCCCACGGGCTGGGCACCACCTGGGCGAAGATCATGCCGTGCCCCAACTCACCCAGGTGCCCGGCCAGTTGGGTGGAGCCGGAGTTGACGCCGTAAAACTGCAGGCTCAGGTTCCGGGACTCCGCTTTGCGGATGAGTTTTTCGTAGACACCGATGCCACCGTGGTTGAACACGACCTGCGCGCGGCTGGTGGCGAGCTGTTTCACCAGGGCGTCGATGCCGGCGTCGTCGATGTCCGACTTGAAGGCCAGGTCGGCCACCACCTCCAGCCCCAGGGGCTGGCTGAGCAGGCGCACGTTGTCCAGGTGTTGCTGGCCGGTTTCCGAGTCCGAGCGCAGGAAAGCCACACGCTGCGTGCCCAGGCTCTTGGCATGCTGCAGCAAGGCGCGGAATTCTTCCTTGTGTTCGGCACGCACCGGGAACACCAGCGGCTGGTGTGGCGTGCGAAGTGTGGGCGAGCCCGCCATGGGGCCGAAAAACGGCACCTTGAGTTCGGTGGCCGTTTTCATCACCGCGGTGGACGGGCCGCCTTCGATGGAGCCGAACATCAGAAAGACTTTGTCCTGGGTGATCAGCTGACGCGCATTGGCTTCGGCCTGGGCCGGTTTGTTGTCGTCGTCCAGCACCTTCACCACCACTTTGCGGCCTGCAACGCCACCTTGGTTGTTGACTTGCGAGAGGTAGGTTTCGACGCCATCCAGCACCGCGGTACCGTAGTCGTTTTTGCCACCTTGCAGGGTGATGCTCTGTCCGATCAGCAGTTGCTGCGGACCCACGCCATCTTCAGCGTGGGCACTTGACCAGGCCATCAGAGCCATCAGACCGAAGGCGGGGATCCAGCGGGCGCCAGCTTGTCGCTTCATGGGGGGTGCCTCCTGTGTTTCAGTTTACGCGGGTGGTCGCGTCAATGGAGGGCGTTGCCGGGCACACGCTCCCGGGAATCGGACCCGGTCGTGAAAAAGCCGACACAAGTGTCGGCTTTCGCGGGGAGGCGTGTCAGGCACTGTTCAGTGCATGACCACCGGCATCTGGGCCAGTGTGGCGTAACCTTCCAGCGTGTCTTCCACCTCCTCTTGCGAGGGGGTGTTCTGCTGCCAGGCGGTGATCTGGATCTGGAACATCTCTGCCCAGGAACCATCGAGGTAAACCTCTTTGCCCGAGCGCTTGTCCACGATCTCAAAACCGTGGCGCGGGATCTGTGGACCGTCCAGCGATGCAACCTCGCCTTCTTCCACGGCGTTGGCCAGGATGTGGACCACGGCAAAGGCATCCGAGTCGTAGAGCATGTGCATGACTGAAAAGTCCTTCTAAAAGTGAAACCGTTGTTCCTGTGAACCTTATATCGGCAATTGGCAGGCCAACTGCAGGCTACCTGTGGTGTTAGATGGGCACGGGTCCTGAAAATTCAATAAGCGTGTGTTTTTCGGCACAGTTCCGCCTTTTGGCCGGGCAGGACCCGGAACAGGCTGGAATCACTGGGCCTGAACGGTGGGCGGCGCCAGCACCTGCGCGGCGGGCAACGAATCCAGCAACTGGTCCACGAAATCGCCGTTGTGTTCCGTGATGCGCAGGCGCACCGGCAGGTAGCCCAGGGCCGGTGCGAGCCACACCTGCAGCGTCTTGTCGAACTCGCGCCGGGACGAGCGGGTGAGCAGGCGCGCCTTCAGGGTGCCGGCCGGCAGTTCCAGATCGGTCAGCGGGCCGACCTGGAACTTCCAGTCTTCGGTGTAGCTGGCGTTGCTCACCGGCAGGCTCAACGCCTGGCCTTCGGTGTAGGCCGAAGGCTGGGCATGGAACAGCAGGGACAGCTGCAGGCTGACCGACAGCTGGTCCTGGGTGCCGGGCACCAGGGCGGCATCGGGCGAGTTCCGGCTGTAGCGGATGCGCTTCGCCTCGTAGTCGAAATGGGCCGCCTTTTCACTGCGGCTGCGGTCGCCAAAGCGTTCGGGTGCCAGGCCTTGTGGCGTGATGTGACCGACGCTGGTGTGGACCCGGCTGCCCAGCAGAAAGGCCTTGACCGTCATCTGCGCTTCGTAGCGCTCGCCCTCGATGCGCCAGGTCAACCGACCGTCGGCGTTGTAGTTCAGGCCTTTGTGCTGGCCTTTCACCAGATAGTCCAACTGGCCGTCGGTGGGCAGGTGCAGGGTGGCTGGCGGGGGGACGGACGCCACTGGCGCGGGCTGAACCGGATCGGATGCGCCGGGCTGTCTGGCCGCTGGCTCGATTGGCGGTGGTTCGGCCAGGACCTCCATCTTGGGGGCTTCCGGACCCGGGTCGATGTCTTCGGGCGCGGCCTCGGCGACCGGAGCCTCGGGCAGCGGTTCCGGTTCGATCACGACTTCGGGCACCGGCGGCGTTGGCGGACTCGATTTCTTCGGGGCGGGAGGGGGCGGCGGAGGCGGAGGGGGTGGCGGTTTGGGCACGATCCAGCGCACCGTGCTGCTGGTCACGGGCAGCACCGCGTCGGGGACCGGTGTCATTGCAGCCACTTCGGTCGAGGCCTCGGGCGAGGTGGACAGGCCCGGCGTGGACGGCACAGGCGTGGCCTTTTCGCTCCACCAGACCGGAGAACCGTCGGTGAGCAGGAACAGGTGCAGGGCCAGCACCAGGCCGGTCAGGACCAGCAACACGGACCAGCGCGGAGCGGCATCGGCTGGGCGCATGGCGGGTCGGGCCATCGGCATTCAGGTGGGAGCGCGGTGGCCGAGGTCCGCACTGAGCTGCTGCGCACACCGCAGGAGCGCAGAGGCCGGTGCGCTGTCCCAGCGGGTGTCCAGGGTGGCCACCGAGCCCAGCACCACCAGGCCCATGGTCAGTCGGCCCTGGGCGTCGAACACCGGGGCGCAGAAGCCACCCACACCGGGCAACAGGCTGTGGACCACGCGGCCCAGGCCATGCTGGCGGGTTTCGGCCAGCACGGCTTGCACGTCTTGTGGGGTCTGCGGCACGTCCACCAGCGGCAGGCCGGTGGGCGGCAGTTTTTTCATGCGCGCGAGTTCGTCGCGGATCATGGGCGTGATGCGCTGGCCGTCGCGGCCCTCCTGGCCGGTGAAGGCCGCAAAGCAGCGACCGGTGGCCGACGTCAGCAGCGGCATCACATCACCCAGGCGCAGCGTCACCGGCACGGTTTGCGGTGCTTCCAGCCAGTGCACCATGGTCGGTCCCTGGTTGCCCCACACCGCGATCGCCAGCGTGTGGCCGGTTTCGGCCAGCAGCTGGGGCAGTCGTTCGCGCGCCAGTTTCACGGCGTCGATGCGCGAGAGGCTGGCCAGACCCAGGCGCAGCGCGGCGGGGCCGAGGTCGTAACGCGTGCTCACCGGGTCCTGCATCACCAGGCCCATGCGCTGGAAGCTCACCAGGTAGCGGTGCGCCTTGGCCGCACTCATGCCGGCGGCGGCGGCCAGGTCGCGCAACATCAGCGCGCCCGGCGCATCGGACAGGGCGCTGAGCAGCTCGAAACCCACTTCCACCGACTGGATGCCGGCCCGGGGGTCGCCGTTTTCAGCGCTGTCGAGATCGGGCGTGGTCGGCAGGCTGCTGGGGCTGGGGCGCTGGATCGGATTTTTCGCGGCGGGCATGGGGTGGGAGCAGCGGAGATCGGGTGGTGGTCGAGGGGGCTACCGGGTTGGAGCAGCACCGGGATCGGGGCTTTGGTCTAGAATCCGATTTTTACGGATAGGTTAACTGATTTCACTATTCGTAATTATTGAGACGTCCACCGGGGGTGCCCCAGGCACCGCACCGGGCAGAATCGAACCCTTCAACGCCCAGCGACAGCAGGAGACATGCATGAAACTCGCCACTTACAAAGACGGCTCGCGCGACGGACAACTGGTGGTGGTCTCGCGCGACCTCTCGACCGCCCATTATGCGACGGGCATCGCCCACAAGCTGCAGCAGGCACTGGACGACTGGAACTTCCACGCCCCCCAGCTGCACGACCTGTACGTCACGCTCAACCAGGGCAAGGCGCGCCACGCTTTCCCGTTTGACCCGGCCCTGTGCATGGCACCGCTGCCGCGTGCCTACCAGTGGGCCGACGGCTCGGCCTACCTCAACCACGTGGAGCTGGTGCGCGCGGCCCGCCACAGCGAAGTGCCCGCCACCTTTTACAGCGACCCGCTGATGTACCAGGGTGGCAGCGACGACTTCATCGGCCCCTGCGACGACGTGGTGGTGCCCAGCGAAGACTTCGGCATCGACTTCGAGGCCGAGATTGCCGTGGTCACCGGTGACGTGCCCATGGGCTGCACACCCGAGCAGGCGCTCGAGGGCGTGCGCCTGCTGATGCTGGTGAACGATGTGTCGCTGCGCAACCTGATCCCGGCCGAGCTGGCCAAGGGCTTCGGCTTCTTCCAGAGCAAGCCTGCCAGCGCCTTCAGCCCGGTGGCGGTCACGCCCGACGAGCTGGGCGACGCCTGGCAGGGCGGCCGCGTCAACCTGACCCTGCAGAGCACCTGGAACGGTCGCAAGGTCGGCATGTGCGACGCCGGCCCGGAAATGACCTTCCATTTCGGTCAGCTCATCGCCCACATCGGCAAAACCCGCAACGTGCGCGCCGGCTCCATCGTCGGCAGCGGCACGGTCAGCAACAAGGGCATCGAAGTCGACGGCAAGAAGGAATGGCCCAAGGGCTACAGCTGCATCGCCGAAAAACGCTGCATCGAAACCATCCTCGATGGCCAGCCGAGCACCGCATTCATGAAGTTCGGCGACACCATCCGCATCGAGATGAAGGGCAAGGACGGCCAGAGCATCTTCGGCGCCATCGACCAGAAGATCGCGCCGCTGGAAGTCTGAAGCGGTCTGGCGCGGCGGCCCGTGGCTCTCAGGTCCGTACGCGCCCGTCGCCGGTGAGCATGGACAGGTCGACGAACTTCGAGGCCACGTGGTTGCTGGCGCTGAAGGACACGTCGAACCCGCCCATGGAGTGGTTGCGGATGCTCTCCAGCCCACTGATCAGGCTGTCGCGCGACGGCCGGCCGCTGGTGCGGCGCAGGCCTTCGGCAAAGAGTTTGGCGGCCAGGAACCCCTCCATGCTGGAGAAGTTGGGCTGTACCTTGTCGCCGCCCTGCGCGATCAGCGCCAGGAACTCGCGCGTCACCGCGCTGGAAGCCCGGTAGGGCGAAGGCACCACCTGCGAGACCACCACGCCGGCGCCCTCCTTGCCCAGTTCGTCGGCCAGCGCCTGCGTGCCCACAAAAGACACGTTGTAGAAGGTGCCACCGTAGCCCGCTTTGCGGGCAGCGCGGATGTAGGCCGCGCACGAGGCGTAGGCGCTAACCTGCACCACCGCATCGGGCTGGGCCGCGTTGATGGTTTTCACCGCGTCGGCCACGTTCACGGTGTTGCGCTCCACCGTGGCCGTGGCCACCGGCTTGAGGCCCAACGCGTCCAGGGCCAGCGTCACGCCGTCGAGCCCCGCTTTGCCGTAGGCGTCGTTCTGGTAGAACACGGCGATCTTTTTCAGGCCGAGGTGGGTCAGCTGCTTGACGATCAGCGCCGTTTCATCGTTGTACGAGGCGCGCATGTGGAAAGCCATGCGGTTGAACGGTTGGCGCAGTCCCATGGCACCGGTGAAGGGTGCAAAAAACGGGGTCTGCGCCTCGGTGGCCAGCGGCAGCGCCACGACGCTGGTGGGCGTGCCGATGTAGCCGAACAGGGCGAACACATCGTCGTTCAGCAGCTTGCGCGTGTTTTCCACGCAGCGATCCGGTTCGTAGCCATCGTCGAGCTGTCGCAGTTCGATCTGTGTCTGGTTCACGCCGCCCTGCGCATTGAGCCGGTCGAAATACAGTTTGGCGCCCGCATGGAACTGGATGCCCAGTTGGGCGGCGGCGCCCGTGAACGCAGCCGACTGACCCAGCACGATCCGGTTGCCCGACTGGGCCCTCAGGGCGGGGGCGCCCAGTGCGGCGGCGCCAGCGAGGAGGCCGCTGAAAGCGCGTCGCGATAGACCGGGGGGTGTGGCGGTGGAGGTCATGTCGCTGTCCGTCAAGGTGAAGGTTGGGAAGGGTCGATGCGGCGGCGTGGTACCGCCAAGTTCCCGATGCTAGCGGCTGAGGGTGCCCGCGGCGCATCGCCTGGGTCCTGAAAAGTGCCGCTCGTCGATTGCAGCGACGGTTGGCGGCCGGTCAGCTGGCGAAGATCGCGTCCAGCGAGGCATATCCCTTGACTTCGATCGGGTTGCCGAAGGGATCGCGGAAGAACATCGTCCACTGCTCGCCAGGCT
The DNA here is from genome assembly GCA_030653975.1 of Hydrogenophaga sp. Taxonomy (GTDB): domain Bacteria; phylum Pseudomonadota; class Gammaproteobacteria; order Burkholderiales; family Burkholderiaceae_C; genus Hydrogenophaga. Next base: position 53,457 of record JAURYH010000029.1, on the reverse strand, counting down.
GGCCTTCAAAGCGCAACTGGGGTTTGAGCACGAAGTCCATGCCCGCTGTTTCCAGGCGGCTGGCGAGCGCCTGCCATGCGGGCAACAGCAGCACCAGGCCGAAGTGCGGCATGGGCACCAGATGTTCGCCCACGCGGCCGGTGGGCGTGGTCTTGAACGGTTCGCCCAGGTGCAGCGAGATCTGGTGGCTGAAGAAATCGAAGTCCACCCAGGTCTCGGTGCTGCGGCCTTCGGTGCAGCCGAGCACGCCGCCGTAGAAGCGGCGGGCCTCGTCCAGATCGGTGACGTGGAACGCGAGGTGGAACAGACTGCGCGCGGGCAGGGTGGCGGGTTGGATGGGCATGGGCCCAGAATAACAAAAGCCCACCGGCGCTGGCCAGCGGGCTTTTTTTATTCAGTTGCGAAGCGGCGCGGGGGCCTCACCTCTGCGAGGGATCAGCCGCCTGCTGGTCGAATTTCAGGAAGTACTGGCGGGCCATCGCCACCACCTGCGCATCGCTCGGGTGGTCGGAAGTGATCACGTCGACGATGGCCTTGTCCACCGCGTGCACGTTGTGTTTGCAGAAGTCGCGGAACTCGACCTTGGCGTTGGCCGGTCCGGTCAACAGCACTTCACTCACCCCTTCCAGCGCCTGGGCCACCTGGCTGAAAAAATCCTTGTCGGCACCCACATGGCCGTGTTTGAGCGTGTGGTGGCTGCGCGCCTTGACGCGCTGGGACTCCACATGTTCGCGGTCAAACATCAAGACGTGGGCTTCGCTGTGGTCCATCCAGACAACGGCATGGAATGTGGTCATCAATTCAACTCCTGTAAAAGATAAAGGTCAAGAAATTCAGTAGCCGGCAGGGCGCGCCTGGCCTTTGGCGTGTTCGATCTTCTCCTGGCACGCGACACAGCGCAGCGCGGTCGGGTAGGCGTGCAGTCGCGGCGTGGCGATGCTGGCGCCGCAATCGATGCACAGGCCGTAGCTGCCATCGGCGATGCGCTTGAGGGCCTCGTCGATGGCGACCAGCTCGGCCGATTCGCGCTCCTCCAGAGCAAAAGCCAGATCGCGCTCGGTGTCGGCCTGGGCCCAGTCATCACTCGCGTTCTCGCGCGCTTCGGCGGCCGATTCAGCGCGGCCAATCTTGCCACCCCGCTGGGCTCGCAACTGGGCCAGCACCTCGGTGCGCATCTGCTGCAGCTGGCTGGCATAGGTGTCGGAAATGTTCTGGCTCATGGTGGCTCCTCTGGATTTTGGCGAGGGGTTTCCGGAAGAATCTCCCAACCCCGTGCACGTATCTTGCGCCTCCTCGTCGGGACCGGTGTTGACTCACGTCAAGCGACCTCGGCCGCAGGAGGGAGAGCGCTGCAATCCCCCGGGTAAATACGGCGCAATCGGCGGCGGTCTGGCGGTGCAAACGGAGCAGAATCGACGGGACCCTGGCCCGGATTTTGGGCGGGCACGCCCGATTTCAACGGAGAGACCCATGAACCCTGTCGACTACAGCCGCTACCAGACCCTCGCCATCACCCGCCGTGGCCCGCCCGTGGGCGGCGTGCCCTCGGTGCTCGACATCCAGATGCGCGCCGACGGCCCCGGTGGCAACGGCAAGCTGCCCACCGCCGGCCACGAAGGGCACTGGGAACTGAGCGAGATCTGGCGCGACGTGGGACGCGACGACAGCGTGCGCTGCGCCGTGCTGCGCGGCAGCGGCCTGGGGTTTTCGGGTGGCGGTGATCTGGCGCTGGTGCAGGACATGGCGACCGACTTCGAGGTGCGCACCCGGGTCTGGAAAGAGGCGCGCGACCTGGTCTACAACGTGATCAACTGCGACAAACCCATCGTCTCCGCCATGCACGGCCCGGCCGTGGGCGCGGGCCTTGTCGCCGGTCTGCTGGCCGACATTTCCATCGCCGCGAAGTCCGCGAAGATCGTCGATGGTCACACCCGCCTGGGCGTGGCGGCCGGTGACCACGCGGCCATCGTCTGGCCGCTGCTCTGCGGGCTGGCCAAGGCCAAGTACTACCTGATGCTGTGCGAGCCCATCAGCGGCGAAGAGGCCGAGCGCATCGGGCTCGTCTCGCTCGCGGTGGATGACGATGCCCTGCTCGACAAGGCCTACGAGGTGGCCGACCGGCTGGCTTCGGGCAGCCAGACCGCGATCCGCTGGACCAAGTATTCGCTCAACAACTGGCTTCGCCAGGCCGGCCCGGCGTTTGACACCTCGCTGGCGCTCGAATTCATGGGTTTTGCCGGACCCGATGTGCGCGAAGGTGTGGCATCCTTGCGGGAACGACGCGCCCCCCGCTACGGGGTGGACAGCTGAACCGGCGCGCACGCCACCCAGACACCCACCAGGAGACTCCCATGAGCGACACATCGGGCAGCGGTTTTGGCAAATTCGTTCCAGGTTTCGAGTTCCTGCAAAACCTCGCGGGGCAGGCCGCCGGTGGTGTGGCGCAGGGCCTCGGCAACAGCCTCCCCCAGATGCCCAACCTGAGCCACTGGGTGGCACCCACCTTCAATGTGGAAGACCTCGAAAAACGCATCGAGGAGCTCAAGGCCGTGCACTTCTGGCTCGACCAGAACAGCAAGGCGCTCGCCGCCACCATCCAGGCGCTGGAAGTCCAGAAGATGACGCTGGCCACCTTGAAGAACATGAATTTCAGCCTGGGTGACGTTGCCAACGCGCTCAAGATCAAGGCCGCCGACACCGTGGCCAGTTTCACGGGCGGCGCCCCGCCAGCGGCCCCGGTGCACACCCAGTTCGCCGGCCTGGAAATACCGCCCCGAACCTATGGCACGCCGACACCGCCAGCGGCGCCGGCCGATGACGCCGACGAGGAAGATGTCGAGGAAGACTTCGAAGACGAGGAAGAGGAAGATGACGAGCCGGCGCCACCCCCGGTGTCCCGGTCGCGCAAAGCCAGAACGCAGCCCGTTCCCGCTGATCCGGCCGCGCCGGCTGGCGGCGTGATCGACCCGATGCAATGGTGGGGCGCGCTCTCGCAGCAGTTCCAGCACATCGCCACCAACGCCATGAAGGACGTGGCGAAACAGACGGCGCTGGACAGCACCCGCCAGATGGCCAGCGGCCTGACCGAGCAGGCCGTGAAAACCGCCACCGGTGTGGCCGGCAAAGTCACGCGGGGCCTGACCGAAACCGTGGCGCGCAACGTAGGCACCGCAGCCGGCATGGGCAAGGCCGCCGCACGCGCCGTCTCCGGTCGCCAGACGCCCGCCCGGCCCGCAGCAAAAAAGGCCGCCCCGAAACCCGCCGCCAAAAAAACGCCGGCGCGCGTGCGCGCCGCCCAGCCGGCGCCCACCGCTGCGTCCCGCGCCAACCCGGCCCAGCCGCTGTCCACCGGCAACTGGCCCATGCCGACCGCCTTTTTCCCCTTGACCGGGCTCCAACAGCCCGCCGCAGCGCCCAAGGCCCCGGCGCGCAAGGCGGCCACGCGCAAGCCCGCTGCCGGCAAGCCGGCGCGCAGCAGCGGCCGGCGCTGAACCCCCTTGGACCGTGCCGAGGTCGCATGACCATGCAACCCTTTCCCTACGCCCACGCCACCCATCCCCAGTGGCGCATGGCCGCTGCGCTGGTGCTCGCCCAGTTGCGCGCGCAGCTGGCGTTGCCCGGTGCTGCCCGGGCGCCGTCGCTCGCGCTGCTCTACATCACCGACCATTACGCCAGCGAGGCCGAGGCCATCCTCGAACACCTCAGTGCCGAACTGCCCGAAGTGACCGACTGGGCCGGCACGGTGGGGGTGGGGATTGCATCCAACAACGTCGAGTACTTTGACGAGCCGGCGCTGGCCGTCATGCTGTGCGACCTCAGCCCCGACCAGTACCGCGTGTTCAGCGGCGTGGCGCCGCTGGCGGCGAGCGGGCGTGCGGCCGGGGTGGGTGGTTTCGAGGCCCAGGCCGCGCTGGTGCACGCCGACGGCCACACCCCCGACCTCGCCGAGCTGATCACCGAAGTCGCCGACCGCACCACCAGCGGCTACCTGTTTGGGGGTCTGGTGGGCAGCCGCAGCGAGAGCGTGCAGTTCGCGTTCAGCAGCGCGGGCAACCTGCAAGGGCACGGCGCGGCCAGCGGCGTGTTTCACGGCGGCCTGAGCGGTGTGGCCTTCGGCCCGGGCGTGGACCTGATCTCGCGCGTCACGCAGGGGGCACAGCCGGTGGACCGCGAACGCACGGTGACAGCCGCCGACGGCAACCTGGTGCTCACACTGGACAACGAGCCGGCGCTGGACGTGCTCCTGCGCGAACTCGGCATTTCGCTCGATCAGCCTGAACAGGCCATGCAGCGCCTGCGCGCCACCCTCGTGGGCCTCACGCCCCCGATCGCTGCCGATGGCGGTGCGCGATCGCCGCAGCGGCGCGGCCAGTTCGGCCCCGAAGTCACGGTGCGCCACATCATCGGCCTCGATCCGGGGCGGCGCGGCGTGGCGATCGCCGACGTGGCGCTGGTGGGCAGCCGGCTGGCGTTCTGCGAGCGCAACGTGCAGGCGGCGCGCGCCGACCTGATCCGGGTGTGTGCCGAGGTGCGCGAGGAACTGGAGCCCGAAGAACTCAGCCTGCCCCTGGCCACGGCGCTGGAAGCTCCGGAGGCCGATGCCGCGCCCCAACCCGCGCGGCGCATTGCGGGCGCGGTGTATGTGAGCTGCGCCGGACGCGGCGGTCCGCACTTTGGCGGCCCGAGCGCCGAGCTGCAGATCGTGCGGCGCGCGCTGGGTGATGTGCCCCTGGTCGGGTTTTTCGCCGGCGGCGAGATCGCCCACCACCGGCTCTACGGCTACACCGGCGTGCTGACCGTATTCACCATGCCGGTGGCCTGAAACAAGGGCATCAGGCGGGCACGACCCGGGCGTGGCCTGCGCCGGGGCCGCGGGCCCGTTTCAGCAGGAACAGCACGATGCCGATGTTGAGCAGGTTGAAGCCGATGCCGTTGAGGAACGCCGCCTGGTAAGAGCCGGTCAGGTCGAAGATCGCGCCCGACATCCAGCCGCCCAGCGCCATGCCGAACAGCGTGGCCATCAGCACCGTGCCCACGCGCGCGCCGGCCTGGGCGTGCGAGAAATGTTCGCGCACGATCAGCGCGTAGCTCGGCACGATGCCGCCCTGGAACAGGCCGAACAGGCCCGAGATCAGGTACAGCGGCACCAGGCCGTCGAAAGGCAGGAACATCAGCAGCGCCACACCCTGCAGCACCGAGCCCAGCAGGAGGGTGCGCAGGCCGCCGATGCGGTCCGAGATCCAGCCCGAGATGAGCCGGCTGGCGATGCCCATGCCGAGCATCACCGAGAGCATCTCCGCGCCGCGCGCGGCGCCAAAACCCAGGTCGGTGCAATAGGCGACGATGTGCACCTGCGGCATCGACATCGCCACGCAGCACGACACGCCAGCCACGCACAGCAGGGCCTGCAGCGTGCCGGGCGAGAGCCCGAGCGGTCGTTCGCCATGCAGGCTGGCGCCCGGTTGCGCAGCGGTGAGCGCCTGTGGCGCGGGCATGTCCGGCGGGCGGCGCCGCAGCACCAGCGCCAGCGGCAACATCACCAGCAGGCAGAACACGCCGATGCCGATGTAGGCCTGGCGCCAGCCGCCGTTGTCGATGAAGTGCTGGATCACCGGCGGCCAGATGGCGCCGGCCAGGTAGTTGCCGCTCATGCAGATCGCCAGCGCGATGCCGCGGCGGCGGGTGAACCAGCGCGAGGTGTCGGCCACCAGCGGCGCAAACGTGGCCGAGGTGCCGAGCAGCCCGATCAGGAGGCCCTGCGCCAGGCTGAACTGCCACAGGTTCTGGGCCGCGCCCGCGGCGATGAAACCCAGGCCCAGGCCCACCGCGCCGCCGAGTACCGGCACCATCACGCCGAAACGGTCCGACAGCCGGCCCATGAGGATGCCGCCGAGGCCGAAGCCCACCATGGTCAGCGTGTAGGGCAGCGAGGCGTCGCCGCGCGCGACGTCAAAGTCGGCCTGGATGCGCGGCAGCACCACCGTGACCGAATACATGCCCGCGCCGCCCAGCGTCATCAACGCCAGCGACACCACCAGCCGGAACCACGCGTAGGGTGATTCTGTGGCGGTGGCGGGCGGGGCCGGGTTCATGGAGCGGGGGAGGGGGCGTCGGGTTCGGCTGCGGGTTCGGCGCTGGTGGCGTCGACCGCGGCCTCGGGGGCTGCAGCGGCCACCGCCGGGGTGACCGGACGGCTGAGCCGGGCGCGTGCGCGCTCCAGCGTGCGGTTGGCGTCGAGCACGTGCAGGCCGTACATGTCGGCGAACTCGTTGAGCGCCTTGCCGCTGGCCTCGAAGGCGCGCAGCAGGGCTTCGTCGCGGGCTTCGCGCGTCGCGGCCACGGCCAGCGCGTCCTGGGTGAGCTGGTTGACCTCTTCGTCACGCCCACGCACGCGTTCGGCGTATGCGTCGCGCGGCAGGCCCGAGGCTTCGTAGGCCTGCAGGATGCGCTGGCGCAGCTTGGGACGCAGGTCTTCGCGGCTGCGCGCGCCACGCCGGCGGAACACCTCGATCAGCGCGTGGTGCACCTGCTCGGGCGTGAGGTCTTCCACCGGCTCACCCGCCAGGTTGTGGCGCGGCAGGCCCGAGGCCACCACCGTCAGGTAACGCGTGGAGCGGGTGTGCAACGCGAGCGCGGCTTTCAGGCCGTCTTTGTCCAGCGCCTCGGGCTGTGCGGCCAGCAGGTCCTGGTAGATGCCGCGCTTGAGCGGCAGAAGCACCTCGCCGAACAGCGCCGGGTACAGGTTGGCCAGCTGGTCCAGCACCGGGTGCTGCCGCGCCGGCGCCGGGCCGGCGGGGCGCTCGGCGGCCGGGCGCTGTGGGCGGCGGCCGCGGTTCGGACGCTGGCCGCGGGGGGCGGCGCCGGTGGGCTCGGAGGCGCTGGCTTCAGCGGGTGCCGCAGCGGTGTGGTCGGGCGTGTCGTTGGCGGGTGCGTTCATGGGGGCGTGCGGAACAGGAAAAGAAGTGGGCCCGCTGTCGGGCAAGCCCGACATCATGCCAGCGCTTGAGCGCGCGCGTCTGTGGGGAGCCCATCCATCTGCTCGGGCCGGGCCCGTGACCCGGTAGCCCAAGGGCGGGATGCCAGAGGGGGAGCAAACCCCAGGGCACCGCGGAACCGGCTCCGCCGGACCGCCAGTGCCGCCCTCCCCTTGGGGGGGTGACGCGAAGCGGCGCGAGGGGGGTCACCTCCTGAGTCGACTGAAGGCTTCAAACTCCCAGCCCCGCATCGCCAGCACCAGCGTGTAGCCCCCGCGGTCTTTCTCGGCCAGCTTCTGGTCGGTCTGGTGCTGCTGGGCAAAGTCCTGCGCCACGCGCTGCAGCCGCTCCACGAAGAGGGGTGCGAGCGCGCGGCTGATCGAGCCGTGCACCAGCAGCAGGCCCTCGCCGGAGCCATCGAAACCGCCGGCGAAATAGTCCAGCAGGGCGTGGTCGCGAAAGAAGTTCATCACCGGGCCGTGCGGCCGCCAGCGGAAGGTCTTGGCGAGTTTCAGGCGGTAGCGGTTCAGCGGGCGCAGCTCGATGATGCCGATGCGGTCGAGCTGCGCCAGGCAGGTCACGCACTCGGCCTCGCTGAGCCGGTAGGCCGCGGTGATCTGCTCCAGCGTCCATTGGCTGAGCACACAGATCGCGACCAGCAGCAGCTTCTTGTCGGCCACCACGGCGCGCTCCTGCTCGGCCGTCATCTCGCGCAGCAGCGGCTGGGCGTCGGCCACGCGGCGCGCGAGATCGGCGAAGTCCAGCCGCAGCGCGCGGCAGATCTCGTCCACGCGCGAGAGCGACATGTCGCCCTTGGCCAGCATGCGCTTCACGCTCGACTCCGCCATGCCCATGGCCCGCGCCAGATCGGCGTAGGTCATCTGCGCGGTCTTGAGTTCCTTCTTGAGGGCGGTGACCAGGTCCTGGGTGGTGCTCATGGGAATGCCTTCGTGCTGTGCATGGCGGCGCGAGCCGGCTTGGGGCGGCCCGGCGCGTCGCTCGTGCGGATCGGGTATCGGATACCGATACCTTGGGTTGGAAGTGGGTGCACTGTATCGGAATTTGACCCGTTTGCGCGCCCGCCGCTCAGACACTGCGCCCCGGTCTCACCCCCTTTGTCCCGTTGTTTCACCCGGCCCCTGCGCCACCGGAGTGCCTCTATGTCCTTGTCCGCCCGATCTGTCACCACCCGCCCCGCCACCCTGTGTGTGCTGCGATCCATGCCCTTGTCACCCGTCGGGCAGCGGCTGGTGACCGCGGGCACCGCGCTGCTCGTGCTCTGGCTGCTCGCCGTGATCGCCGGGCCGACCTGGCTGGCGCACAGCGGCCTGGCGCTCAACGCCCACGGCCACGCCGCGCTGCATGCCCACGGCCATCCGTTCGTCGACGCCAGAAGCCTCTGGGGCGTGCCCAATTTCATGGATGTCTGGACCAACCTGGCGATAGGGAGCGCGGGTTTGCTGGGCGGGTGGGCGCTGCTGCGCGGTGGCCCCTGGGCGCCGGGCACCCGGCTGGCCCTGGCGGTGTTCTTCGGTGGCCTGTTGCTCACGGGTGTCGGCTCGGCCTGGTACCACTGGGCACCCGATGCCCAGAGCCTGGTGCTTGACCGCACGGGCATGGCGGTCACCTTTGCCGGTGCGCTGGCGCTGGCGGTGGCCGAGCGCGTGGGGCAGAAGCCCGCGGTGTGTGTGATGCGCCTGACGCTGGTGGTGGCGGTGCTGTCGGCCGTGATGCCGCTCACACACGGCAATGTGCTGCCCTGGGCCGTGGTGCAGTTCGGCGGCATGGCGCTCATGGTCTGGCTCGCGCTGCACCAGCCCCGGGCCGGCGCCCTGGGGGTGCGTCTGGGTGTGCTGATCGGCCTGTATGCGCTGGCCAAGCTGCTGGAGCTGGGCGACGACGCCGTGTTCCATGCCACCGGCGACGTGGTGTCGGGCCACAGCCTCAAGCACCTGGTGGCCGGTCTGGCCGCCTGGCCGGTGCTGCGGGCCATGCGGCAGAATGCGCGGGCAACGGGCCGCGGCGCGGCGCCCTCGGAACCATGATCACAAGACATCTGGAGGAGATCCGCATGAGCAGCCCAGCGACCACGTCCGCCATGGTTCCCGCAGCGAGCAGCGGCCACGCCGGCCCCGCCACCCACGAGGGCGGCCAGTTTTCGCTGCTGGGCCAGCGCCGCTTCGCCCCCTTCTTCTGGACCCAGTTCCTCGGCGCGGCCAACGACAACCTGTTCAAGTTCGCCTTCACCGTGCTGGTGACCTACCAGCTGCAGGTGCAGTGGCTGCCGGCCGATCTGGCCGGTCTGGTGATCGGCGCGCTGTTCATCCTGCCCTTCCTGCTGTTCTCCGCCACCAGCGGCCAGCTGGCCGACAAACTCGACCGCCGCGCCATGATCGTCTGGCTCAAGCGCGCCGAGGTCGGCATCATGGCGCTGGCCGCGTGGGCCTTCTTCGTGCAGCACATTCCGGTGCTGCTGGCCTGCATCTTCCTCATGGGCCTGCAGTCCGCCGTGTTCGGACCGGTCAAGTTCGCCTACCTGCCGCAGCACCTGAGCGAGCGCGAACTCACCGGTGGCAACGGCGTGGTCGAGATGGGCACCTTCGTGGCCATCCTGCTGGGCAACGTGGCCGGTGGCCTGATCATCGCCGTGCCCGAGATCGGCGCGCACCACGTCGGCTTCAGCTGCGTGGCGCTGGCCATCCTCGGGCGGGTGGCCGCGCACCACATCCCGGCCTCGCCGGCGATGGACCCGGGGCTCACCATCAACTGGAACCCGGTCACCGAAACCTGGCGCAACCTGCGGCTCGCCCGCCAGACCCCGGTGGTGTTCCGTTCGGTGCTGGGCATCAGCTGGATGTGGTTCTTCGGCGCTGTCTTCCTCAGCCTGTTCCCGGCCTTTGCCAAGGACGTGCTGCACGGTGATGAACAGGTGGCCTCGCTGCTGCTGGTGGTGTTTTCCATCGGCATCGGCACCGGCTCGCTGCTGTGCGAGGTGCTCAGCCGCCGCCATGTGGAGATCGGCCTTGTGCCCGTGGGTGCCATCGGCATGACCGTGTTCTCGGTCGACCTGTATTTCGCCACCCGGGGCCTGCCGCCCGCCAGCGGCCTGGGCCTGGGGGCCTTCATGGCCAATGCGGCGCACTGGCGCGTGCTGGCCGACCTGGCCCTGCTCAGCCTGTTCGCCGGCCTGTACAGCGTGCCCATGTACGCGCTGATCCAGATGCGCAGCCAGCCCACGCACCGCGCCCGCATCATCGCGGCCAACAACATCCTCAACGCGCTGTTCATGATCGCCAGCGCGGTGATCGCCGGCGCCTTGCTGCAGATGGGTTTCACCATCCCGCAGATGTTCCTGCTGGTGGGCCTGGCCAACGCCGTGGTCGCGTTCTACATCTTCATGCTGGTGCCCGAGTACCTGCTGCGCTTCGTGGCCTGGGTGCTCTCGCGCTTCGTCTACCGCTTCAAGGTGGTGGGCGACGAACACATCCCCAGCGCGGGTGCGGCCGTCATCGTTTGCAACCACGTGAGCTTTGTGGACGCCGTGTTGCTCATGGCCGCCAGCCCGCGGCCCATGCGCTTCCTCATGGACCACCGCATCTTCAAGGTGCCGGTGCTGGGCTGGCTGTTCAAGCTGGCCAAGGCCATTCCGATCGCACCGCAGAAAGAAGACCCGGCCGCCTACGAGGCCGCGTTCGAAGCCGCCGCTGCCGTGCTGCGCGAGGGCGATCTGCTGGCCATCTTCCCCGAAGGCGGCATCACCCGCGACGGCACGCTGCAACCCTTCAAGGCCGGCGTCATGAAAATCCTGGAGCGCGCCCGGGCCGACGGCGTGGCGGTGAACGTCATTCCCATGGCGCTCACCAACCTCTGGGGCTCGTTCTTCAGCCGCGTCGAAGAGCGCCAGGGCGAACGCGTCGCCATGGCCCGGCCGTTCCGGCGCGGGGTGTTCAACCGGGTGGGGCTGAATGTGGGCGAGCCGGTGAAAGCTGGAGCGGTGACGCCGGAAGCCTTGAGGGATCGGGTGGCGGGCCTTCTCGGCAACTGAGGCGCCATCGCCGGCGGCCTGCGCCGCGAGCGCCCCATTCAACCGGGCGTGGGTGGGTGATCGGCTCCGCAAGTCTCCAGCACCACCCGTCGCAGCCACATGTGCGCCGGATCAGCCTGTTGCCGCGGATGCCAGAACAGGGAGATGGAGAAGTCCGGCACGGGAAACGGCAGCGCGAAGCTGTGCAGATCGCCACGAAGATTCTCGGTGTGGCGCTCCGGCACGCAGGCGATCAGATCGGTGCCACGTGCGAGCGCCAAGGCCGCCACGAAGCCGCTCGTGATGGTCGCCACCTTGCGCTGCCATCCGAGGGGTGCCAGCGCATCGTCGACCGGTCCACCGACCACCCCGCGCCTTGATACGGCGATGTGGCGACCCTGGGCGAATTGTTCTGTTGTGATGGGCGTTTCGTGTTGCAGCGGATGCCCCTTGCGCACCACGCCGATCCACCGGTCGCGGAACAGGGCCTGCGCGCGGATTTCCGGCCCCATTGTGGCGCCCACCACGCCGGTCTCCAGATCGACCGCCCCGTCGCGCAGCGCCGTGCTGCTCTTGTCGGGCTTCTGCACGAAACACAGGCGCACGTTCGGGGCTTCGTCGGCGACCCGCTGGATCAGCGCCGCGCCGAAGTTCTCCACAAAGCCCTCACTGCTGCGCAGCGTGAAGGTCCGGGCCAGTTCGCTCAGCTTGAGGGCGTTCAGGGGGCGCATGACCGCCTCGATCTCCTGCACCAGGGGGCCGATGCGCTCGCGCAGTTCCAGCGCACGCGGCGTGGGCACCAGGCCGCGCCCGGCCCTGACCAGCAGCGGGTCGCCCGTGGTCTCGCGCAGGCGGGCCAAGGCACGGCTCATCGCCGAGGGGCTCAGCTTCAGCCGTTGGGCGGCGCGGGCGACGTTCTGTTCGGTCAGCAGCACGTCCAGGGTCAACAGGAGGTTGAAGTCGAGCGGGGTCATGCCGGAAACATAGCACGCAGGCCCCACCCATGGCGTTGGCTGCACTTGTTGATTGCGGGGCGTGCGCCTTCCGCCAGATCGACCCGCTCCCTAGCATCGGGTGATCCTTTTTTCGGAGCCCGACATGTCCCTTCCCACCCCCATTGAAGCGGCCCCTGACACAGCGGCCGAACCCTCTGCACCGGCCCTGAAAACCGTGCTGTTCAGCCTGTCCTTGTCGATGCTGCTGTCATCGCTGGGCACGAGCATCGCCAACGTGGCCCTGCCCACCCTGACGCAGGCGTTTTCCGCATCGTTCCAGGCGGTGCAATGGGTGGTGCTGGCCTATCTGCTGACGATCACCGTGGCCATCGTGGCGGTGGGGCGCTTGGGCGACCTCGTGGGCCGGCGCCGGCTCATGCTGTGGGGCCTGGGGGTGTTCACGCTGGCGTCGCTCGCGGGCGGTGCGTCCACCACCCTGTGGCAACTGATCGCAGCCCGGGTGGTTCAGGGCCTGGGTGCCGCCACCATGATGGCGCTGACCATGGCCCTGGTCAGCGAGCGCGTGCCCAAGCACCAGGCGGGCAGCGCCATGGGGCTGCTGGGCACCGTGTCGGCGGTGGGCACCGCGCTGGGCCCCACCCTGGGCGGCTTGTTGATCGGTGTCTGCGGCTGGAACGCAGTGTTCTGGATCAACGTGCCGCTCGGCCTGTTGGCGCTGGCGATGGCCTACCGCCACTTGCCGGCCGATCCAGCGTCCACCGCCTCGAAGCCGGTGCGCTTCGATCCCGTCGGCACGGTGCTGCTGGCCCTCACTCTGGCGACCTACTCGCTGGCCATGACGCTCGGGCGCGGTGCGTTCGGTCCCGTCAACGCGGGTTTGTTGCTCCTGGCCTTGCTTGGTCTGGGCGCCTTTGTCTTCGCCGAAACCCGGGTGGCAGCGCCCCTGGTGCGGCTGGCGACATTCCGCCACCCGGTGATGGCCACGGGCTTTGCCTCGAGCGCGCTGGTCACCACCGTGGTGATGGCCACCCTGGTGGTGGGGCCGTTTTATCTGGTGGGTGCGCTCCAGCTGGACGCGACCCGCCTGGGGCTGGTGATGTCGGTCGGCCCGGCCGTGGCCGCCGTGTTTGGCGCGCCGGCCGGCCGCCTGGTGGACCGGGTGGGCTCACAGCCGGTGGGCGTGGCGGGGCTGGTCACCATGTTCCTGGGCGCCGCCACGCTGCCGGTCGCGGCCACCACCTGGGGCGCGGCCGGCTACGCAGGCGCGCTCGGCCTCATCACGGCGGGTTACGCCAGCTTCCAGTCGGCCAACAACACCGCTGTGATGGCCAGCGCCACGGCAGACCAGCGGGGCGTGGTGTCGGGCCTGCTCAACCTCTCGCGCAACCTCGGGCTGATCACCGGGGCATCGGCCATGGGCGCGGTGTTCAGCTTCGGTGCGTCAACCAGCCTGGTGGTCACGGCGAGCGCGGAGCAGCTGACGGCGGGCCTGCGCCTCACCTTCCTCGTGGCGGCGGCGTTGGTTGCAACAGGCGGTGTGCTCACGTGGTTCGGTGCTTCCGCGTCCCGCCGCTGCTCACCGCCTGCAGAGGCCCAGGTTTGAACCGTGGACCGGGCGGCTTTCCGTCGGTCAAACAGCGCCCGTTCCAGGTCGAGGGCGAAGGATGCCTTTGACGAGCGGTTCAGACGCAGTGGGTCAAGAAGTATCGAATATCGATCCTGATGGTTCGATTTTTCGATTCCAGTATTCAAATCTGACCTTGAATACCCGCGCCCATCCCACCATCGCGCCATGTTCAACAACCCACCGAGGTTTCACATGGCCAGCAGCAACCGTTCCCCCCTCATCGTGATGCGCGACACCCGCGCCTGGCAGCTCCAGGTGTGGGTGTCGTTCGGCCTCGCGGTGTTTCTCTGCGCCACCGGCCTGGCCTACCTGCCGGGGCAGGCGCTGGACCGGGCGTTCATGGTGATGGGCTATGTGTTCTGCCTGTCCACCGTGTTCGTGTTGTCCAAGTCGGTGCGCGACTCGCAGAAGGCCAGCCTGGCGGGCGAGCCGGAGACGCCGATGTGGCGCTTCGTGGTCTGGGGTGGTTTCGGTGTGGCGATGGGGCTCACGCTCTGGGGCTTGCTGCGCATGCAGATCGACGAGACCTACAAGGCCTACCTGGGTGTGAGTTGGCTCTACCTCGTGACCTCCGCCTTCACGCTGGCCAAGACGCTGCGCGACCGGCACGAGGCCGATCTGGCCGAAGCCCATGTGATGGGTCGCCAGCAGGCGTTGGCCGAGCGCGTGGCTGCCACGGCCCAGCCCGCAGCCTGAAGCGCTTCGCGGCTTCCTTTTTTCCCCTCCCTTCTCTTTCTTTGACGGTTTCCTTCTTCAGGAGTGATGACATGACACGTTCTTTTTTGACCCGGACTTTTCTCGCCGCCGGCCTGGCGCTGGCCCTGGCCGCCGGCCCGGCGCGGGCGCAGAGCGAAGCTTCGCTGGTGCTCTCGGCTTTGCCGGTGGCCTCGGTGGTGGGGGTGGCGGGCAGTGCCGCCGCGGGCGCGGTGGCGGTGAGCGCGCTGCCGGTGGCGCTCACGGTGAGTGGCGCGGTGCTGGTGGTGAAAACGGTCGAGGTGTCGGCGCGCGGCACGCTGATCGTGCTGGAGCGGGCGTCTGACGGCGCGCGGGCCAGTGTGGAGTTGACGGGGCGCGCCGCTTCGGGCGTGACGGCCAGCGTGGGCACGGCGGTGGCGGTGAGCGTGATCGGCACCGGCGTGCTGCTCTCGGCGGCGGGCGAGGTGTTGTGTTTCATTCCCAATGAATTGGGTCGCGCGCTGCTGCACAACGAACGCATCACATATTAAGAAAGGGGGCTCCATGAACAAGACGTTTCAAGCGATCCCCACCGCGCTGACCCTGGCCGCCGCGCTGCTGATGGCACCCACCGCGCACGCCGGTCGCTCCTGCGAGCAGCGGCCGCTGACACCGCAGACGCTGACGCAGGGCCTGGCGCTGGCGCAGCAGACGGCGCAGGCGCTGGACGCGGAGTTCGCCCGCAGCGGCGCGCGCGTGGTGGTGCTGGGCCGCGCGGGGCAGGACCTGGGCAAGTACCAGCTGCGCTACTCGCACCTGGGCTGGGCCTACAAGACGGCCGAGGGACCGTGGCGCGTGTTGCACAAACTCAACCAGTGCGGCACGAGTACTGGCTCGATCTACCGCCAGGGCCTGGGCGAGTTCTTTCTGGACGACCTCTGGCGGGACGAGGCGGTGTGGTCGGTGCCGGCGCCGCAGCTGCAGGCACCGCTGCTCGCGCTGCTGACCGACCCGGCGCGCAGCATCCGCCTGCATCAGCGCGACTACAACATGGTGGCCTACGCCTGGGGCACGCGTTACCAGCAGTCCAACCAGTGGGCGCTGGAGACCCTGGCCATGGCCGCCGAGCCGGGCCTCACGACCCGCGCGCAGGCGCAGGCCTGGCTGGGCTTCAAGGGCTATCAGCCGAGCACGCTGCGCCTGGGGCCGATGACCCGACTGGGTGCGAGCGCCAGCTCGGTGCACATCCGCTTCGACGACCACCCGAACGCCAAGCGCTTCTCGGACCGCATCGAGACGGTGACGGTGGATTCGGTGCTCGACTGGCTGGCGCGCACCGGCCTGGGCTCGTCGGCGCAACGGATCGCGCTGTGAGCGGGTTCACAATGCCTTCGATCACTTTGTCCTGGAGGGAAACAACATGAGCAAGACCCTGCGTCTGTCCGAAAAATGGTTCCACCGCGGCCTGTGGCTGGTGGCGTTCCTGTTCGCCTGGTTCCTGACCGGGCTGGGCAGCACCATCGTCGGCGATCTGCCGCGGGTGGAGCAGCGCCAGTCGCTGGAAGACTTCATGGACCCACAGCGCACGCCGGCGCTCAAGGAGTCCATCAAGACGGCCGAGCGTGCGGCCGAAGAAGCCCAGGCCGAACTGGAACAGGCGCAGCTCAAGCTGCAGACGGCGCGCGCCGACAACCGCGCCGCGCGCGAAACCTTCGACAACTGGCTGGCGACGCGCAGCGTGACGCAGCGCGCGGAACAGGACGACGCGGTGCTGGTGCGCACGCGCGAGCTCGACGGCCTGCGGCAGGTCGAACGCGCGGCGTTCTCGGCGGTCGAGCGGCAGCAGCAGGCGGCGCTGGACGCGCGCCAGGCGCAGGAACGCGCGCAGGCCGAACTGCGAAGCCTGCAGAACGAGGCTCGCGGCGCCTTTGTGGATGCGCAGCGTGCGCAGGAGTTGCGCGTGTTCGGCTACCGGCTGGCGCTCACGCTGCCGCTGCTGGTACTCGCGGGTTACCTGTTCAAGAAACACCGCAAGGGCTCGTCGTGGCCCTTCGTCTGGGGCTTCATCTTCTTCGCGCTGTTCGCCTTCTTCGTGGAGCTGGTGCCCTACCTGCCGAGCTACGGCGGTTATGTGCGCTACATCGTGGGCATCGTGCTCACGGTGATCGGCGGGCGCTACGCGATCCAGGCGCTGCAGCGCTACCTGGAGCGGCAGAAGCTCGCCGAAGCGCAGCCAGCCCAGACGCGCCAGCGCGAGATGGACTACGACCAGGCGCAGGCGCGCATGACCAAGAACATCTGCCCGGGCTGCGAGCGCACGGTGGACATGAAAGACGGCAAGACCGACTTCTGCCCGCACTGCGGCCTGTGCCTGTTTGACCACTGCGGGCACTGCAGCACGCGCAAGAACGCGTTTGCGCGCTACTGCTTCTCGTGCGGCACCTCGGCCAAGGAGCCCGTTGTCCTGCCGGAAGCGGCGCAGGGCGCAACCGCCTGAGGTTCAGGCGCTGGCGGGTCGCCGTTCTTCGCGCACCAGCCGCCCCATGGCCCACAGCCCCAGCGCAGGGCCCACAGCCAGCCAGGGCAGCAGCGCGCCCAGGCTCACCGTCTGCGACAGCGAGACGAACAGCAGGATGCTCACGATGGAGAGCGCAAAGCCCAAGCTGTTGGTGAGCGTGAGCACGCTGCCCACGGCCTGCGGTGGCGCGTTGCGCGCGGTGAGCGTGGAGAACTGCGGCGAGTCGCCCGAGACGGTGATGCCCCAGAGCACCAGCCAGCCATAGAACAGTGGCGCGGCCGCGTCGATCACGAAGGGCGTGGCCAGGCAGCACAGCCCGCTGATCGCCAGCTGCGTGCTGGCCACGCGCGCACTGCCCCAGCGCTGCGCCACCCAGCCACCGCCGGCACAGCCGATCACGCCCGCGCCGAGCACCCAGAAAGCGGCCCATGACAGGTTGCTGCCGCTCAGCCGCGTGGCCAGCACCAGCGGCACCATGACCCACACGGTGTAGAGCTCCCACATGTGGCCGAAGTACCCGAGCACCGAGGCGCGCACGCGGCCATCGGTCCACACCGTGCCGAGCGCGCGCCACTGCAGCGTGGTCACGCGGGCGTGTGCGTGCGGCGGGTCGCTGGTGCCGAAGTAGAGCAGCAGGCCGCCCGCTGCCGCCAGCGCCGCCACACCCAGCATGAGCGTGGGCCAGGGCAGGGCGCCGCTGAGCGCGCGCAGCGCGTGGGCGCTGGCCGAGCCGAGCACCAGTGCGCCGATCAGCAGGCCCAGCGCCCCACCCAGGCCCTTGGTGTACCACTGCGCCGCGATCTTCATGCCCACGGGATAGATGCCGGCGAGAAACACGCCGGTGAGAAAGCGCCAGATCAACAGGGCTTCGTAGTGCGTGACCATGGCCCAGGCGCCCACGGTGCAGGCCGCGCCCGCCAGCGCGCAGAACAGGAACACGCGGCGCGGCGCAAAGCGGTCGGCGATGGCGAGCAGGGCGAAGACCAGCGTGCCGATGATGAAGCCGAACTGCAGCGAAGACGTGAGCGGCCCCACGGCGCTGGCGGGCCAGCCCAGCTCCCGTTGCAGGTCGGGCATGACCGCGTTCACCGCAAACCACAGCGAGGTGCCGGCGAACTGGGCCGTGACCAGCACGGGCAGGATGTGGCGGGGAACGGCGGGGTGGGTCATGGCGCGCAGCATATACGCGCGGCGTGGCGAGCGCCTGCCCCGCAGGCGTCAGACACCGCGCGCGCGGTCCGCCTTGAACTGCGCACGGAAAACACCGAAGCGCCCCGCGTCCAGCGCCTCGCGCACTTCGCGCATGAGGTTCAGGTAGTAGTGCAGGTTGTGGATGGTGGCGAGCATGGGGCTGAGCATTTCGCCGCAGCGGTCCAGGTGGTGCAGGTAGGCGCGGCTGAAGCCGTCGCGTCCACCGTCGTCCCAGCTCACGCCTGCGCGGCCCGCGCAGGCGTGGCAGGTGCAGGTGGTGTCGAGCGGCTGGTGGTCGGTCTTGTGGCGCGCGTTGCGGATCTTCAGGTCGCCAAAGCGCGTGAACAGCGTGCCGTTGCGCGCGTTGCGCGTGGGCATGACGCAGTCGAACATGTCCACGCCGTCGGCCACGCCCTGCACCAGGTCTTCCGGTGTGCCCACGCCCATCAGGTAACGCGGCTTGTGCGCGGGCAGGCGGTGCGGCGTGTGGGCCATGATCTGCAGCATCTGTTCCTTGGGTTCACCCACGCTCACGCCGCCGATGGCATAGCCAGGGAAGTCCATTTCCACCAGCGCTTCCAGCGACTCCTGGCGCAGGTGTTCGAACATGCCGCCCTGCACGATGCCGAACAGCGCGTTGGGGTTCTCCAGCCGGGCGAATTCGTCCTGGGAGCGCACGGCCCAGCGGCGGCTCATCTCCATGCTCTTGCGCGCCTCGGCCTCGGTGGTGAGGTGGCCGTTGGTTTCGTAGGGTGTGCACTCGTCGAGCTGCATCACGATGTCGCTGTTCAGTCCGGTCTGGATCTGCATGCTGACCTCGGGCGACATGAACAGCTTGTCGCCGTTCACGGGGCTGGCAAAGTGCACGCCGTCTTCGGTGATCTTGCGCATGGCGCCCAGGCTCCAGACCTGGAAACCGCCCGAGTCGGTGAGGATGGGTTTGTGCCACTGCTCGAAGCCGTGCAGGCCGCCGAAGCTTTTCATCACGTCCTGGCCGGGGCGCATCCAGAGGTGGAAGGTGTTGCCCAGGATGATCTGGGCACCCATGTCTTCCAGGCTGGCGGGCATGACGCCTTTGACGGTGCCGTAGGTGCCCACGGGCATGAAGATGGGCGTCTCGACCACGCCGTGGTTGAGCGTGAGGCGGCCACGGCGCGCGTGGCTGCCGGGGTTTGGCCCCTCGGCGGTGTCCGTTTTCAGCAGGTCAAATTTCAGCATGGGGGGTGTTCCAGGGGGTCGCGGCATTGTACGGACACCGACCCATGGCGGCGGCTTCTGGGACCGCCGCTGGCAAGACGCGGTTCCATTGAGTGTTGTCAATTTGGATGGTGGTACCTGCTTCTAGGATGCACCGTGGACGGGGTGGCGGGCGTCGCTGGCTCCCATCCACGTTCTCAATCCACAGGAGTCACCACATGAACAACACAACACATTGGATGGTCGTACGGCAAGGGCTGCTGGTCGCAGCCATGGTCCTGGGTGCAGGCGGCGTGGCCGCACAGCAGGCTCTGGATCCCGGGAAGTCGGAGTTTGCTGAGAACTGCGCCAGTTGCCATGGCATCGATGGCAAGGGCAATGGCTCACTGGGCAACCTGCTCCAGCGCAGTCCGCCAGACCTGACCCAACTGGCGAAAAAGAACCAGGGCGTGTTGCCGATCAACCGGCTGTATGAGGTGATCGACGGCGCGGGCGTGCCCAGCCACGGCTCCCGCGACATGCCGGTGTGGGGCTGGGAATACCGGGTCGAGCAGTCGCAAGCCCTGCGCGAGGCACGCGGCCGCTATGACGAACCCGCCATGGTGCGGGCCCGCATCCTCACCTTGCTGGAGTACATCAGCCGGATTCAGGTGCGCTGAGCGTGTGATGTTCCGGGTCTGGCGCGTTCACCGGTTCAGTTCTTGACCGGCAGCGCCAGGATCCAGGCCACGAGTTTGCCGGCGTCGGCCTCAGAGATGGCGACTTTGTTGGGTGGCATGGCCAGACCGCTGACCTTGTCTTTCCAGTGGCTCTCGTAAGGGCTGGAGCCGGCGAGCACGGTGGTGGTCAGCTGTTTCTGTGCGTCGCTCTGGCCTTTGTATTTGGCGGCCACGTCGCGCCAGGCCGGGCCGATGGGGGCGAGGCCGCCCGGGCCTTTGGTGCCCGGCTCGATGTGGTGGCAGGTCATGCAGCCGCTGTTGGTGGCAAGTTTCAGGGCGGCGGCGTCATCGCCTGCGGCGGCCCCGACAGGGGCAGCGAGCAGGCTGGCGGTGAGGATGAGCAGAAGGCGGTTCATGGGCCATTTCTCCGGGTGCGTGAAGGGAATGCACGCAGTCTGGCAGGCCGAAATACCTCGAACTTGATCTTTGTCAAGGCGCTCGGGGTGCGTCTCAAATAGCGACACGAAGGCCCATTGGGGCGATGAACGGGTCAGTCCAGGGGCGCCACGCTGGCGCTGGCGTCGAGCGGGATGCCGGCTGTTGTTGGCAGGGGATCGGAGCTGTCCCAGCCCCAGGCCAGCAGCACCGCCAGACCGAGCGACAGGAAAAGGGCCAGGCCCAGACGCACCAACATTTCAATCACGAGACCACCTGCAGCAAGATTTTCCGATGTCCACGATTGTGAAGGCAGCGGGGGTGCGGGGATGGACGAGCGCGAAACAGGGACGCGACGCGATGAACAAAGTGCTCACCCGTGAGCGCTTGTGTGGTTGTTTCGAGAACGGCTGTCGCGATGCCGTGCAGGCCACTGGCCGCCTGCATCATGCGGTTTCCGGCGCGCCAAAGTGCATCGCGACCAGCGCGCGCAGCCACTGGTGGCCGGGGTCGCGGTGCAGGTGGGCGTGCCAGAGCTGGGCGATGTGGCTGGCGGGCAGCTTGAGGGTGAGCGGGCGGGCGACGAGGCCGAAGGGCGCGGTCACGCGATCGGCAAAGCGCTCGGGCACGGTCGCGATCAGATCGCTGCCGCCCAGCACATGGCCCAGCGCCACGTAGTGCGGCACCGTCAGCCGCACGCTGCGCCTCACGCCCAGCCGCTCCAGCGCCGCGTCCACCAGGCCGTGGCCGGTGCCGGTCGAGACCACGCGCACGTGGCTGGCCTGGCGGTACTGCGCGGCGGTGATCTGCGCCCGAGTGGTCAGCGGGTGGCCGGCGCGCATGAGGGCCACGTAGTGCTGGCGAAACAGTGTCTGCTGGAAAAAGCCGGCCTGCAACTGCGGCAGCAGGCCCAGCGCCAGATCAACCCGGCCACCGGCCATGTCGTCGCGCAGCGAGGCGTCGGCCACGGGCACGCACTGCAGGGTGACGCGTGGCGCTGTCAGGGCCAGCGCGTCCACCAGCACCGGCAGGAAATAGGTTTCACCGACGTCGGACATCGCCAGCGTGAAGCAGCGCTCGCTGGTGGCGGGTTCGAACGAGGCGCGCACGTTCAAGGCTTCCCGCAGCGTGTCCAGCGCCTGCGCCACCGGGCCGGCGAGCTGCAGCGCGTAGGGCGTGGGTTCCATGCCGCCCGGCGTGCGCAGGAACAGTTCGTCGCCCAGCAGACCCCGCAGGCGGCGCAAGGCGTTGCTCACCGCCGGCTGGCTCAGGCCCAGCGCTTCGGCCACGCGCGAGACCCGGCGTTCGCGCAGCAGCCGGTGAAACACCACCAGCAGGTTGAGGTCGATCTCGTGCAGGTTCATGGGCGTGCATTATTTCGATGGTGAATACAGGCTATCACGCCGTTTCGATTGCTGGATAGGGGGCGATTGGCGATCATGCGGGTGAATTCGACAAAAACCGGAGACACACCATGACCGCCGAGGCCACCATCGCCAGCCCGGATGCCCTGCATTGGGAGCTGGGCGGCACCAGCCGCATCCCCTTCGCCGTCTACACCGACCAACAACGCCACCAGCGCGAGTTGGAGCGGTTTTTCTACAAGGGACACTGGTGTTACGTCGGCCTGGAGGCCGAGATCCCCAACGCCGGCGACTTCAAACGCAGCGTGGTCGGCGAGCGCTCGGTCATCATGACGCGCGCCGCCGACGGCGCCATCCACGTGGTGGAAAACGTCTGCGCGCACCGCGGCATGCGCTTCTGCCGCAAGCGCCATGGCAACCAGACCGAGTTCGTCTGCCCGTACCACCAGTGGAGCTACGCGCCCAACGGCGACCTGCAAGGCGTGCCCTTTCGGCGCGGCGTGCGGCAGGACGGCAAGGTCAACGGGGGCATGCCGGCCGACTTCAACCCCAAGGACCACGCACTCACGAAGCTGAAAGTGGCGGTGCGCGGCGGCGTGGTGTTCGCGAGCTTCGATCACGATGTCGAGTCGCTGGAGGACTACATGGGGCCGACCATCCTGCGGTATTTCGACCGCCTGTTCAACGGCCGCCAGCTCACCATCCTGGGCTACAACCGCCAGCGCATCCCCGGCAACTGGAAGCTGATGCAGGAAAACATCAAGGACCCGTACCACCCCGGCCTGCTGCACACCTGGTTCGTCACCTTTGGCCTCTGGCGCGCCGATAACAAGAGCGAGCTGCGCATGGACGAACACCACCGCCACGCGGCCATGGTCTCGACCCGCGGCAGCATGGGCCAGGCCAGCGGCCAGGCGGCCCAGGTCACGCAGGTCTCCAGTTTCAAGGAGAGCATGCAGCTCGAAGACCCGCGCTTCCTGGACATCGTTCCCGAGCCCTGGTGGCAGCTGGGCGAACAGATGCCGACAGCGGTCATGACGACCTTGTTCCCCAGCGTGATCTTCCAGCAGCAGGTCAACAGCGTGAGCACGCGCCACATCCAGCCCGACGGGCATGGCGCGTTCGATTTCGTGTGGACGCACTTCGGTTTTGAGGACGACACGGCCGAGATGACCGAGCGCCGCCTGCGCCAGGCCAACCTGTTCGGGCCAGCCGGCTTCGTGAGCGCCGACGACGGCGAGGTGATCGAGTTCTCGCAACAGGCCTTCGAGAGCAAGCCGCAACACCGCGCGCTGGTCGAGCTGGGCGGGCGCGAGGTGGGCGAGACCGATCACATGGTGACCGAGACGCTGATCCGCGGGATGTACGAATACTGGCGCAAGGTGATGGAAGCGCCGGAGGCCCAGCCATGAGCGCGCTGGTCAAGGTCGACTTCAACACCTGGCAGGCCCTGCAGCAGCTCTACAGCGACTACGCCTCGGCCGTGGACAGCGGGCAGTGGGAACTCTGGCCCGAGTTCTTCACCACCGACGGCATCTACAAGCTGCAACCGCGTGAAAACCACGAGCGGGGCTTTCCGCTGTCCACGCTGGCCTTCGACAGCCAGGCCATGCTGCGCGACCGCGTGTATGGCATCAAAGAGACGCTGTTCCACGACCCCTACTACCAGCGCCATGTGGTCGGCGCGCCGGTGCTGCGTGAGGTGGACGCGCAGGGCCGCTGGCACTGCGAAGCCAACTACGCGGTGTTCCGCACCAAGCTCGATGGCGCGAGCAGCGTGTTCAACGTGGGCCGCTACCTCGACATCGTCACACAGACGTCGACCGGCCTGAAGTTCGCCCAACGCCACTGCGTGTACGACAGCGAGATGATCCCCAACTCCATCATCTACCCCATCTGAACAGGACCACCTTCATGAGCAACTGGACCGACGTGGCCGCCGAGGCCGATCTGTTTGAGGGCGCGGGCATTCCGGTGGCGCCGGGTGGACTCGACATCGCGCTGTTTGCGGTGGATGGCGAGGTCTTCGCCACCGACAACCTCTGCACCCACGGCCATGCCAGGCTGTGCGACGGTTTCGTGGAAGGCCACGAGATCGAGTGCCCCCATCATCAGGGCCGCTTCGACCTGCGCACCGGCGACGCCACCTTCTCGCCCTGCACCGAGCCCATCAAGGTCTGGCCGGTGAAGGTCGAGGGTGGACGGGTCTGGCTGGATCTGGGATGAATGCGACCTGCTGCACTTTGCGCCCCCTGGCCAAGCGTGGGGTTGCGCGACGGTGCGTTCACCCGAGATGGATACCGGCCAGAAGCCATGGTCTTCGCCGTCACCGGCTGTAGAACCGCTTGAGCACCTCCAGTTCGGCTCTAACGACCGCCAGATGGGCCTGTACTGCCGAGACAGAGCCGACAACGATGGCCTCGTCGTCGTCGGTCAATGCCACGCCATCGCCCGGCCGGATATGGCCATCGCGCATCAACTGGCGCAGGTTGCGAACGGATTCCTCGACGAAGACCGCCGACCCGTCCAGCGCGTCGCAGATGTCGATGGCGTTGTTGATCATGATCTCTCCATATTGCAGCCCTTGCGCGCGGCGGCCCGCGTCGAAAAACGGGCTGCGCTCGTCGATATAGAGACTGAGCACCTTCTCGACGATGGCTTCCTGGCTTTGACCGATCCGGATCCGGTCGAAGAGGTCCTTGGCCACGTCGGCCTGGGCCGTCAGGATGTCCCGGCGCCACTGGGGATTCAGCAGCCGGTAGGGGTCGTCATAGAGACGGCGCTGGTAGATCACGAGCCGCCTGAAGGCGGTGCCAAAGCGGGTCACCAGCAGGTCGTCTGGCTCAGTGGCACACACGGGGCGCAGCAGTGACTGCACGAATTCGTGGATCAGCGTGTAGCTTTGCGCGGTGTCTCGGATGAGGATCAAGCTGCGACCCGCCGCACAGAAATTGGCGTTCCCGTGAAGCACCAGGCCTTCGTAGGATTCGAGATAACCCGCCTGCCGGAGCAGTTCCGGCGTTGCCAGCGGCAGCCCCGCCAGCAGCGGGTTCACGGGCCGGACGGGTGACTCGCTGCGCACCAGCCTGACGTCGACTCCCCAGCGGCGGATCGTCTCGAGCAGGCGCTCCGGTGTGCTGTGAGTCACTTCATACACCGCGTTCACGTTCAGCGCCTGGGCAAACGGGAACGTCTGGTACGCCCACTGCGCAAGGTCGGCTCGCGTGGCCATGGGCCACAACAACACAACGAGCAGCGCCGAGCCGCCCGCAACCCTGCGCACGCCTGATGCCAGGCTAAGCACGATCCTTGACCGTGTTACGGAGCTGAGCATGGAGGGTCAGGTCTCGGATGAAAGGCTCGGATGGAAGGGGGCTGTGCGCTGGTGGTGTGCGGGCGCTCGGGCGCTCAAAGCCATTCTATTTCTGCGCGGCGTTGAAACTGGATCGTCCGATGCCCTGCCGTCAGGCCCGACGTCGCGCCAGCAGCATGGCGTCGCCATAGCTGAAGAAGCGGTAGCCCTGCGCCACCGCATGGCGGTAGAGCGCCATCACGTGTTCGTGGCCGGCGAAGGCGCTCACCAGCATCATCAGCGTGCTCTTGGGCAGGTGGAAATTGGTCACCAGCACGTCCACGACGTGGAAGTCAAAACCCGGCGTGATGAAGATGTTGGTGTCGCCCGATGTCTCGCCGGACCGCGCCCAGCTCTCCAGCGTGCGCACGCTGGTCGTGCCCACCGCCACCACGCGCCCGCCACGTGCGCGGCAGTCGGCGATGGCCTGGACGGTTTCTGGCGGGATCGCGTAGCGCTCGTGGTGCATCACGTGGTCGTCGATGCGCTCGGTCTTCATGGGGGCAAACGTGCCGGCGCCCACGTGCAGCGTCACGTTCGCGCGCTGCACGCCGCGCGCTTCGAGCGCATTCAGCACACCTTCGTCGAAGTGCAGCGCGGCCGTGGGCGCCGCCACCGCCCCCGGCACACGCGCGAACACGGTCTGGTAGCGGCGCTCGTCGTCGGCGTCGTCGGCGTGGGTGATGTAGGGCGGCAGCGGCACATGGCCGTGGCGCGCCATCAGCTCGTAAGGCGTTTCGCCCGCCGGGCCTTGCAGGCGCAGGCGGAAGAGCTGTCCCTGTTCATCGGGCCAGCGGCCCAGGAAGACCGCGTCGAAGCCGTCGCCCTGGAGTCCGCCCGACAAGTGCAGCAGACCGCCGGGCTGCGGCTTCTTGCTCACGCGGATGTGCGCCACGACCTCCTGCCCCGAGCCGTCGCTGGCTTCGTGTGGCAACAGCACGCGCTCGATCAGGATCTCGAACTTGCCGCCGCTGGCTTTCTCGCCGAACAGCCTTGCTTTCACGACCTGTGTGTCGTTGAACACCAGCAGGTCGCCGCTGCGCAGCAGCCCCGGCAGCTCGCGGAAGATGCGGTCCACCGGCATCGCCCCGGTGCCGTCGAGCAGGCGCGAGGCGCTGCGTTCGGCGGTGGGGTGCTGCGCGATCAGGGCTTCGGGGAGCTGGAAATCGAAATCGGCGACGGTGAAGGCGCGTGCCGCAGGGGAAGAAGCGTTCATGCTGCTTGAGGGCCGGACAAGGCCCGTTCCAAGTGAAAGTGACGAGAGGGGTGGATAAAAAGACAGGCAGAATTGTCCCATGCCCGACGCCAAGCCCGCTCCCGCCCAGGCGCTCTCTGCCCCGCAGAAAGCCCTGCTCAAGCTGGGGCTCACGCGCGACATCGACCTGGCGCTGCACCTGCCGCTGCGCTACGAAGACGAAACCCGCTTGGTGCGCCTGAGCGATGCGCGCGACGGGCAGACGGTGCAGGTCGAAGGCACGGTGACGCACCAGGAGATCACCCTGCGCCCGCGCCGCCAGCTGCTGGTGACGCTGGACGACGGCTCCGACACCTGCACCCTGCGCTTCTTCAGCTTCTACCCCTCGCACCAGAAGGCGCTGGCCGTGGGCGCGCGGGTGCGGGTGCGCGGCGAAGTGCGTGGCGGTTTCATGGGCCGCACCATGATGCACCCGGCCTTTCATGCGGCGGGCGGCGAGCTGCCCGACGCGCTCACCCCCGTCTACCCCACCAGCGCCCAACTGCCCCAGGCCTACCTGCGCAAGGTGGTGGCCAGCGGCCTGGCGCGCGCCGACCTGTCGGAAACCATCCCGCCCGAACTGCTGGGCAGCCTGCAGCGCGTGGTGCACGGCACCTGGACGTTGCGCGACGCGCTGCGCTACCTGCACCACCCGGGGCCGGACGTGTCGCTGGACGCACTCGAAGACCGCAGCCACCCGGCATGGCAGCGGCTCAAGGCCGAGGAACTGCTGGCGCAGCAGCTGTCGCAGCTGACGGCGAAGCGCGAACGCGATGCCCTGCGCGCGCCGGTCTTGCGCACGGCGCCGGGCGGCCTGCACGAGCAGTTGCTCGCCGTGTTGCCGTTCGCGCTGACCGGTGCGCAGCGCCGCGTGGGTGAGGAGATCGCGCGCGATCTGGCCCGCCCCGTGCCCATGCACCGCCTGCTGCAGGGCGACGTGGGTTCGGGCAAGACGGTGGTGGCCGCGCTGGCCGCCGCCATCGCCATCGACTCGGGCTGGCAGTGCGCGCTGATGGCACCCACCGAGATCCTGGCCGAACAGCATTTCGCCAAGCTCATCGGCTGGCTGGAGCCGCTGCTCGCGCCGCTGGGCCAACGCGTGGCCTGGCTCACCGGCAGCCAGAAGAAGAAACAGCGCACCGAGATGTTGGCCCTGATCGCCAGCGGCGAAGCCGCGCTGGTGGTGGGCACACACGCCGTGATCCAGGACCAGGTGGTGTTCCAGAACCTGGCGCTGGCCATCATCGACGAGCAGCACCGGTTTGGGGTGGCGCAGCGGCTCGCGCTTCGCTCCAAGATGACCGAGGGCGATGATGGACAGTCGCGCGAGCCGCACCTTCTGATGATGACGGCGACGCCGATTCCCAGAACGCTCGCCATGAGCTACTACGCCGACCTCGACGTCTCCACCATCGACGAGCTGCCACCCGGCCGCACACCCATCGTCACCAAGGTCGTGTCGGACCAGCGGCGCCACGAGGTGATCGAACGCATCCGTGCGCAGGTGGCGCAGGGTCGGCAGGTGTACTGGGTCTGCCCGCTGATCGAAGAGAGCGAGGCGCTGGATCTGTCGAACGCGACGGCCACGCACGCCGAGCTCAGTGACGCGTTGTCTGGCACCGTGGTCGGCCTGCTGCACTCGCGCATGCCGGTGGCCGAGAAGAAGGCGGTGATGTCGCTCTTCACCAGCGGTCACATGGGCGTGCTGGTGTCCACCACGGTGATCGAGGTCGGCGTGGACGTGCCCAACGCCTCGCTCATGGTGATCGAACACGCCGAACGTTTCGGCCTCTCTCAGTTGCACCAGTTGCGCGGCCGGGTGGGCCGTGGCGCGGCGGCCTCGGCCTGCGTGCTGCTCTACACCCCGCCCGAGGGCGGTCGTCTGGGCGAGACCGCGCGCGAGCGGCTCAAGGCCATGGCCGGGACCAGCGACGGTTTCGAGATCGCGCGCCGTGACCTGGAGATTCGCGGCCCGGGTGAATTCCTCGGCGCGCGCCAGTCGGGGGCGGCGATGCTGCGGTTTGCCGATCTGGCCACCGACGGGCACCTGCTCGACTGGGCCAGGCAGGCCGCCACCCAAATGCTGGCGCAGCATCCGACTGCGGCCGAAAAGCACATCGCCCGCTGGCTCGGCAGCAAGGCGGAATATCTGAAAGCTTGAGAACACCGGTCCGTGTCCGGCGAAAGTGCCTGCACCCAGGATGCGGTGGAACCGGCTCCGCCGGGCCACTGGCATCGCCCCCTGGGGGGTGACGCCGCAGGCGGCGCGGGGGAAATCAATTCCAACGGCGCGGGCGGGGAGCAAAATACCTCCATGACGCTCACCGAACTCAAATACATTGTTGCCGTCGCGCGCGAGCGGCATTTCGGCAAGGCGGCCGAGGCCTGTTTTGTCTCGCAACCCACGCTGTCCGTGGCGATCAAGAAGCTCGAAGAGGAGCTGGAGCTCAAGATCTTCGAACGCAACGCGAGCGAAATCGCGGTCACGCCGCTGGGCGAAGAGATCGTGCGCCAGGCGCAGACCGTGCTCGAACAGGCCGCCGGGATCAAGGAAATCGCCAAACGGGGCAAGGACCCGCTGGCCGGCCCGCTGCGGCTGGGGGTGATCTACACCATCGGGCCTTATCTGTTGCCGAACCTGGTGCGCCAGGTGATTGAGCGCACGCCACAGATGCCGTTGATGCTGCTGGAGAACTTCACCACCAAACTGCTGGAGCAGTTGCGCCTGGGCGAGATCGATTGCGCCATCCTGGCCGAGCCGTTCCCGGACACCAACCTGGCGATTGCGCCGCTGTACGACGAGCCGTTCCTGGCGGCGGTACCGGTCGGGCACCCGCTGGCGCAGCAGAAATGTGTCACCACCGAAGAGCTCAAGCGCGAGACCATGCTGCTGCTGGGCACGGGCCATTGTTTCCGCGACCACGTGCTGGAGGTCTGCCCGGAATTCGCCCGCTTTTCCAGTGACACGGAAGGCATCCGCAAGAGCTTCGAAGGCTCGTCGCTGGAAACCATCAAGCACATGGTGGCCGCCGGCATGGGCGTGACCCTGGTGCCCCGCCTGTCCGTGCCGAGCTCGGCGCTGGACGGCGCGCCCAACGCGGGCCAGGACTTCGGCGACTCGTCGTTTGTGCGTTACCTGCCGTTCGAGGGCGAGGCGCCGACCCGGCGCGTGGTGCTCGCCTGGCGGCGCAGTTTCACGCGTTACGAAGCGATTGCCGAGTTGCGCAATGCGGTGTACGCCTGCGAGTTGCCGGGCGTCAAACGGTTGTCTTGACATTCCCCTGCGCCGCTCCGCGTCGTCCCCCCCCCAGGGGGACCACACCAGCAGCCCGGCGTAGCCGGTTCTGCGGTGTGTGCTGGTACCGGTGTGCCCCAATTCCTGCGGAGTCCTTACCTTGTCTGATCGATTGAACCTCTATCTTGATCTGATCCGCTGGAACCGCCCAGCGGGCTGGCTGTTGCTGCTCTGGCCTTCGCTGTCGGCCCTGTGGGTGGCGGCGGGTGGTTTCCCGGGGCTGCACCTGTTGCTGGTGTTCGTGGCCGGCACCATCCTCATGCGCAGCGCCGGCTGCTGCGTCAACGACGTGGCCGACCGCGAGTTCGACAAACACGTCAAGCGCACCGCGCAGCGGCCGGTGACCAGCGGGCGCGTGGGCGTGGGCGAGGCACTGGGTGTGGGTGCCGCGCTCGCTTTCACGGCCTTCCTGCTGGTGCTCACGACCAACGTGGCGACCATCACCTGGTCGGTGCTGGGTCTGGTGCTGTCGCTGGTCTACCCCTATGCCAAGCGCCACGTTTCGATGCCGCAGGCGGTGCTGGGCGTGGCCTTCAGCTTCGGCATTCCGATGGCTTTTGCAGCAGTGAACGGCGGCCCGGCGCTGGAGCTGTTCAGCGGCGCGGCGCCCTGGAGCGCGCCGGGCTTCTGGGCCGGGGTGTGGCACAGCGTGCCGCCACTGGCCTGGCTGCTGATGGCGGGCAACCTGTTCTGGGTGCTGGCCTACGACACCGAATACGCCATGGTGGACCGCGACGACGACCTGCGCATCGGCATGAAGACCTCGGCCATCACGCTGGGCGACGCCGACGTGCCCGCCGTCACCACGTTCTACCTGGTCTTCCTGGGCATCTGGACCGCCGCGCTGTGGTCCGTGGTGAACCCCTGGGTCTGGGGCGCCATGCTGCTGGTGGCGCTGGGCCAGGTGGCCTGGCATTTCCGGCTCATCAAGGACCGCACGCGCGACGGCTGCTTCAAGGCCTTCCGCCTCAACCACTGGCTGGGGTTCACGGTCTTTGTCGGTGTCGTTCTCGGCGTGTGAAACCGCGGCGCGGGGGGTGAGCCTCTACTTGCCGAATTCTTTGCCCAGTTCAGCGGCCCGGGCCTGCGCCGCCCGCAAGGCTTCCTCGAATTTCGCTTTCACACCGCTCGCTTCCATCGACATGATCGCCGCGTAGGTGGTGCCGCCTTTGGACGTGACACGTTCGCGCAGCGTCTGCAGCGGCTCGCTGGAGCGTTGTGCCAGGGTGGCCGCGCCGATGAAGGTGCCGATGGCGAGCTGCTGCGCCACTTCGGGCGCGAGGCCCATGCGGGCACCGGCGTCGCGCATGGCTTCGAGGAAATAGAACACATAGGCCGGGCCGGAACCCGAGATCGCGGTCACCGCGTCCAGGTCCGACTCCACGTTCACCCAGACCAGCTCGCCGGTGGTGCGGACCACACGCTCCACCAGGGCACGGTCGGCGTCCGAGACGGCGGCGCGCGCCATCAGACCGGTCATGCCCAGGCCGACCAGGGCGGGCGTGTTGGGCATGGCGCGCACGATGCGCTGCGTCCGCAGCCAGCCGGCCATGCTCTCGCTGGTGATGCCGGCGGCCACGCTCAGGTGCAGGGCGTCGCCCAGAAAAGGCTGGCTGGCGAGCGCCGCGTCCTTGAAGGTCTGCGGCTTCACGGCCCAGACCACCAGGCCCGAGGGTTTGAGGTCGGCGCTGGCGGCGGTCAGCACGGTCATGCCCGGGAACTGCTGCGCCAGCTTCGCGCGCTGCTCGTCCCAGGGCTCGACCACCTGCAAGGCGGCGCTGGGGTGGCCCTGGCGGACCAGGCCGCCGATGATGGCGCTGGCCATGTTGCCGCCGCCGATGAAGGTGATGATGGGGTGGGTGGATGCGTTCATGCCGCGATTGTCGCCCGAGGCGTCAAGGGGCCGTCGTCTGTCTAACCGCGTGTTCCCACTGCGCCATTTTTTCCGCCGCCCGTTCGCGCGACAGCGTGGGGTGAAAGGTGCGCTCGGCGCGCCACTGTTTGGACAGCTCGTCCAGCCCGGCATACACCCCGCTGTACAGGCCGGCCAGGTAGGCCGCGCCCAGCGCGGTGGTCTCGATGACTGCCGGTCGCACCACCGGGATGCCCAGCAGATCGGCCTGGAACTGCATCAGCAGGTCGTTGACGCAGGCGCCGCCGTCCACCCGCAGCTCGCTCACCGGCACGCCGCCCGCCGCGATCGCGTCCCGGCTCATGGCGTCGAGCAGGGCCGCGCTCTGGAAGGCGATGCTCTCCAGCGCCGCTCGCGCGATGTGCGCCATGGTGGTGCCGCGCGTCAGACCGTTGATGCTGCCGCGCGCGTCGGCCTGCCAGTAGGGCGCGCCCAGGCCGGTGAAGGCCGGCACCAGCACCACGCCGCCCGCATCGGGCACGCTCTCGGCCAGGGCCTGCACCTCGCTGCTGGACTCAATGGCGCGCAGCCCGTCGCGCAGCCACTGCACCACCGCGCCGCCGATGAACACGCTGCCTTCCAGCGCATAGAGAGGTTTGCCCCCAACCCTGGCTTCGCCAGGCCCCCCAGGGGGGTGCAGCCGTTCTTGGGGCGGCCCGGCGAACGGCTGGTGCGCCCCGAACGGCCGCGCGGCGGCGGTGGTGATCAGGCCGTTCTGGCTGGTCTGGAAACGTTCGCCGGTGTGCATGAGCATGAAGCAGCCGGTGCCGTAGGTGTTTTTCGCCATGCCGGCCGAGAAGCAGGCCTGGCCGAACAGGGCGCTTTGCTGGTCGCCCGCCACACCGCCGATCGCCAGCGGCGCGCCCAGCCATGCGGCCTGGATGTCGCCGAAGTGCGCGCTCGACGGCAGGGCCTCGGGCATCACGCTGGGAGGGATGTTCAGCAGGGCCAGGAGCTCGTCGTCCCAGCGCTGGCTGTGCACGTTGAACAGCATGGTGCGCGAGGCGTTGCTGAAGTCGGTGACGTGGCGCGCGCCGCCCGTGAGCTGCCAGATCAGCCAGCTGTCGACCGTGCCGAAGGCCAGCTCGCCGCGTTCGGCCTGCGCGCGCGCGCCGGGTACGTGGTCCAGCATCCACTGCAGTTTGGTGCCGGAGAAATAGGCGTCGATGCGCAGGCCGGTCTTCTGCTGCACGGTGTCGCTCAGGCCGCGCTCGCGCAGTTCGGCGCAGGCGGCTTCGGCACGCCGGTCCTGCCAGACGATGGCGTTGTACACCGGCGCGCCGGTGCGCCGGTTCCACAGCAGCGTGGTCTCGCGCTGGTTGGTGATGCCCACGGCGCGGATGTCGCTGGCCTTCAGTCCGGCCTTGGCCAGTGCCTCGCGCGCGGTCTCCAGCTGCGTGGTCCAGAGGTCGCGCGGGTCGTGTTCCACCCAGCCCGGCTGGGGGTAGATCTGGCGGAACTCGCGCTGCGCCATGGCCACCACGTGGCCGTCGCGGTCGAACACGATGCTGCGCGAACTCGAAGTGCCCTGATCCAGGGCGAGCAGGTAGGTCATGGCTGGTCTCGCTGAGGTGTTGTGGATCAGGCGGGGTCGTCCGAGCGGTCGGCCACCACGCATTCGACGTGGCCCTGCGCCATCAGTTCGCCAAAGGGCGGTGGCGGTGGTGCGTCGGTGAACATCACGTCGATCTCGTCGAGCCGCGCCAGTTCCACCATGGCGGGCCGGTTGAACTTGCTGTGGTCGGCGGCGAGCCAGACCTCGCGCGACTGCTCGACGATGGTGCGCGCCACCTTCACCTCGCGGTAGTCGAAGTCGCGCAGCGTGCCGTCGGACTCGATGCCGCTGATGCCGATCAGGCCGATGTCGACCTTGAACTGGCGCATGAAGTCCACCGTGGCCTCGCCCACGATGCCCTGGTCGGCGCCGCGCACCAGGCCGCCGGCCACGATCACCTCGCAGTCGGGGTTGGTGCTCAGCAGCGCGGCGATGTGCAGGTTGTTGGTGATCACGCGCAGGCCGCGGTGGCGCAGCAGTTCGTGGCCCACCGCCTCGATCGTTGTGCCGATGTTGAGGATCAGCGAACAACCGTTGGGCACCCGCTGTGCGATGGCGCGCGCGATGGCGCGCTTGGCCTCGGACTGCATGGCCTGGCGCTGTCGGTAGGCGATGTTCTCGGTGGTCGAGCCCGGCAGGCGCACGCCGCCGTGAAAGCGCGAGAGCAGGCCGGCCTCGGCCAGGCGCTGCACATCGCGGCGCACGGTCTGCAGGGTCACGCCAAAGCGTTCGGCCAGGGCTTCGATGGTCTGCGGGCCGCGGGCGCGCACGTCGTCGAGCAGCTGGGTGTGTCGTGGCGCGAGGTTCATGGGGGACGGATTCTTGAAACAGGACAACCCGAACATAACGGAAAAGTTATTTTTGCCCTTAAGGGTAAATACCGAATAAAAAAGAACATAAACGAACAATAAAATCGCCGAAACGAAAACACCCGATCCGGGTGGCTGGCCTTCTTCTGGACCTGAAATGCAGCTCTCTCTGGAATACGTGGGGAAAACGGTCGGACCATCGGTCCACCTCTATCCCCAGAGCCTGACCCCGGTGCCCGGTGCGGTCACGGTGTTGCTGGGCGCGACCCAGGCCGGCAAGACCAGCCTGATGCGCCTCATGGCCGGGCTGGACGTGCCCAGCACCGGCCGGGTGCTGGTGGACGGCGTCGACGTGACCGGTGTGCCGGTGCGCGAACGCAACGTGGCCATGGTCTACCAGCAGTTCATCAACTACCCCTCGATGACGGTGGCCGACAACATCGCCTCGCCGCTGAAACTGCGCGGCCTGCCGCGCGCCGCGATCGACGCCCAGGTGCGGCAGCTCGCCGAGCGCCTGCACATCGACATCTTTCTGGACCGCCTGCCGGCCGAGCTCTCCGGTGGTCAGCAGCAGCGCGTGGCGCTGGCCCGCGCGCTGGCCAAAAACGCGCCGCTGATGCTGCTCGACGAGCCGCTGGTGAACCTGGACTACAAGTTGCGCGAAGAGCTGCGCGAGGAGCTGACCCAGCTGTTCGCCGCCGGCGACTCCACCGTGGTCTACGCCACCACCGAGCCCGGCGAAGCCTTGCTGTTGGGCGGCTACACGGCGGTGATGGACGCGGGCGAGCTGCTGCAATACGGGCCGACCGCCGAGGTCTTTCACGTGCCCAAATCGATCCGTGTGGCGCGCGCCTTCAGCGACCCGCCGATGAACCTGCTGGCGGCCGAGGTGGTGGACAGCGGCGTGCAGCTGGGCGGTGGGCCGCGCCTGGTCGTGAACCTGCCGGAGCGCGCCTCCCGCGCGCTGACGGTGGGCGTGCGCGCCAGCGCCCTGCGGGTGCATCCGCGCGAGGGCGATGTGATCCTGCCCGGTACCGTGGAGCTGGCCGAGATCTCGGGCTCGGACACCTTTGTGCACGTGCACACCGGCGTGGGCGAGGTGGTGGCCCAGCTCACCGGCGTGCACGACTTTGAACTCGGCAGCCCCATCACCCTGCATCTGAACCCGGCGCAGGTCTATGTGTTCGACCAGGCGGGGGACCTGCTGGTCGCGCCCGAGCGCAAAGGAGCACACCAATGAGCGCCGCGCCGGACCGCTCCAAGCCAGCTCGCAACGCAGTGCGAAGCACGGAGGTTTCCCCATGAGCCGTATCGATCTGGATCTTGCGCACTCGTACAAGCCGAATCCGAAGGAGGACGCCGACTACGCGCTGCTGCCGCTGAAGATGAGCTTTGAAGACGGCGGCGCCTACGCCTTGCTCGGCCCCTCGGGCTGCGGCAAGACGACGATGCTCAACATCATGTCCGGCCTGCTGGTGCCTTCGCACGGCACGGTGAAGTTCGATGGCCAGGACATGACCCGCGCCACGCCGCAGCAGCGCAACATCGCCCAGGTGTTCCAGTTCCCGGTCATCTACGACACCATGACCGTGGCGGAAAACCTGGCGTTCCCGCTGAAGAACCGCAAGGTGCCGGCGCACCAGATCCAGGCCCGCGTGGGCCAGATCGCCGAGATGCTGGAGATGAGCCACCAGCTCGACATGCGCGCCGCGGGTTTGAGCGCCGACCAGAAGCAGAAGATCTCGCTGGGCCGGGGCCTGGTGCGGCCCGATGTGTCGGCCGTGCTGTTCGACGAGCCGCTGACCGTGATCGACCCGCACCTGAAATGGCAGCTGCGCCGCAAGCTCAAGCAGATCCACCACGAGCTCAAGCTGACCCTGATCTACGTGACGCACGACCAGGTCGAGGCGCTGACCTTTGCCGACCAGGTGGTGGTGATGACGCGCGGCAAGGTGGTGCAGATGGGCACACCCGAGGCCTTGTTCGAGCGGCCGGCCCACACCTTCGTGGGCCACTTCATCGGCTCGCCGGGCATGAACTTCCTGCCCGCGAACGTGGCCGACGGCGCGCTCAGCGTGGGCGGCCTCGACCTGAGCGCGGACCGCGAGCTGCCCGCGGGCGATCTCAAGCTGGGCATCCGCCCCGAATACCTGCGGCTGGTGCCGGAGGGCGCGATCGGCGCCTTGCCCGCCACCGTGCGCCAGGTGCAGGACATCGGCACCTACCTGCTGGTGACCTGCGACATCGCCGGCCAGACCCTCAAGGCGCGGCTCGCGCCCGACGCCAAGCCGCCCGCGGTGGGCGACCGGGTGGGGCTGCAGGTGCTGGGCGAACACACCTGCTATTACAAGAACGAGGAGCTCATGGCATGAGCGCAGCGCCGGGCCGCCCCAAGCCAGCTCGCACCGAAGTGCGCAGCACGAAGGAATCTCCATGAATGCGACCACCAAACCCGTGAACCAGAAGGCCTGGTTCCTGATCCTGCCCGTGTTCATCTGCGTGGCGTTCTCGGCCATCCTGCCGCTGATGACGGTGGTGAACTACTCGGTGCAGGACATCATCTCTCCCGAGCGGCGCGTCTTCGTCGGCACCGAATGGTTCGCCGCCGTGATGCGCGACGAAGACCTGCACGCTGCGCTGTGGAACCAGCTCAAGTTCTCGGGCGCCGTGCTGTTGGTGGAGATACCGCTGGGCATCGCGCTGGCGCTGAGCATGCCGGCCGCCGGCTGGAAGGCCTCGGCCACGCTGGTGATCGTGGCGCTGTCGCTGCTGATTCCCTGGAACGTGGTCGGCACCATCTGGCAGATATTCGGCCGCGCCGACATCGGTCTGATGGGGGCCACCCTGCAGAAGATGGGCATCGAATACAGCTACACCGGCGACGCCCTGCACGCCTGGCTCACCGTGCTGCTGATGGACATCTGGCACTGGACGCCGCTGGTGGCCCTGCTGGCCTACGCCGGCCTGCGCAGCATCCCCGACGCCTACTACCAGGCCGCGCGCATCGACGGCGCGAGCAAGTTCGCGGTGTTCCGCTACATCCAGCTGCCCAAGATGCGGGGCGTGCTGATGATCGCCGTGCTGCTGCGCTTCATGGACTCTTTCATGATCTACACCGAGCCCTTCGTGCTCACCGGCGGCGGACCCGGCAACGCCACCACCTTCCTCAGCCAGTACCTGACGCAGAAGGCGGTCGGCCAGTTCGATCTGGGCCCGGCGGCGGCGTTCTCGCTGATCTATTTCCTCATCATCCTGCTGTTCTGCTTCGTGCTCTACAACTGGATGCAACGCCTGGGACAAACCGAGAAGGAGGGCGGCCATGAATGATCGCCGGTTCAAGAAACGCACGGTCTTCCTGATCGCGTATTTGATCTTTGCCCTGTTGCCCATCTACTGGATGGTCAACATGAGCTTCAAGACGAACCAGGAAATCCTCTCCAGCTTCAGCCTGCTGCCGCAGGCCTTCACCTGGGACAACTACAAGACCATCTTCACCGACGAGTCCTGGTACTCGGGCTACATCAACAGCCTGATCTACGTGGCGATCAACACCACGATCTCCCTCACGGTGGCGCTGCCCGCGGCCTATGCGTTCTCACGCTACAGCTTCCTGGGCGACAAGCACGTGTTCTTCTGGCTGCTGACCAACCGCATGACGCCGCCCGCGGTGTTCCTGCTGCCGTTCTTCCAGCTCTACACCACGGTCGGCCTGATGGACACCCACCTGGCGGTGGCGCTGGCCCACCTGCTGTTCAACGTGCCGCTGGCGGTGTGGATTCTGGAGGGCTTCATGTCGGGCATCCCGCGCGAGATCGACGAAACCGCCTACATCGACGGCTACAGCTTCCCGCGTTTCTTCCTCACCATCTTCCTGCCGCTGATCAAGGCCGGCGTGGGTGTGGCGGCCTTCTTCTGCTTCATGTTCAGCTGGGTCGAGCTGCTGCTGGCGCGCACGCTCACCAGCGTCAACGCCAAGCCCATCGTGGCCACGATGACGCGCACGGTGAGTGCGAGCGGCATGGACTGGGCCACGCTGGCCGCCGCTGGCGTGCTGACCATCGTGCCCGGCGCGATCGTGATCTGGTTCGTGCGTCACTACATCGCCAAAGGTTTCGCCATGGGACGGGTATGACAGAGAGCACCTCTGAAAGGAATTGCAATGTTGGAGCGAAGTGACTTTGTCCAGTGGACGCCGCGGAACGGGCTTTGGCCGGCCGCCAGCGTCGTCCCCCTGGGGGGAAGCGCCGAAGGCGCGCAGGGGGCCCGCCATGTTTGAGTGGATGGCATGGACCACGCCGGTGGCCATATTTTTTACCTGCATCGTTTTGATGCTCGCCGGCATGACGGTGTGGGAACTCAAGTCGCCCACGACGATGCGCAAGGGCTTCCTGCCCATGGCCACCACGCGCGGTGACCGCCTGTTCATCGGCTTGCTCGGAGCGGCCTACATCAACCTCGCCTTCGTCGGCATGGCCGGTTGGCTCACCGAGTGGCTGTCGCTGGAGCAGGAGCCCAGCATCTGGATCTCGTTCGTGCTGTCCATGGTCTGGCTGGTCTGGACCCTGCGCAAGGGCTGAACGCGACCCGGGACCGTTTTTCTCTTTCCGTTGAATTCGGCCCATTGCTTCCCCGGGGCCGAGCCGTTCAGCGTCAACACCGGGGAAGCACATTGCTAGAGGAGACAACATGAAATTTCGTCATACCGCACTGGCCGTCGCGGCCATCGCGGCCCTGGGATGCAATCTGGCCTGGGCCGATGCGGCCGCGGCCAAAAAATGGATCGACAGCGAGTTCCAGCCCTCCACCCTGAGCAAGGACCAGCAGGCCGCCGAGATGAAGTGGTTCATCGACGCCGCCGCCAAGCTCAAGGCCAAGGGCGTGAACGAAATCTCGGTGGTGTCCGAAACCATCACCACGCACGAGTACGAGAGCAAGACGCTGGCCAAGGCCTTCAGCGAAATCACCGGCATCACCGTCAAGCACGACCTGATCCAGGAAGGCGACGTGGTCGAGAAGCTGCAGACCTCGATGCAGTCGGGCAAGTCGATCTACGACGGCTGGATCTCCGACTCCGACCTGATCGGCACCCACTACCGCTACGGCAAGATCATGAACCTGACCGACTACATGTCGGGCAAGGGCAAGGAATACACCAACCCCGGTCTGGACATCA
Organism: Hydrogenophaga sp.; assembly: GCA_030653975.1. Classification (GTDB taxonomy): domain Bacteria; phylum Pseudomonadota; class Gammaproteobacteria; order Burkholderiales; family Burkholderiaceae_C; genus Hydrogenophaga. The sequence continues at coordinate 14,507 of JAURYH010000029.1, read as the reverse complement.
AGGACTTCATCGGCACCAGCTTCACCACCGGCCCCGACAAGAAGCTCTACCAGCTGCCCGACCAGCAATTCGCCAACCTCTACTGGTTCCGTGCCGACCTGTTCGCGCGCCAGGACCTGAAGGACAAATTCAAGGCCAAGTACGGCTACGACCTGGGCGTGCCGCTGAACTGGAGCGCCTACGAAGACATCGCCGCCTTCTTCAGCGAAGACGTGAAGACCATCGATGGCAAGCCCATCTATGGCCACATGGACTACGGCAAGAAGGACCCGTCGCTGGGCTGGCGCTTCACCGACGCCTGGCTGTCGATGGCCGGCACCGCCGACATCGGCATCCCCAACGGCAAGCCGGTCGACGAATGGGGCATTCGCGCCTCGGCCGACGGCTGCACGCCGCTGGGTGCGAGCGTCTCGCGCGGTGGCGCCACCAACTCGCCGGCCGCCGTCTACGCGCTCACCAAGTACGTGGACTGGATGAAGAAGTACGCGCCGAAAGAAGCCAGCGGCATGACCTTCGGCGAAGCCGGCCCCGTGCCCGCCCAGGGCCAGATCGCGCAGCAGATCTTCTGGTACACCGCCTTCACCGCCGACATGACCAAAAAGGGCCTGCCGGTGGTGAACGAGGACGGCACGCCCAAGTGGCGCATGGCCCCCGGCCCGAACGGACCGTACTGGAAGCAGGGCATGCAGAACGGCTACCAGGACGTGGGCTCCTGGACCTTCTTCGAGAAGCACGACGAGAACAAGACCGCGGCCGCCTGGCTCTACGCGCAGTTCGTGACCGCCAAGACCACCTCGCTCAAGAAGACCATCGTCGGTCTGACCCCGATCCGCGAGAGCGACATCCAGAGCAAGGCCATGACCGACATGGCGCCCAAGCTCGGGGGCCTGGTCGAGTTCTACCGCAGCCCGGCGCGCGTGGCCTGGACGCCGACGGGCACCAACGTGCCCGACTACCCCAAGCTGGCCCAACTCTGGTGGCAGAACGTGGCCCAGGCCGTGACCGCCGAGAAAACGCCCCAGCAAGCCATGGACAACCTGGCCGAACAGATGGACCAGGTGATGGCCCGTCTGGAACGCGCCGGCATGGACCGCTGCGCGCCCAAGCTCAACAAGAAGGAAGACCCCAAGAAGTGGCTGAGCGACAAGGGTGCCCCGTGGGCCAAGCTGGCCAACGAGAAGCCCAAGGGTGAAACCATCGCCTACGACCAGCTGCTCAACGCCTGGAAGAACGGCAAGGTCCGCTGAGGACGCCTGACCGATCGGGTCGCAACCGCCCCTTGCGTCAACCGGCGCAAGGGGCCACCCCAAACACCATGAAACGCGCAGAACTGCTCCAATCGCTGGCCCAAAAAACCCTGTTTGATCTGGCGGTGGTGGGTGGCGGCGCCACCGGTCTCGGGGTAGCGCTGGATGCCGCGCTGCGCGGCTTCTCCGTGGTGCTGCTGGAGTCGCACGACTTCGCCGGCGGCACCTCTTCCCGTTCCACCAAGCTGCTGCACGGCGGTGTGCGTTACCTGGCGCAGGGCAATGTGGCCCTGGTGCGTGAGGCGCTGGCCGAGCGTGCCACGGTGCTGCGCATCGCGCCCCACCTGGCGCAGCCGCTGCCCTTCGTCATGCCGTCCTATGGCTGGTGGCAGACCCCGTTCTATGGCGTGGGGCTCAAGCTGTACGACCTGATGGCCGGGCGCGCCGGGCTGGGTCGCACCGCCTTCCTGAACCGCCGGCAGACCCTGGAGGCCTTGCCGGGGGTGAATCCCCAGGGGCTGCATGGCGGCGTGCAGTACTGGGACGGTCAGTTCGACGACGCCCGGCTGGCCCTGGCCCTGGCGCGCACCGCCGAAGCTGCGGGCGCACTGGTGTTGAACTACACCCCGGTCACGTCGGTGCGCCGTCTGGACGACGCCGGTCACCCGGTATCCGAGCTCGATGTGAGCGATCGCTTTTCTGAAGAGGTCTACAAAGTGCGGGCCCGGTGCGTGGTCAATGCCACGGGCGTCTGGGTCGACGAGCTGCGCGCCCATTCCAGCGGCGCCAAGCCACAAGACGCGCCCAAGCGCATGGTCAGCCCGAGCCAGGGCGTGCACGTGGTGGTGGACCGTGACTTCCTGCCGGGCGACCACGCGCTGCTGGTGCCCAAGACACGCGATGGCCGGGTGCTGTTTGCCGTGCCCTGGCTGGGCAAACTCGTGCTCGGCACCACCGACACGCCGCGCCAGGACCTGCCCCGCGAACCCGACGCCTTTGCCGCGGAGCTGGACTTCATCCTGAACGAGGCCGGTCATGTGCTGAGCCGCCCGGTCACCAAGGCCGACATCCGCAGCATCTGGGTGGGCTTGCGCCCGCTGGTGGCGCCACCGGCAACCACCGAGGGGGGCACCAAGGTCCTGTCGCGCGAACACACCATCGTGGTGGACGCCAATGGACTCGTCACCGTCACAGGCGGCAAATGGACCACCTACCGGGCCATGGCCGAAGATGTGCTGGAGCGCTGCTTTGCCAGCGCACTGCTGCCCCGGCGTCCCGGTGGCTTGAGCGAGCGTCACACGCTGCTGGGCGCCCCCGCGGCGCAAGCGCCGGCCACGCCGATTTATGCTCCCCCGGGCCTGCACCTGTATGGAACCGAGATGCAGCGGGTTCTGGACTGCCCGGGACACGACCGCACCCTGGGCATGGGGCTGACCGAGGCCATGGTGCGCTACGCCGTGCGCCAGGAACACGCCCACACGGTGGAAGATGTGTTGGCCAGACGCTGGCGGGCCTTGTTTCTGGATGCCCGGGCCGCGGCGGGCATGGCGCCTGAGGTCGCCGCCATCCTGGCCCAGGAACAGGTCGCAGACCCGGCGCTCGACCGCTTTCTGTCGCTGTGCGACCACTATCTGCCCACCCGCACCACCGTTTGCGCGCAAAAGCCGGTTGACAATCCAAAGGTGTAGTGCAATAATCTGCGGCTTCGCTGTAAAAAAGCGAAGTTATCCGCCCACCGACGCGGGATGTGTCGGTTTTGCAGCCAGCCTGCAGAGCCGCTACAGCCAGCAACGACGGGCCCAAGACTGATCACTTCCGGCCGTGGTGGCTGGGGGGATTCAAGTTGGGACTTAAATCAAATGATCCAAACGCAATCTCGACTCGATGTTGCTGACAACACGGGCGCCAAGTCCGTGATGTGCATCAAGGTGCTCGGCGGTTCCAAGCGCCGTTACGCCAGTGTGGGCGATGTCATCAAAGTCACCATCAAAGAAGCAGCGCCCCGTGGCCGCGTCAAAAAAGGCGAGGTTTACAACGCTGTGGTGGTTCGCACCGCCAAGGGCATCCGTCGTCAGGACGGCGCCTTGATCAAATTCGACGGCAACGCAGCAGTGTTGCTCAACGCCAAGCTGGAGCCCATCGGCACCCGCATCTTCGGACCGGTGACGCGCGAGCTGCGCACCGAGAAGTTCATGAAGATCGTGTCGCTGGCGCCCGAGGTTCTCTGAGGAATCACCATGAACAAAATCCGTAGTGGCGATGAAGTCATCGTGATTGCCGGCCGCGACAAGGGCAAGCGCGGCAAAGTCGTGCTGCGCGCCGACGACAGCAAGCTGATCGTCGAAGGCGTCAACATCGTCAAGAAGCATGCCAAGCCGAACCCCATGAAGGGCATCACCGGCGGCATCATCGAAAAGACCATGCCGATCCACCAGTCCAATGTGGCCATTTTCAATGGCGCGACGGGCAAGGCTGATCGTGTGGGCATCAAGCTCCTGGCTGACGGCAAGAAAACGCGCGTCTTCAAGTCCAGTGGCGAAGAAATCAAGGTGGCCTGAACATGACACGCTTGCAAGAAATCTACCGCGACAAGATCGCGCCCGCCTTGGTCGAGAAGTTCGGCTACAAGTCGGTCATGGAAGTGCCGCGCATCACCAAGATCACGCTCAACATGGGTGTGAGCGAGGCGGTTGCCGACAAGAAGGTCATGGACAACGCCGTGGGCGACCTGACCAAGATCGCTGGCCAGAAGCCGGTGGTGACCAAGGCCCGCAAGGCCATCGCGGGTTTCAAGATCCGTGAGCAGCAGCCCATCGGCTGCATGGTGACCCTGCGCGGTGCCCGTATGTACGAATTCCTCGACCGTTTCGTCACCGTGGCCTTGCCCCGTGTGCGTGACTTCCGTGGTATTTCCGGCAAGGCGTTTGACGGCCGCGGTAACTACAACATCGGCGTCAAAGAGCAGATCATCTTCCCTGAGATCGAGTACGACAAGGTTGATGCCTTGCGCGGCCTCAACGTCAGCATCACGACAACCGCCAAGAACGATGAAGAGTGCAAGGCTCTTTTGGTCGGTTTCCGTTTCCCGTTCAAGAACTGAGGTGGCGCGTGGCTAAACAAGCACTACTGCAACGTGAACTCAAGCGCGAAAAACTCGCGGCCAAGTTCGCCAAAAAATACGCTGAGCTGAAGTCGATTTCGACCAGCGCCAAGCACTCTGACGAAGAGCGCGATGCGGCCCGTCAGGCGCTGCAAAAGCTGCCCCGCAATGCGAACCCGACCCGCCAGCGCAACCGCTGCGAGATCACCGGTCGTCCGCGTGGCACCTTCGCCCATTTCGGCCTGGCCCGTGCCAAGGTCCGTGAGATGGCGTTTGCCGGTGAAATTCCCGGCATCACCAAAGCCAGCTGGTAAGCCCTAGGAGAACCACAAATGAGCATGAGTGATCCTATCGCTGACATGTTGACCCGCATCCGCAACGCGCAGATGGTCGAAAAGGCCAGCGTGACGATGCCGGCCTCCAAGGTCAAAGCCGCGATCGCCCAAGTCCTGAAGGACGAAGGCTACATCGACGGATTCCAGGTCAAGAGCAACGACGGCAAGAACGAACTCGAGATCGCTCTCAAGTACTACGCCGGTCGTCCCGTGATCGAGCGCATCGAGCGCGTGAGCCGTCCCGGCCTGCGTGTTTACCGCGGCCGCAACGCCATCCCCCAGGTCCAGAACGGTCTGGGTGTGGCCATCGTCACCACGCCGCAGGGTGTGATGACCGATCGCAAGGCCCGCGCCACCGGTGTCGGTGGTGAAGTCCTGTGTTACGTCGCCTGATGCGGGCATTGAGGAGTATCTGAATGTCACGTATTGGTAAGCAACCGGTCACCGTCCCCGCTGGGGTGGAAGTGGCCGTCAAAGACGACCTGATCAACGTCAAGGGTGCGCTGGGTGCCCTGGCGCTGGCGCAGAACGCGCTGGTGAAGGTTGAAAACAACGCTGGCTCGCTGTCGTTCATTCCGGTGAACGAATCCCGCGAAGCCAATGCCATGTCCGGCACCATGCGTCAGCTGGTGAACAACATGGTCAATGGTGTGAGCAAGGGTTTCGAGAAGAAGCTCACCCTGCTTGGTGTGGGCTACAAAGCCCAGGCCCAGGGCACCAAGCTCAACCTCACTGTTGGCTACTCCCACCCTGTGGTGATGGACATGCCTGCTGGTATCAAGGTGGAAACCCCGACGCCGACCGAAATCCTGATCAAGGGTTCTGATCGTCAGCGCGTGGGCCAGATCGCTTCCGAAGTGCGCGCTGTGCGCCCTCCCGAGCCTTACAAGGGCAAGGGCATCCGTTATTCGGATGAGAAGGTCGTGATCAAGGAAACCAAGAAGAAATAAGGATCAGGATCATGTTGACGAAAAAAGAGCAACGTCTCCGCCGGGCCCGTCAGACGCGCATCCGCATTGCGCAGCAAGGCGCCGTCCGCCTGACCGTGAACCGCACCAACCTGCACATCTACGCCAGCGTCATTTCCGACGACGGCACCCAAGTGCTGGCCACCGCCTCCACGGCCGAAGCCGAAGTGCGGGCCCAGATCGGTGGTGCTGGCAAGGGTGGCAACACCGCTGCCGCCCAGCTGGTCGGCAAGCGCATCGCTGAAAAGGCGAAGGCAGCCGGCATCGAGAAGGTCGCCTTTGACCGCTCGGGTTTTGCTTACCACGGCCGGGTGAAAGCCCTGGCAGACGCGGCCCGCGAAGCCGGTCTGCAGTTCTGATCAAACGGAATACACAAAATGGCTAAATTTACGGCTAATGTAAAAAACGAAGCAAGCGACGACGGTTTGCGCGAGAAGATGATCGCGATCAACCGCGTGACCAAAGTGGTCAAGGGCGGTCGCATTCTCGGTTTCGCAGCGCTGACCGTGGTCGGTGATGGCGATGGCCGCGTCGGCATGGGCAAAGGCAAGGCCAAGGAAGTTCCGGTGGCCGTGCAAAAGGCCATGGAAAAGGCCCGCCGCAACATGATCAAGGTCTCGCTCAAGAACGGCTCGCTGCACCACAGCGTGCACGGCGAACACGGCGCTTCCAACGTGATGATGTTGCCGGCCTCCAAGGGTACCGGCATCATTGCTGGCGGCCCGATGCGTGCCGTGTTCGAAGTGTTGGGCATCACCGATGTCGTGGCCAAGAGCCACGGTTCAAGCAACCCCTACAACCTGGTGCGTGCCACGCTGGACGCACTGAAGAATTCGACCACGCCTTCTGACGTTGCTGCCAAGCGCGGCAAGTCGGTAGAAGAAATTCTGGGCTGATTGGAACGATCATGACCACACAAAACACCGTCAAGGTTCAACTGGTGCGCAGCCCCATTGGAACCAAGCAGTCGCACCGCGACACCGTGCGCGGCCTGGGCCTGCGCAAGCTCAACAGCACCAGCGAATTGCAGGACACCCCGGCAGTTCGCGGCATGATCAACAAGATCAGCTACCTGGTCAAAGTACTCTGAAGAACAGGCGCACGTCATGGAACTCAATACCATCAAGCCTTCTGAAGGCGCCAAGCACGCCAAGCGCCGTGTCGGCCGTGGCATCGGCTCCGGTCTGGGTAAAACCGCCGGTCGTGGCCACAAGGGCCAGAAATCGCGTTCGGGCGGCTACCACAAGGTGGGCTTCGAAGGCGGTCAAATGCCGCTGCAGCGCCGTCTGCCCAAGCGTGGTTTCAAGTCGGCTCTGCTCCAGTTCAATGCTGAAGTCACGCTGACCGATATCAGCGCGCTCGACGTGGCTGAAGTCGACATCCTGGTGTTGAAGCAAGCTGGTCTGGTGGCCAATCTGGCCAAGCGCGTCAAGGTCATCAAGACCGGTGAAATCACCCGCGCCGTGACCCTGAAGAACATCGGCGCAACCGCCGGTGCGAAGCAGGCGATCGAAGCCGCTGGCGGCTCCCTGGTCTAAACGGACGCAAACGAAGGTTACCGTGGCAACTGGATCCGCAACTCTGGCCAAAACAGGCAAGTTCGGCGACCTGCGTCGCCGACTGGTGTTCCTGTTGCTGGCCTTGGTGGTCTACCGCGTCGGGGCACACATTCCCGTGCCCGGGATCGACCCTGCGCAACTGGAACAGTTGTTCAAGGGCCAGGCAGGTGGCATTCTGAGCCTGTTCAACATGTTCTCTGGTGGCGCCTTGTCGCGGTTCACCGTGTTCGCGCTGGGCATCATGCCGTACATCTCGGCGTCCATCATCATGCAGCTCATGACCTACGTGGTTCCCACGTTTGAGCAGTTGAAGAAGGAAGGCGAAGCCGGCCGCCGCAAGATCACCTCCTACACCCGTTACGGAACGCTGGGTCTGGCCATCTTTCAATCGATGGGCATTGCCCTCGCGTTGGAGGGTCAACAGGGGCTCGTCATCGATCCGGGCATGGCCTTCCGTCTGACGGCTGTGGTCAGTCTGGTGGCGGGAACGATGTTCCTGATGTGGTTGGGTGAGCAGATCACCGAACGCGGTCTGGGCAACGGCATCTCGATCCTGATTTTTGCAGGCATTGCCGCGGGTCTGCCAAGCGCCATTGGCGGCTTGCTTGAACTCGTGCGCACCGGTGCGATGAACATCCTGGTGTCGATCTTCATCATCGCGCTGGTGATTCTGGTCACCTACTTCGTGGTGTTTGTCGAACGCGGACAACGCAAAATACTGGTGAACTACGCGCGCCGTCAGGTGGGCAACAAGGTCTACGGCGGTCAGTCGTCACACCTGCCGCTCAAGCTGAACATGGCTGGCGTGATTCCACCGATCTTTGCATCGAGCATCATCCTGCTGCCCACCACGGTGGTGAGCTGGGTGAGCACCGGTGACTCCACACGCTGGTTGCGTGACATTGCTTCGGCCCTGTCGCCCGGTCAGCCGATCTATGTGGCCCTGTACGCCGCTGCGATCATCTTTTTCTGCTTCTTCTACACGGCGCTGGTGTTCAACAGCCGTGAAACGGCTGACAACCTGAAGAAGAGCGGCGCATTCATTCCAGGCATTCGTCCGGGTGACCAGACGGCTCGCTATATCGACAAGATCCTGTTGCGACTGACTTTCGTTGGTGCGATCTACATCACCGCGGTGTGTCTGTTGCCGGAGTTTCTGATCCTGAAGTACAACGTGCCGTTCTATTTTGGCGGCACCTCCCTGCTGATCATTGTGGTGGTCACCATGGACTTCATGGCCCAGGTGCAGAACTACATGATGTCGCAGCAATATGAATCGCTGCTGAAAAAGGCTAACTTCAAAACTTCCGTTGGCAACTGATTTGGCCGTATGTCCAGGGACGATTTGATCGAGATGCAGGGCGAGGTGATTGAAAACCTGCCCAACGCAACTTTCAGGGTCAAGCTGGAAAATGGCCATGTGGTCCTGGGACATATCTCCGGCAAGATGAGGATGCATTACATCCGCATCCTGCCAGGCGACAAGGTCAAAGTGGAGCTCACCCCCTACGACCTGACCCGGGCACGGATTGTTTTCCGATCGAAGTAATGAGCGGTTGTTTTGAGAAATTTTGGAATATCTAGGAGAAAACTATGAGAGTTTCAGCTTCGGTCAAGAAAATGTGCCGCAACTGTAAGATCATCAAGCGTCACGGGATTGTGCGAGTCATCTGCACCGATCCCCGTCACAAACAGCGTCAAGGCTGATCGGTTCGTTTAGAGGAACATCATGGCTCGTATTGCAGGCATCAACATTCCGCCGCACAAGCACGCCGAAATCGGCTTGACGGCAATTTTTGGCATTGGCCGTACCCGCGCTCGCAAGATTTGTGAAGCCTGCGGCATCGACTACGCCAAAAAAATCAAGGACCTGACCGACGCGGAACTTGAAAAAGTCCGTGACCAGGTTGGCGTTTTCACGATCGAAGGCGATCTGCGCCGCGAAACGACCATGAACATCAAGCGTTTGATGGACATTGGTTGCTACCGTGGTTTCCGCCACCGCCGTGGCCTGCCAGTGCGTGGTCAGCGCACCAAGACCAATGCCCGCACCCGCAAGGGACCGCGCAAGGCAGCCCAGTCGCTGAAGAAATAAACGGTTTGAAGGACCCTCATGGCTAAGTCACCCAACAGCGCCGCATCCGCACGCGTCCGCAAAAAAGTCCGCAAGAACATTGCCGACGGCATTGCCCACGTGCACGCTTCGTTCAACAACACCATCATCACCATCACCGACCGTCAGGGCAACGCATTGTCCTGGGCCTCGTCGGGTGGTCAGGGTTTCAAAGGCTCGCGCAAGTCGACGCCCTTTGCCGCCCAGGTGGCTTCCGAGGTGGCTGGTCGTGCTGCCATCGAGCAGGGCATCAAGAACCTGGACGTCGAGATCAAGGGCCCAGGTCCTGGCCGCGAGTCTTCGGTGCGTGCCCTGGGTGCCCTGGGCATCCGCATCAACTCGATCGCCGATGTGACGCCCGTGCCACACAACGGTTGCCGTCCTCAGAAACGCCGTCGCATCTGACGCGGTACCGCCGAGCGCGGTATAATCAAAAGCTTTTTTCAGCGCCACCGCAGTCTCTGCGGTGGCATTTTTTGCTAAGCCCACCGCCATCCCGTTCAGGGAATGGCTCCCGCAATGGCATCTTCTCGATGCGGGTTGCGGCAGACAACTCAAGGAACCCAACGTGGCACGTTACCTCGGCCCCAAGGCCAAACTTTCCCGCCGTGAAGGCTCTGACCTGTTGCTCAAGAGCGCCCGCCGCTCGATCAGCGACAAGGCCAAGTTTGATTCCAAGCCCGGCCAGCATGGCCGCACCTCGGGTCAGCGCACCTCCGATTTCGGCGTGCAGCTGCGCGAGAAGCAGAAGGTCAAGCGCACCTATGGCGTGCTGGAGCGCCAGTTCCGCCGCTATTTCGCAGAAGCCGATCGCCGCCGTGGCAACACCGGTGCCAACCTGCTGTTCCTGCTCGAAGCGCGTCTCGACAACGTGGTCTTCCGCATGGGCTTTGCCTCCACCCGCGCCGAAGCGCGTCAGATCGTGTCGCACAAGGCGATCACCGTCAATGGCCAATCGGTCAACATCCCTTCTTATTCGGTCAAGGCCGGTGATGTCATCGCCGTGCGCGAGAAGTCGAAGAAGCAGGCCCGCGTGATCGAGGCGCTGGAGCTGGCCAAGCAGATCGGTTTCCCGGCCTGGGTCGACGTGTCGGTTGACAAGGCTGAAGGCGTGTTCAAGAAATCGCCTGACCGCGACGAATTTGCCTCCGACGTCAACGAATCGCTGATCGTCGAACTGTATTCCCGTTAATTTCGTTCCCGGTCACTGCTTCATGGCAGCGGCCGGGCCATGCTCCGTCTGCCTTATCGGTGTAACGAGCCGAGGGTACTGAAGGAAGTCTGAATGCTGAACAATCTGCTCAAGCCCAAAACCATCAACGTCGAGCAAATTTCGACCAATCGCGCCAAAGTGACTCTGGAGCCCTTTGAACGCGGCTACGGGCACACGCTGGGCAACGCATTGCGTCGCGTGCTGCTGTCTTCCATGACGGGTCACGCGCCCACCGAAGTCACCATCGCGGGTGTGGTGCACGAGTACTCCTCCATTGATGGCGTGCAGGAAGACGTCGTCAACATGTTGCTCAACCTCAAGGGCGTGGTCTTCAAGCTGCACAACCGCGACGAAGTCACCCTGAGCCTGCGCAAGGACGGTGAAGGCCTGGTCACGGCGGCTGACATCCAGACGCCGCACGACGTCGAGATCGTCAACCCCGGCCACGTCATTGCCACCCTGTCGGCCGGCGCCAAGCTGGACATGCAGATCAAGGTCGAAAAAGGCCGTGGTTATGTGCCGGGCAGCCTGCGTCGCAACGACGACCAGTCGCGTTCACTCGGCCGCATCGTGCTCGACGCTTCGTTCTCGCCGGTTCGCCGCGTGAGCTACACCGTCGAGAGCGCCCGCGTTGAACAGCGTACCGACCTCGACAAGCTGGTGCTTGAAATCGAAACCAACGGATCGATCGGTCCGGAAGAAGCGGTTCGTGCGTCGGCCAAGATCCTGGTGGAGCAACTGGCGGTGTTCGCACAGCTCGAAGGCGTGGAACTCTCGGCCTTTGACGCGCCTGCGCAGCGCAGCTCGCAGCAGTTTGATCCGATCCTGCTGCGTCCGGTGGACGAGCTTGAGCTCACGGTGCGTTCGGCCAACTGCCTCAAGGCGGAAAACATCTATTACATCGGTGACCTGATCCAGCGCACCGAGAACGAGCTGCTCAAGACCCCCAACCTGGGTCGCAAGTCGCTCAACGAAATCAAGGAAGTGCTCGCTTCGCGCGGCCTGACCTTGGGTATGAAGCTCGAAAACTGGCCGCCGGCCGGTCTCGACAAACACTGAAATCGTCGACACCAGTCTGACGAACTCCCAGTACCTGACACGGCTGGGGGCAAAACACTGAAAGGAAATCACCATGCGTCACGGACACGGACTTCGCAAACTCAACCGCACCAGCGAGCACCGCCTCGCCATGCTGCGCAACATGATGAACTCGCTGCTCACGCACGAAGTCATCAAGACCACGGTGCCCAAGGCCAAAGAGCTGCGCCGCGTGGTTGAACCCATGATCACCCTGGCCAAAGTGGCTACCGTGGCCAACCGCCGCCTGGCATTTGACCGTTTGCGTGACCGCGATGTGGTCGTCAAGCTGTTCAACGAACTGGGCCCGCGCTTCGCCGCCCGTCCTGGTGGCTATACCCGCATTCTCAAAATGGGGTACCGCGTGGGTGACAATGCACCCATGGCGCTGGTCGAACTGGTGGACCGGGCAGAAGACGCCACACCGGCGGCAGACGACGCGAAAGCGTGATAGAATACAAGGCTTGACGCGGAGTGGAGCAGCCTGGTAGCTCGTTGGGCTCATAACCCAAAGGTCGCAAGTTCAAATCTTGCCTCCGCAACCAATAAAATCAAGCACTTAGCTTGTCAAAAAGCCCACGGTAACGTGGGCTTTTTTGTTTGTGTCGAGGTTTGTGACGAGGTCTGTGCCGTCACAGACAGGCTGAACTCGGTTTGTGACCTTTGGGTATATCCAGAATCGCCCCAGTGGTCATGACCATTGGGTAGATTTCGCTCCACGTACAAGCAATTGACGGTGTGCGAAATCGCCCTGTTTTGTCAATCCGTTGCCACCATGGGTGGTTTCGATTGAGTCTCAGATATGTTGCTACTCAGCTGTGAGACAGGGTGGCTCTGGATCAACCTCGACGCTTAAGTCCCGGCAGAAGATTGAGTCACGCACGATGCACATCACCGATCTCACACATTTCCTCGACAAGTCCGGTGCAATTGGCCCAGTCAAGGGTCCGGCCCTTGCAATGGCGCAGTTTCTTGTCAACGTGGTCGCTCATGCGTCGGGCGCCACAGAAGACACCTTTGCCGCTCCGACCTGCTTCAAATGCAAGAAGAACGCGGTCGAGGCTGTACGTGCCCAGGACGATGCCATAGTGTGGGCCTGCCCCGCTTGCCGCACGGAGGGTCGTATTTCGAACTGGAAGGGCAGCCTATGGGATTTGAGCAACCACCCAAAGACCCCCAGCGTCTAACCGGAAGATCCCATGGGATTGTCCTCAAAGTTGTTCCTGATTGCCGCCGACGACACTGTGCACGCGCTGTCCAACGCGGCCTTCATGCGAATGTTGCGTCGGGAATCCGATACCCGCATTCCCGAATTCTCTGAACAGCGTGTGCGCCAGGCCAGTATCGCGATTTCCTTGGTGGGTCATGAGCCAACAACGATAGTTCGCTGCACATTCTCCATTCTCGACATCGATGAGAATGGTGTGCTTGATGTCGAACGATGGGACGCACAGCAAGTCGCCCGTGTGGCTGACCCGTTCGCATCAGAGCGACCAGTCCGCGATGACATAGCTCAAGTCATTGAGGCCGCCCATCGTTTCATTGCTCGCGGCGGATCCTGGGTGCCGGAACTAGCATTGCTGAATCGCACTAAACAGGCAGCGCTGCAGAAGCTGGTTTGTCCTCGGGTGAAGGCGGTGCGTTGACCGCCAAGTCCCCCTGGGCGGTCACACCAAAATCAAGTTCAGCGTGCGGTTGAACTTCTCGTCCCCCAGGCATAAGGAGTTCGAGCACGACGGTTAAATTTCTTTGGGAGTGACTAAACAGCAGGTTCAACGAGCTGCTCCTTGTGCGACCGCTTGACCACCCAGACCGGTCGCACGATTGATGTGGGCCCTGGAACGACTGCTAACGCCAAGGATGAACTGGTGCTCCGGCCCGTTGTTGACGAACAAACCCTTGACTTGGACGGCGGGTGTGCAGCGAGTGGACTAAACCGCTCGCGCGGTAATCGCTCCGGCGACGTCGTGGTTATTCGTTCCGCCGCTGGTTCTGCCAAGTTGACGGGCGAGGCAATCCGCCTCGCTCTTCGACAGGAGTTGAACCATGAGCTCATTGACGCCCTCCGTCTCTCCGTTGCGCCAACGCATGATCGACGACATGCGGATGCGCAAGTTCAACGGCAAGACCCAGATCCACTACATCCGCGCCGTTCGCAGGCTCGCCGCCTTTCTCAAGCGATCGCCGGACACCGCCACCGCCGAGGACCTTCGGGCCTTCCAGCTGCACATGGTCGAGACCGGCACGGCACCTCCGACCATCAACTCCACGCTCAGTGGCCTGAAGTTCTTCTTCGATGTGACGCTGGGCCACGCCGAGCTGTTGGTCAAGGTGCATCCTGTGCACCAGCCACGCCCGCTGCCGGTGGTGCTGAGCTGCGACGAGGTCGCCCGTCTGATCGCCGCTGCACCGAACCCCAAGTACCAGGCGGCGCTGTCCGTGGCCTATGGGGCCGGACTGCGCGTCAGCGAGGTCTGCGCGTTGAAGGTCACCGATATCGACAGTGAGCGCATGACACTGCGCGTGGAGCAAGGCAAGGGTCGCAAGGACCGCTACGCCTTGCTCTCGCCCGTGCTGCTCGAGCGGCTGCGGGCATGGTGGCGGGTGGGTCACGCGCAAGGCAAGATCCTGCCCAATGGCTGGCTGTTTCCGGGACTCAACCCCATGGACTCGCTGTCCACCCGGCAACTCAATCGCGCGATTCACCTGGCCGCCGATGCCGCCCAAATCGACAAGCGCGTGTCGATGCACACGCTGCGCCAGTATTCCGCGCCCAGGATTATTCCGAGCAGTGCTGGCGGCGCGCGTGCAGCGGGACGGACCGGAGTCGTTGGACAGTGTGGAGTGTCGGCATATTCCACGGTGTCATAGCGCCTTGAGAAAGGCAAGCAGTTG
>JAURYH010000026.1 GCA_030653975.1 Hydrogenophaga sp. | reverse complement strand
GCCGCAACCCGAAGGGAATGGGTCGAAAACAGCGCCACTCGTTGTTGCACTCCTAGGCCAGACATCCAGTCTGGCCGTCGTCGCGCGCCTAGATTGGCGCTGTTTTCAACCCATTCGCACTTGGAAAAATAGTGTGAACAGTCCCTGGGTCCCGCCGGCACCGGTGGACGGCCGCGCAGCCCGGGGCCTGCAGAGTTGCCAGGCCCCCGGCACCCGCTGCGGGCTCCACGCGCTCCATCCGGGTTTGCGGTGGGTCGGGTGGGGTGGTCTTTTGAGGGCATTGGCGCTAAAGTCTGGATATCCATCCAGTGGTTGCCTGCCAGCACCCCCGCCATGCCCGACATCCTCATTCCCCTGCACGCCATCAAGGGCCGCGGCATCGCCCACCGCCAGCCGCACCGCTTCGAGCGCGATCCGCGGACGGCGTTCGACGATGGCTGGGGCACGCTGGACGATGCGGCCGTCGCGGGTGAAGAAGCCGCCGCGCCGGCCACGCAGGTCACGTTCGAAGACGCCCGCAGCGCCATCACCCGCAATCACTCGCCCGATATCGGCTTCACGCTCGGCCTCAACCCCTACCGCGGCTGCGAGCACGGCTGCGTTTACTGCTACGCCCGGCCCACCCACAGCTACCTGAACCTCTCGCCGGGGCTGGATTTCGAGACCAGGATCATCGCCAAGCGCAACATCGCCGTCGTGCTGCGCGACGAGCTGCTGCGGCCGGCCTACGCGCCCGACCTGCTGGCCATTGGCACCGTGACCGACGCTTACCAGCCCGTCGAGCGCGATCTGCGGCTGACGCGCCAGGTGCTGGAGGTGCTGCACAACGCGCGCCATCCGCTGGCCATGGTGACCAAGGGCAGCGGCGTGGAGCGCGACATCGACCTGCTCGCGCCCATGGGGCAGCAGCGCCTGGCCGCGGTGTACGTGACCATCACCACGCTGGATGCGCAGCTCGCGCGCATCCTGGAGCCGCGCGCGGCCGCGCCGCACCGGCGCCTGCGCACCCTGCGCACGCTGGCCGAGGCGGGTGTGCCCACGGGCGTGAGCGTGTCGCCGCAGATCCCGTTCATCAACGACGACATGGAGCGTGTGCTCGAAGCGGCTTTTGAGGCGGGTGCGCGGCGCGCGTTCTACCAGGTGCTGCGCCTGCCCTGGGAGCTGAGCGACATGTTCCGCCAGTGGCTGGCGCTGCACTACCCGGACCGCGCCGCGCGCGTGATGGCGCGCATGCAGGACCTGCGCGGCGGCAAGGACTACGACGCCGACTTCGCCACCCGCATGAAGGGCCAGGGCATCTGGGCCGACCTGCTGCGCCAGCGCTTCACCAGGACCTGCGACCGGCTCGGCTTCAACCGCGACCGCGAGCCGCTGGACACGAGCCTCTTCCGGCCCGCGGCCCTCCGCGGTCAGGGCGATCTGTTTTAGGCGGCTGCGTCCAGCAGCGCCAGCGCGTCCATCCGCCAGTGGTGCAGCGCTTCGTAGAACCCCTCCCACACGCAGCCGTTGCAGCCGCGCCCGCAGCAGGTCGTGGGCTCGGGAGGTGGCGGGCGCAAGGCGGTGTCGAGGTCGATGCCGCGGCGCTGCGCCAGGCCGCGCAGGTGGGCCACCAGCGCGTGCGCCGTGGGCAGGTCGCCCAGCGGCACGGTGGCCGGTTCGTGGCGCACGAAGCGGGGTTGTTCCTGGCCGTCGAACACGCCCGATTGATTGAACATCGCCGCCGGTCGCACCCACAGACCTCCCTTCGCCAGACCTTCGCCATAGAGCGCGCGGTACAGCGTCATGCCCTGCAGCGTTTCGCTGCAGCGGACTGTCTCGAGAACGTCGTACCAGCCGCCTTTGTAGTGGCGGTGGAGGCCGGGCGGCGTGGTGTTCAGCGGGGGCAGGTCGTGGTCGGTGGGGGCGGTCATGGGCACGGCGCAGACGGGTCGGGGCCCCGAGTGTGCCAAAAAACGTGTGCACGCTGGCGCAGCCGTTCACCCGGCCAGCCGCCGGAAACAACAAGGCGCCCCGCGGGGCGCCCTGTTCGTTCTTGAAGCGCCGACTCAGCGCGTCAGATCTTGGCTGAGCCGATGTAGCTGTCGTAGCGCCATTCGGAGAACTTGCTCCACAGCACCTGGTCGCGCTGGAAGGCGCGCATGTCCTGGTGGATCTTCTTGAACTCGGGCGACTTGGCCTCGTGTTCGGCGAACACTTCCATGGCCGCCTTGAAACCGGCGTCCATCACCGCCTTGCTGAAGGGCTTGAGCTGGGTGCCGCTGGCCACCAGGCGCTTGAGCGCAGCCGGGTTCTGGGCGTCGTACTTGGCCGTCATGTCGCGCGCCGCCACGGCACCGGCCGCGCGCACGATCGCCTTGTTCTCGGCCGAGAGCGCGTCGAAGGCTTTCTTGTTGATGAAGAACTCGAGCTCCGCGCCACCTTCCCACCAGCCGGGGTAGTAGTAGAACGGGGCCACCTTGTTGAAACCCAGCTTCTCGTCGTCGAACGGGCCGACAAACTCGGTGGCGTCCAGGGTGCCCTTTTCCAGCGCCTGGTACACCTCGCCCGCGGGCATGTTCTGGGCGACCACGCCCAGCTTGTTCATGCTCTCGCCAAACAGCCCGCCGCCCAGGCGCATCTTCAGGCCCTTGAGGTCGGCCACGGTCTTGATTTCCTTGCGGTACCAGCCGCCCATCTGGGTGCCGGTGTTGCCCGCGCTCATCGAGGTGATGTTGTACTTGGCGTAAAACTCGTCCATGTACTTGCGGCCGTTGCCGTGTTCCATCCAGGCGTCCATGTGGCGCGCTGTCAGGCCGAAGGGCACGGCGCAGCCGAAGGCGAAGATCGGGTCCTTGCCGGTGAAGTAGTACGACGCGGTCTGCGCCATTTCCACGGTGCTGTTCTGCAGCGCATCGACCACGCCGAAGGGGGGCATCAGGTCACCGGCGGCGTGCACGGACACCTCGAACTTGCCGCCTGACAGGGCCTTGACGGTTTCCGAAAACTTCTCGGCCGAGCCAAAGATGGTGGGCAACGACTTGGGAAAGCTCGATGCCAGGCGCCAGCGCACGGCAGCCTGGGCATGCACGGCGGGCGCGATGCCAGTGGTCAACACGCCTGCTATGCCAGCGTTCTTGATGAGGGAACGACGATCCATGAAAGTACTCCTGAGGAAGAAAGTGCCGGTGCCCCGTGGCGGCAGGCGCCCCGATCGCCCGGCGTTGACGAACCCCTCAACCATACCCCAGCTGCGGGTTAACCCTTGCGGCCTACCGGGTGGCGCCGTCGGCTGGCAGCGTGGCGTGGGGCAGGGCCGGGATCGCTGTCCGGTCTTGCCGGGCCAGGCCCGCTTGCCAGGCGCTGAGCCAGGCCGGGAGGGTTAGAGCGGGCTCATCGCCCAGCCCGCGCACCACGCAACCACCCGCCGCACCCGCCGCGGCCACGGCCTGCAGCTGCTCGGGTTCGAGGATGCCGCCGATGCCCACCACCGGCGCGGGCGCCATGTGGGCCCACCAGGCCAGGTTGTCCCGGCCTTGGGGCAGCCAGGGCATGTCCTTGGTGGTGGTGGGCCACACCGGACCGCAGGCGATCAGGTCGGGCATCAGGGCGGCGGCGCGGCAGATCTCCCACAGGCTGTGTGAACTCAGGCCGAGCATCACGCCCTGAGCGCGCGCTGCCTGAAGTTGCGTGCGGTCTTCCGGCGTGAGGGCGAGCAGGTCTTCCTGCCCCAGGTGCAGCGCGCGGGCGCCGGCTTGCAGGGCGAGTTGCCAGTGGTCGTTGATGACCAGCGTGGCGCTCGCCGCATGGGCCGCGCGCTGACTGCGCTGGATGGCTTCGCCCAGCAGCGCTGCCCACGTCGCATCGGCCACACCGGCCGGGCGCTTCATGCGCAGCTGGATGGTGGATACGGTGGGTTGCGCGCGCAACACGGCTTCCACGCGTTCGGCGCTGTCCACGATGGCGTAGACGCCGGGCTCGCGCCCACGCAGGCGCTCGGGCCAGCTGGCGGGCGTGCTGTCGTCCAGGCTCAGACGCGGAAGCAGCGTGGGGTCGTTGCCGAAGCCGGGCCGCGCGATCACCGGACCCGCACCCTGGCCCACGGCGCGCGCGTGGCGCAGCGCGTGGGTGGTGGCCATCTTGGCGAGCACGGCGGCGTCGGCCGCGACGAAGCCCAGCGCCAGCGCGGCGGCCAGCGATGTGGCAAACGTGCAGCCGGTGCCGTGGTGGTTCGATGTGGACACGCGCGGCAGGCTGAGCCAGCCGCGCGCGTGCGGCGTCTGCAGCCAGTCGAGTGAGAGGCCGGGCGTGCCGGCGTCACCGCCGGTCACCACCACCGCCTGCGCGCCCAGCCGCTGCAGGGCCCACGCGAGCCCGGGCACGTTGTTCGCCGTATCGGCGCCGAGCAGGGCAGCGGCTTCGTGCTGGTTGGGCGTGATCACGCTGGCGCGCGGCAGCAGTTCGTCGCGGTAGACCTGCAGCAGTTCATCGCTGGCGAACGCCGCGCCGGTGCTGGCGCGCAGCACCGGGTCGATCACCAGCTGCACCGGTCCGCGCTCGCGCAGGCGGTCCACCCAGCGGGCGACGACGCGCGCATTGGCAGCGCTGCCGAGCAAGCCGGTCTTGATCACGCGCGGCGGCAGGTCGGCGGCCAGGGCTTCAAGCTGCGCGTCCAGCAGCTCGGGCGCCACGGCCTGCACCTGCGTCACGGCCACGGTGTTCTGTGCGGTGATGGCCGACACCACCGGGCACAGGTGCACGCCGAAGGCATCGGCCGCGCGCTGGTCGGCCGCCAGGCCGGCGCCGCCACCGCTGTCGGTGCCGGCGATGCTCCAGAGGATGGGGGTCATGTCGGTTGTCCTATGGCGCCGGAGCGCGATCCGCTGTGCATGCCACAACGCAGCCCAGAGGCACCGAGGAACCGGCTTCGCCGGGCCTCTGGTGCCGCTCCCCTCCCGCCGAAGGCGAGAGAGGGGGGTGACGCGAAGCGGCGCGGGGGGTGGTTCACTGAATCAGAAAGGGATGACCGGAAACCGGTGTGCTCGCCACCGCCATGTCCTGCGGCGCCATCACGCCGGCCTCGCACGCCGCGCGACCGGCTTCGATCGCGAGGGCAAAGCCACGCGCCATGCGCACCGGGTCCACGGCCTGGGCCACGGCGGAGTTCAGCAGCACGGCGTCAAAGCCCAGCTCCATCGCGGCCGCGGCGTGTGAGGGCGCGCCAATGCCGGCGTCCACGATCAGCGGCACGCCGGGCAGGCGCGCGCGCAGGGTGCGCAGCGCAAAGGGGTTGATGAGACCCTGGCCGGAGCCGATGGGCGCGCCCCAGGGCATCAGCACTTCGCAGCCCGCGTCCAGCAGTCGCTGGCAGGTGACGAGGTCGTCGGTGCAGTAGGGGAAGACGGCGAAACCGTCCCTGCTCAGCTGCGCCGCCGCCTCCACCGTGCCCCAGGGGTCGGGCTGCAGGGTGTGTTCGTCGCCCACCACTTCGAGCTTGATCCATGGGGTGCCGTACAGCTCGCGCGCCATGTGCGCCAGCGTGATGGCCTCGCGCGCGGTGCGGCAGCCGGCGGTGTTGGGCAGCAGCTGCGCACCGCGCTCCTGCATGGCGGCACGGACGATGTCGATGAAACCGTTGTCGCCTCCCGCTGCCAGCGTGCGCTTGAGGCCCACGGTGACGATCTGCGTGCCGCTGGCGGCGATGCTTTGCGCCAGCACTTGCGGCGACGGGTAGCCCGCCGTGCCGAGCAGGAAGCGGCTGTTGAGTTCGACGCCGTAGGGCGCCCAGGTCTGCGTTGCGTTGCTCATCGGTTCAGCCTCCGACGATGGCTTGGAAGGTCAGCACCGTGTCGCCAGCCGAAAGACGCGTTTGAGCACGCAGCGATCGTGGCACGAACTCGCCGTTCACCGCCGTGGCCACTTTGTTGACGTCCACGCCTTGCGCATCCAACAGCGCAGCCAGCGTCAGGCCTTCGGGGCAGGGCAGGGTGTGGTCGTTGAAGCGCAGTTGGGCCTCTTGATGGGCAAGGGTTTCTGGCATGGGCATTCCTTGGGTGAACCTGGGTCAGGGGTTCTGGTGTGATTCAGGCGTTTGCTCAGGCGTGCCCCTTACCCCAGCCCTCTCCCCAGAGGGGCGAGGGAGTGACGGCCCCTCTGCGGCGTGTGCGGTGCGATGGCATGGAGCTCCCTCTCCCGCTGGCGGGAGAGGGTTGGGGTGAGGGTCTGCGGGTGCGCGAGACGCGACATCCACCTGAGTCAGCGCATCCTCCACCAATGCCGGCGCCAACAACCAGCCATGCCGAAACAGCCCGTTGATGCGCAGCAGACCCGGCTCGCTGTGGGTGCGGGGCTCGTTGTCGGGCAGGGCGGGGCGCAGGTTGGCCTCCATGTGCACGATGCGCGCTTCGGCCAGTTCGGGCAGCACACTCTGCGCCGCGGCCATCAGCTCCACCGCGCTGCGCAGGCTCACGGGCGAACGGTCTTCGCTCTCCACCTCGCTCGCGCCGACCACGAACAGGTCGCCCGGTCGCGGCACGATGTAGACCCGGTGGCGCGGGTGCAGCAGGCGCACCGGGCGCTGCAGCGTCACGCCGGGCGCGTGCAGCCAGATCACCTCGCCACGCACGCCGCGGATCTTTTCAGTTGAATGCGATGAGATCCGTTCAGGCTGAGCCGGTCGTTGTCCCTCTGCCCCAGATGCCGAGAGCCTTTCGACAGGCTCAGGGCGAACGGAAGTTGCCTCATTCGGCTCCCTAGACACTCGCGCGCCCACACCGCGCACGTCGATCGCCAGGTCAAACCGCACCGGCCCTTCCCCCGCCACCTGCAGCACACCCGCCTCGACGCGCTCCACCCGCTCGCCCCAACACCAGTGCACGTTCGGTGCGTGCACGGCCAGTGCGTTGAGCATGTCGCGCGACATGACTTGCGCCTCGCCGGGCAGCAGCCAGGCGTGCAGGCCCGGCGCCAGCGCGGGCTCCAGCGCGGCCAGCGCCGCACGGTCCAGCGGCTGGGGCGCGGGCAGCTCGGCGGCCAGCGTGGGCGCGGTGTCCAGCCGTGCCAGCACGCGGCGCGCCGCGCCCAGGTCGGCGCCGTGCGCCAGCATCAGGCTGCCGTGTTGTTCGAACAGCGGTGCGTTGCAGCCGTCGGCGCGCAGCGCTTCGGCCACCTCGCGCCACAAGGCCAGCGAGCGCCAGCCCAGGCGCGCGATCTCGGGGCCGGCGTTGTCCAGCTCCGCGATGGGGCTGAGCATGCCGGCGGCGGTGAAGCCCGCCGCTCCCCGTTCGGGCTGAGCCTGTATCCCCGATCGTCCTGAGCTGGTCGAAGGACGCCTCTCATTCCGATCATCCTGAGCTTGTCGAAGGGCAAGCTCAGGGCGAACGGAGGAATGTGCAGCTTGCCAGCTCGAAATACCGCCCACCTCCGGCGCCTGAGGCCCGGGGGCCGGGTCGAACACCGTGACGCTGTGCCCGGCCCGCGACAGCTGCCAGGCCAGCAGGCGCCCGAGCACGCCCGCGCCAGCGATACCGATGCGTGCCATGGTTCAGCCTTTCGTGGTCAGCGACGACACGGGCACGTAGAACTCGCCGCCCACCGCCTTGAACTCCGCGCTCTTCTGCGCCATGCCGTCGTTCAGCGCCTGCTGTTCGCTCACGCCCTTGGCGGCGGCGTAGTCGCGCACGTCCTGCGTGATCTTCATGCTGCAGAACTTCGGCCCGCACATGGAGCAGAAGTGCGCCTCTTTCGACGAGTCCTTGGGCAGGGTTTCATCGTGGTAGTCCTCGGCGGTTTGCGGGTCCAGGCCCAGCGCGAACTGGTCGCGCCAGCGGAATTCGAAGCGCGCCTTGCTCATGGCGTCGTCGCGCGCCCGGGCGCCCGGGTGGCCCTTGGCGATGTCGGCGGCATGCGCAGCAATCTTGTAGGCAATGATCCCCTGCTTCACGTCGTCGCGGTCGGGCAGGCCCAGGTGTTCCTTGGGCGTCACGTAGCAGAGCATGGAGGTGCCCATCCAGCCGATCATGGCCGCGCCCACGGCCGAGGCGATGTGGTCGTAGCCCGGCGCGATGTCGATGGTCAGCGGGCCGAGGGTGTAGAACGGCGCTTCGTGGCAGTGCTTGAGCTGCTCGTCCATGTTGGCCTGGATCAGGTGCATGGGCACGTGGCCGGGGCCTTCGATCATGGTCTGCACGTCGTGCTTCCAGGCCACCTGGGTCAGCTCGCCCAGCGTCTTCAGTTCGGCGAACTGGGCTTCATCGTTCGCATCAGCAGCGCTGCCGGGTCGCAGGCCGTCGCCGAGCGAGAAGCTCACGTCGTAGGCCTTCATGATTTCGCAGATCTCGTCAAAGTGCGTGTAGAGGAAGTTCTCCTTGTGGTGGGTGATGCACCACTTGGCGAGGATCGAGCCGCCGCGCGAGACGATGCCGGTGCGGCGCTGCGCCGTGAGGTGGATGTAGGCCAGGCGCACGCCGGCGTGGATGGTGAAGTAGTCCACGCCCTGTTCGGCCTGTTCGATCAGCGTGTCGCGGTAGATCGCCCAGGTCAGGTCTTCGGCGACGCCGCCCACTTTTTCCAGCGCCTGGTAGATCGGCACCGTGCCGATGGGCACCGGGCTGTTGCGCACGATCCAGTCGCGCGTGGTGTGGATGTTCTTGCCGGTGGACAGGTCCATCACGTTGTCGGCACCCCAGCGGATCGCCCACACCAGCTTGTCCACTTCTTCCTCGATGCTGGAGGTGACGGCCGAGTTGCCGATGTTGGCGTTGATCTTGACGCCGAAGTTGCGCCCGATGGCCATGGGCTCGACCTCGGGGTGGTTGATGTTGGCCGGGATGATGGCGCGGCCGCGCGCCACCTCGTCGCGCACGAACTCGGGCGTGAACACTTCGGGAATGCGCGCGCCCATGGGGTTGCCGCGCAGGCGCGCTTCACGCGCCGGGTCGCCCAGGTATTCGCGCATCCATTCGCGCTTGCCGTTTTCGCGCAGCGCCACGTACTCCATCTCGGGTGTGACGATGCCTTTGCGCGCGTAGTGCATCTGGCTCACGTTCATGCCGCTCTTGGCGCGGCGTGGCGTGCGCTGCAGGCCGGCGGCCTCGGCGCGCAGGGCCTCGATGCGTTCGATGGTGGTGCCGTTGTTCTGCGCTTCGTTCTTCACGCCGTCGTCCAGCGCGGCGCGCTGGCGGCCGGTGTAGCTCTCGGTGTCGCCACGCGATTCGATCCAGGCGCCGCGCACATCGGCCAGGCCGGTGCGCACGTCGATGGCGGCGGCCGGGTCGCTGTAGGGGCCGGAGGTGTCGTACACCGTGATCCGTTCGCCGTTGCTGAGCAGGATCTCGCGCATGGGCACCTGGATGCTGGCCTGCGAGCCGGGCACGTAGATCTTGCGGGAAGCCGGGAAGGGCTCGCGGCTGAGCGCGAACTGGTCGGCGAAGGGAATCTTGTCGGGGGCGTTCATGGCGGCGGTCTCCTGTGTGGGGCTGTGGATGCTCCGGAGACCGCCCGTCAAAACATGCACCCGGGCCCACCGCTGGTGTGGACGGACCCGTCGCACGAGGGACGGGTCGGGGATGCAGGCCCTGGGGGCTGCGCTCTTCTTTCGCTGGTACTAGCCAGATCAAGTTCACGGGTTCGGTTTTTCAACCATCTCAGCGCTGGACCTTTTCAGGACCGTGCACCCCGGAGCAGGGCGGAGTGTATCCCGATTTTTTGCATGCGCTTCGCGTCGACCCCACGGGGCGCCAGCCTATTGCGTTGCGCCCCGTGTCTGCCACCGCACCGATCTTGCTGCCGCAGTTTGTTACGCTGGGTGACCGTGTTCCGCCGCAAACCCAAGCCATCGAAAGCGTCCACGCCCATGACCTGGCTCACCTGGCTGCTCCTCATCGTCGCTGCGTTCGCGCTGATCTTCGTGGGCCTCACCGCCGTCGGCGCCAAGCGCTGGACCGGGGCGACGCAGGCGATCCTGGCGCGCCTGGAAGCGAAACGGCTGCCCGCCTCACCCACGCGCTACGACCCGCGCGAGATCGAAGGCCTGCCCGCGCCCGTGCAGCGCTATTTCAGAACCGTGCTCACGCCGGGTCAGGCCATCGTCACCGCGGCCACGCTGGAGCACACCGGCCGCTTCAACCTGTCACCCACCGGAGAACAGTGGAAGCCGTTCACCTCACGCCAGCGGGTGATCGTGCAACGCCCCGGTTTTCTGTGGGACGCGCGCATCGCCGTGGCGCCCGGCATGGCGGTGCGTGTGCACGACAGCTATTCGGACGGCGAGGGTCTGCTGCGCGCGGCCGTGTCCGGCCTCTTCAGCGTGGCGAACATGCAGGGCGGCGGTGAACTGGCGCGCGGCGAGCTGATGCGTTTCTTTGCCGAAGCCGCCTGGTACCCCACCGCCTTGTTGCCCAGCCAGGGCGTGCGATGGTCCGCCGTGGACGACCACTCCGCCCACGCCACGCTGACGGATGGTGCGCTCTCGGTCACCCTGCTGTTCCGCTTCGACGAAGCGGGCCACATGGCGTCCATGTTGTCGCAAGCCCGCGGCCGTATAGTCGGCAAAGAGGTCAGCTCGGCACCGTGGGAGGGCACCTGGGCCAACCACCAGCGTGTGGATGGCATGACCGTTCCCCTGACCGGTGAAGTGGCCTGGCTGCTGCCCGAAGGCCGCAAGACCTACTGGCGTGGCACAGTCACCTCTCTCAACCACGAATGGTCGCCCTGAACCGGTCGCCACCCAGCGAACCGCGCCACCGTCACCCCGCCCCACCCACCACCGCAAGGACACCACCATGTACGGATTCACCACCACCATCCAGGGCAGCTCGTTCGATGAAGTGCTCGCCCACACCATCCAGGCCCTCAAGGAAGAGGGCTTCGGCGTGCTGAGCGACATCGACGTGCAGGCGGCCATGAAAGACAAGCTCGGTGTGGACATGCCGCGCTACCGCATCCTCGGCGCCTGCAACCCGCCGCTGGCGCACCAGGCCTTGCAGGCGGAGCCCGACATCGGGCTGCTGTTGCCCTGCAATGTGATCGTGCGCGAGGTGTCGAGCCACGAGATCGTGGTGGGTTTCCTGGACCCGCAGGTCATGGTGGGACTGGTCGGTGGCGCCGGGGTGAAGGCGGTGGCCGACGAGGCCGAGCAGCGCCTGCGCCGGGTCTGCACCCAGCTTGGCGGGCACACCTCCTCCGTGTGATGGAGGGCAACACCCCGTCCTCGTGCTCTTCAACGGTGCCTGCCCAACGCTCTAAGTCGGCCCGGGCGCATGACCGCATGCGCACGCTGTCCCGCGCCTTTCGCTGCCTGGCTTTGGCGCTGGGCCTGGCCGCGGGTGGCGCCTGGGCGTCCGAGGTTTCGTTGTGGTTCGAATCGGGCCGGCCCGGCCCCCAGGCCTGGCAGGCGCTGGACCTGCTGGCCGAAGCGCCCGGCCATGGGCTGGTCGCCGAAGACTACGAGATCGACACGCTGGCCCGGCAGGTGGGCGACGCGCATCGAGGGCCGCCACCGGATGACGCTGCCCAGGAGCGGCTGGCACAAGCCCTCAGCGCGGCCATGCAGCGCTACCTGACCGACCTGCACCAGGGCCGGCTGGACCCGCGGCACATTGACCACCACTTCAAGCCGTCGGTGCGCGCGGACTTTGATCCGGTTGCGCGGCTGCGCGAGGGACTGCAAGCCGGGCGGCTGGCCGAACTGGTGCGCGAGGCCGCGCCGCAGTTGCAGCAATACGAAGCACTGCGCGAGGTCCTGGCCCGGATGCGAGTGCTGGTGGACCATCCCGCCTGGCAACAGGAACTGCCTGCGTTGCCGCGTCCGGCCATCCGCCAGCCGGGCCGGCCCGGCAAGCTGGCGCCAGGCCAGCCCTGGGTCGGCATGGCCCTGCTGGGCGAACGGCTGCGGTTGCTGGGTGACCTGGCGGCTGACGAGCCGCTCCCGGCGATCTACGAAGGGGTCTGGGTGGCCGCCATCCAGCGTTTCCAGGAGCGCCATGGGCTGGACGTGGACGGTGTGGTCGGCAAGGACACCTGGGCCGCGCTGCAGGTGACACCGGACCAGCGGGCGCTGCAGATCGCCCTCAATCTGGAACGGCTGCGCTGGACGCCGCTGACCGAAGCCCCGCGCATGATCGTGGTCAACATCCCGGAGTTTGTGCTGCGCGCCTACGAAGTCCGCGAGGGTCGCATCGTTGTCCAGCAGTCCATGAAGATCATTGTCGGCAAGGCCATGGACACGCGCACGCCTGTGTTCTCCGAAGACATGCGCAGCATCGAGTTCAGCCCTTACTGGAACATTCCCCCGTCGATCGCGCGCACCGAAACCGTCCCCAGGCTCCAGCGCGACCCCGCCTACCTGGCGCGTGAGGACATGGAGTTTGTCCTGGCAGACGGCAGCACCGGCACCGAGGTCACCCCAGAGGTGCTGGCCGATGTGCTGGCGGGTCGTGCCCGCATCCGCCAGCGTCCCGGGCTGAAGAATGCGCTCGGCGCGGTGAAGTTCTCCTTCCCGAACCGCGACCACATCTACCTGCACCACACGCCCGCGGCGCAGCTTTTTGGCCGGGGGCGCCGCGACTTCAGCCACGGCTGTGTGCGCGTCGAGCATCCGGTGGAACTGGCCCTGTTCGTGTTGAAGGACATGCCCCAATGGAACGAGCAGCGCGTGCGCGAAGCCATGGCCGCGGGGCAGTTGCAGGCCGTCCGGCTCAGCACACCGGTGCCGGTGCTGATCGCCTATGGCACGGCGCTGGTGAAACGGGGTCGCCCTTATTTCTACCCCGACATCTACGGTCATGACGGGGAACTGGCCGAAGCCTTGCGCCAGCGTTAGACCGTGGTGAGCGGCTGTGCCGGACTCGGTGAAGGACCAGCCGGTCAGATCGGGTCGGCGAGCAGCTTGGAGAAGGCGGCGATGTTGGCGGCGCTGGGCACCTGCGGTTTCATCTCGTCCTCTTCGGCGGTGGCGTTCTCATGTGCCTGGACCGCGTTGACCAGGGCGTACTGGTTTTCCCACGAGAGGGTCTTGCCTTCCGGACACATGTCGCGCAAAGTGCCAAACCAGTAGTAGCCGTCCTTGCCGCCGAACAGCGTGTCGATGGCGCCAGCGTCGCCGGTCTTGATGCCCTGGGCCGCGAGGATGAGCTTGAGTTTGTGGTGGGAGACGGAATAGTGCATGGGTGCTTCTAGGGTGTTGGGCCAGGTCATGGCGGCCCGCCATTGTGCGGGTCACCAGGGGCGAGGATTTTACTGAAGGCGGCGCCGACCGGCGCGCTGCGCAGCAGCGTATCCTCGGGCGCTGATGAAACCCTGCCGCCGAGGTGAACACCGATGCTCGATCTGCTGATCACCCACGCCAACCTGCCCGACGGCCGCATCAACATGTCGGTCGCCGTGCGGGACGGCCGCATCGTTGAAGTGGCCGAGGGACTGCAAGCGCTGGCGCATCAGACGCTGGACGCGGCTGGCCAGCTGCTCTCGCCACCGTTCTGCGATCCGCACTTCCACATGGACGCCACGCTCAGCTACGGGCTGCCGCGCGTCAACCAGAGCGGCACCCTGCTCGAAGGTATCGCGCTGTGGGGCGAGCTCAAACCGCTGCTGACCGAAGAGGCTCTGGTGGAGCGCGCGCTGGTCTACTGCGACTGGGCCGTGGCCAAGGGTCTGCTGGCCATCCGCAGCCATGTGGACACCAGCGACGCCAGCCTGCTGCCGGTGCGCGCGATGCTGGAGGTGAAAAAGCGCGTGGCGCCTTATCTCGATCTGCAACTGGTGGCCTTTCCGCAGGACGGCGTGCTGCGCTCAAAGGGTGGGCTTGACAACCTGAAGCGCGCGCTGGATCTGGGCGTGGATGTGGTGGGTGGCATCCCGCACTTCGAGCGCACCATGAGCGAAGGCGCGGCCAGTGTGAAGCTGCTGTGCGAACTCGCCGCGGAGCGCGGCCTGCCGGTGGACATGCACTGCGACGAAAGCGACGACCCGCTCTCGCGCCATATCGAAACGCTGGCCTACGAGACCCAGCGCCTGGGGCTGCAGGGCCGCGTCAACGGCTCGCACCTCACCTCCATGCACAGCATGGATAACTACTACGTCAGCAAGCTGATCCCGCTGATCGCCGAGGCCGGTGTGAGCGCGGTGGCGAATCCGCTGATCAACATCACGCTGCAGGGCCGGCACGACAGCTACCCCAGGCGCCGCGGCATGACGCGCGTGCCCGAGCTCTTGGCCGCTGGCGTGACGGTGGCCTTTGGCCACGACTGCGTGATGGACCCCTGGTATTCGCTCGGCAGCGGCGACATGCTGGAGGTGGCCCACATGGGCCTGCACGTGGCGCAGATGACCAGCCAGGCCGGCATGCGCCAGTGCTTCGACGCCGTGACGATCAACGCGGCGAAGGTGATGGGGCTGGGCCACTACGGCATCGAAGCGGGCCAGGACGCGAGCTTCGTGCTGCTGCAGGCGCGCGACCCGATCGAGGCGATCCGCCTGCGCGCGACGCGTTTGAAGGTGTGGCGCAAGGGGCGGCTGCTGTCGGACATGGCGCCTGCGGCCGCGCGCCTGGCCCTGCCGGGGCGGCCCGGTTCAACGGCGTTCACCCGATAGCACCCGCCATGGTCTGGGCGCTGGCGCACAGATGACCGGGCGCATATCGCCCAAGCTACCTGATCCCGTCGAGCCTGGGCGCGGCGCGATCCTGCGCATCCCGGTGGCTTTTCACGAAAGACGATCCAATGTTTCCAGAATACCGAGACCTCATCACCAGTCTCAAGAACAACGACCTCCACTTCACGCGTCTGTTCGACCAGCACAATGAACTCGATCAGAAGATCCAGAACATGGAGGACGGCATTCAGATGGCAACCCCCGCAGAGATCGACACGCTCAAACGCGAAAAGCTGCAACTCAAGGATGAGCTGTACGCTGTGCTCCAGAAGGCCAGTGGCGACTGACACCACCGAGCCGGGTTTTCAACCGTTACAGGAGTTCCCATGGCCACCATGATGAAAGCAGCCGTCTTTGTCGAGAAAAACCGCATCGAAGTGGTGGACAAACCCATCCCCGATGTCGGCCCTAACGACGCCCTGATCCGCATCACGACCACCACCATCTGCGGCACCGATGTGCACATCCTCAAGGGGGAGTACCCGGTCGCCCAGGGGCTGACCATCGGCCACGAGCCGGTGGGTGTGATCGAGAAGCTGGGCAGCGCCGTGATGGGCTACACCGAAGGCCAGCGCGTGATCGCCGGCGCCATCTGCCCCAACTTCAATTCGTACGCGGCGCAGGACGGCGCGCCCTCGCAGGACGGCAGCTACCTGATTCCCCAGGGCCTGTGTGGCTGCCACGGTTTCAAGGCCACGGCGGGCTGGCGCTTCGGCAACCTGATCGACGGCACCCAGGCCGAGTACGTGCTGGTGCCCGATGCGCAGGCCAACCTCGCGCCCATCCCCGACGGCCTGACCGACGAGCAGGTGCTGATGTGCCCCGACATCATGTCCACCGGCTTCAAGGGCGCGGAGAACGCCCGCATCCGCATCGGCGACACCGTGGTGGTGTTTGCGCAAGGCCCCATCGGCCTGTGCGCCACGGCGGGCGCGCGCCTGCTGGGCGCCTCCACCATCATCGCGGTCGATGGCAACGACCACCGCCTGGACATCGCGAAGAAGATGGGTGCCGACCTCACGCTCAACTTCAAAAATTGCGATGTGGTTGACGAGATCATGAAAATCACGCGCGGGCGCGGCGTGGATGCGTCCATCGAGGCGCTGGGCACCCAGTCCACGTTCGAATCGGCCCTGGGCGTGCTCAAACCCGGTGGCACCTTGTCCAGCCTGGGCGTGTACTCGAGCGACCTCACCATTCCGCTGGGCGCCTTCGCCGCCGGCCTGGGCGACCACCGCATCGTCACCGCGCTGTGCCCGGGCGGCAAGGAGCGCATGCGCCGGCTGATGAACGTCGTGGCCTCGGGCCGCATCGATCTGGGCCTGATGGTGACGCACCAGTTCAAGCTGGAGGACATCGTGGCCGCCTACGAGCTGTTTTCGAACCAGCGCGATGGGGTGTTGAAGGTGGCGATCAAGCCTTGAAGTCCCGGAGGCGGTGCAACGCCATTTGCCCCGCGATGCTGACCGTCACAGGTTCGTCAGAGTGACCGGGTGGGTGGTGGCGCCGCAGCCGGGGTTTCGACCAGCTTCGTCAGCGTCCACAGCACCCGGTTCGCGGGCACGGGCACACCCAGCGCTTCGCCGCGCCGCACCACGTAACCGTTGAGGTGGTCGATCTCGCTCGGCTTGCCGCGCATCAGGTCCTGCGCCGTCGAGGAGTATTGGGACGGCATGGTCTCGGCGATGCGGCGCACGGCGGTGTCGACGTCGCCGGGCAGGGTGACGCCGTCGGCCGCAGCCACCGCGCGGCATTCGGCCACCACGTCGCGCATCACGTCGTTCACGCCGGGGCGCTGCACCAGTTCGCCATACGGCAGGCGAGCGACGGCCGAGAGGGCGTTGTAGGCGCAGTTGAGGATGAGCTTGGCCCAGAGCGCGCCGCGCACGTTGTCGGAGATGGCGGTGGGTACGCCGGCCGAGACCAGCGCCTGCGCCAGCTCGGCGCTGCGCGACGAAGGCTCGATCACGAGTTCGCCGCGTCCGTGGTGCCGCAGGTGGCCGGGTCCGGCCATCTCGGTGGCCACATAGACCACGGCGGCGGCGACCGCTTGACCGGGCAGCACCCGCCGCAGCCGCTCGGCGTTGTCCACGCCGTTCTGCAGGCACAGCACCAGCGCACCGGGCTTCAGGAACGAGCGCATCTCTTCGCCGGCGCTTTCGGTGTCGGGCGACTTCACGGCGAACAGCACCACATCGGCCCCGGCCACGGCACCGGGCCCGGTGCTGGCGGACAGAGTCACGGTTTCGTCGAAGCTCAGCGTCTGCATGCGCAGACCGTTCGCGGCCACGGCCTGCATGTGCGCGGGCCGGCCGATCAGCGTGACCGCGTGGCCAGCGCGCGCCAGCATGCCGCCGTAGTAACAGCCGACGGCGCCGGCGCCCATGACGGCGACCTGGAGTCGGTGAGAGGTGTTCGCGTTCATGCGAATCATTCTAGGGGTGGGCCCACGGCCCCGGCTGCCACACTCAGGTGGCCTGCGCAGGACCCGGGGCCGAACGCTCCCGCATGGCCGCCAGCCCCTGGATCACCGTCTCGGTCCAGAACTCGAAGCTCTGCTCCAGCGGCTGATCGACGCCGCTGGATGCGCGGACCACGAAAGCGCCGCGCGCCAGGTGGGGCATTTCGCGTGCCAGTGTGGGGCATTGCCGGGCGTTCACGCTCTGCATGCGTTGCCGGTGCGCCTTGGCCCAGCCCTCGGGGTCTTCTTCGGGCAGGGGCGCGAGTTCCAGTGTGACGAAGCCCACCATGCCCGCGACCAGCGTGTTGTAGGCGTGGCGCAGCCGGTCGCCGGAAAAGCCCGCGCGCTCCAGCAGCGCCAGCATGTGCTCCACGAGTTCGCACGGCATGCTTTCGTTGGAAACCAGCTGGGCACCGAGCACCGGGGCGATGGCGGGGTGCGCGCGCACCGCCTTGCGGTAGCGCCGGAACAGCGTGCGCACGCCCGCGGCCCAGTCGGCCGGCCGGCGCGTGGGCTTGAGGTCGCCCAGGGCCAGTGCCACGGCACCGGCGATCAGGGCGTTGCGACCCGGCACATGCCAGTACAGGGCCGTGGGGTACACGCCCAGTTCACGCGCCAGATCGCGAACGCTGAAAGCCGCCACGCCTTTGCGGTCGATCAGTGCCAAAGCGGCGGCCAGCACCGCGTCGCGGGTCAGGCCGTCGCCGGGTCTGGAGGGCGCAGAGGTGGGCTTTGAAGTGCTCATGAAGCGCGAGGATACCGGTGTTTCAGAAATGCGAAGTTTCTTGTACACTGTACAGGAACAGCGGTGTGTAGGAGCGACCATGAACCTCATCGATACCCTCGAAACCGCCCGTGCGCGCTACCGCGAACGCAACCCGGCCAGCGAGCGCCAGCTGGCCCAGGCGGCCACCGTGATGCCCGGGGGCAATACGCGCAGCGTGCTGTTTCACGCGCCCTTTCCACTGACCATGGTGCGCGGGGAGGGCGCCCGCCTGTGGGACGCCGACGGCCACCGCTACCTCGATGCCCTGGGCGAGTTCACCGCGGGGTTGTATGGTCACTCGAACGCCGCGATCCGGCAGGCCATCGTCGATGCGCTGGCCGATGGCGTGAGCCTGTCGTCCCACAACCGGCGCGAGGTGGCGCTGGCGGCCGAGATCCAGCGGCGTTTCCCGTCGATGGCCCTGATGCGTTTCACCAACTCGGGCACAGAGGCCAGCCTGCTGGCGCTGGCCGCAGCCAAGGCCTTCACCGCCCGGCCCAGGATCATGGTGTTCGACGGGGCCTACCACGGGGGCCTGCTGAGCTTTGGCCGGGGCGGCTCGCCCATCAACGTGCCGCACGAATACGTGGTGGCGCCCTACAACGATCTGGCCGTCGCGGAAGCGCTGGTGCGCGAGCACGGCCCGACGCTGGCGGCGATCATCGTCGAACCCATGCTGGGCGCGGGCGGCTGCATCCCGGGTGAACCCGCGTTCCTGCACGGCCTGCGCGCGCTGGCCAGCGGCTGTGGCGCCCAGCTGGTGTTCGACGAGGTGCAGACCTCGCGCCTGGCCATCGGCGGGCGGCAGGCGCAACTGGGCATCACGCCCGACCTGACGGTGATCGGCAAGTACTTCGGCGGCGGCCTGTCCTTCGGCGCCTTTGGCGGGCGCGTGGACTGCATGGCGCAGTTCGACCCGCGCCGCGCGAACGCCCTGTCGCACGCGGGCACCTTCAACAACAACGTGCTGTCGATGGCCGCCGGCCTGGCCGGCCTGCAGCAGGTGTTGACGCAGGAAGCGTTGACGGCATTGAATCAGCGTGGCGACCGGCTGCGCGAGCGGCTGAACACCGTGTTGCAGGCACACGGCGTGGCGGCGCAGTTCACCGGCCTGGGCTCGGTCATGAACCTGCACGGCATGACCGGGCCGGTGCGCTGCGCAGCGGACCTGGCCCCGTCCAACACCTTGCTGAAGGAACTGTTGTTCTTCGACCTGCTGGAGCGCGGGGTCTACATGGCGCAGCGCGGGCTGGTGTCCCTGTCACTGCCGTTCGACGAAGCGGCCTGCGAGGAGATGCTGGGCGCGTTCGAAGACGCGGTCCGGGCGCGTCGCGATGTGCTGCGGGGTTGAGGAGCGAGCATGACACTGACTTCGGACCGGCGCGATGGCGTTCTGACACTGACGCTGAACCGTCCCGACAAGCTCAATGCGATCAACAACGATCTCGCGCTGCGCCTGCTCGATGCCTTGCGGTCGGCGGCTGCGGACCCGGGTGTTCGGGTGGTGCGACTGCGCGGCCATGGGCGCGCCTTCTGCGCGGGTCGCGATGTGAGCGAACCACCCACCGAGCGGGATCTGGAGCTGGTGCAGGCGGTGGCGCAGGCGATCGTGCGCCTGCCCCAGCCGGTGGTGGCCGATGTGCACGGCTGGACGCTGGGCGCCGGTCTCGAATGGATGCTGGATGCGGATCTGGTGGTGGCTGGCCGCAGTGCACGCTTTCGCCTGCCGGAGGCCTCGCTGGGGGTGTTCGTCACCGGGGGCCTGACCGCCACCTTGTCGGCCATGGTGGGACTGGCCCGCGCGCGCGCACTGCTGTTGCTTGGCGAGGTGTTTGATGCCCAGCAGGCGCTGGAATGGGGGCTCGTCTACAGGGTGGTGAACGATCCGGACCGGGAGGCGGCATCCTGGCGCGTCGCGACCGCACTGGCCGCGCTCGAGCCCGAGGTGGCCCAGGCATACAAACGGGTCTTGAACCAGATCGGCCTGCCCGCCTTTGATCGGGCCATTGAGGCCGAAAACGGGGCGCAACGGCTGCTGGGATCCCAACCCGGGCCCACCTGAGTCTTCCTGCGCTGGCCTTCAGGCGCCCAGCGCGCGCAACACCTCTTCGGCCGTGGCCGGCGCGTTCACCAGCAGCGCATCGCCGCCCGCCTGCGCCACCGCGTCGCGCAGCGCCTCGTAGACGCTGATGGCCAGCATGAACGGCGGTTCGCCCACGGCCTTGCTGCCGTGCACGTTGTCCTCGCGGTTGGCTTCGGGCCAGAGCGCGACCTTGAAGTGGGCCGGCACGTCGCCTGTGGCGGGGATCTTGTAGGTGCTGGGCGCGTGGGTCTGCAAATAGCCTTTGCCGTTCCATACCAGTTGTTCGGTGGTGAGCCAGCCCATGCCCTGGATGAAGCCGCCTTCGATCTGGCCGATGTCGATGGCCGGGTTGATGCTGTGGCCGACGTCGTGCAGGATGTCCACCTTCAGCACGCGGTATTCGCCGGTGAGGGTGTCGATGGCAACCTCGCTGACGGCCGCACCGTAGGCGAAGTAGTAGAACGGCCGGCCGGTGAGGGTGGTCTTGTCGTAGTGGATCTTGGGCGTGCGGTAGAAGCCGTCGCTCCAGAGCTGGATGCGGTTGGCGTAGGCCGCGCCGACCACGTCTTCCCAGCGGCGTGTGCGCTTGTCGGTGATGACCTGGCCGCCCTCGAAGCGCACCGCGCCCGCGCCGCAGCCATCGAGCCCGGCCACGAAGGCGGCGAGGTTGTCGCGCACGTGGCGCGCGGCGAACTGCGCCGCGCGGCCGTTGAGGTCGGTGCCGCTGCTGGCCGCCGTGGCGCTGGCGTTGGGCACCTTGCTGGTGTCGCTGGCGGTGGCCAGCACGCGCTCGAAAGGCACGCCGAGTTCGTCGGCCACGATCTGCGCCACCTTGGTGTTCAGGCCCTGGCCCATCTCGGTGCCGCCGTGGTTCACTTGCACGCTGCCGTCGGTGTAGACGTGCACCAGCGCGCCGGCCTGGTTGAACAGGGTGGCGGTGAAGCTGATGCCGAACTTGACGGGTGTGAGCGCCAGGCCTTTCTTGATGACGGGGCTGCTGGCGTTCCACGCGGCGATCTGTTCGCGCCGCTCGCGGTAGCCGCTGGTGAGCGCCAGGGTGTTGATCAGTGGGTCGAGGATGTTGTCTTCCACCTTCATCTGGTAGTGGGTGACATTGCGCTCTTCAATGCCGTACAGGTTGCGCAGCCGCACGTCCAGCGGGTCCAGGCCCAGCGTGCGCGCGATGTCGCTCAGGATGCGCTCGATCACGATCACGCCCTGCGGGCCGCCGAATCCGCGGAAGGCGGTGTGGCTCTGCGTGTTGGTCTTGCAGCGGTAGCTGGCCACGGCGACGTCTTCGAGGAAGTAGGCGTTGTCGGCGTGGAAGATGGCGCGGTCGGCCACCGGCCCGGAGAGGTCGGCGCTGAAACCGCAGTTGGCCAGCATCTCCAGCTCCAGCCCGCAGAGCAGGCCGCTGTCATCAAATCCCACGCGGTAGTGGTAGGCGAAGGGGTGGCGCTTGCCGGTGATCATGAAGTCGTCGTCGCGGTCCAGCCGCAGCTTGACCGGGCACTTCAGCCGGTTGGCTGCGATGGCGGCCCAGACCGCGAGGTGGCCGGCCTGCGTTTCCTTGCCGCCGAAGCCGCCGCCCATGCGCCGGCATTCGACCGTGACGGCGTTGTTGGCAATGCCCAGCGCATGCGAGACCCAGTGCTGCACCTCGCCCGGGTGCTGGGTGCTGCTGTAGACCCACCACTGGTTCTGCTCCAGCGGCAGCACGTAGGCGACCTGGCCTTCGAGGTAGAAATGTTCCTGGCCGCCGACTTCGAAACGGCCTTCGAGCTGGTGTGGCGCGCGCCGGAGTGCGGCCTTCGGATCGCCCCGGCGCACCTCCACGGGTGGCAACACATAACTTTCCAGCGCGTGCGCCTCGTGCACATTGAGCACCGCGGGCAGTTCCTCGATCTCCAGCTTCACGAGCCGCGCGGCGCGGCGCGCGGTCATCACGTCGTCGGCCACCACCAGCGCGATCACCTGGCCGGTGAACAGCACGGTGTCGAGCGCGAACACGGGTTCGTCGTGCGCGAAGGCGGCGAGTGTGGTGTCGCCGGGGATGTCGCCAGCGTCGATCACCGCGCGCACGCCGGGCAGGGCCAACGTGGCCGAGGCATCGAGCTTGCGCAGGATGCCGTGGGCCACGGGCGAGCAGACCGGCGCGGCGTGCAGCGTGCCACGCACCTCTGGGATGTCGTCGATGTAGGTGGCGGCACCGGCCACCTGGGCGCGTGCGCTTTCGTGAAATTTGGATTGACCGGCTGCTGACAATTCCGTTCGGGCCGGGCCCGCCGAAGCCTTTGCGAGTCCTTCGACGGGCTTGGGTTTCTGCATCACGAGTTTCAGATCGGGCGCGTTCATGCCAGGGCCTCCAGCGTTGCTGCGTTCAGGCTTTCGAGGTTGATGGTGTTCAGGCCCTGGCTCTCCAGCCAGAAGCGCTGCAGCAGGTTGCCCAGCACGGTCAGGCGGTAGGCGGCGCTGGCGCGCATGTCGCTGATGGGCTGGAATTCGGCGCGCAGCGCAGCGGCAGCGGCCATCACGGTGTCGGCGTTCCAGGGCTGGCCGCGCAAGGCGGCTTCGGTCTGGCGGGCGCGGGCCGGGGTGGCGGCCACGCCGCCGGCGCCGATGGAGACTTGCTGGACCACGCCACCGTTCAGGGTCATCTGGATCGCGAGGCAGACGGCAGAGATGTCGTCGTCGAAGCGTTTGCTGATCTTGTAGACGCGCATGAGTTCTTCCGCCCCCACGCTCCCCACTGCGTTGGGTTCGCTGCCCCCCGAGGGGGCGCTCGCTTGCTTGGGGCGGCCCGGCGCAGCGCTCGACCCATGCTTCCCCGGCCGCGGCACCTTGATCCAGCACAGCAGCTCGTCCGGGCGCATCACGTTCGTCCGGTACCCGGTGTACAGGTCTTCCAGCCGCAGTTCGCGGTGGGCGATCTCGCCACCCGTGGCGGTCTTCCTCCAGCGCATCAGCACCACGCTGGCACCCAGCGCAATCAACAGCGGCATGGAGTCGCCAATGGGTGAACCGTTGGCGACGTTGCCGCCCAGCGTGCCCGAGTTGCGCACCGGCAGGCCGGCAAAGCGCTGGGCGAAGGTCTTGAGCTGGGGACGTTCGTTCACCAGCGCGGCAAAGGCGTCGGTCAGGTTCACGGCGGCGCCGATGGCGATGTGGTGCGGGTAGATTTCCACGCGCTGCAGCTCGCGCGCCGCCGTCACGTCCAATACGCGGTCAAAGCGTTTGTGCATCTTGGTGACCCAGAGGCCCACGTCGGTGCAGCCGGCCACGACCTGGGCCTTGGGGAACTTCGCGCGCTGTTGCAGCAGCCCGGCCAGGGTGGTGGGGCGCAGGTAGCTTTCATCCCCTTGCTGGCGGGGCTTGATCGTCTTGAGTGCCGCCACGGTGGCGGCTTCGTCCACGCCACAGCCGGCGGGCAGCGACAGGCTGCCCATTTTTTCGGCAGCGTCGAGGATGGGGCGGTAGCCGGTGCAGCGGCAGAGGTTGCCGGAGAGATCGACCTGGGCTTGTTCGCGGGAAATCGCCTGACCGTTCCTGTTGTTCTGGTACATGCCAAACAGGCTCATCACGAAGCCCGGCGTGCAGAAGCCGCACTGGCTGCCGTGGCACTGCACCATGGCTTCCTGGCAGGGATGCAGGTCGGGGGAGGCGCCTGCCTTGAGCGTGGGGGCAGACAGGTCTTCGGCCGTGAACACCGCCATGCCGTCCACCGAGTGGGCCAGCCGGATGCAGCTGTTGATGGCCTGGTATTGCAGCTTCCCGTTGACAGCCTGCGCGAGCACCACGGTGCAGGCGCCGCAGTCGCCTTCGCCGCAGCCCTCCTTGGTGGCGGTGAGGTGCAGGTCTTCGCGCAGCACCTCCAGCAGGGTGCGGTCGGGTGCTACATTGCGCACCGCCACGGGCTGGCCGCGGCGCACGAATCTCAGGGTTTGTGCGGAGATTTTTGAATTCATGCGCGCCAGCATAGCGCCCACCCCATGGCACAACATATGCTCAGGCATATGGGCAGAATGCCCAAACCACCATCCACACGCATAGCCTCAGGGTATGAAATACGTGTCCATGTTCGACAAGATTGACCTGCACCTGATCCGCGTGCTCTACACCGTGCTCACCGAGCGCAGCGTGTCGCGCGCGGCGCTGCGGCTGGGCATGTACCAGCCGGCGGTCAGCGCCTCGCTCAAGCGCCTGCGCGAACTGGCCGGGGACCCGCTATTGGTGCGTTCCGGGTCCGGCATGGTGCCCACGGTGGCCGGGCTGCGCATGATCGAACCGGCGGCCGACATCCTGCGCAGTGCCGAGGTGCTGTTCTCCGACGCCCGCAGCTTCGACCCCGCCACCGCCCACCACACCTTCAGCCTGGCCGCCAGCGACTACCTGGACCCGCTGTTCCTGCCGCAGCTGGTCACGCAGATCAAGAGCCTGGCGCCGCACTGCCCGATCGAGATCCACCCGCTGTCGGCCGACTCCGACTACCGCCACCACCTCGCCCAGGGCGATTTCGACGTGGTCATCGGCAACTGGCCGCTGCCGCCCGGCGACCTGCACCTGGGCCGGTTGTTTGGCGACGAGGTGGTGTGCCTGGTGTCGAACCAGCACCCGGCGGTGCGCCGCGGCTGGGACGTGGAAGCCTGGCTGAGCGCAGAACACATCGCGCCCACGCCCACCCACCCGGGTGCACGCGGTGTGATCGACGACCACCTGGCCGCCAAGGGCCTGGTGCGCAACATCACCGCGCGCTGCCCGCATTTCGGGCTCATCCCGGCCATGGTGGCGGGCAGCCTGCTGGTGCTGACCACCGGGCGCCAGTATTGCGAGCGCTACACCGGTGTGCTGCCGGTGCAGGTGCTGGCGTGTCCGGTGGAGTTCCCCCGCATGATGTACTACCAGCTCTGGCACGAACGCACCCACGCGTCCAGCGCCGGACGCTGGCTGCGCGAGCAGATCAAGGGTGTGGCGGCTTCGCTGCGCCGGCCTGAATCTGACGCCGCCGCTGCAGCCTGAACACCCCAAGAGGAGCCCCCGTGACCACGCCCCGACTGCAA
Source organism: Hydrogenophaga sp. (assembly GCA_030653975.1). Taxonomy (GTDB): domain Bacteria; phylum Pseudomonadota; class Gammaproteobacteria; order Burkholderiales; family Burkholderiaceae_C; genus Hydrogenophaga. The sequence continues at coordinate 22,207 of JAURYH010000026.1, read as the reverse complement.
CTCACCGGCATCACCAAGCGCTACCCCGGCGTGGTGGCCAACAACGGCGTTTCGCTGAGCGTCGCACCCGGCCAGATCCACGCCGTGCTGGGCGAAAACGGCGCCGGCAAGTCCACGCTGATGAAGATCATCTACGGCTCGGTCAAACCCGACGAAGGTGCGGTCATGTTCAACGGCCGGCCAGTGCACGTGCGCAACCCGCAGGAAGCGCGGGCATTGGGCATCAGCATGGTGTTCCAGCACTTCAGCCTGTTCGACACACTGACCGTGGCCGAAAACGTCTGGCTCGGGCTGGACAAAGCGCTCACGCTCGCCGAGGTCAGCGCCAGCATCGACGTCACCGCGTCCCAATACGGTCTGGACATCGATCCCAAGCGCCCGGTGCACACGCTCTCTGTGGGCGAGATGCAGCGGGTGGAAATCATCCGCGCACTGCTGACCAACCCGCAACTGCTGATCCTTGACGAACCGACGTCGGTGCTGACACCGCAGGCGGTGGAGAAGCTGTTTGTGGTGCTCAACAAGCTCGCGGCCGAGGGCTGCAGCATTCTCTACATCAGCCACAAGCTGCACGAAATCCGCGAACTCTGCACCGCCTGCACCGTGCTGCGCGGCGGCCAGGTCACCGGGGTGTGCGACCCGCGCGAAGAAAGCAACGCCTCGCTCTCGCGCCTGATGATCGGCGCCGAGCCGCCGGCGCTGGAGGTGCGCGCGCTCAACGCCGGCGCCGCGGTGCTGGAGGTGCAGGGGCTGACGCTACCGAGCGACGATCCTTTCGGGACCGACCTGGCCGATATCGCGCTCACCGTGCGCAGCGGCGAGGTGGTGGGCATTGCGGGCGTGTCGGGCAACGGCCAGAGTGAACTGCTGTTTGCGCTCTCGGGCGAAGACCGGCGCGCGCCAGCGGGCAGCATCCGTGTCACCGGCAAGGACGCCTCGCACCACGGGCCGGGCAAACGCCGCGCCCTGGGTCTGCATTTCGTGCCCGAAGAACGCCTGGGCCGCGGCGCCGTGCCCACGCTTTCGCTGGCGCACAACCTCTTGCTCACGCGTCGCGACGCGCTGGGTGCGGGCGGCTGGCTCAAACTGGGTGCGCTCAAACAGCAGGCGGCCGACATCATCCAGCGCTACAACGTCAAGGCCAACGGGCCCGACGCGGCGGCCAAGTCGCTCTCGGGCGGCAACCTGCAGAAGTTCATCGTCGGCCGCGAGATCGAGGCGAAACCGAAACTGCTGATCGTGAGCCAGCCCACCTGGGGTGTGGATGTGGGCGCCTCGGCGCAGATCCGCGGCGAGATCCTGGCGCTGCGCGACGCCGGTTGTGCGGTGCTGGTGGTGAGCGAAGAGCTCGACGAGCTGTTCGAGATCAGCGACCGGCTGCACGTGATCGCCAAGGGGCGCCTGTCGCCCAGCATGGACCGCGCCGACGCGACCATCGAGCGCATCGGCGAATGGATGTCGGGCCTGTGGGATGCCCAGGGCGCACCGGACAACAACAAGAACAAGGAGACCGTCCATGCTGCGGCTTGAAGTCCGTCCCCAGCCATCGGCCCGCTGGGGCTACGCTTCGCCGCTGCTGGCCCTGGCCATCACGGTGGTGATCGGCGTGATCCTGTTCGCCGTGCTCGGCAAGGACCCGGTGCGCGGCCTGCAGGTGTTTTTCTGGGAACCCATCAAGAACACCTACGCGCTGTCGGAGCTGATGGTCAAGGCCACGCCCCTGCTGATCATCGCGCTCGGGCTGGCGGTGTGTTTCCGCTCCAACGTGTGGAACATCGGCGCCGAGGGCCAGTACCTGATCGGGGCCATCTTTGCCGCCGGTGTCGCACTCACCGCCGACAAGACCACCGGGCCCTGGATCGTCCCGGCCATCATCGTCGCCGGCATCGTCGGCGGCATGGTCTGGGCGGGCATCGTGGCGTTGCTGCGCGACCGCTTCAATGCGAACGAAATCCTGGTCAGCCTGATGCTGGTCTACGTGGCGATCCAGGTGCTGAACTTCCTGGTCTACGGCCCGTGGAAAGACCCGCTGGGCTACAACTTCCCGCAGACCAAGACCTTCGAGTCCGTCACGCAGATCCCCAAGCTGATGCAGGGCTCGCGCGTCAACATCGGCCTGCTGCTGGCGCTGGCCGGCGTGGCCGCGGTCTGGGTCTTCCTGTTCCGCACCTACGCGGGCTACGGCCAGCTGGTCGGTGGCCTGGCGCCGGCGGCGGCGCGCTACGCGGGCTTCTCTTCGCGCAAGGCGCTGTGGATCGCGCTGCTGACCTCGGGCGGTGCGGCGGGCCTGGCCGGTGCGCTGGAGGTGGCGGGGCCGATCGGCCAGCTCACGCCCTATGTGCCGGCGGGCTACGGCTTCGCGGCCATCATCGTCGCCTTCGTCGGGCGGCTGCACCCGGTGGGCATCGTGTTCTCGGCCATCCTGATGAGCATGTTCTACATCGGTGGTGAGCTGGCTCAGTCGCGCCTGGGCCTGCCGAAATCGATCACCGGCGTGTTCCAGGGCCTGTTGCTGTTTGCGCTGCTGGCCTGCGACACGCTGATCGCTTACAGGATTCGAATCGCCCCCGCCGCGCTGCGCGCGACCCCCTCAAGGGGGCGCCACCAGCAGCCCGGCGAAGCCGGTTCTGCGGTGACCCTGGGTTCGGTGGCCGGCGCTCAGTCGCCTGTGGTGTCTGGTTCCGGTCAGGCTGGCAAGGAGTAAACATGGAATCCATTGCGCTGCTCATCGGCTCGTCGCTCAACGCGGGCACCGTGCTGGCCATCGCCTCGCTGGGCCTGCTCATCAACGAGAAGGCCGGTATCGTCAACCTGGGTGCCGAGGGCATGATGCTGTGCGCCGCGCTGGCCGGTTTCGCCACCGTGGTGCACACCGGCAGCACGGTGGCCGGTTTTGCCGCCGGCATGGCGGCGGGCGCCTTGCTGGCGGCCATCTTTGGCGGCCTGGTGATCTGGCTCAACACCAACCAGTACGCCACCGGTCTGGCGCTGTCGTTGTTCGGCGCCGGATTTTCAGCTTTCGCGGGCAGCCGTTACGTTCAGGAAAAACTGCCCGAGCAGGCGCAGTTTGCCATTCCGCTGCTGGCCGACATCCCGCTGCTGGGCCCGGCATTGTTTCGCCATCACCCCATGGTCTATGTCTGCATCGGCATCGTGCTGGGGCTGGTCTGGTTCCTCTACCGCACGCGCGCAGGCCTGGTGCTGCGCAGCGTGGGCGAAAGCCCCGAGTCGGCCCACGCGCTGGGTTATCCGGTGCGCCGCATCCGCCTGATGGCAGTGATGGCCGGAGGGGCGCTCTGCGGTCTGGCCGGCGCCTATGTGTCCACCATTTACACGCCGCTGTGGGTCGAGGGCATGATCGCCGGCAAGGGCTGGATCGCGCTGGCGCTCACCACCTTCGCCACCTGGCGCCCGGCACGCGTGTTGCTTGGTGCCTACCTGTTCGGTGGCGTCACCATGTTGCAGTTCCACCTGCAGGGTGTCGGCGTGAATGTGCCCAGCCAGTTCCTGACCATGATGCCCTACCTGGCCACCATCGTGGTGCTGGTGTTGATCTCGCGCAACCCGACCTGGATCCGCATCAACATGCCTTCGTCGATCGGGAAGCCCTTTTATCCCGGCGCATAATCTTTTTTCGGTTTTTGTCACTGTTTCCGTTACCACCAACTCTCCCAACAAAGAGGTTTCCATGACTGACCTGAGCAAACGTTCCCTGATGAAGCTCGCCGCGTTGACCGCGGTGGCCAGCGCTGCGCTGATCGGCTGCGGCAAGAAGGAAGAAGCCGCGCCTGCGCCGGCCCCGGCACCCGCTGTTGCCGAGGCGCCCAAGGCCGAGCCGCTGAAGATCGCGTTTGCCTATGTCGGCCCGGTGGGCGACGGCGGCTGGACCTTCGCGCACGACAACGGCCGCAAGGCCGTCGAGGCCGAGTTCGGTGACAAGGTCGTCACCAGCTTCGTGGAAAACGTGCCCGAGAGCGCTGACGCCGAGCGTGTGATCCGCGACCTGGCCAGCCAGGGCAACAAGCTGATCTTCGGCACCACCTTCGGCTACATGGAGCCCATGCTCAAGGTCGCGCCCGACTTCGCCGACGTGAAGTTCGAACACGCCACCGGCTACAAGACGGCGCCCAACCTGCGCACCTACGACAGCCGCACCTACGAAGGCGCCTACATGGCTGGCGTGATCGCCGGTTCCATGACCAAGACCAACACGCTGGGCGTGGTGGCCTCGATCCCGATTCCCGAAGTGATCCGCAACATCAACAGCTTCACGCTGGGTGCGCAGTCGGTCAACCCCAAGGTCAAGACCAAGGTGGTCTGGGTCAACGGCTGGTTCGACCCACCGAAGGAAACCGAAGCGGCCACCTCGCTGATCAACGGCGGCGCCGACGTGCTGATGCAGAACACCGACTCGTCCGCCGTGCTGCAGACCGCCGAGAAGCTGGGCAAGCGCGCCTTCGGCTGGGATTCCGACATGACCGCCTACGGCCCCAAGGCCCACCTCGGTTCGGCCGTGATCAACTGGGCGCCGTACTACATCAAGGCCACCAAGGACGCGCTGGAAGGCACCTGGAGCACCGGTGGCGTGTGGTGGGGTCACAAGGAAGGCGCGATCGACATGGTGTCCATCGCCGAAGACGTGCCGGCCGAAGCCAAGGCCAGGATCGACGAAATCAAGGCCGGTCTGAAAGACGGCAGTTTCGCGATCTGGAAGGGTCCGCTCATGGACCAGGCGGGCAAGGAAGTGCTGGCCAAGGACGTGGTCGCTGACGACGCGTTCCTGGGTGGCGTGAAGTTCTACGTGAAGGGTGTGGAAGGCAAAGTGCCCAATTGATGCACCCCCCGCGCCGCTTCGCGTCACCCCCCGGGGGGGCGATGCGAGTGGCCCGGCAAAGCCGGTTCCACCGCATCCTGGGGTGAAGACACGCGCGCCGGAGACCATCGCCGCTGCCTTTTTGCAGCGGCGATTTGCTTTGTAAGGACCACAGCACATGATCGAGAAACAACTCTGGCATCCGGTGACCGCGTCGCACAGGGTGCGCGAAGCGCCGGTGGCGGTGGAGCTGCTGGGTGAGCCCTTGGTGCTCTGGCGCGAGCCGGGGCACGAGGGGGCGCACGGTGTGGTGCACGCCTGGGCCGACCGCTGTCCGCACCGCGGGGCGAGTCTCTCGCTCGGTCGCGTGCTGAACCACCTGCATGGCGCGCGGCTGGAGTGCCCGTACCACGGCTGGCAGTTCGGTGGCGACACCGCGGCCCAGCAGGCGGTGGTGCCGGTGGCCGTGGGGCGTTGTGTGCACGTGCCGGCGGCACCGGTGTTTGAGCCGCCCGCGTCCCATTGCGCGACCGTGTTTGAGGCGGTCGAGCGCCACGGGCTGGTGTGGGTGCGCCTGGAGCGGCCCGACCGCACCCGCGTACCCGCCGCACTGGTCGAGCCGCCGGTGTTCGACTCCTGGAACGATCCGCTCTGGCGACAGGTGCTGTGCGGGCCTTACGAGGTGGCCACCAGTGCGCCACGCCTGGTCGAGAACTTCCTGGACCTGAGCCATTTTGGTTTTGTGCACGAAGGCTGGCTCGGCGAGCGCAGCCATGCGCAGGTGGAAACGGGCCGGGTGGAAGAGGGCGCCGAGGGTCTGTTGGCCCGCGACTGCAAGGCCTGGCAGCCGCGCGCCTACGCGGGCGCCAGCGAGGGTGGCTTCATCACCTACCGCTACACCGTGCCGCACCCGTTTGCGGCCGTGCTGCGCAAGGACGCGGCCGAGGGCGATCCGGTGAGCAACGCGATCGCGCTGTTCATCCGGCCCGACTCGGCGACGGCTTGCACCGCCTGGTTCGCCATGGCCACGCTGGGCGACCTCTCGGACGACGAGGAGCTGCGTGCTTTCCAGGACGCCGTGTTCGCCCAGGACCGCCCCATCGTCGAGTCCCAGGTGCCCAGGACCCTGCCGATCGGCAAGGATGGTCCGATTGCCGAAGTGCACAGCCCGGCCGACCGCATGTCCAGCGCCTACCGGCGTTTCCTGGCGCGGCTGGGTGTGTCTCTGGGGGTGTGTTGACGCGCGACCCCATGCCGGGTCTGTGGGTACCCGGCCCATGTTAATTTTTTGATCCTTGCTGGAAGGAGTGTTCCGATGAAAAATCTTGCTCTTGAGCGCGCCGTGGCCCTGGCGCGTGCCATCCCCAAGGCCGAGCTGCACATCCACATCGAAGGCTCTCTGGAACCCGAACTCATCTTCGCGCTGGCGCAGCGCAACGGCGTGCCGCTGCCGTATGCCGACGTCGAGGCCCTGCGCGCGGCCTACGCTTTCACCGATCTGCAGAGCTTCCTGGACATCTATTACGCCGGTGCCAGCGTGCTGCTGCAGGAGGCCGATTTTTACGACATGGCCTGGGCCTATTTCGTGCGGGCCAAGGCCGATCATGTGATCCACGCCGAGCTGTTCTTCGACCCGCAGACCCACACCGCACGCGGCGTGCCGATGGCGACGGTGATCCAGGGGTTGTCGCGGGCCTGCGCCGACGCGCAGGCGAAGCTGGGCATCAGCTCGGCGCTGATCCTGTGTTTCCTGCGCCACCTGAGCGAAGCCGAAGCGTTCGCCACGCTGGAAGCCGCGCTGCCGTACCGCGAGCACTTCATCGGCGTGGGGCTGGATTCCAGCGAGGTGGACCATCCGCCCGAGAAGTTCGTGCACGTGTTCGCGCGCTGTCGCGAACTGGGGCTGCGCATCGTCGCGCACGCGGGCGAAGAAGGTCCGCCCGAGTACATCTGGGAAGCGCTGGAGCTGCTGCAGGCCGAGCGCATCGACCACGGTGTGCGCTGCCTGGAGGACCCGGTGCTGGTGGCCGAACTGGCCAGGCGCCGCACGCCGCTGACCGTGTGTCCGCTGTCCAACCTGAAACTCTGCGTGGTGAACGACCTGGCCGACCACCCGATGAAACAGCTGCTCGACGCGGGCCTGTGCGCCACCGTCAATTCGGACGACCCGGCCTATTTCGGTGGTTATCTGAATGAGAACTTCGAGCAGACGGTGCGCGCGCTCGCGCTGTCGGAGGCCGAGGTGATCAAGCTGGCGAAAAACAGTTTCGAGGCGAGCTTCGTGAGCGATGCCGAGCGCGCTGCCATGGTCGACGCGCTGGACCGTTCGGTCGGCCTGGCCGCACTCGCCTGAACAGACCCCCCCCCCGCCGCGCTGCGCGCCCGGGCCGATGAGGCGTGACGGATGCTCATGCGATTGCAGCGCGAACGGCCACGCGCCAGCGATGCGCGTTGGGTGTCGCTGCTGGACCCCACACTGCGCGGCCCTCAGAGGATGTGAACGAACCCCGTCGGGCAGGCGCAGCCGGGTGCGCCTGCTAGGCAGTGGCACGGAGCGCCCAGAAGTGGACAAGCGCGTACAGGCCGCAGATCAGCGATGAACCCAGCATGAAGGGTGTGCGCATCGTCGTCATCCAGGGAGCGAGCCCCAACACCGCGGCTGCGCGAAGGGCATAGACCCCGGTGATCGCCCACACCACCTCGCGGCGCCACGGCAGCGCTCCGCAGCACCCGTCCAGCGACAGCGTGTAGAGACCAAAGCCTGCCAGTGCAAAAGCGATACCTGCCGTGAGCAACGCCGGCCCGGGGTGGCCTTGCTCGGCCCCCCGCGCCATCCGCTCCCCGGCGCCAAAGAACCGGTACCACGCCGGGCCGCCGATGATGATGGCGATGTGCAAGGCAGCGGCCAGAAAGTCCAGGCCAGCGGCCCATACCGAAGGGGTCATGGCAGCTTCCCCTGGGTCGAGAGCAACTGGTAAAGGGTGTGATCCATCTGCATCGCGTCCTCGGGCGTGACCAGAGTCGGTAGGTGCTGGATGCCGATCAGTTGCGCGTAGCCCATCCTGGCCATCAAACGGGCCTGTGACGGAGCCACCCCCATGCCTTGCGCGAGGTCCGTCAGGTAGGCGATGCGCTCGGCGTCGACGGCCTGCACCGTTGCGGCCACCTCGGGATGGCTGTTGCCCCACGCCCGCAAGGCCACTTCGGGACTCATGTCTTTGCTGAACACCAACTGGCTCAGACGCTCGCTGCGCAAGCGCGGGTCGTCGAGCCCGGCCACCGCGTCAATGAGCTGCTGCGTGTAGGTGTTTTTCCAGTGGGCGAGCAGGGCGCTCACGTAGGCGGGCTGACTGGCGAAGTGGTGATAGAACGACCCTTTGGTCACGCCCAGCGCGTTGCACAGGGTGTCGATCCGGAGTTGCTGCGGACCGCCATCGCCAACCAGATGCAGGCCTTTTTCCAGCCAGTCGTTGCGGGTGAGGGGTGTGGCCATGTTCAGGCGGCGCTGCGGGGCTGGCGGGGCGACCAGGCCATGCGCAGGCCCAGCGCGACAAACAGCCACGCGCCCGAGACGGGCAGCACGTAGGCCACGAGCAGGCCCATGACCAACAGCGCCCATCCCAGCGAGGCCGGCGCTGTGCCCAGACGGTCCAGCCATTGCTGCGTCAGCCAGCCCAGCAACACCCATGAAACGCCCGCCACCTGAAACCACAGGGCGGCGAACCGGTCCATGTGCATCACGCCCGAGCGCTCAATGCTGTGCCACCAGCCGGCCTCGCTCCACGCCGCCAGGATGCCCCAGCTCAACAGCAGGCCGATCGCACAATGGATCACGCCAATGGCCACGAGCAGCCAGCCACAACGTCGGTATGCCCACATGAAAACCTCCGGTTCAATGGTTTGGGATGGCGAAACATACCATACCACATGGTATGTTTCAACGCCCTCAACGGCACAAGCCGTACCGCTCACCGTGTGCCCGCTGTCCAGGCTCAAGCGCTGCGTGGTGAGCGATCTGCACGGCCATGCGCTGAAATAGATGCTCGACGCAGCCGCCGAGGCCTGGGACGGGCCCGGCGGGTAGAATTCCACCCAGCGAGCCGGTGCTTCCCCGGCTCGCTTTTTTCATTCACGGAAGCCATGTAGAGGAACACCATGTACAAAAACCTCGTGGCCCGGCGCGCCTGCGCCCTGGTGGTCACCAGCTTTTTCTTTTCTTTCCCCTTCTCCGCACAAGCCCAGGCAGCGTCGGTCGTGCCACCGGTCAAGGCCGCGTTCGTCTATGTCGCGCCGCTGACCGAAGCCGGCTGGGTGCGCCAGCACGACCAGGGCCGCAAGGCCGTGGAAGCGGCGCTGCCCGGCAAGGTGCAGACCACCTTCGTGGAGAACGTGGCCGAAGGCCCGGACGCCGAACGCGTGATCCGTGATCTGGCGATGCAGGGGCACCAGATCATCTTCACCCCCAGCTTCGGCTACATGGAGCCCACGCTCAAGGTGGCACGCGAGTTTCCGAACGTGAAATTCGAGTCGGTCACCGGCTACAAGACCGCGCCCAACGTGGCCACGTCCAACGCGCGTTATTACGAGGGTCGTTACCTCGCCGGTGTGGCCGCCGGGCGTTTGGCCACGCAGGCCGGCTACGTGGCCGGGTTTCCGATCCCCGAGGTGGTGCAGGGCATCAACGCCTTCACCCTGGGCATGCGCTCGGTGAACCCGGCCGCCACGGTGCGCGTGGTGTTCCTGGGCGAGTGGTTCAACCCGCCGCGCGAGCGCGAGGCGGCCATGACGCTGATGAACCAGGGCGCCGAGGTGCTGGCGTTTCACACCGGCTCCACCGCCGTGATGGCGGCGGCGCAGGAGCGCGGCAAGCTGGCTGTGGCCTACCACTCCGACATGCGCAAGGTCGCGCCCGACGCGCAGGTGGTGGCGGTGACCCATCTTTGGGGTGAGTACTACACGCGCCGCGTCAAGGCCGTGCTCGACGGCAGCTGGGCCAGCGGCAACGTCTGGGGCGGCGTGAAGGACGGCATGATCCGCGTCGACGGGTTTGGCAGCAAGGTGCCCGCAGCCGTGCAGGCGGAGGTGCTGGCGCGCCAGGCCGACATGGCCGCGGGGCGGCTGCAACCGTTTGCCACGAAGGTCGATGTGCGCAACAACGAAGGCCAGGTGGTGATGGCCGCCGGCCAGTCGCTCAGCGACGCCGAGATCCTGAACATGAACTGGCTGGTCGAGGGCGTGGTGGGCAAGCTGGCGCGCTGAAAGCGGGGTGCGCCCGGCGGGCCATGTGACTTTCACCATGGGGTTATCTGGTCTGCCGTATGCCGCAGGCGGGCGGTGCCGGTAAGCTGCGAAGTGCATGAAAGCCTACCGCGCCGCCCTTCTTCGTTTCTCCGACGACCACACCCCCCTCTACGAATCCGACGGACTGCTCGTGGTCGGTCCCGACGCGAACGGTCGCCGGGTCGTGCGCGCGGTGGGAGCCCATGACGCGCTGGTGGACCGTTTTCCCGGCGTGGCCGTGGAAGACCTGCGCGGCAAGCTGATCGCGCCCGGTTTCTTGGACATGCACGTCCACTACCCGCAGACCGATGTGATCGGTGCACCCGCTGCCGGCCTGCTGCCCTGGCTGGAAAACTACACCTTCCCGCACGAATCGCGCTTCCATGACGAGCACCATGCGCGCGAGGTGGCGGGTTTCTTCTTCGACGAACTGCAGCGCCACGGGGTGACCACGGCGCTGACTTTTGCCACCTCGCACCCGCAGTCGGTGGACGCGGCGTTCAAGGAAGCCCAGGCGCGCGGCCTGCGTTTCATCACCGGCAAGGTGCTGCAGGACCGCCACAGCCCCGACGGCGTGCGCGATCAGACCGAGCAGAGCCTGATCGACACCGAGAGCCTGATCCAGCGCTGGCACGGCGTGGACCGCCTGGGTTACGCCATCACGCCGCGTTTTGCGCCCACCAGCACGCCCGCCCAATTGCGCGGCGCCGGCGAGCTGGCGGCGAAGCACGCCGACGTGTGGATCCAGTCGCACGTGGCCGAAAACCTGGACGAAGTGAAGTGGGCGGCCGAGCTGTTCCCGGACGCGCGCAGCTACCTCGGCGTGTACGGCGACTTCGGCCTGCTGCGCGAGCGCGCGGTGTACGCCCACTGCATCCACCTCGATGCGGACGACCGGGCGCTGATGCGCGAAACCGGTGCCGCAGCCGCCGTGAGCCCCACCAGCAACCTGTTCCTGGGCAGTGGTTTCTTTGACTACGCCGCGGCCGACGTCGCGGGCATGCGCTACGGCCTGGCCAGCGATGTCGGTGGTGGCACCAGCTTTTCGCCCTTCCACACCATGCTCGCGGCCTACTGCGTCGGCCGCGAAGGCCAGAGCAAGGCCGGTCTGAGCCTCACACCCGGCGAGCTCTGGTGGCAACACACGGCGGGTGCGGCCCGGGCGCTGGGTCTGGACGGCGTGGTGGGCAACCTGCAGCCCGGCAACGAAGCGGACTTTGTGGTGCTCAACCCCAAGGCCACGCCGCTGCTGGCGCGCAAGACGGCTCAGTCCAACAGCCTCGACGAACTGCTGTTCGCGTTGATCGTGCTGGGGGATGACCGGGTGGTCGAACGCACGGTGATCGCCGGACAACAAAGGCGCCCCGCCACCGTGCCCTCACCCCAGCCCTCTCCCAGAGGGAGAGGAAGCAAAACCCGCACCGCGTGAAGTAACGACATCAACCAGGGGCGTCAAGGGTCCGGCTCCGCCGGCCCGAGATGCCGTCCCCCCTCCAAGCGCCGAAGGCGCGCAAGAGAGGGGGGAAGCCGCGTCAGCGGCGCGGGGGGGTGTTCCTAGGGCCTGTTAGCACTATTTTTCCAAGATGCGTTGCGGATCAAAAAGGCCATGCGCAAGGCGCGAAACGCGGCCGGGGTCACCCCCCGGCAAGGCTTCGCAACGCCGCGCATGGCCTTTTTGGCCGCAACCCGAAGGGAATGGGTTGAAAACAGCGCCACCCGTTGTTGCACTCCTAGGCCAGACATCCAGTCTGGCCGTCGTCGCGCGCCTAGATTGGCGCTGTTTTCAACCTATTCGCTCTTGGAAAAATAGTGTTAACAGGCCCTAGTTATAGGAAAGCGCACGCGCTTTCCCCCAGAACACGCGGTACATGAAGGCCGTGTAGACCACGATCACCGGCAGCGTGATCGCCACCCCGATGAACACCACCGTGAGCGACCCGGTGCCAATCGCCGCTTCCCACACCGTCATGCGGCCGATCACGATGTCCGGAAAGATGCTGTAGGCCAGCCCGAAGAAAGCCAGCACGAAAATCAGCACGGTGGCCGCGAACACCACCCAGCCGTGGCCCGCTTTCACCACACCGGGGTGCGTCACCACCCAGCGCACCGCGAAGAAGGCCACGGCACAGCTCAGCGGGATCGGCATCAGCGCGAACACCTCGGGCACGCCGAACCACTTGTCCACCACCGCCGGGTTCACCAGCGGCGTGGCGGCCGAGATGGCCACCAGGGCCGCGCCCACGGGCCACAGCACGCGCCGCGCCCAGTGCACCGCGCGCTCCTGCAAGGCGCCCTCGGTCTTCATGATCAACCAGCCCGCGCCCAGCAGCACGTAGGCCGCGGGCAGCGTGAGCGCGATGCCCAGGCTGAAGCCCAGCCCGAGCGGCCCGTTGTCGAAGCCGGTGATGTAGCTGCCCAGCATCCAGCCCTGGGCCGCGCTGGCCAGCAGCGAGCCGCCGAAAAAGGCCCGGTTCCAGAACGGCTTCCAGACCGGCGGCGCCTTCACGCGGAAGTCGAACGCCACGCCCCGCAGGATCAACCCGATCAGCATCAGGGCCACCGGCAGGTACAGCGCCTGCAGCACCAGGCCATGGGCGAACGGAAACGCCACCAGCAACACGCCCACGCCCAGCACCAGCCAGGTCTCGTTGGCGTCCCAGAACGGGCCGATGCTGGCGATCATGGTGTCTTTCTGCGCGTCGTCGGCCAGCGGCAGCAGCAGGCCCACACCGAGGTCGTAGCCGTCGAGCACCACGTAGGCCAGCAGGGCCAGGCCCATCACGGCCAGAAAGATCAGCGGCAGCAGGTGGGCCCAGCTTGTGTCCATGGGGTTCTCCGAAGGGGTGTCAGACGCCGGCCTTGCCGAGTTCGGCGCCGTGGGTGGGGGAGGGGGCGTGCTGGACGGGGTGTTCCGCCATGTACTTGAGCACGCCCACGTAGGTGACCAGCAGCAGGCCGTAGACCACCAGGTAGGCGGCGAGGGTGAGCGCGATCATGGGCGGCGCCGTGTGGGTGGCCAGCTCGCTGGTGCGCAGCAGGCCGTAGACCATGAAGGGCTGGCGGCCGATCTCGGTCACGTACCAGCCCGAGAGCGTGGCCAGCCAGCCCGAAAACGTCATGCCCGCCAGCACCCAGAGCCAGGGCCGGGGCCACGGGTGGTGGTCTTCTGCCGCGCCCTGGCGGCGCTGGCGCCAGAGCCGCCAGGCGCTGAACCAGGCCACCACCAGCATCAGGCTGCCCACGCCCACCATCACGCGAAAACTCCAGAACACCGGCGCCACCGGGGGGTGCGCGTCCTTGAAATCGTGGATGCCCTGGACCTCGCCATCGAGGTCGTGCGTGAGCACCAGGCTGGCCAGCCGGGGGATCTTGAGCGCGTAGTGGGTGGTGCCCGCGGCTTCGTCGGGGATGCCGAAGAGCGTGAGCGGCGCGCCCTTTTCGGTGTCCCAGATGCCTTCCATGGCGGCGATCTTGGCCGGCTGGTGCTCCAGGGTGTTGAGCCCGTGCAGGTCGCCGGCCAGGAACTGCAGCGGCATGGCCACCGCGGCCGCCACGATGGCCGTGCGCATGGCCTTGTGGGTGCCGGCCGTGGCGCTGCCCTTGAGCAGCTGCCAGGCGCACAGGCCCGCGATCAGGAACGAGGCGGTCAGCGCCGAGGCCAGCAGCTTGTGCACGAAGCGGTAGGGAAACGAAGGGTTGAACACCACCGCCCACCAGTCGGTGGGGATGAACTGGCCGTTGACGATCTCGAAGCCCGCGGGCGTCTGCAGCCAGGAGTTGAGGCTGAGGATCCAGAACGCCGACAGCGTGGTGCCCAGCGCCACCAGCGCGGTGGCAGCCAGGTGCACGCGCTCGGACACGCGGCCCCGGCCAAACAGCATGATGCCCAGGAAGCTGGCCTCGAGGAAAAACGCGGTCAGCACCTCGTAGCCCAGCAGCGGCCCCGAGATGTTGCCGGTCTTCTCCATGAAGCCCGGCCAGTTGGTGCCGAACTGGAAGCTCATCACGATGCCCGAGACCACGCCCAGCGCGAAGCTGAGCGCGAACACCTTGGTCCAGAAGTAATACGCATCCTCCCAGGCCGGGTCGCGGGTCTGGATGAAGCGCAGGCGGAAGAACAGCAGGAACCAGCACAGCGCGATGGTGATGGTGGGGAACAGGATGTGGAAACTGATGTTGGCCGCGAACTGCATGCGCGACAGGATCAAGGCGTCCATGGAGGTTCCAGGTGGGTGGCGAGGCGAAACGGGCCGTCAGGCGGCGTCGGACAACTGGTCGGCGCGGGCCGGGCGGGCGGCACCCTTGCCGGTGAGCCGGTCCTTGAGTTCGAGCACGCGGGTCACGGTCGCGCCCATGCCCATGAGCTGCAGGGCGGTCTCGGGGGCGAGCTTCTGCACGTCGTCGAACCAGGTCATGAGCCGGTCGATCAGGTCGTGCATGTCGCGCATGCGGGCCTGGGCGTGGCGCTCGGCGTCGGTCGAGGGCGTTTCCAGCAGGGCGGTGCGCAGCATCGACAGCGTGGGCCCGATTTCGCGGCGGCGGCGCTCTTCGGCCAGCACGCGGAAGATTTCCCACACATCGGCGGGCGCTTCGAAATACTCGCGCCGGTCGCCAGGCTGGTGGCGCAGCCGCACCAGGCGCCAGGACTGCAGCTCTTTCAGGCCCATGCTGACGTTGGAGCGTGAGAACTCCAGCTGCTCGGCGATCTCGTCGGCGTTGAGCGCACGGGGCGAGATGAAGATCAGCGCGTAGATCTGGCCCACGGTGCGGTTGATGCCCCATTTGCTGCCCATCTCGCCAAAGTGGGCAACGAATTCGCGGCTCAGCGGGGGAAGGTGGTCTTGCAGCGGCATGGGCGCGAGTCTAGGCAGTCGTGTCTGAATTTTCAGGAAGTTCTGAAATTACATGAATGTCAGTAGGGTCAATGCATGGCGTGGGAGGCGCCGCGCCCCGGGAGCGGGGTGTCCGGGTGCCTACAATCGGACGCAACAACACCGCCCGGAGCACGCACGCATGAGCATCAAAAGCGACAAATGGATCCGCCGCATGGCCCAGGAGCACGGCATGATCGAGCCCTTCGAGCCCGGCCAGATCCGGCAAAACGCGGCCGGCGAAAAAATCGTCAGCTACGGCACCAGCAGCTACGGCTACGACATCCGCTGCGCGCCCGAATTCAAGGTCTTCACCAACATCCACAGCACCGTGGTGGACCCGAAGAATTTCGACGAAAACAGCTTTGTGGACATCAACAAGGATGTCTGCGTGATCCCGCCCAACAGCTTCGCGCTGGCGCGCACCCTGGAGTACTTCCGCATCCCGCGCAACGTGCTGACCATCTGCCTGGGCAAGAGCACCTACGCGCGCTGCGGCATCATCGTCAACGTCACGCCCTTCGAGCCCGAGTGGGAAGGTTATGTGACGCTGGAGTTCAGCAACACCACGCCGCTGCCGGCCAAGATCTACGCCGGTGAAGGCTGCGCCCAGGTGCTGTTCTTCGAGAGCGACAAGGACGACGTCTGCGAGACCAGCTACAAGGACCGCGGCGGCAAATACCAGGGTCAGGTCGGCGTGACGCTGCCCAAGACCTGAAATCGCCACACCGATCGCAACGAAAGCGCTGCCCCCGGGCAGCGCTTTTTGTTGGGGGCTTTGCATAATGGGTCTGGCTGTGTCGCCAGACCCGAGGAGAACGCACCATGAAATGGGGAAACAACCGCCAGTCGGACCAGGTGGAAGACCGCCGCTCCTCATCGGGAGGCGGCCGCCGCACCGGTGGACGGAACATCGGCCTGGGCACCATCGTCGTGGCGCTGGTCGCTGGCTGGATCTTCGGCATCAACCCGATGACCATCCTCGGTTTCCTGGGCGGCGCGGGCGATCTCACGCAGACGCAGAGTGCACCGGCTTCAACGCCTGCGGGCAAACCGACCGATGAAATGGGCCAGTTCGTGGCCGCCGTGCTGGGTGGTACCGAAGACGTGTGGATGGCGGTTTTCCAGCAGAACGGCTCGCAGTACCAGAAACCCCGCCTGGTGCTGTTCCGCGGCGCTGTGCCCACGGCCTGCGGCACCGGCCAGTCGGCCATGGGCCCGTTTTATTGCCCCGGTGACCAGAAGGTCTACATCGACCTGAGCTTTTACGAGACGCTGCGCAGCCAGCTTGGCGCGCCTGGCGACTTCGCGCAGGCCTACGTGATCGCGCACGAGGTGGGGCACCACGTGCAGAACCTGATGGGTCTGACCCAGCAGATGGAACAGTCCCGGCAGCGCGTGAGCGAGCGCGAGTACAACGCACTGTCTGTGCGCCTGGAGCTGCAGGCCGACTGTTTTGCCGGCATCTGGGCGCACCACAACCACAAGACCAACGCCATCCTGGAGCCGGGCGACGTGGAGGAGGCGCTCAACGCCGCCGCGGCCATCGGTGATGACGCCATCCAGCGCAAGAGCCAGGGGCAGGTGGTGCCCGACAGCTTCACCCACGGCACCAGCGAACAGCGCCAGCGCTGGTTCCACAAAGGGCTGGAAACCGGCAGTGTCAAGGCCTGCGACACCTTCAACGCGCGGCAGATCTGACGCCTTCCTGCGGGTGGCGTCTGGCGGGTGCCACCCGGGGCTTCGCCGCCTGAGCTGGGTAAAAAGCGCCCAAAGTGCGACAATAGCAGGCTAAAGCCCTGCCAGCGCGCACGGACACGCAACGCGCATTGAAATGACCCTATCCTTTTCCCAACTCTCCCTCTCTCCTTCTCTGGAACGCGCCGTGGCCGAAATGGGCTACGAAAACATGACGCCGATCCAGGCGCAGGCCATCCCCGTGGTGCTGCAGGGACGTGACGTGATGGGCGCCGCCCAGACCGGCACAGGCAAGACCGCCGCCTTCACGCTGCCCCTGCTGCAGCGCATGATGAAGCACGACAACACGTCCACATCGCCCGCGCGCCACCCGGTGCGCGCTCTGGTGCTGCTGCCCACGCGCGAGCTCGCCGACCAGGTGGCCGAACAGGTCAAGCTCTACGCCAAGTACACCAACCTGCGCAGCATGGTGGTGTTCGGCGGCATGGACATGAAGCCGCAGACCGCCGAGCTGAAAAAGGGTGTCGAGGTGCTGGTGGCCACGCCGGGGCGCCTGCTGGACCACATTGAGGCCAAGAACTGTGTGCTCAACCAGGTCGAATACGTGGTGCTCGACGAGGCCGACCGCATGCTCGACATCGGCTTCCTGCCGGACCTTCAGCGCATCCTCTCCTTCCTGCCCAAGCAGCGCACCACGCTGCTGTTCTCGGCCACGTTCTCGACCGAGATCAAGCGCCTGGCCAACAGCTACCTGCAGGACCCGGTGACCATTGAGGTCGCCCGTTCCAACGCGACCGCTTCCACGGTGGAGCAACATTTTTACCGCGTCGACGACGACGACAAGCGCGGTGTGCTCAAGAAGATCCTGGCCGAGCGGGGCCTCAAGCAGGCCTTCGTGTTTGTCAACAGCAAGCTCGGCTGTGCGCGTCTGGCGCGTTCGCTCGAGCGCGAAGGCCTGAACACCACGGCCCTGCACGGCGACAAGAGCCAGGACGAGCGCCTGAAGGCGCTCGAAGCCTTCAAGAGCGGCGCGGTCGACCTGCTGGTGTGTACCGATGTGGCTGCGCGCGGCCTGGACATCAAGGACGTGCCGGCGGTGTTCAACTTCGACATCCCGTTCAACGCCGAAGACTATGTGCACCGCATCGGTCGCACCGGCCGTGCGGGGGCGTCGGGCCTCGCGGTGTCTTTCGTCAGCGCGCGCGACACGCGCCTGATGGGCGATCTGGAAAAACTGCTGGGCAAGAAGCTGGAGCTCGAAGCGCTGGAGCTCGAAGCGGACAAGCGCCCGGCCGGTCATTTCAACGACGGCCAGCGCGCCTGGCAGCAGCCCGAAACGGCGCGCGAAGAGCGTGACATTCGCGAGAGCCGCGGCAGCCGTCCCGAGCGTGAGGCGCGTGCGCCGTCGAGCCGTCCGGTGCGCCAACCCCGCGCGCCCGCCGATCCCCTGTTCGACAAGCCTTACGAGCCCAGCCTGGCCGCCGAGGTCACGCCATCCTGGGAAGCCGCGCAGAAACCGACCAGCCGCCTGTCGCCCAACATCAAGACCCGCAAGAAAGTGCCGGCGCTGTTCAAGAGCGCGCCAGTAGCCCCGGTGGCCGACAACGGCTGATACCGGTTTGCCTTCAAGGCGATAACTTCGTTGCTCAGCCTTGCCGTGCTGTTGCACTGTCTGCGGCTTCGCGCCTTGTTCTCACTTTGAATTCAAAACGGTATGAATTCAGCCCTTCCCCGGTCTGCGGGTCTGCGGGCAGCGCACGGCGATGCGCTCGACCTCGCCCGGTTGCGACCCCAGCCGCGCCGCCGTCAGGCAGCCCCCCCACACACAACCCGTGTCCAGCGCCAGCACGCCCGGGCGCTGCACATTGGCGTCCAGCGTGGACCAGTGGCCGAACGCCACCGGCGTGCCTTCGGTGCGCCGCCCCGGCACCTCGAACCACGGCATGAAGCCCGCCGGTGCGCTGTCCGCGTTGTCCTTGGTGTCGAACTCCATCACGCCCTGCGGTGAACAGAAACGCAGCCGCGTGAGCGCGTTGACGATCACGCGCAGCCGCGCGGCGCCACGCAGGCCGTCGCTCCAGAAGTCGGGCTGGTTGCCATACATCCCGTGCAGGAAAACGCCCCAGTCCGCGCTGCGCAGTGCCGCCTCCAGCTCGCCCGCCAGCGCCAGGGTCTGCGCCGCGTCCCACTGCGGCAGCACGCCCGCGTGCACCATCAGCCAGCCGTGCGCCTGCAGCGCCATGGAGCGCGTGCGCAGCCAGTCCAGCAGGTCGTTGCGGTCGGGTGCGTTCAGGATGTCGGCCACGGTATCGCTGCGGTGCGGCTTGCGCACCCCGTGCGCCACGGCGAGCAGGTGCAGGTCGTGGTTGCCCAGCAGGCAGTGCGCCGCGCCTTCGAGCGCCATCAGCCGGCGCAACACCGCCAGCGAATCCGGACCGCGGTTGACCAGGTCGCCCAGCAGGACCAGCGTGTCGCGGCTGGGTGAAAAACCGATTTCGTCCAGCAGACGCCCGAGCGCTTCGTCGCAGCCCTGCACGTCGCCAATCATGTAAAGTGCCATGCGCCCATTATGGATATCCTGCTCATTCTCTTTCTGACCTTGCTCAACGGCGCCTTTGCCATGTCGGAACTGGCCCTGGCCTCCAGCCGCAAGGCCCGCCTGTCGGCGATGGCGGAGTCCGGTGACAAGGGCGCGCAGACCGCGCTGAAGCTGCTCGAAAACCCGACGCAGTTCCTGTCTTCGGTGCAGGTGGGCATCACCTCCATCGGCATGCTCAACGGCATCGTGGGCGAAGCCGCTTTCAGTGGTGGCCTGGCGAGCTGGCTGCAGGGTCTGGGTCTGGCCGAGGCCACGGCCAGCGTGAGCGCCACCGCGGTGGTGGTGGTGGTCATCACCTTCATCACCATCGTGTTCGGCGAACTGGTGCCCAAGCGCATCGGTCAGCTGTACCCGGAAACGGTGTCGCGCTGGGTCTCGCGGCCCATGGCCTGGGTGGCGAAGATCGCACGGCCTTTTGTGCTGCTGCTGTCGGTGACCACGCAAGGCACGCTCAAGCTGCTGCGCATCGACACCAACGCCGTGCAGCATGTGACCGAAGAAGAAATCAACGCCAGTCTGGAAGAGGGGGTCGACGCGGGCCTCATCGAGGAACACGAGCACCAGATGGTGCGCAACGTGTTCCTGCTCGACGACCGCCAGCTCACCTCCATCATGGTGCCGCACGCCGACATCGAATGGCTGGACGCGCAAAGCCATATCGACGAGGCGGTGCAAAAGGCCTGGACCACCGGCCATTCGTGGTACCCGGTCTGCCGCGGCGGGCTCTCCGATGTGGTCGGGGTGATCCACCTGCCCCGCATGCTGGCGCTGCAGGCCGAGGGCAACAACGAGCCGATCATGCGCCACGTGCAACCGGCGGTGTTCGTGCCTGAAACGCTCTCAGGCATGGAGCTGCTGGAGCAGTTCCGCGAGCGCTCCACGCGCATGGTGCTGGTGGTGGATGAATACGGTGTGGTGCAGGGCCTGCTGACGCCGCTGGACATGCTCGAAGCCATCACCGGCGAACTCTCGCCCCACGAGGCCGTGGACGCCTGGGCCACGCAGCGCGAAGACGGTGCCTGGCTGGTGGATGGCGCCATGCCGGTGGCCGAGCTCAAGGCGCGGCTCGACATCGAGGAACTGCCCGACGAGGACAAGGGCCGCTACAACACCGTGGCCGGTCTGATGCAGACCGTGGCCGGGGAGTTGCTTGCGCAGGGCGACACTGTTGATTGCGCGGGCTGGCGCTTCGAGGTGCTGGTGCTTGACGGCCGTCGCATCGACCAGATCCTCATCACGCCGCTGGAGCCCGCCGAAGACGGCGCCTGAACTGAAACACCCCCGCCGCGCTGCGGTGCTCAGGCCACCGGTTGAGGCCGGTGCTCGAACAGCCAGTCTTTGAAGGCCAGCGCCGCGGCCGACAGTCGCTTGCCACGCGGGTACACCACGTGCCAGCGGCGGATCAGCGGAAAGCCCACCACATCGAGTTGCACCAGCTCGCCCAGCGCGATTTCGGAGACCACTGTTGTGGCCGACAGCACGGCAAGACCCAAGCCGCCAGCCACGGTCTGCTTGATGGCTTCGTTGCTGCTGACTTCAAGCCGGTTCTTCAGCGTGAAGCCCTGGCTGGCAAAAAACTTCTCGGCCGTGAGCCGCGTGCCTGAGCCAGGTTCGCGCAGGATGAAAGGTTCGTTCTTCAGACGACTCGGAGCGATCTTTCTCTTGCCCGACAACGGGTGGTCGGGCGGCGCCACCAGCACCAGCGGGTTGTCGGCAAAAGCCTCACTGACCACGTCCATCTGCTCGGGCGGCTGGCCCATGATGTAGAGGTCGTCTTCGTTGTTGGCCAGGCGTTGCAGAAGTTTTTCGCGGTTGCCCACCAGCATGGCGACTTCGATGCCCGGGTGCGCCGCACAAAAGCCGCCCAGCAGTTTGGGCACGGTGTATTTCACCGTGGTGAGGATCGCCAGCTTCAGGCTGCCACGCTCCACACCCTGTAGCGCCGCGAGATCTTCGGACAGGCACGCCATGCGGCTTTCAATGTCTTCACACGCCTCGGCCAAGGTCTTGCCTGCGGCCGTGAGGTAGATCTTTTTCCCCAGCTGTTCGAAAAGCGGCTGCCCCACCGTTTCAGACAGCTGTTTGACCTGCAGCGACAGCGTGGGCGGCGAGAGGTGCAGTTCTTCGGCAGCGCGGGCAAAGCTGCTGTGCCGGGCCACTGCCAGAAAGATGCGCAGCTGGTGCAGGGTGGCGTGTCGCAGGTTCATGGATCTGTCTCAATTGGTAGATTTTAATAAATCATTATCTTAAAAACATTTTACTTTTATTTATTGTTGTGGCGGCCAACAATCTGCATCAGTTCAGAGCAATCACGCCCCATTCAAGTACATCGGGGGCGCTTTGAGCACCACAGTGAGACGTTCGACCACCCGAGAAGGAGCAACACGCAATGGCTACGAAAACCTACAGCGCCGGTGTCAAGGAATACCGCAGCACGTATTGGGAACCCCACTACACCCCCAAAGACACCGACATCCTCGCGTGCTTCAAGATCACGCCGCAGGCCGGCGTGGATCGTGAAGAGGTGGCCGCTGCCGTGGCCGCCGAATCGTCCACTGGCACCTGGACCACGGTCTGGACCGACCTGCTGACCGATCTGGACCACTACAAGGGTCGCGCCTACAAGATTGAAGACGTGCCCGGCGACGACACCTGCTTCTACGCCTTCGTGGCCTACCCGATCGACCTGTTCGAAGAAGGCTCCATCGTCAACGTGCTGACCTCGCTGGTGGGCAACGTGTTTGGTTTCAAGGCCCTGCGCGCCCTGCGCCTGGAAGACATCCGCTTCCCGATCGCCTACGTGAAGACCTGCGGCGGCCCGCCCCACGGTATCCAGGTCGAGCGCGACATCATGAACAAGTACGGTCGCCCGCTGCTGGGTTGCACCATCAAGCCCAAGCTGGGTCTGTCGGGCAAAAACTACGGCCGTGCCGTGTACGAATGCCT
>JAURYH010000021.1 GCA_030653975.1 Hydrogenophaga sp. | reverse complement strand
CAACTGCTTGCCTTTCTCAAGGCGCTATGACACCGTGGAATATGCCGACACTCCACACTGTCCAACGACTCCGGTCCGTCCCGCTGCACGCGCGCCGCCAGCACTGCTCGGAATAATCCTGGGCGCGGAATACTGGCGCAGGGTATGCATGGACACGCGTTTGTCGATGTTCGCGGCGTCAGCCGCCATGTGAATGGCGCGGTTGAGCTGCCGGGTGGTCAGAGGTTCGACCGGGTTCAAGCCTGGGAACAGCCAGCCACCATCGAGCATCTTGCCTTGCGCTCGGGCTACACGCCACCAGACCCGAAGGCGCTCCAGCAATATTGGCGAGAGCATGGCGTAGCGGTCTTTGCTGCCCTTGCCCTGTTCCACGCGCAGCGTCATGCGTTGACTGTCGATATCGCTGACCTTCAGAGACACGACTTCGCTGGCGCGCAGACCTGTGCCGTAGGCCAGGGACAGTGCGGTCTGGTGCTTGAGGTTTCCAGTTGCGGCAATCAGGCGAGCCACTTCCTCGCGGCTGAGCACCACCGGCAAAGTGCGGGGCAGATGAACGGGCTGCATCTTGGCCGTCAACTCCGCGCGATCCAGGGTGATCTCGCAGAAGAACTTCAGCCCGGTGATCGTGGCGTTGAGGGTCGTGGGTGAGGTACCTTCGTCAACCAGGTGAAGCTGGAAGTTGCGCAGGTCCTCCACGGTGGCGGTATCCGGCGGCCGGTGCAGATAGGCGGAGAACCGGCGCACGGCACGGATGTAGGCAGTCTGGGTCTTCGGTGCAAGCCTGCGCATCCGCATGTCTTCGAGCATGCGCTGGCGCAACGGCGAAACCGTCGGATGGGGTGCGTTCATGATGGTGCTCCTGTCGTGAACGAGGCCAATTGCCTCGGCTCACAACATCGGCACGTGCGCCCACGCCGTCAACCAACCATCCAGGCTCGGAGACTACCGCGCGAGCGGTTTAGTCCCAAGGCTGACTGCAGCCGCTGATGTTCGGACGGAAAGCGTCCGGAGTTGGCGAATGCTGACGTTCATCTTGTTCGGCTGAGAAGGTGGATTTCAGGCGCAAACCGAAAAAGACGGGAGTTAGTGACGATATTGACGAACGCCACTGCGAACAAGCGCATCTTGTACATGACGCCTCCGGCATAGGCTAAGTGGTTCTATAGCGAGTCTGTCAACGCATTGCCAAGCGCCGCTTCTTGTCACCTAAGTACGTCTGATATCCAAGAGACGATTTGAGCATGTAGATTCGTCCTTCGACTACAAACCCGTCAAGATGATGTTGCAGAGTGTAGGCCGAAAGGTCGGACGTTGAATTGATGAATCCCTTGCTATTGAAATTGAGAGATGTGTTGCACAAGACCCCATAGCCGGTTAGCGATTTGAACGCTGTAAGCAATTCAAACAGAGGACGGTTTGTCAGCGAGGAGACTGTTTGAAGACGCGCTGTACCATTCACATGGGTCACCGCTGCGAGCGCATCAGTGGAGGCCCTATGGGTGTAGAGCATGAACGGACTTGGACGATTACATCCAAACCACTTGCAGGCATCTTCTTCCAAGCAGACGGGAGCTATTGGGCGGAACTGCTCTCGCTGTTTTATAACGTTCAGACGTTCTCTAGTACTGGCTGCGAATGGCGCAGCCAAGATGGAGCGGTTTCCGAGCGAGCGCGGACCGATCTCGTATCGGCCATTCGCCCACCCAATGATTAAGTCACTAGCCAACATCTCTGCCACGGTCGCTGTGTTCGGTTCCCACTCATCGAACTGAGTGGGATCAACAATTTCGTCGGCCACAAAATTCAACCCAGAATAGACGTTCCACGTGACCTTGGGGTCACCGGTAAAATGGAACTGCGCATCGATGGCCGTACCAATTGCTGACCCCGAATCATTTGCGACCGGAGGGACGAACACTTCGGAAAATAAACCGGATTCCACCCACTTCGTGTTCCAGTCACAATTGAGCCCACAGCCTCCCGCAATCAGCAATGGCATGTCTCGCTTCAGATTCACTTTAGCGAATCTATGGAAGCGGTCGAACAGTCGATCACTGAAGATGCCTGCAAAGTTGCGAAACTCCTGATCGTCTAGCCCCACGTTGTAGTGCCGCAAACCTTTTAGGGCCTCACATTGCTGAGGCTTTAGGTGCTGACAATCCTGTAGCCGGAAGGAAATGATCTGTTCCTCCTCTGCCAATGGCTGGCTTCTCTTCGAAAAGGAAGCGAGCGCCATCAACTTTCCGGCGTCAGAAAGCCGGGAGTATTCTGAAGAACCTTTATCAAAAGTCGGATCCGCGAACGCGTAAAGCATGGCGTAGCGATGTCCGGGCTCGGACATGACATTACCGATCTTCACCACGTTCAACTCTGCATCAATCTCGTAAAAGGCGCCGATGACCCCTTCCCAAAGCAGCGCATAGCAGGGGGTCCCCATCGGCAAGGTGGACATTCCAAATGCGCCAAGGAGGTGAGAGCGTTCATGAGATGAGGAGAAGAAGTCTACGGTCCTTCCCAGAAGACGCTTTCTACCGACTACTAATTGATTGCAATCGCTGCCAAAGTAGCCAGACGCCATTCGCTGGCTCTGCGGAGAGTCTCCCGGCCACCATCCACCTCTGCATATAACGTCCGGAACCTCCTGAAGTTCGGCGAGGGCATCGAATACATCTGGAACAATCAGGGGTGAGTGCCTGTACCGCGATCCCTTCTCGGCCTCGACTGAGAACACCAAACGGCCATCTTCTAGATAAGCAAATGCACCGTCATGGCCGGGGTTATAGGAGAGGATCTTCATGCGATATCACCGATAAAAAGTGCTTCATCCGGAGCTGAGCAAGTTTCAGCTTGACGCTCTATAGAAGGTAAGCTGTGTGCTGTCACGCGAATCGATTGAACATAGGTCCTGGCCGGAAGCAGGCGGGGGTGGAGCCGCCCCGCAAGCTGATTGGATCTACAGGGCCAGGTGTTGATATGAAGCTTCATCGGCAAATGCGGAATAGGTGTTGGATCCCAGAGCACTCGTCTATGAACAAGGTGATCGTCCACGAGCCATCGGATCTCGCAAGGGGTCCACTCAATTGCGTATCGATGCAATCCTTTCGACGCATCGAAACCCAACTCGATATAGCTTGGGGCACCGCGGTAGCCATAGTCGAACGGAGCGCCTTCACCGCCTGGATTGTAAAAAACGTTTACAAGAAGTCGGGTTGGCATGTTGCCGGCAATTTCGAAGTCAATTTCTTGATGAGGGGAGTTACGGTGTAGAAAGAAACCGGTGACCACCCCAGGCACGTTAGACGCCTCGAAAGTTGCTTCGAATCTGCCGAAGAGGTACCGGTCGTTGCTGGTCAATGCACCTGCGCTGTACTGTCTGACACCTAACTTTTCCTTCCTGACGTGGATCGTTACGCCCTCCGAACAGTCAAATTCGACGTTCGATGGGCGAAACAACGCCAAATTGGCAGTAAAGGTATCTGTCCTTGCTAACCAGTGCAGCCGGTCGAGGCGGGCCGTGTGCTCATCGTTGGCGCTCCACTTCATCTCACTCTCATGCGCCGGTGGCGCGATCTGCACACCTCTCCATCCGCTGTGGCCGCACTCAACGACCCACGGCGACTGATCACGCTTTGGAGCTTTTCGCCCTCGATCCAACTCTGGCAGCACATCTGCTTCGACGATGTGTCGTTCCCCCAAGTCGTTCACCCTTGGAAATGAGCAGGAAGGGGGCGCACACCTAAGGTGCTCACAGAGGATTCGCCAAGCGTTCACGCTACATGTATCAATCACGACAACGTCCGCGCCGTCAAGGACGGTTGGAACGCTCCAACCTATTGGCGTCGCACCGTTGGCTTGGGCGGCTGTCACAATGAACTTCGCCTGTGGATAGAGGCGTCGAAGCTCCCCTAACATCGACTCGAGACATCCCACATTGACGTATGCGTTGAAGACCCGTTCAACACTGCCCTCGAGGAGCCGCGTCAACTCGAACAATGGAAGCGAGTCCAGATCACTGCAGCAACGGTATCCAAGCATGGACAACGCTATCGCTAGGGATGACTGGCCCGAATTCGCCGGACCGAACGCAAAAACCGGGAGCTGAGTTGGCCGAAAGCTAAAAAGGGCTGCGCCTTCGCTGTTAATTGCGCCGATCGTGGAAAGCGTTGGAAGAATGGAGTACGAATTCGTAGAGACCGCATCCGTCCTTTGCCGGACAAGAGACTGCCTAGTTGCTCGTACGTTTAACGCGCTGAACTGATGATTGATCCAAAGATCGACCGGGCCACGACAAGGAAGTAGACGGAGAAGCCTTTGCGCGCCTTGCTTGGAAAGTATGTATCCTGAAAGGTGCCATAGCCCCCGCACCGGTCGGAACACAGCGCTCGATACGAAGGTCTTTGGAGCACCATGCCTAGCCTCAACGTAGGACACATAGATGACGTCTACGCCTTCATCCTCTTTGCTTTCGGCCACGACGTCCTTCCAAGCTTCGTCTAGGTGGCGCGCGAAGCTAGGATGGAACCATACATCGTCCTCGAGAATGAGTGCGTGTGTTTGCGCACCACGCGCGATTCGCCTCCAAACCTCAATGTGTGATCTGGCAACCGCCACTTCGGCTCTGGTCATCCGGATCCGTGCATCAAGGTCAAATCGCGTTGGAAGTGTCTGCGGTTGAGGCTCGACGAAGAGTTGATCCGCCAACGTGTAATAGGGATCGACGTCTGCATCTATTGAGGGATCCTGCAGAAAGTCCCTCGCATCGACAGCAGCGTACCTTTCGGTAAGGTCTAGAAGGTCATTGCCGAGTCTGTCCCGTATGCGGCGGAGTTCCTGCTTGATGCGCAACCAGCGGTCGGGCTCACGATCCAGGTTAATTACGTAGATCTTTTCGATAGTCTGACCAGCCGGAGTTCGTCGTTTTCCGAATGAATACGACGTCTGCCTTGGAAGCAACTTGCGAATGCCGTGTACAAGGCGAAGTGCCAGACGAAACGCCACCTGAGGCGGACGTGTCAGATTCATAGAACGTCCAAATGTCGGGGTGCCCGATACGCCTTTTGATTCGAGAGCCTCCAGTTTCTCGAATCGTTGCGGTAGCTAAGCGGCCACTGGCTGGTGGATATCTGTTCCCAATCATGCGCCACCGCAATCGAATCAGGCGCGCATCCTTCGTTAACTATCTCGAAAACCGATCTGGTGAGATTTCCGGGGCCGGTTGAAGCCTGGACCTCGGGCAGTCCGCTCTGTAGGTCTGCCTCAAGGGATAAAGTGGCGTTCAGCAGTGCTCTCTTAACGATAGGATGATTGCGAGATGCGATCAAAGGTGTCGTATTGAAGTAGAAGATCCATCCCGGCTGATTGGCTCCCGGCTTAGTAAAGGTCGACGGCGCCACCATTTGAGAAGATGGAATGTCGTAGCAAAACGGTTGGAGCTTCAGTCGTCCATCTGAGAACAAGTGGTCAATTGGTGTCCCGTGATAGACATCGTCAGCATCAATGTAGAAGCCCCCTTCTACTAGCACGTACGAGTAACGAAAGTAGTCTGACATCATTGAAGGGTGATAGCACCTATTGAAGGCTAGCTCATGCCGGCGTCCGAGTCGGTTTCGAATGAATGATCTTGCCGACTCCTCATCGAATACCTCCAACTCGAATCCACTCCTTTCGAGAGGTCTCCATGATTCCATACAGGCTTTTACATCGTCAGGTAAGTGCCTAAGGTCATTCCAGAACTGTACGATTCGCTTGGGGGTTGGCTCGGACCAAGTCACCGAATTGAATTTTGAACCGTCACGGCACTGCACCATGCCGCGCACAAAGTTGGAGCGTGCACGTTCATCTGGCGCAAGAGGATCGGCTTCGTCGGCTCGACTCGGATGGATTTCTTGACTCATTCTTTCCTTCTCATTTCAAAAAGCGAGTCATCGATAGATGAAGCAATCGCAGTGAATAACTACATTAGTCGCCTATGCCATGGTTCGCCGGTTTCCACATGGTGTTGAAAGTATCAGGCACGAATCCAAAAGCTCGCTCACTTTACGACATATGAGGCGGAACGATGCGCTTGCCCCAAGGGGCCAATGGAATCATCTTACGTCCAGTGGACACGTTCAAAGCTCAAACCGAGGCCCGATTGGAAGCGAGATGCTTCGCGCCAGAAATAAGCGGTCATCAGTGTGGCGCTGACTGCCAGTATCGGCGCCAACCGCCTCTGCAACTCGGATAGGTGACATCCTCGCCCCCCAATCGCCATGGCTAGCGACTGCTTGATGGCCCTGAGCGTCAATTCGGTCTGCGGCGCGACAGACCGCAACCGCTGCAGAACGGTCCTTCAGTAGTGCAAGCCGAACCGCATCAGTGGGTCGCCAAGCACCACCCGCAGGTGACCGGAACACCGACCAGCCTCAAGGTGCAGCCGGCACCACCTGCGGCCCGCCCGGCATCACCGGCAGCGTGCCCGCCGCGCGTTTCGCTTCCCATTCGGCCTGCAGCGCGGCGTCGGTCTTGTAGTGCGGCACGCGAAACACCAGGCGCTTGTAGCGCACCCAGAGCGGGTTGGAGCCGGCGACCTCGTTGTCCCAGTACTGGTGGGCGCGCTGCAGGTTGAGCTCGGTCTCCATCTCGAACTGGTCGCGCGAGGCCTGGCCGCCAAACACGTAGAGCTTGCCGCGGTAGATGCGCCAGGTGTTGGGGCCGCCGCCCGCGCCCCAGGGCACGGCGTAGTTGATGCCGTTGCTGCAGAAGCCGCCGAACTGCGGCATGTATTGGGTGGGTTCGCGCAGGAACGCGGCCTTGTTCGCTTCGCTGGCAAAGCGCCAGGTCACGCCCAGGTGATCGGCCTGGATGGCGGGGTCGCCGGGCACGGCGTCGTTCTGGCTGAAATAGGCGACCGGGTCGTGGCCCATCAGCATCAGCTTGTCGGCCGCGACATCGCTGATGGTGCGAAACGGCGGCCCCTGGTCGGCCGGACCTGCGGCGGTGGCCCCATTGGTGCAACCCGTCAGCAGCGCGGCTGCGCTGGCCGTGATGAGGCCCAGGGCTTGTCGTCTCTTCATGGTGTGCTCCTTGGTTGAGTGAGGCTGAAATGGGGGGACGGTGCTGCCCAGGGCAGCGTGGGTCCGGGTTTCCCGGCCCGCAGCTGCCACCCCCAGGGGGTGGTGCGAAGCGCTGCGGGGGATCAACAATCCCTTGCCAGGCGCAGGCCGCTGAACTGCCAGCGCGCGTCGGTGGGGAAGAAGTTGCGGTAGCTGGCGCGGATGTGCGAGCGCGGTGTGGCGCAGGAGCCACCGCGCAGCACCATCTGGTTGACCATGAACTTGCCGTTGTACTCGCCCACGGCGCCGGCCCAGGGGCGGTAGCCGGGGTAGGGGCTGTAGGGGCTGGCGGTCCATTCCCAGACGTCGCCGCCCATCTGGCGCGGGCCGGGAGTCTGGCGCGCCAGCGGCATCGGGTGCAGGGCGCCGCTCTCCAGGAAGTTGCCCTGTTTCTGCAAGGCCTCGCCCAGGCCCGTCGCGGCGAACTCCCATTCGGCTTCGGTGGGCAGGCGCAGCGGCAGGCCGTCCTGCGCGCCGCGCCAGCGCGCGTAGGCGTCGGCCTCGAACCAGCTGATGTGCACCACCGGGGTGTGCGGGTCCAGGGGCACGCGGCCGTGCAAGGTGAAGTTGCTCCATCCGGTGTCCGTGGCCTGCCAGTAGAGCGGCGCCACGGCCTGCTGCGCCTGCACCCAGTCCCAGCCCGCCGCCATCCACCAGCGCGGGTCGCGGTAACCGCCGTCGTTCATGAAGGCCAGCCAGTCGCCGTGGGTGGTCAGCCGGTCGGCCAGGGCAAAGGGCCGCAGCAGCGTGGCGTGGCGCGGTGCTTCGTTGTCGAAGGCAAAACCGTCGCCCGCATGCCCGACCTGGGCGATGCCGCCCGCGTATGCCACCCAGTCCACCGGCGTGGCCACCACGCTGCTCAGCGGCCACTGTGGGTGGTAGACCGGGTTCAGCGGGTTCATCGCCAGCAGGTGCTTGATGTCGGTGAGCAGCAGCTCCTGGTGCTGCTGCTCGTGCTGCAGGCCCAGCTCCGTCAGTTCGCGCAGCTCGGGCGTGTCCGTGTGTCGCAGCAGGGCGCCGATGCGCTTGTCCACGTTGGCACGCCAGGCCTTGACCTCGGCCAGGCCGGGCCGCGTGACCAGGCCACGTTGTGGCCGCGGGTGCTGCTCGCCCACACCC
The DNA here is from genome assembly GCA_030653975.1 of Hydrogenophaga sp. Taxonomy (GTDB): domain Bacteria; phylum Pseudomonadota; class Gammaproteobacteria; order Burkholderiales; family Burkholderiaceae_C; genus Hydrogenophaga. Next base: position 227,454 of record JAURYH010000021.1, on the reverse strand, counting down.
TGGTAGTAGCTGTTGAACAGCACACGGAAGGCGGGGTGAAAGGGCTGGAAGCCGGGCTCGAAACGTTCCAGCACGAAGGTCTCGAAGAACCAGGTGACATGGGCCAGGTGCCATTTGGCCGGGCTGGCGTCGGGCATGGACTGCGCCTGGCAGTCGGCCTCTGACAGGGGCTCGGCCAGCGCCAGCGTCTGGGCGCGCACCTTGGCGAAGCGCCGGGCCAGGTCGGAGGGGGCTTGCTGGGGCGCGGGGGTGGCGGTCATCGGGGGGCTCCTTTCAGCGTGCCACTGGCGATGTAGCCCATGCCCCACTGCGTGCTGTTCCAGCGAAAGTCTTCGCATTGAGCGGCCACGTGGCTCCAGGGTTCCCACAGGTCGGCGGCCCGGGCGTTGTAGGGCCGGTTCTTCAGCCAGGCCAGCAGGTTGAGCGGCCCGGTCCACCAGGGAAAGAACTTGATGCCCGCCATCGCCACGCGAGCACCCGGCTTCACCTGGCGCAGGATGTTGGTGACCGCCGCCGGGCTGCGGCAGATGTCGTGCGTGTAGTTGAACAGCACGGCGTCGGCCAGCGCCGGCAGCTGCACGGTTTCGGCTGGGGCGTTGGCGTGCCAGACCTTGGCCCAGCCTTCGCGCTGCACGCGCTGCTCGGCCAGCGCGAACATGTCGGGACTCTGCTCGAAGGCCAGTACCCGACCGGTGTCGCCCACGCCCGCGCGCAGCAGGGCGTAGCTCAGGCCGGTGCCCGCGCCCACGTCGAGCACGGTCTGGCCGGGTTGCAGTTGCAGCAATGCGATGGTGCGCCGGCGCAGCGGCATGGTGAACTCGGCCGAGGCGTCGTAGCCGGCGGCCTTGCTGCGGTAGAGCGCGATGGAGATGTCGTTGTCGGTCGTCATGTCCACCTTGTTCATCGTTTTCAGCGCGTGAGCAGGCGCCGCGAGCCGTGGCTGGTGGCGTCCACGAAGGCCACAAGCAGCAGCATCGCGGCCAGGATGGTGGCGGTCTTGTTCATGTGGAACAGGCCCATGTGAAAAGCCAGCAACTGGCCCAGGCCACCCGCGCCCACCACACCGAGCACCGCCGCGGCGCGGATGTTGTTTTCCCAGCGGTAGAGCGTGTAGCTCATGAGCTGCGGCAGCACCTGCGGCAGGGTGGCGTAAAGGAACACGCGGCCGTTGCCCACGCCCTGCGCGCGCAGCGCATCGCCGGGGCCGGGCGGCGCGTTTTCGATCGCTTCGGCAAACAGCCGCCCGAGCACGCCGGTGGTGTGCAGCGCCAGCGCCAGCGTGCCGGCAAACGGGCCCAGCCCGGCGGAGATCAGCAGCAGCGCGGCCCACACCAGTTCGGGGATGCTGCGCAGCGCGTTGAGCAGCAGGCGGGTCGGCGCGCGACCGTGGGCGGCATCGCCCTCGTGCAGTCGGCTGGCGGGCAGCGCCAGCGCCAGGCCGGCCAGCGCCGCCAGCACCGTGCCCAGCGCCGACATGGCCAGCGTCTCCCAGGTGCCGAGCGCCACCTTTTTCAGGAACTCGGGCGCCGTGTCGGGCGGCACGAACTCGGCCAGGAAGCGGCCCATGCTCTGCGCCGCTTCGAGCGACAGGAACTGCGCCCATTGCAGGTCGAGCGACCAGAAGCTGGCCACCACCAGCAGCACCAGAGCGGCGCTGAACCAGCAGGCCTTGCAGCGCGCGCTGAACAGCGGCGGCGGCAGCTTGTAGGGCGGGTTGGCGGCGGTGGGGCGGTTCATGGCGCGCAGGGCCCCCATCCCAGCCTTCCCCCAGAGGGGGAAGGAGTGAACACCAGCAGCCGTTCGGCAACGCCTTGGCTACCTCCCCAGGCGGGAGAAGGAGCGAAGCCCAAGACCGGCGCGTCCACGCACCTGCTCCCTCCCCCTCTGGGGGAGGGATGGGGTGGGGGCACGTGGACCAGCAAAGCCCTCATCATCCGAGTGCCTTGCGCAGTCCTGCGCTCACGCGGTCGGCGAGCGCGACCAGGGCCATGAACACCAGCAGCATGGTGGCGACCTCGCCGCCGTTGAACATCTTCATCGAGTTGTCCATCTGCTGACCCAGGCCGCCCGCGCCCACGAAGCCCAGCACCACCGAAGAGCGGATCGCGCACTCCCAGCGGTAGACCGTGTAGCTCGTGAGTTCGGCCGCGCTGGCCGGCAGCAGACCGTAGAAGAAGGCCTGCAGGCGCCCGGCGCCGTTGCGCAGCAGGTTCTGCGTGGCGTCGGTCTCGCCGCTTTCCAGGATCTCGCCGTACACCTTGCCCAGCATGCCGCCGTAGGTGAGCGCGATCGCCAGCACGCCGGCCGTGGGACCCAGGCCGACCACGCGCACGAAGACCAGCGCCCACACCAGCTCGGGAATGCTGCGCAGCACGATCAGCAGCCAGCGCACGCTCTGGCGCAGCCAGAACGGCCCACGGGCCATCGGGCCGGCCAGCGCCGAAATCGAGAGCACGCGTGTGGACATCAGGGTCAGCGGCAGCGCGATGATGAGCGCCAGCGTCATGCCGGCGGTGGCCATGGCGACCGTGCGCCAGGTCTCGCGCGCCACCATGGCCAGGAACTCGCCGCCGTGGGCCAGCGGCCAGAAGCTGCCGATGAAATGCCCGCTGACCTGGAGGCTCTCGGGCGCCAGCAGCACCCAGGGTTTGAACTCGGTCGCCACCAGCAGCGGCCAGAGCATCACGAGCGCGGCCAGGCTCCAGAACACGCGGCCGAGCCAGGCCGGGTCGCGGGTCGGTGGGTGCACAGAGGCGGTGTTCATGCTCACGCGCTCACCTGCAGTGCATGACGACCGGTTGCGGTGTGGGCGGCGGGGCCGCATCGAGCGGGGCAGGGCCGTGCAGCTCGTCTTCGTGCTGCTCGTACAGGCGGGCCAGGTGCTCGCGTGTGACCTGTGCCGCCGGCAAGTCAAAGGCCAGCGCGCCGTCGCGCAGGCCGACGATGCGGGGGAAATGTTCGAGGGCGACTTCCACCTGGTGCAGCGTGGTCACCAGCGTGGCGCCGTGTGCGTGCGCGCCTGCCAGCAGGGTGTCGATGGCCTGGCGCGCGCGTGTCGGGTCGAGCGCCGAGAGGGGTTCGTCAACAAGCCACAGCGAGGCGGGTGCGAGCAGTGCGCGCGCCAGACCCACGCGCTGGCGCTCACCACCCGAGAGGCGGTCGACGCGCTCGAAGAGTTTGTCGGCCAGATCGAAGCGGTCCAGCGCCTCGAAAGCCGCCGGAATGTCGACCGGGTAGAACAGCGAACGCAGGCTCTGCCACAGGCCCATGGCCGGCAGGCGACCAGCGAGCACGGCCGTCACGACGCGCTGGCGCGGTGGCAGCGGCGGCACCTGCGGCGCCAGAAAGAGGCGCCCGCGCAGGCGCTGCAGGTCACTGCGCGGCAGTTGCCAGGGCGACTGTCCATCGAGTTGCAGCGTGCCGGCCTGCAGCGGCATGGCGCAGGCGATCACCTGCAGCAGCGTCGTCTTGCCCGCACCCGAGGGGCCGATCACGGCCACCTGCTCGCCGTGGGCCACGCGCAGCATCAACCCCTTGAGGGCGGGCGCCGCGCCCGGGCGGGCGGCGGGGTGGCGGGCGCTGACGCCTTGCAGGTCGATGTTCAAGCGTGGCGCTCCGGTTCAGAGCAGGCTGCCGCTGCGGGCGGCGGCTTCGATGCCCTTGTAGTTCTCGGCCTTGGTCGGCACGAACTTGCTGGCGCGCTGCAGGTCGAGGATCTGCTTGCCTTCCGGTGTGGCCGGGTTCAGCGCGAGGAAGGCGTCGGACAGCTTCTGGCGCGTGGCGGCGGGCATGTCGGCGTGCACCGACCAGTTGTAGTCGAAGTAGGGCGGGGTGGTGTAGATCACGCGCACCTTGGTGGTGTCGACCTTCTTGTCGGCGACGAACTTTTCCCACACCGAGATGTTGAGCGCGCCGCCCTGCACCTTGCCCGAGGCCACGGCCGCGATGGTCGCGTCGTGCGCGCCGCTGTAGGCCACGCGACGGAAGTCCTTGTCGGGGTCGAGGCCGGCTTCCATCAGGAAGCTGCGTGGCATCAGGTGGCCGCTGGTGGAACTTTGCGAACCGAAGGACACGTCCTTGCCCTTGAGGTCGGTCAGGGTCTTGACGGCCGGGTCGCTGGTGATGAAGACCGACTTGAACTTCTCGTCTTCCGCGCGCTGCACCAGCGGGATGATCTTGCCGCCCGAGCGTGCGTTGGCCTGCACGAAGGTGAAGCCGCCGAACCAGGCCATGTCGACCTTCTTGTTGACCAGTGCTTCCACCGAGGCCGCGTAGTCGGTCACGGGGATGTATTCGACCTTCATGCCCAGCCTGGCTTCAAGGTATTGCATCAGCGGGCCGGCCTTGCGGGCCAGCTCGGTGGGCGACTCGTCGGGAATGGCGGTGACGCGGAACACCTGCTGCGCGTGCGCGAGGGTGCTCAGGCCCAGCACGGCGCAGGTCAAGAGTGCGCGAACGGTGCGGGAAGGAGAAGGCTTGTTCATGGTGGTATCCGGTTAAGAGGGATGGGGAGGGCGTATTAAACCGCGATACAGTGCCGGTGCGCAGGGTGGGGCCATGCGGGGATTTCCCGGTAAGAAAAGCCGGATACAGCCGACCGCTGCCATGGTCCGCCCGGTATAACCCGGTCTGAAAGAAAACACCCACACATGTCCACCGACACACCCATCCCCCATTTCGTGCAGATCCACCGCGAAGACCTGGCGGCCGTGCAGGCCGAGCTGGCCGCGGGTCTGAGACAAACGCCGCCGCATGTGTCGCCCAAGTTTTTCTACGACGCGCTGGGTTCGCGCCTGTTCGACGCCATCACCGAACTGGCCGAGTACTACCCCACGCGCACCGAGGCCGCCATCTTCCGCGAGCACGGCGCCGCCATGGCGCAGCAGGTGCCGGCGGGTGCGGTGCTGGTCGACCTGGGCGCGGGCAGCTGCGCCAAGGCCGCGGGCCTGTTTCCCGTGTTGCGGCCTGGCGCCTATGTGGCGGTGGACATCTCGGTGGACTACCTGCGCGAGACCATGGGCGAGCTGCGCCAGCGCCACCTCGCGATACCCATGCTGGGGCTGGGCATGGACTTCTCGGCCGAGCTGGCCCTGCCGCCCGCCGCCACCGACTGGCTGGCGCGGCACGACCTCAGCACCGCGCCGCGCTGTGTGTTCTACCCCGGCTCCAGCATCGGCAACTTCAACCCCACCGAAGCGCTGGCCCTGCTGCGCCAGGCGCACGCCGTTTGCGACGCGGGCGGGCCGGGCGGCGGCATCCTGATCGGCGTGGACCGTGTGAAGGACAAGGCCATCCTGGAGCCCGCCTACGACGACCCGCTGGGCGTGACCGCCGCCTTCAACCGCAACCTGCTGCTGCACACCAACGCCCTGCTGGGCACCGACTTCGCGCCCGCGCGCTGGCAGCACGTGGCCTTCTTCAACGAGGCCGATTCGCGCATCGAGATGCACCTGCAGTCCGACGGCGCACAGACCGTGCGCTGGCCCGGCGGCGAGCGCCGCTTTGCCGACGGTGAGCGGCTGCACACCGAGAACTCCTGCAAGTGGCATCCGGCCGATTTCGACGCGTTGCTGCGCGAAGCGGGCTTCGGCCCGTCCACCCACTGGAGCGATGCGCGCGGCTGGTTCAGCGTGTTCTTCGCACCGGCCTGAATGGATGTGGCTCCTTCCCTCTCTGGGGGAAGGCAGGGATGGGGGCCGCCGTGGGAGAGAGGGGGAGGGTGTCAGGCAGCGCCCACCGAGCGGAACCCCGCCACGATGTCGTTGCGCTCGGGCGTGAAGTAGTTGCGGTACTGCGGGTGGCGCATGCGCGGCACGGTGGCGGGGCTCGCGCCCTTGAGCACCGGACGGCCGTCGAACCACGGGCGCGAATAGTCCACATACGGGTGCGGCGCAAAGCCGGGGAAGGGCGCGAAGGCGCTGGCGGTCCATTCCCAGACGCCGCCCCATTGAAAGCGCGGGTCCTGCGTGGCCACTTCCCACTCCGCCTCGGTCGGCAGGCGCCGCCCGGCCCAGGCGCACCAGGCCTGCGCTTCAAACGCCGTCAGGTGGCTGGCCGCTGCGGCCGGGTCCAGCGGCTGCCAGCGGCCAAACACCTGCTGCTCCCAGCCTTGCGCGCTCTGCCGCAGGTAACGCGGGGCCTGCCGTTCCTGCGAGAGCCGCCAGATCGAGCCCGCAGGGCTCCAGAACTGGCGCTGCACGTAAGAGCCGCTCTCGACGAAGGGCAGGAACTGCGCCCAGGTGACGGGCTGTGCGTCGATCTCGAAGGCGCCGACCGACACGCCGTGCGCGCCGAGTTCGTTGTCGAAGGCAAAGCCGGGGCCGCTGCGGCCCAGCGTCCAGTCCGTCGCCGCCATGTGCAGCGCTTGTGGCTTGCGAACCGTGGTCGGTGCGGCCGGATGGTGGGCCAGCGGATCGAAGCCCAGCGTCTGCGCCATGTAGACCGCGGCCTCGGCGTGCATGTCTTCGTGGAACAGCGCGAGGCGGAAGAAATACAGGCCGGTATCGTCTTCGGGCGCGTCGGCCAGCAGGGCCAGCGTGTCGCCCAGGCTGGCCGCGAGGTCGGCGCGCACGGCGTCGGCATCGGGCAGGGGCAGCTGCCAGCGCGCGTCGTGCGGCACTTCGCTGGAGTTGTAGAGCGCGTCGGCGTCCACACCACGCACGGCCTGGCGCGCCGGGCGGCGCGGCGCTTGCGGATCGGCGTGTATGCCCCGGTGGCGCTGCGGGTTTCGCGCCAGCCACCAGTCGGCAAACCAGCCCACATGGCCCAGTTCCCAGAGCGGCAGGTTCAGCTCGGGCGTGCAGGGCACGCGCAGGCCCGGGCCGAGCGCGGCCTCGCAGGCATCAAACAGCGCCAGGCTGCGCGTGCGCGCTTCGCGCAGCGCTGCCGCCAGCCATGTTTTGCCGCCGCAGCGCGCGGATTCGGCATCGGACACAATCGCTGAGCTCAGATTCACACCCATGAAAAAACCCTCTCTGTGCATCGTCACACCGGCACTGGCCGATGCCAACAACGGCAACTGGCAGACCGCGCGCCGCTGGGCTCACCTGCTTCGCGGGCATTATGCGGTTCGCCTGGTGAAGGCCTGGCCCGATTCGAATACCACCGACGACGGCACGGACATCCTGCTCGCGCTGCACGCGCGGCGCTCGGCCGCCAGCGTGGCCGCCTGGGCGCAGGCGTACCCGCACAAACCGCTGGTGCTGGCGCTCACCGGCACCGACCTCTACCGCGACATCAGTTCCGACGCCAGCGCGCAGCGCTCGCTGCAGCTGGCGCAGCGCCTCATCGTGTTGCAGGAACAAGGGCCGCTGGAACTGCCCGAGGCGCTGCGGCCCAAATGCCGCGTGGTGTTCCAGTCGAGCACGCGGCGTGCCACGCTGCCCAAGACCCGCGCCCACCTGCGCGCCGTCATGGTGGGCCACCTGCGCGACGAAAAATCGCCGCAGACCCTGTTCGACGCGGCGCGGCTGATCGCCCCCGACGAAGGCATCTTCATCGACCACATCGGCGCGGCGCTGAACCCGGCGCTGGGCGAAGCCGCCCGCCAGACAGCGCTCGCCTGCCCGCATTACCGCTGGCTCGGCACCCAGCCGCACGCCGCGACCCGCGCGCGCATCCAGCGCGCCCATGTGCTGGTGCACACCAGCCGCATGGAGGGTGGTGCCCACGTGATCATGGAGGCTGCGCTGTGCGGCACGCCGGTTCTGGCTTCGCGCATCGCAGGCAACGTGGGCATGCTGGGCACCGGCTACGGCGGCTACTTCCCGCCGGGCGATGCCGCCGCGCTGGCGGCGCTGTTGCGAGAGGCCCGTGCGGACATCGGCCCGGACGCCGGCCTTCTGCGCCAACTGCAAGCACAATGTTCGGCCAGAGCGCCGCTGTTCGAACCGCGCGCCGAGCAGGCCGCCCTGCTGGCGTTGCTGGCCGACGTGCGCCAGGCTGAACGACCGTAAGAAAAATGCCACCCTGGCCGACCCAGCCAGGGCGCCCACTGCACGCACCGGAGCCCCCCCCGCACATGAACGCCCCCACCATCCACCCACAGACCGAACCCCGCCTCACCAGCCTCTCGCACGGCGGCGGCTGCGGCTGCAAGATCGCGCCCGGCGTGCTGAGCGAGATCCTCAAGGGCACGGCCGCCATGCCCATGCCCAAGGAACTGCTGGTCGGCATCGAGACGGCCGACGACGCGGCGGTCTACCAGCTCAACGATCAGCAGGCGCTGATCGCCACCACCGATTTCTTCATGCCCATCGTGGACGACCCCTACGAGTTCGGCCGCATCGCCGCCACCAACGCCATCAGCGACGTCTACGCCATGGGCGGCACACCCATCATGGCGCTGGCGCTGGTGGGCATGCCGATCAGCGTGCTCAGCACCGAAACCATCGGCAAGATCCTGCAGGGCGGGCAGGACGTGTGCCGCGCCGCCGGCATCCCGATCGCGGGCGGCCACACCATCGACTCGGTCGAACCGATCTACGGCCTGGTCGCCATGGGCCTGGTGCACCCCAAGCGCGTGAAACGCAACGCCGACGCCAAAGTGGGCGACCGCCTGATCCTCGGCAAGCCGCTGGGCGTGGGCGTGCTCTCGGCCGCGCTGAAGAAGGACGCGCTGCCCGCCGAGGGCTACGCACAGATGATCGCCAACACCACCCAGCTCAACACCCCCGGCCCCGACCTGGCCCAGCTCGACGGCGTGCACGCGCTGACCGACATCACCGGCTTCGGCCTCGCCGGCCACGTGCTCGAAATGGCGCGCGGCTCGAACACCACGGTGCGCATTCACATGGCGCGCGTGCCGCTGATCACCGGCGTGCGCGAGCTCGCCGGGCAGGGCATGGTCACCGGCGCCAGCGGCCGCAACTGGGCGGCGTATGGCCACGAGGTGCGCCTGGGCGCCGGCCTGCAGCCGGTGGACCAGGCCCTGCTGAGCGACCCGCAGACCAGCGGCGGTCTGCTCGTGGCCTGCGCGCCCGAGGCGGTGGCCGAGGTGCTGGCGATCTTTGAACGCCACGGCTTTGCGGCGGCGGCCGAGGTGGGCGAGATCGTCGCCGCCGAAACCGGCGGCGCGCGCCTGCGGGTGGCCTGAGAGGCTGAGAGGAAATCGGTCATGCCCGCCTTGACGCCCCAAACCACCGCCAGCGGCGTTGCAAATGCGCGCCGTAGCCAGAGCTACGGCTGTGCTTTGCGCCTTGCCGACAGCGCTTTGGGACGCCCTTTCGGCCACGCCCAATTCCCTCCCCGCCTCTGCATCAACGGTTTCAGGAGGAACCCATGAACATGAAGAAATGGCTGCGCGACAACCGCGGTTTTCTGGTGCTGCTGCTGTGCTTCGGCGTGTTCCGCACCGCCATCGCCGACTGGAGTTATGTGGGCTTCGTGCCGCGTTCGCTGCAGATCGCACGGGCCGAAGGCGTGCTGGTGTCGGCCGACATCACGAGCGACTGGATGCCCCGCCTGGAGCGTTTCGCTTCGCGCTTGCACTGACACACAGACAAGCGCAGGTGCACCCGCCCTCGAACCGAACGGTCATGGTCAAAGAGGAGAACCGCATGAGGCCGCGCCGCACCTGGAAAGTGTTCGCCTGGATCGTCGGTCTGTACGGTGCGGCGCTGTTGCCCGGGGTCTGGTTTCCCGGTTATCTGGACAGCCCGATCGGCGTGCTGGCCCTGTTGCCCTATCTGTCGGTCTACCTGTTTCACACGCTGGGCGTGCCCTGGCTGTTGCAGAACAACGGCGCCTGCGGCTGGGGCTGGTGCATGCCGACAGCGTTCGGCTGGGCCTTCATCCTCTGCGTGTGGCTGGGGCTCGCCTGGGGGCTGGCCCGCCTGTTGTCGCGGCCCGTTTCGCCGCCATGAAGGATTCGCCTTGAAAGCACTCGAACTCAAGATACCGCCGCCGGTGGTGGCGCTCCTGCTGGCTTTGGCCATGTGGCAACTCGCCGCGCTCGGGCCCGCGCTGCCCTGGCCCGAGGGCACGCGGCGGGGCGTGGCGCTGGCGCTGGCCCTGCTGGGCGCCAGCTTCGATTTCGCGGGCCTGATCGCTTTCCTGCGGCGGCACACCACCATCAACCCGCTCGCCCCGCGCAAGACCACGGCGCTGGTCACCACCGGCATCTACCGTTTCACGCGCAACCCCATGTATGTGGGGCTGGTGATGTTCCTGACCGCCTGGGCGGTCTGGCTCGGTGCCGCCTGGCCGCTGCTGGGGCCGGTGGTGTTTGTGCTCTACATCACCCGGTTCCAGATCCAGCCCGAGGAACGCGTGCTCGCCGGGCTGTTTGGCGAGGCCTACACGGCCTACACCCGGCGCGTGCGCCGCTGGATCTGAGTGACTGAAAACCGCCTGCCCATGATCCCCGCACCCCGCATCCTGGCTTTCGACATCTTCGGCACCGTGGTCGACTGGCACGGCAGCATCGTGCGCGAAGTGAGCCAATGCCACCCGCAGGTGGACGCCAACGCCTTCGCGCTCGCCTGGCGCGCGGGCTACCAGCCGGCCATGGCGCGCGTGCGCTCGGGCGAACTCGGCTGGACACGCATCGACGAACTGCACCGCCTGATCCTCGACGAACTGCTGCTGCGCTTCGGTCTGGACCATCTGGACGAAGCACAGCGCCAGCACCTCAACCGCGTCTGGCACCGGCTCGACCCCTGGCCCGATGCGGTGGCCGGGCTCACGCGGCTGAAGGCGCGCTTCACCATCTGCACACTCTCCAACGGCAACATCGGCCTGCTCACGAACATGGCCAAACGCGCCGGCCTGCCGTGGGACTGCATCCTCTCGGCCGAGGTGTTCCGCGCCTACAAGCCCGACCCGCGCGCCTACCTGGGTGTGGCGCAGACCTTCGACGTGGTGCCGGCCGAGGTGATGCTGGTCGCGGCGCACCAGGACGACCTGGCCGCCGCGCGCGCCTGCGGCCTGATGACCGCCTACATCGAGCGCCCGCTGGAGTTCGGCGCTGCGCAGCCGAAAGACGTGTCGCCCGATCCGGCCAACACGCTGCACGCGCGCGACCTGCTGCACCTGGCCGACCAGCTCGGTTGCTGACTGGCGGCCAGGGCCGTCGTCCTGAGCACCACCGGCCGTTCCGCATCCGGCAGCCGCTGCCGGTGCGCCCCATGTCCCCACAAACGCATCGGGATTCGTTGTTTAATCTAACAATCGTTAGAATGTAGTCATGAAAAACCGCCAACTCAAAGACCTGCTCTACGAACAGGTCGCCCGCATCGGCAAAGCGCTGGCCAGCCCCAAGCGGCTGGAGCTGCTGGAGATGCTCGCGCAGGGGGAAAAGTCGGTGGATGCGCTCGCGGCCGAGCTGTCGATCGACATCAAGCTCGCCAGCGCCCACCTGAAAGCCCTGCGCGACGCGCGGCTGGTGACCAGCCGGCGCGAGGGCAAGTTCATCCACTACCGGCTCACCGGCCCCGACGTGGCTGGCCTGGGCGTGAAGCTGCGCGAAGTGGCCGAAGAACACCTGCTGGAACTGCGCCTGGCGCTGGACCAGATGGCCGACCACCCCGCCCAACTCGCGCCGGTGGACCGGCAGGCGCTGATGGAGCAGGCCCGCCGCGGCGAGGTGGTGGTGATCGACGTGCGCCCGAGCGACGAATACGCCGTGGCCCACCTGCCGTTCGCCCGCTCCATGCCGCTGGCCGAGGTGGAACAACACCTGGCTTCTTTGCCGCGCGACAAGGAGATCGTGGCGTATTGCCGCGGTCCGTTCTGCCTGCTGTCCGACGAAGCCGTGGCCTTGCTGCAGGCGCGCGGCTACCGCGCGCGCAAGGTGTCCGACGGCGTGAGCGAGTGGCAGGCCGCCGGCTTGCCGCTGGCGTCGCAGGCCGATTGACTCAACCCACCGAGCGTTCGCCATGAGTTCTGTTTTGTTCATCCTCAATGACGCGCCTTACGGCAGCGAACGCGCCTACAACGGCCTGCGCCTGGCCGGTGCGATGACCGCCAAAGAAGGCGTGCAGGTGCGCGTGTTCCTCATGGCCGATGCCGTGGGCTGCGCCAAGGCGGGCCAGAAAGTGCCCGAGGGTTACTACAACGTGCAGCTCATGCTGGGCAAGGTGCTGCGCAAGGGCGAGGTGACGTTGTGCGGCACGTGCATGGACGCGCGGGGACTGAGCGAGGCCGACATGGTGGCTGGCGCGCAGCGCTCCACACTGGCCCATCTGGCCGACTGGACCGCCGAGGCGGACCAGGTACTGGTGTTCTGAACCAGCAGGAGCCACCATGAACTTTGAACAATGGACGCTGGCCAACGAGCCGTTGATCCGCGTGGGCTTCTTCTTCGGCGTGTTCGCGCTCGTGGCCCTGTGGGAGCTGGCGTCTCCGCGCCGCGCGCTCCGGCTCACCCGCCGGCAGCGCTGGACCGCCAACCTCGGCATCGTGCTGCTCAACACGGTGATCGTGCGCCTGTTGTTCCCGGCCGCCGCGGTCGGCATGGCCGCGCTGGGCGTGGAGAAAGGCTGGGGGCTGCTGAACAACTACGCCGTGCCGTTCTGGCTCGCGGTACCGCTGGCCGTGGTGGCGATGGACTTCGTCATCTGGCTGCAGCACGTGATGGTGCACGCCGTGCCCGCACTCTGGCGGCTGCACCGCGTGCACCACGCCGACCTCGATTACGACCTCACCACCGGCGCACGCTTCCACCCGCTGGAGATCGTGCTGTCCATGGGCATCAAGTTCGCCACCATCGTGCTGCTGGGCGCGCCGGTGCTGGCGGTGGTGGTCTTTGAAGTGCTGCTCAGCGCCTGCGCCATGTTCAACCACGGCAACATCCGCCTGCCGGCCGCGCTGGACCGCGCCTTGCGCTGGTTCCTCGTCACGCCCGACATGCACCGCGTGCACCATTCGGTCGAAGACGACGAGAGCAACTCCAACTTCGGCTTCAACCTCACCTGGTGGGACCGCCTCTTCGGCACCTACCGCGAGCAGCCGCGCGCCGGCCAGCTCGGCATGACCATCGGCATCCACGGCCACACCGACCCGCACGAAGTGGCGCGCCTGCCCGGCATGTTGATGCTGCCGTTCAAGGGCCAGATCACCGACTACGCCATCAACCGGCGCAACTGGTCGGCGCCTTCCACAGACGCCCAAGTATGACTATGAGCACCCCAACTGTCTCGCGCCCGATGGACCGCGAAAGCACAACGCGGCGATCCAGCCTGCCGTTGGCCGGCCTGTTGCTCGGTTTGGTGTCGCTCGGCACTGTGCTGGTGGCCGGTATCGGCTACCGCCAGGGCTGGTGGCATTTTCTGAAAGGTCTCCAGATCGCGGAGTGGGCGGTCTACGTCGCTGCGCTGAGCCTCGTGTTGTCGCTGGCGGGCCTGATTCGCTCGCATCGCCAGCGGCGGGCGGTGGTGACCGGGCTCCTGGGGGTGTTGCTGGCGCTGCCGGTGCTGGGCGTGGCGCTGCAATGGGACTACGCCACACGCACCTATCCGCCCATCAACGACATCAGCACCGACACCGACAACCCACCCGAGTTCTGGGACATGCCCAACCCCATGGCCTACCCGGGCGCTGCGGTAGCGCAGCAGCAGCGCGCGGGCTACCCGGACCTCGGGCCGCTGACCCTGCCGCAGGCACCCGCAGCGGTGTTTGAACATGCCCTGCAACTGGTGCAGGCGCGTGGCTGGACCTTGGTCGCCAGCGACGCCGAAGAAGGCCGCATCGAAGCGGTGGCCACCAGCCGCCTGTTCGGCTTTGCCGACGAAGTGACCATCCGTATTGTTCCGGAGGGTAACGGTTCGCGCGTCGATATGCGCTCGCGCTCACGCCTGGGAAAGATCGATCGCGGCACCAATGCGCGGCGCATCCGCAGCTGGCTGGCCGATTTGAAGCAATCGACCGCGACCCGTTGAACGAGCCTGGAGCAGTAGAAACCCTTGACTGTTTGCTGCTGTGGTCCAGCGACAATATCCATTGTTGCTGATATTTATATTTGTGAAACTGGAGACCCCATGAAAATCCGCACCCTGGCCCTGGCCGCCCTCACCGCCGCCAGCCTGCTGCTGGCGCCCGCCGCCCACGCCGACAACAAGGCCATCGCCGTCGACGAGATGGAGGCGTATCTGGAATTCGTGGACTATGGCGGTGGCGTGATCTTTGCCGAGCAGATCCCGGCCGACGAGTGGAAAAAGATGCTGGTCATCGACGCGCGCGACGCCGGCCAGTTCGCCAAGGGCCACATCCCCGGCGCCATCAACATGGACTGGCGCCAGGTGCTGGCCAAGCGCAACACCATCCCCAAAGACAAACCCGTGCTGATCTACTGCAACACCGGTTCGCTCTCGGCCCAGGCCGGGTTCGCCATGCGCGTGGCGGGCTGGGACAACCTGCGAATCCTGCAGGGCGGCATGGAAGAATGGAAGGCCAAGGGCGGCTTCGACGCCGCCGCCAAGGCGACCGCGCCGGCCAAACACTAAGAGGCTGAGCGTTTTCTGAAACACTCAAGGAGCCGATCATGCTGAACCCGTTGTTTGCCGCAGTGCGGCGGCTCTCACGCTCCGTGGCCCATGGCACTTCGGCGCTGCTGCTGGTGACGGCGTCCGCAGTGGGTGCGCAGCCAGCGCCCGAGATGACGCTCCAGAAAGTCGGCCCCAACACCTACTACGTGCAAGGACTGGCCGCGCTGGGCACGCCCGCCAACCAGAACTTCATCAGCAACGCCGGCTTCGTGATCGCGCCACAGGGCGTGGTGGTGATCGACGCGCTGGGCTCGCCCGCGCTGGCGCAGCGCCTGCTGAGCAAGATCGCCGAACTCACCCCGAAGCCGGTCACGCACGTGCTGGTGACCCACTACCACGCCGACCACATCTATGGCCTGCAGGCCTTCAAGGCCCAGGGCGCGCAGATCATCGCCCACAGCGCCGCACGGGAATACCTCCATTCCGAGACAGCCCAACAGCGGCTGGAGGCCTCGCGGACCGAGCTGGCGCCCTGGGTTGATGCCCAGACCCGGCTGGTGCCCGCCGACCGCTGGCTCGACGGTTCCACCACCCTGGAGCTGGCGGGCACGCGCTTCGTGGTCGAGCAGGTGGGGCCGTCGCACACGCCGGAAGACCTGGCGATCTACGTGCCAGGTGAGCGCGTGCTGTTTGCCGGCGATCTCATCTTCAGCGGGCGCCTGCCTTTTGTGGGCAAGGCCAACAGCGACCAGTGGATCAGCGCGCTCAGCCGCCTGCTCACCTTCGACGCCCAGGCCGTGGTGCCCGGTCACGGGGCGGCGTCCACCGACCCGCGCAAGGACATCGGCGTCATCCGCGACTACCTCGGCTACCTGCGCAGCACCATGGGCAAGGCGTCTGAAGAGATGGTGCCGTTTGAAGAGGCCTACGCCAGCACCGACTGGAGTGCCTGGGCACACATGCCGATGTTCCCGTTCGCCAACCGCATGAACGCCTACAACACCTACCTGCTCATGGAGCAGGAGGGCCTGCGCGGCAAATGAGGCCGTTCGCCCGCTGACGACCGCTGCGGCGAAACGCAGCAGTGCCGGCCACAAGAACGGCATGGCGGGACTGGCGCGCGACCGCATTTGTGCCTATGCTGATGGCCCGCCCTCGGAACACAGGCGCGGTAGCTCCTGTACGAGACCGGCGGGATCGAGCGAAAGGACTGCATATGCTGGCCAATGCCTCCGTCACCACCATGCTCCCCGTGATCGACATGGACCGGGCGAGAACCTTCTACGAACGCTGCCTCGGCTTGACGCCCGGCGGCTTCCGTCCCGACGGCAAGTTCACCTACCAAGTGGGCGGCACCACCCTCGCGCTCTTCCCCAGGCCAGAGGGCACCAAAGCCGAGCACACCGCGATCAGCTTCCAGGTCCCGGACATCGCCGCCAGCGTCGCCAAACTGAAGCAGGCGGGTGTGGCGTTCGAGAGCTACGACCTGCCGGGATTCAAGACCGTGGAACACGTTTGCGTGCTGGGCGCCGAGAAGGCGGCCTGGTTCAAGGACACCGAAGGCAACTACCTCTGCCTCCACGAGGACCTCGAGTAGGGCGGCTCGTCGCCATGGCGACCCGAAGCACGGACCGGGGCTACGCCGCCGGCTGCGATGCCTTGATCTGCCGGATCGCCGAGACGTCACCCAGGAACACCTGCAGCACGTCCTTCTCGTCCTGCGTGAGGTCCTGGCTCTCCAGCAGCCGGGTCTTCTTCACGATCAGCTCCAGCGCCTCGGCCAGGTGCCCGATCTGCCGGCCATAGCTGCCCACCTTCTCCAGCGCGGCCTGCTCCACCGCCGGGTTCGACGACGAGCCCAGGTTCACGTTGAACAGGTGAAACGACCAGTTCGGCAAGATGGGTTGGGCCAGGCTGGTCGGTGCCAGCTGCAAGGGCATGGTGACGGTTTGCATGGGGGCTCCTCGTGGGGTGGCGGAACGGCGGAAATGCATGCAGAAACAGTGCCACGACCGGGCAGGCCATCCCTCAACGGGAGGATGCTCCGAGGCCGGAACGTTCAGCCACCGACGGGCGTGCACAGCTCCACCAGGATGCCGTCCGGGCAACGCACACAGGACACGACCTGCCCCCAGGGCTTTTGCGACGGCGCCGCCATCTCGCGGGCACCGGTCGCCACGGCCTTGGCGTGCGCCGCGGGCACATCGTCTGTGACCAGCGCGATCTCGAAACCCAGCGGCTGTGCGGAGCTGTCCGCATGCACATGCCCGCCCGCAAAGTTCATGTCACCTAGCTCGTGCGCAGCGAACGACAGCGTGGTTTCGCCCGTGTCGAGTTCGCCGTAGGTGCCGCTCTCGTGCAGGAACTTGCGCTGCAACCCGAAGGCTTGTTCGAAGAAGGCCACCGAGGCCGCGACGTCGGGGACGTAGACGATGGTGTAGCCGAGTTTCATGAGACTGCCTTCCCAACCTCTGTTCAGCGTTCAGTGTCCGAGATCGGCGGTGACGAGCCCGAACTACAACCGCTCGCGCCAGTAACCCGGCTCACGGTGTTGGTGTGCGATGGCAAAGATCAGTGGGCCATTGCGATCATCCGGTTCGTAGATGACGGTGTAGGGAAAGCGGTCGAAGTGGTACACACGCAGACCGCCTTCGGCATGCGGGCCGCGTTGTGGGTTCTCCACCAGCAGATCACGAACGCGCTCGAACTCGGCGAGGAAGGCCTCCGCCAGAGCGAAGTTCGCATGCTCGGCGTAGTAGACGGCCGCATCGGCCAGCTCGGCCTCGGCGTCCGGATGGAGCCAGCAGCTCACGCGATGCGGGCGCGAACGCGAGCGATCGCATCGTCCACCGGCACCATGGCCACCTTGCCCGCACGCACATCATCGCGCCTGCGGGCGGCCAGCGTCAGCCAAGCCACTTCTGACGGTGAGCGGGGCTCGAAGCTCGCGATCAGGCGTTCGACGAGCTTCGCCCGCTCTTCCGGGGGCAGGTCGAGGGCCTGGGCGGCGAGGTCTTCAACGGAAATGGACATGATGGGCCTCCAACGGTTGAGTGAAAGGATGCCACAAGCTGGGCGAACTACTTCGATACGCTGTCGTGAACTTGAGGTTTTAAGCCATGAGAGAACGTAGCAACCACTGAGGCGGGCGTCAGAACATGGACTTCTAAAGCAGGCGAAAGTTTGGCTGGGTGATACCCAGATGCCGACCACAGATAGATGGCTTGCTTTCCGATCAGGTATGCGCTGTGGTCGTGTTCGAACATGGTGCCAAACGGCAGTGAATTCATGGGCGCTGTATACGTCACTTTGCTTCCGCCGAGAACCACCCGTTCGCTATGGAGTTGGGCATCAATCTGTGACATTTGAACGCTGTTCGGAGGCACCTCTGGACGGTTCACTGCACACCAAATGGTTTTGAACAGAACCAAGGTTTCTCTGCGGCAGTAGTTGCAGGGGCGGTGCCCAGCTGCGTATGCCGTTGCCTCGTCGAGAAAAAACAACTCAGAGTAGCGAAAAGGGTCGGTTCGAAACAGGGGGCGCCGGTCAATGCCTTTGTACGCAGTTGCGCAGCAAACCCAAGCTTGATGGACCCATCTTTTCACAATTGCACGGGTTGTGTCATGGAGGATGCCTCTGTTGCCCATGAACCCCGCAATACGGGCCTTGTCGGCGACAAGGGTGGACCAAGGGGTGACAGTGTTTTCAAGGAGCATAGGTTCTCCAAAAATGCTTATGTTTCCTTTGAGTCTGATGATCTGCCCAGCGCTTCGGCGATCAGTCGCCATGGGACCACTTTGCGTATCGCAGCAGCTTTGCTCGGAAGCATGGTGACGCCATCGGCCGCGGCTCGTGCCGCATTGACAAGATCAGGGGTGACCCCGGCTACTGCTATGAGCCACAGCAACATCTTTGGCTCGACGATGTGGTTGTAGACGTATCTGGCATCGTGCCCTATCCCTTCGCGCCGGGGATAAGTTCCCGTTCGCTCTGCAGGGTTCAACCAACCAAGCCAATGCTCTTTCTGCGTTCTGTAGTTGTTGTACCCAGCAGTTTTGTAGGCAACGGGGTCGTCTGACGGTAGGCGCCGAATGGCGTCGATGAACCAGTCAATGCATTCTTTCGAGGTATGGGTTTGCATGAGTCCCCTTGGTTTGTGCCCCGGAAAGGAAAGATATACCAGATCACCAAACGAAGCCGGGTGAAGGCATCACCCACCCCACCCCCGCACACCCAGCCACCACCACCCAAGGCGGCCATTTCCATTTCATCAGCGCCACCAGCGCCACCCCGGCCAGCAGCACATCGCCCACGCCGTGAACCGCGCTGGTGATCACCGGGTTCCACAGGGCGGCGAGCAGCAGGCCGACCACGGCGGCGTTGATACCCATGAGTGCGGCGCGCACGCGCGGCTGGCGGCGCAGGCTTTCCCAGAACGGCAGGGCGCCGGCGATCAGCAGGAACGATGGGGCGAACACCGCCAGCAGCGCGAGCAGCCCGCCCAGCCAGCCGGTGGGCGCGGCGCTCATGGACGCGCCGAGGAACGCGGCGAAAGTGAACAGCGGGCCGGGCACGGCCTGCGCGGCGCCGTAGCCGGCGAGAAAGGCGTCCTGGCTGACCCAGCCGGTGGGCACGACTTCGGCCTGCAGCAGCGGCAGCACCACGTGGCCGCCGCCGAACACGAGCGCGCCGGCGCGGTAGAAGGCGTCGACCAGCGCGAGCGCCTGCGTCGGCAGGGCGGCGGCGAGCAGCGGCAGGCCGAGCAGCAGCGCGAAAAACAGGACCAGCCAGGCCGCGCCCGCGCGGCGCCCCACCGGCACGGCCAGGGCTTCGTGCGCTGCATCGGCCGGTGGCCGCAGCAGCGCCAGGCCGAGCAGGGCGGCGGCGGCCATGGCGAGCAGTTGCGCGGCGGTGCCGGGCCAGAAGAGCAACAGGGCGGCGCTGGCCAGCATCAGCGCGCGCCGCAGCGCGTCGGGGCAGAGGCTGCGCGCCATGGCCCAGACGGCTTGCGCCACCACGGCCAC
Source organism: Hydrogenophaga sp. (assembly GCA_030653975.1). Lineage (GTDB taxonomy): Bacteria > Pseudomonadota > Gammaproteobacteria > Burkholderiales > Burkholderiaceae_C > Hydrogenophaga. The sequence goes on along the minus strand of JAURYH010000021.1, from coordinate 208,007 downwards.
GGCCACCACTTTCAGGCCGTGCAGCGCGCCCGGGGCCACGGCGTCGCCCGCGCTGGCGAGGCCGAGCGCGAACAGGATCAGCGCGAGGGCCGAGGGCAGCGTGAAGCCGAACCAGGCGGCGAAGGCGCCCGCGTAACCGGCGCGCGAGAGGCCGATGGCCATGCCCACCTGGCTGCTGGCCGGCCCGGGCAGGAACTGGCACAGGGCCACGAGGTCGGCGTAGGCGGCTTCGCCGAGCCAGCGGCGGCGTTCCACGAACTCGGTGCGGAAGTAGCCGAGGTGGGCGACCGGGCCGCCGAAGCTGGTGAGGCCCAGGCGCAGGAAGATCAGGAAGACCGCCCAGGCGCTGCGGTCGGCGGGGATGGGCTCAGCGCGGCTGGGGCTGGGCATGATCGGCGCGCGGGGCCATGGGGGGCAGGACATGGGCATGACCGGCGCCGGGCAGCAGGAGTTTTTGGATGCCGTGGTGCATGGGCCCCGATGGTACGGGGTGTTTCAGGGCGGGTCGTCGGCCCAGCGCAGATCGGTCACCCAGCCCACGCTGCGGCTGGCGGTGTTGTCGCTGTCGGCACCGATGAGCACGCTGCTCACGCGCGGGATGTCCGCACTGGCGGGCAGTTCGTCACTGAAGAGCGTGGCGAAGTCCTGCGCCAGGTCGCGGCTTTCGTTCACCCACTGGCCCATCGCTGCGCCCTGTCCCTGCAGGCTGATGAAGCGCACGCGCCGGGTGTAGGGGTTGGCGCCCTGCAGTGGCGCCGGGTGGCCGCTGTCCCACACGTAGCAGAGCGTGGCCGCGGGCAGCCGCTCGCCACTGATGCCCCGCGCGATGCGCAGCACGGTGCGTTCCACGAAGGGCACGCGGCCCAGCGGGTGGTGAAACATCACGCAGACCTTGAGCGCGGCGTCGTCGCCGGCCTTGGTGAGCAGGTTCGGCGGCGCCTGGCCGCCGGAGAGCGGCTGGTCGAGGCGCCAGCGCCATTGCAGGCGCGCGGGTTCGGCCGCTTCTTTCAGTTCGTGCACCAGCGTGCCGTAGGACGACGCGGTGACCACCTGGAGCGCGGCCTGGCCGTCCACGCGGGCGGCCTCGAAGCGGGTGGCGGGCAGGTCGCTGTGTCTTTTGGGAAAACCCACGAAGCGCCAGGCCGGGTGGAGTGCGCCGTCGGCCTGCAGCAGCGGGGGCAGGGGCGGCGCGGCCTGCGCCATGCCGGCCGCCGCCAGCGTCAGGGCGACGAGCCAGCGCACGGTCCGAATACCCCAACCGGCATGGGAATAGCCCTGATGCGGGATCGGCGCGGCGGCGCTAAGGTTCGGGCCAACCTTTGAGGAGACCTGCAAGATGAAAAAACTGCTGCTGGCTGGATGGCTTTTCATGGTGGTCTCGACCTGTCAGGCCCTGTCACCTTACACGAGCGGCACGCCACTGCCGGCGGGCGAGCTGCAGGCGCAGATGGGGGCGGTGGAGAAGAAGCTGCAGGCCGAGGGTTTCACCCTGCTGGGGCGGCACCTGCCCAAGGGGCTGGAGGCGGGCGGTGTGGTGCTGGTGAGCGACAACGCCATGTTGCAGGCCATCCGGGCAGCGGGCGGCAGCGCCGTCGTGGCGGCGGCGATCCGGGTCGGCGTGCAGCGCGACGGCCGCGTGTCGTACATGACGCCGGAGTACTGGTACCGGGCCTACCTGCGCCAGGCGTATCCGCAGGCCGAAGCAGCGGCCCGCTCGGTGCAGGCGCGGCTGGCCAGGGCGCTGGGGCCGGGCAACGGTTTCGGTGGTGACGTGCCGGCCGATCGGCTGGCGAACTACCAGTACATGACGTCCATGGAGCGCTTCGATTCCCTCCGCGCCGAACTGCGCAACTTCGGCAGTTTTGACGAGGCCTTGCAGACGGTGCGCAAGCGCCTGGCCAACGGCGTGGGCGCCACCGCCAAGGTCTACGAGGTGGTCATGGCCGACCGCAAGCTGGCGGTGTTCGGTGTGGCGCTGAACGATGCGGGGCGTGGCGAAGGCTGGTGGGTCGGCAGCCTCGGTGCAACAGGGCTGGAGCACATGGCCGCTTTGCCCTACGAGATGTTCATCGTCGACAACAAGGTTTATTCGTTGCCGGGACGCTACCGCATTGCGCTGGCCTGGCCTGCCCTGAGCATGGGCGAGTTCATGAACATCCGCTACGCGCCAGACGTGATCCTGCAGACCATGAACAAGCTGGCCGATGTTCAGGAGCAGCGCCCCGGCGACTGACGGATCACGGCCTCCGGGCGCCCGGTCCACCGCTCAGCGCCCCGCGTCGTTGAGCGACCAGTCGTAGTCGAGGTGGCTCACGCCCAGCGTTCTGGCCTTCAGCGCGGCCTGCTCGACGGGCTGGTCGCTCAGCTGTTCGGCGTATCTGGCAAACACGTCTTCCACCTGCTTGAAGCCGCCGTGGCCTTGTTCGAAGTCTTCGCGGAACCACTTGAAGATGCTGCTGACTTCAACCTGGTTGCCCCGGACCCGGTTGCGCGTGCGGTCGCCCATGAAGCGGCGCATGCCGTCTTCGAGCTGGGCTTCGAGCTTCGCGGCGGTGAAGGCTTCGTCGCGCAGCGCCGGGCAGCCGATGCTGGCGCAGTTGACCGCGGCGTGCACGCGCGGCTCGTTGTAGCGCGGACGCAACTGCTCGTGTTCGATCCAGTCGAGGTGGCGCGCTTCACCGAGCAGCGTGAAGAACTTCTTTTTCCAGGCCGACTGCACGAACGAGCCCAGTTCCTTGATGGATTTCAGGTCCGGGTATTTCGTGAGGATGAGTTCAACCGTGAAGGCGTTGTAGGCGTTGATCAGGAAGGCCATCTGCTGCGGCCGGCTCCAGCCGTCGAAGCTGGCCTGGGGCACGGCGCTCAGGTTGCCGAGCACGGTTTTGAGCGCGGAGCGGTCGGCCGCAAAGCCTTTGTAGCTGGCGCGCGACTGCTTGCCGTCGGGCAACCAGCGAACGTGTTTTTTCAGCAGCGCGTCCCAGGCGGCGTAGGTGTGGTCGAAGGTGGTCTGGGCGAGGGCTGGCCAGGGCAGCAGGGCGCTGGCGGCGAACAGGGCGAGGGTCTGGCGGCGGGAGGTCATGTGGTGTGGACTCCTGGGACGCAACAACAGTTCAACCCCGGCGCCAGGTGTGGAACTTTTCTACCCAGGCCAGCAGCTTCTGCGGCGCGTGGGCGCGCTTCCATTCGCCCGCCGCGTATTTGTTGGCCTCGGCCAGCGTGGGGTAGGTGTGGATGGTGCCGAGGATCTTGTTCAGGCCCAGGCCGTGTTTCATGGCCAGCACGTATTCGGCCAGCAGGTCGCCGGCGTGCGTGCCGACGAGGGTGACGCCAAGGATCTTGTCCTTGCCCGGCACGGTGAGCACCTTCACGAAGCCGTGGGCCTCGCTGTCGGCGATGGCGCGGTCGAGGTCGTGAATGCCGTACCTGGTGACTTCAAAGGGGATGTTCTTGTCCCTGGCTTCCTGCTCGTTCAGGCCGACGCGCGCCACCTCGGGGGCGATGAAGGTGGCCCACGGAATCACCGAGTTGTCGGCCTTGAACTTCCTGAAATCACCGAAGAGCGCATTCACCGCCGCGTACCAGGCCTGGTGCGCCGCCACGTGGGTGAACTGGTAGGGCCCGGCCACGTCGCCGGCGGCGTAGATGTTGGGGTAGAGGGTCTGCAGGTACTCGTTGGTCTCGATGGTCTTGTTGGTCGGGATGCCCAGCTCTTCCAGCCCGTAGCCCTGCAGCCGCGCCACGCGGCCGACGGCGCAGATGAGCTGGTCGAAGGGGATGGATTTTTCAGCACCCGCGTGTTCCACCACCAGCGTCTTCTCACCGTCCAGGACTTCGCAGCGCAGCGCCTTGTGCCCGGTCAGCACCGCCACGCCATCGGCGGCCAGCGCGGCTTTGGCGAGCTCGCTCACTTCCTCGTCTTCGCGGATCATGATGCGCGGCGCCATCTCCACCTGCGTCACCTGCGATCCCAGGCGCGCAAAGGCCTGCGCCAGTTCGCAGCCGATCGGCCCGCCGCCCAGCACCACCAGGCGTTGCGGAACGTCGTCGAGCCGTGCGAAGGCGTCCCACAGCGTGTCGCTGGTGACATAGCCGACGTCGTCCAGACCGGGCAGCGGCGGCACGAAGGGCCGGGCGCCGGCGGCGATCACGATGCTGCGCGCCGTGAGGGTCTGCGTACCGCCGCCGTTGAGCGCGATCTCCACCGTCCAGGGGTTCAGCAGTTTCGCGTAACCCTGCAGCACCTCGACACCCAGACCGGTGTAGCGCTCCACGCTGTCGTGCGGTTCGATGGCGGCGATCACCGCGTGGATGCGCTGCATCACGGCCTTGAAGCTGAACATGGGCGTGGTGTCGTTCAGGCCGTAGTTCGCGCCGTGGCGCATCTGGTGCGCGAGGGTCGCGCTTTTGATCAGCGCCTTGCTCGGCACGCAGCCGTAGTTGAGGCAGTCACCGCCCATCCTGTGTGCTTCGATCAGCGTCACCTTGGCCTTGACGGCGGCGGCGATGTAGGCCGAGACCAGGCCGCCCGCGCCCGCGCCGACCACGATCAGGTTGCGGTCGAAACGCTTGGGGCGCACGCTGGCCCACTTCGCATACACCTTGCGTTTCTGCACCGCCTCGACGACCTTGCGCGCGATCAGCGGAAACAGGCCGAGCAGCACGAAGCTGCCGAGCAGGCCGGGGCTCAGGATGCCCTGCAGCGATTCAAGCTGGCCGAGCTGTGTGCCCGCGTTCACGTAGACCGCCGTGCCGGCCAGCATGCCGAGCTGGCTGACCCAGTAAAAAGTCCAGGCCTTCATCTTGGTCAGGCCCATCAGCAGGTTGATGACGAAGAACGGCACCACCGGGATCAGGCGCAGCGTGAAGAGGTAGAACGCCCCGTCTCTCTGGATGCCCTTGTCCATGTCGGCCAGGCGCTGGCCGAAGCGCGCCTGCACGCTGTCGCGCAGCAGGAAGCGCGCAGTCAGGAAGGCCAGCGTGGCGCCGATGCTGGACGCAAACGACACGATCAGCAGGCCCCAGCCCAGGCCGAAGATCGCGCCGCCCGCGAGCGTGACGATGGTGGCGCCGGGCAGCGAGAGCGCGGTGACCGCGACGTAGACCAGGAAATAGCCCAGGGCCAGCTGCAAGGGCTGTTGTTCCCGCAGCGCCGCGAAACTGGCCTGGCGCTCTTTGAGGAACGCCAGGCTGAAGTAGCGGTCCAGATCAAAGGCGAAGAAGGCCACAATGCCCACCAGCACGACCAGCAGCAGCAAGATTTTCCGGATGTTCACGACCATTCCTTGTTGGCATTGTTCGGATTGAGTCGCCGAAGCTGCGACATTCTTACACCGGGAGGCGCAGATGATCAGACAAGCCATCGGGCGTGCGCTGGCACGCTACCTGACCAAGCCGGGCCGGTCGGCGGCCATCGGCTTTCCGACCGACCAGCGCCTGCTGGCCGCGGCGCTGCGACCGGCCGACGTGATCCTGGTTGAAGGCACCACGCGCGTGAGCACGGCGATCAAATACCTCACGCAGTCCACCTGGTCGCACGCGGCGCTCTGTGTCGGGCCCCTGCAGCCGGGCGGCCCGCTGATGGTGGTGGAGGCTGACATCCGCGAGGGCGTGCGCGCCGTGCCGCTGAGCACCTACGCGGGGCTGCACTGCCGCATCTGCCGACCCGCCAGCCTGCGCATCGACGAGGCCCAGGCGGTCTGCCGTTTCGCGGTGCAGCGCATCGGCCACCGTTACGACCTCAAGAACATCATGGACCTCGCGCGTTACCTGCTGCCCACACCGCCGGTGCCGGTGCGCTGGCGCCGCCGCCTGCTGGCCGTGGGCAGCGGCGACCCCACGCGCGCGATCTGCTCCACCCTGATCGCGCAGGCTTTCGAGACCGTGCTCTACCCCATCCTGCCCATCGTCGAACAGACCGCGACCGACGACCCCCGTTACCCCGACTGCGTGCGCCAGGTGCTGCACGTGCGCCACCACAGCCTGTTCACCCCGCGCGATTTCGACGTCTCGCCGTATTTTGAGGTCGTCAAGCCCACGCTGGTCGCGGGCTTTGACCACCGCGCGCTGGAATGGTCGCCGTCGGCGTTGGCTTCGCTGCACGGTTGAGCGTGCCGGTGGCGGTGGTCACGCCGTTCGGGTTAAGGTTGGCGCATGCCGAATGACGTTAACCGCCCGATATCCGATCCACCATCCGACGCGCCGCACTGGCACGCCCAGGAATCCAGCCAGGCGCTGCAGATCCTGGGCAGTGCCGCCACAGGACTGACGCGAGCAGAAGCCGCGACGCGCCTGGCCACCCACGGCCCCAACCGCCTGAACGCCGCGCCGCGTCCCGGCTGGTGGTGGCGACTGCTGGCGCAGTTCCACAACCTGCTGATCTACACCCTGCTGGCGGCGGCGCTGGTCACCTTCCTGCTCGATGACTTCGTTGACGCCGCGGTGATCCTGGGCGTGGTGGTGATCAACGCGCTGATTGGCTTCATCCAGGAGGGCAAGGCCGAACGTGCGCTGGAAGCCGTGCACGCGATGCTGGCCAGCCACGCCATGGTCCTGCGCGACGGCGAGCGCCACGAGATCGATGCCGGCGACCTGGTGCCCGGTGACATGGTGTTGCTCGAATCGGGCAGCCGCGTGCCGGCCGACCTGCGCCTGCTGTCCGTCAAGAACCTGCGCATCGACGAGGCAGCGCTCACGGGGGAGTCGGTGCCCACCGACAAAGACCCCGCCGTGGTCGCTGCCGATGCCCCGCTGGGTGACCGCCTGTGCATGGCCTACGCCGGCACGGTGGTGGGCGTGGGGCAGGGCAGCGGCGTGGTGGTGGCCACGGCGGCGCAGACCGAGATGGGCCGCATCGGCAGCATGGTGGGCGGCGTGCCCACGCTGGTGACGCCGCTGACCCGGCGGCTCGACCAGTTCGCGCGCCAGATCACCGCAGTGATCGTGGTGGTGAGCGCGATCACCTTCCTCTACGGCTACTACGTGCGCGAGATGCCCGCGCTCGACATGTTTCTGGTCGTGGTGGGTCTGGCCGTGTCGGCCATTCCCGAAGGCCTGCCGGCCATCGTCACCATCACGCTGGCCATCGGCACGGCGACGATGGCGCAGCACCGCGCGGTGGTGCGGCGCCTGCCCGCGGTGGAGACGCTGGGTTCGGTGAGCGTGGTCTGCACCGACAAGACCGGCACGCTGACCAAGAACCAGATGACCGCGGTGCAACTGATGATGGGCGACGACACGCTGAGCGTGAGCGGCAGCGGGTATGCGCCCGAAGGCGGCTTTCACCAGGGCGATCAGCCGCTGGATGCGGCCACGCACACCGGCCTGCAAGGCCTGGCGCGCTGCGCCCTGCTGTGCAACGACGCGCAACTGCACCGCGACGAGGCGGGCGGCTGGACCCTGGCCGGCGACCCCACCGAAGGCGCGCTGCTCACGCTCGCGCTCAAGGCCGGACTGGACCTGGCCGAAGAGAGCGAGCGCACGCCGCGCATCGACGTGATTCCCTTCGAGTCCGAACACCGCTACATGGCGACGCTGCACCACGACCACGCGGGGCACGTCTTCGCCCTGCTCAAGGGTGCGCCCGAACGCGTGCTCGGCTTGTGCGTGAAGGACAGCACCGGCCTGCTGGACGCAGCGACCTGGCAGGCGCGCATGGACGGGGCAGCGGCCCAGGGTCAGCGCGTTCTGGCGCTGGCCGAATGCGAGCTGCCCGCCGGCACGCGCGAGCTGGACGTGGCACACATCACGCCGCGCTTCACCCTGCTCGGGCTGGTGGGGCTGATGGACCCGCCGCGCGACGAGGCGGTGGCCGCCGTGGCTGAATGCCAGCAGGCCGGCATCCGGGTGCTGATGATCACCGGCGACCACGCCGTGACGGCGGCGGCCATCGGCGAGCAGATCGGCCTGAACGCGGGCCAGCCACTCACCGGTGCGCAGATCGATCAGCTCGATGACACCGCACTGGGTGAACGCCTGGCCCAGACCGACGTGGTGGCCCGTGCCAGCCCCGAACACAAGCTGCGCCTGGTGGCCACGCTGCAGGCCCAGGGCCGCCAGGTGGCCATGACCGGCGACGGCGTCAACGACGCCCCGGCGCTCAAGGCCGCCGACATCGGCGTGGCCATGGGCCAGCGCGGCACCGACGCGGCGCGCGAGGCGGCCGATCTCGTGCTCACCGACGACAACTTCGCCACCATCGCCCACGCGGTGCGCGAGGGCCGCACGGTGTTCGACAACATCAAGAAGGCGCTGCTGTTCATCCTGCCCACCAACGGTGGCGAGGCCGGTGTGCTCCTGCTGGCGGTGTTTGCCGGCCTGGCCATGCCGGTCACGGCCGGGCAGATCCTGTGGATCAACATGGTCACCAGCGTCACGCTGGCGCTGGCGCTGTCTTTCGAACCCGCCGAGCTGGGCATCATGGAACGCCCGCCGCGCCCGATGGGCGAACCCTTGATCACCCGGCTGCTGTTCACGCGCATCGTTTTCGTGAGCCTGCTGATGGTGGCGGCGTCGTTCGGCGTCTTCAACTGGGAGCTCGCGCGCGGCAGCACCATCGAAGTAGCCCGCACGGCGGTGGTCAACATGCTGGTGTTCGGTGAACTGGTCTACCTGTTCAACGCCCGGTATTTCGTGGCCACTGCGCTGAGGCGCGACACGCTCACCGGCAACCCCATGGCCTTGTGGGCCAGCGTGATCCTGATCGTCTTGCAGATGCTGATCACCTACGCCCCACCGATGCAGGCGCTGTTCGGCACAGCCGCACTGGACGGGACTTCCTGGCTGCTCATCACCGCGCTGGCGGCGGCGGTTTTCCTGGTGGTGGAGGCCGAAAAGTGGGTGTTGCGCCGCCAGGGAGTGCGGAGCATGTGAGCGCCCCGCAGCAGGCGCCAGATCACGAAAGCGATGCACCTGCTGTCGCAAAGTTACAGCCAGACGCGGCCGAGGCCGGTATTCTCCGGGTTCATCCAGCGCCAGGCCGCTGGGGGTTTTGATCCGCCGCGACGCCTTGCCAATTGAATCCACCGGAGACCGACCATGAGCACTTTGAAGATTCACCGCATCCACCACGTGGCCTACCGCTGCAGGGACGCCAAGGAAACCGTCGAGTGGTACGTCAAACACCTCAACATGGACTTCGTGCTGGCCATCGCCGAGGACCAGGTGCCGTCCACCAAAGCGCCCGACCCCTACATGCACGTGTTCCTCGATGCCGGGCAGGGCAATGTGCTGGCCTTCTTCGAGCTGCCCAACGCGCCGGCGATGGGGCGCGACACCAACACGCCCGACTGGGTGCAGCACATCGCCTTCAAGATCGGCAGCCTGGAGATGCTCGAAGCGACGAAGGAACGGCTGCAGGCAAGCGGCATCGAGGTGCTTGGCCCCACCGACCACACCCTCTTCAAGAGCATCTATTTCTTCGACCCCAACGGTCACCGGCTCGAACTGTGTGCCGACGTGGGCACGCCAAAGATGCACCAGGATCTCGATGAAGTGAAGTGGGACATGCTCAACGAATGGGCGCAGACCAAACGCGCACCCAAGCACGCCGCCTGGATGCACGACCGGGAATTCAAGGCCCTGGACTGATCAGGACGCCGCCATGACCTCCATCGACCACACCCACAACCCGGCCCTGCGCAGCTGGGTCGATTCGGCCAACGAACCCGCGAGCGATTTCCCCATCCAGAACCTGCCGTTCGGCCGCTTCAGGGTCGAGCACGATCCCGGGTGGCGCATCGGCGTGGCCATCGGTGACCAGGTGCTTGACCTGCGGGCCGCCGACCTCATCGACTTCAGCGACATGAACCGCCTGATCTCGCTCTTGCCCGAGGCCCGGCGCGAACTGCGCGCGCAGCTCAGCGCCGGCCTCGCCGCCGGCAGTCCGCAGCAGGAGCGGTGGTCGCGGCACCTGCATGCGCAAAGCGCCGTGGAGCTGGGCCTGCCGTGCGAGATCCGCGACTACACCGACTTCTACGTCGGCATTCACCACGCCACGGCGGTGGGCAAGCTGTTCCGGCCCGACAACCCGCTGCTGCCCAACTACAAGTGGGTGCCCATCGGTTACCACGGCCGCGCCTCCACCATCCAGCCCAGCGGGCACAGCTTTCACCGCCCGCTGGGGCAGATCAAGGCCGCCGACGCCGATGCGCCCATGCTTGCCCCGACGAAGCGGCTGGACCTGGAGCTGGAGCTGGGTTTCGTGATCGGCCGGCCCAACGCCATGGGCCACCCGATTCCGCTGGCCGAGGCCGAAGACCATGTGTTTGGCGTGACGCTGTTCAACGACTGGAGCGCGCGCGATTTCCAGGCCTGGGAATACCAGCCGCTCGGCCCCTTTCTGTCGAAGAACTTCGCCAGCACACTCTCGCCCTGGATGGTGACGCTCGAAGCGCTGGCCCCGTTCCGCCAGGCGCTGCAGCGGCCCGCAGGCGATCCCCAGCCGTTGCCCTACCTGCAGGCCGATGCCAGCCAGAGCGCTGGTGCGTTCGACATCGATCTCGACGTGCTGCTGCAGACGGCGCGCATGCGCGCCGAGGGCCTGGCCCCCGAGCGCATCAGCCGTTCCAACGCCGCGCACGCTGCCTACTGGTCGCTCGCGCAGCTCGTGACCCACCACACGGTCAACGGCTGCGCGCTCTCGGCGGGCGATCTGTTCGGTTCGGGCACCCTCTCCGGCCCGAAGCCCGAGCAGGCCGGTTCGCTGCTCGAACTCACGGCGGGCGGCAAACACACCATCACCCTGGGCAACGGCGAGACCCGCACCTTTCTGGAAGACGGCGACAGCATCACGCTGCGCGGCCGCTGCGAGCGCGCCGGGTTTCAGCGCATCGGTTTTGGTGATTGCACGGCCACCGTGCTGCCACCGCTCGGAACCATCTGATCAGCGGGCAAGGATTCAATCCAGCGGCAGCGCGCTGGTGCATTTCAGTTCGTTCAGGCAGATGCTGGAGCGCACGCCGCTCACGCCCGGCAGCTGCGCCAGCGTGCCGAGCAGGAAGTCGGACAGGCCCTTGAGGTCGCGTGCGACGATCTTGCAGACGTAGTCGAAATCGCCCGTCACCGCGTAACACTCCAGCACCTCGGGCATCTTGCCCACGGTGCGCTGGAACTTCAGCACCTCCTTGTGCTGCCCACGCTCCATCGACACGTGCACGAACGCGGTCACGCCCAGGCCCAGCCGGTGCGCGTCGAGTCGCGCCTCGTAGCGCTGGATGTAGCCCGCCTCTTCCAGCCGCCTGTGGCGCCGGTTGCTCTGCGCCGGAGACAGGTGCACCGTGTGGGCGAGTTCCTGGTTGCTGATGCGCCCGTTGGCCTGCAGCGCCGCCAGGATGCGGCGGTCCAGCCGGTCCAGCGATGAGGGATGCAAGGAATCTTCGCTCATGTCGGTGTTCATGAAAGGGTTTCTTCAAAAGGCGCCGGTCTGGCGGTGAATACGAGAGCAAATTGTCTGCGATGCGGCGCAAACTGGACAGCCGGTCACAGCCCACAGGCTGGAGGCCCCACAACGAAGGAGACATCTCATGACCCCCCTGGATGAAAAGAGCACCCGCGAACTGATGACCAGCCTGCCCGAGTGGACGGTGAACCGCGAGGGCGGCGCGATCCGGCGCAGCTTCCACTTTCCCGACTTTTCGCAGGCCTTCGGCTTCATGGCGCAGATGGCCATCGTCTCGGAAAAGATGGACCACCACCCCGAGTGGTTCAACGTCTACAACCGCGTCGAGGTCACGCTGACCACGCACGATGCGGGTGGCCTGTCCACGCGCGACATTGCCTGGGCCACGCGCGCCGACGCCGCCTACACCCGGCTGATTCCCCACGCGGAGTGAACATGGCCGCCACCACGCCCGAACCCACCAAACACGGCCTCGCCGCCGGCGCCGCCGCGCAGCCCGAAAACGCCGACTGGACCATCTCGCAAGGCTGGGAGCACTACACCCCCGCCGACCACGCCACCTGGAAGACGCTGTTTCAGCGCCAGACGAAGCTGCTGCCCGGGCGCGCCTGCGACGAGTTCGTGCAGGGCATGCGCGACTTGCCGATCGGCGCCGATGAAATCCCCGACTTTCGCCGTCTGAGCGAGGTGCTGATGCCGCGCACCGGCTGGCAGGTGGTGGCGGTGCCCGGCCTGGTGCCCGACGAGGTGTTTTTCGACCACCTGGCGAACCGCCGCTTCCCGGCGGGCAACTTCATCCGCCGGCCGCACGAACTGGACTACCTCGAAGAGCCCGACGTGTTCCACGACGTGTTCGGCCATGTGCCCATGCTGATGAACCCGGCGATTGCCGACTTCATCCAGGCCTATGGCCAGGGTGGCCTGCGCGCGCAGCAGCTCGGCAAACTCGCGCAGCTGGCGCGCGTCTACTGGTACACGGTGGAGTTCGGCCTGCTGCAGCAGGGCGATGGCCTGCGGCTCTACGGGTCGGGCATCGCGTCCTCGTACACCGAGTCGCAGTTTTGTCTGGACAGCCCCTCGCCCAACCGCATACGCTTCGGGCTGGAGCGCGTCATGCGCACGAACTACCGCATCGACGATTTCCAGGAAAGTTATTTCGTGATCCGCGACCTCGACGAACTGCTCGAATTCACCCGCATCGATTTCGCGCCGCTCTACGAAAGTGCCGCACGGGCTGACGAACTGCAGCCTGGCGACGTGCTGCCCACCGACCAGGTGTTCAGCCGCGGTGACGGCAGTTACCACCGCGCCCGGCGCACAGGAGGAAACCCATGAAACCGAAGGCCCGAACCGTTCTCATCACCGGCGCAGCCGGCAACCTGGGGCAGGCCGTGGCCCGCGCCTTTGCGGCGCGCGGTGACCACCTGGTGCTGCTGGACCGCAACGGCGAGGCGCTGCGGCGCGTGTACGGGCCCGACACCGAGGTGCTGAGCTGCACCGAGCTGGACCTGCTCGACGCGGCCCAGGTGGAGCTGGCGGTGGCCCATGCCGCCACCTGCTTCGGCGGCGTGCATGTGTTGTGCCACCTGGCGGGCGGTTTTCGCATGGGCGATGAGGTGCACAACACCAGCGCGCAGACGCTGGACTTCCTGCTTGACCTCAATGTGCGCGCCCTGATGCCCATCGCGGCCAGCGTGGTGCCGCGCATGGTGGCGGGCGGTGGCGGCCAGATCGTCACGGTTGGCGCCCAGGGCGCGCTGAAGGGTGGCGCGCAGATGGGGGCTTACGCGGCGTCGAAGAGCGCGCTGATGCGCCTGACCGAATCCATGTCGGCCGAACTGAAGGGGCAGGGCATCAACGTCAACTGCGTGCTGCCCTCGATCATCGACACCCCCGAGAACCGCGCCGCCATGCCCGACGCCGACCCTTCGCAATGGGTGGCACCAGAGGCGCTGGCGGACGTGATGCTGTTTCTGGCCACCGACGGGGCCCGCGCCATTCACGGGGCGTGCATCCCGGTGGCCGGTCTGAGTTGAGGCGCGGGCTCAGCGAAACCGCTGCCAGCCCCAGACCATGCGCAGCGCGATGGTGATGGCGCACAGCGCGGCAAAGCCGCAGGCGATCTGCGGAAACCATTGGGGCCACAGGCACATGGCGGCGAAAGCGGTGATGGTTTCTGTGGCTTCGGTCAGACCGCCGAGAAAGTAGAAGCTCTTGTCCGGGAAGGCGACGGACTGCAGCCGCCGCTTCTCCGCCACGATGGCAAAGGCCAGGAAGCTGCTGCCGGTGCCGATGAAGGCCGCGAGCAGCACCGCGGCGGGCAGGGCGTTGGCGGCCGGGTCCGCAATGGCGAAAGCCAGCGGGATGGCGGCGTAGAACAGGAAGTCGAGCGTGATGTCGAGAAAGCCGCCGCGGTCGGTGGGCCGGGTGGCGCGGGCGACGGCGCCGTCCAGGCCGTCCATCAGGCGCGAGAGCAGCAGCAGGGCCAGGCCCGGCAGGAAGTGCTGGAACGCAATGGCCGTTGCGGCCGCCATGCCGAGCGCGAAGCCCGTGAAGCTGATCGCGTCGGCACCCACCCCCAGGCGCACGAGGGTGCGCGCGGCCCGTGTCATGAGCGGGCGCAACGCCTGCTGGATGGCTTTATCCAGCATCGGGCGAGGCCGCCGTGGGCGCCGCCCGCCTTCGCACGCCGTTGAACAGCGCGGCAAAGCGATGCCGGCGCGGCAGGCGGTAGAGCGGCAGGGAGGCGGAGTGCATGGCGCAGTCGTCGGGCGGAAGGGTGTCCTGGGGGTGGGTGCCGAGGGGGATGTTAACCAGTGACCTCGGGTTTCTCCGGTGGGAACCCGTTGGTCGACCGGCTGCTCCACTCCTTACACTGGCGGCCAACCCACACCACCATGCCACCCCACAGCCCCACCGACTTCGAGCAGCAACTGGTCGAGCAGCGCAGCTACCTGCTGCGCTTTGCGCGCCTGCAGTTGCGCAACGACGCCTGGGCCGAGGACGCGGTGTCGGAGACCCTGCTGGCTGCGCTGGCCAAGCCGCAGGCCTTCGAGGCGCGCTCCCAGCTCAAGACCTGGCTGGTCGGCATCCTCAAGCACAAGATCATCGACTCGATGCGGCAGCGCCAGCGCGAAGTGACGCTGGACAGCGGTTCGGACGACGACAACGCCGATCCGCTGGAACACATGGCGTTCAAGACCGATGGCCACTTCGCCGAGAAGCCGGCCGACTGGGGCAACCCGGAGCAGGACCTGAAAAGCCGCCAGTTCTTTGCCATCCTCGAAGCCTGCACCGACAAGCTGCCCGCGGTGCAGGGCCGTTTGTTCCTGATGCGCGAGTGGCTGGAGCTCTCCAGCGAGGAGATCTGTAAGGAACTGGCGCTGACCCCGACCAACCTTTACGTCCAGCTGCACCGCGCCCGCCTTCGCCTGCGCGAGTGCCTGGACCTCAACTGGTTTGCCCAGGCCCCCACACGATGAAAGCCGCCTACCCGTTTCGCCGCACCTGCAAGGAAGTGTCCGCGCTGCTGATCGCGCGCGAGGACCGGGCGCTGCCCCTGGGCGAACGGCTGGCCTTGCGCCTGCACCTGGCCATGTGCAAGGCCTGCCCGCGCTTCGAACGGCAGCTGCTGACCATGCGCAACGCCATGAAGCAGTGGCGCAACTACAGCGACGACGAATAGCGAGGGCGACGATCCGGCGCCGGGCCGCCGCAAGCCGGATCAGCCCCCTCGGGGGCAGCGACCCGCGCAGCGGCGGAGCCCCGGATTCACACAGAAGTGTGAAAACGCTTGGGGGTCAGTTCAGCAGCGCCTGAGCGAACTCTTTCGCGTCGAAGGTTTCCAGGTCTTCCAGCTTTTCACCGACGCCGATGAAATAGATCGGCACCGGCCTTTCGCGCGCGATGGCGCAGATCACACCGCCCTTGGCCGTGCCGTCGAGCTTGGTGATGACCAGGCCGGTCAGGCCCAGCGCCTCGTCAAACGCCTTCACCTGCATCAGCGCGTTCTGCCCGGTGTTGCCGTCGATCACCAGCAGGACTTCGTGAGGACTGGACGGATCGGCCTTCTGCACCACGCGCTTGATCTTCTTCAGCTCTTCCATCAGGTGCAGCTGCGTGGGCAGGCGGCCGGCCGTGTCGACCAGCACCACGTCGCGCCCGCGCGCTTTGCCGGCGGTGACGGCGTCGAAGCTCACGGCGGCCGGGTCGCCGCCTTCCTGCGTGATGATCTCCACCGTGTTGCGGTCGGCCCAGACGGCGAGTTGCTCGCGCGCCGCGGCGCGGAAGGTGTCGGCCGCGGCCAGCAGCACGGTGGCGCCTTCGTTGGCCAGGTGCCGCGTGAGCTTGCCGATGGAGGTGGTCTTGCCCGCGCCGTTGACGCCCGCGACCATGATCACCGTGGGCTTGTGTTCGCCGATCACCAGCCGCTTCTGCAGCGGCGCCAGCAGCTCGGCAATGGACTCGGCCAGCAGGCCCTTGACGGCGGCCGGGTCGGTGGTCTTGCTGTCCTTGACGCGTTTCTTCAGGTCGGCCAGCAGGTGCTCGGTGGCCTTGACGCCGGTGTCGGCCATCAGCAGCGCGGTTTCCAGCTCTTCGTAGAGCGCGTCGTCGATCTGTGTGCCGGTGAACACCGTGGCGATGCTCGAGCCGGTCTTGCGCAGACCGGCCTTGAGCTTGTCGAGCCAGCCCTTGCGGGGCTCAGCCGCGGGTGGGGCGACCGGCACCGGTGCCGGTACCACGACCAACGGGGCTGGCGCCGCAACCACCGGGGTCGGCGCTTGCGGTGCAACGACCGGTGCAGCGGTGGTGGTGGGCGCCGGAGCAGCGGGAGCGGGTTCGGGAGGGGTGGGGGGCTTTTTTCGGAAGAACGAGAACATTTGGGAATCTCTTGTATCTTCACCATTCTATGAAACGCAGCTTTCACTCTCTCTGGGGTCGTGGCCTGGTCCTGCTGGCGCTGGCCGGTTCGATGGGCTGGGCCGTTGCCGCCACCACGGCCAGCGCCCCTCCCGCCGAAACCCGGGCGCAGCAGTTCACGCTTTCCAACGGCATGGCGCTGATCGTCAAACCCGACCGGCGCGCGCCCACGGTGGCCCACATGCTCTGGGTGCGTGTGGGCGCCATGGACGAGGTGGACGGCACCAGTGGCGTGGCGCATGCGCTGGAGCACATGATGTTCAAGGGCACGCCCGACATGAAGCCGGGCGAGTTTTCGCGCCGCGTGGCGGCACTGGGCGGGCGCGAAAACGCCTTCACCAGCCGCGACGCCACCGCCTACCACCAGCAGGTGCCGGCCAGCCGGCTGGAGGCCATGATGCAGCTGGAGGCCGACCGCTTTGCCCGCAACCAGTGGGCCGACGACGAGTTCGTTCGCGAGATCGAGGTCATCAAGGAAGAGCGCCGCCAGCGCACCGAAGAGTCGCCGCGCGCCCGCATGTTCGAAGCACTCAGCGCCATGGTGTTCCAGGCCAGTCCGTACCGCAGGCCCGTGGTCGGCTGGATGAGCGATCTGGAGGCCATGACACCGCAGGACGTGCGCGATTTCTACCAGCGCTGGTACACGCCGTCGAACGCGGCCCTGGTGATCGCGGGCGATGTGGACGTGGCGCAGGTGCAGGCGATGGCCGAGCGCATCTACGGCCGCATCCCGGCGCGCGCGGTGCCGCCGCGCAAGCCGCGTGAGGAGCCGGCGCAGGCCGGGCCGCGCCGGATGGATTACCGGGCCGCCGCGGACCAGGCCATGGTGGCGCTGGCCTTCAAGGTGCCGCGCTGGAGCGGTGGAGACGACGACGGCAGCCAGGACGCGCTGGCGCTGACCGTGCTCTCGGCCGTGCTCGATGGTTACAGCGGCGCCCGCCTGGAGCGCTCTCTGGTGCAGGGCGTGGGCAGCGGCGGCCAGCGCATCGCCGACAGCGCCAGCGCTTCGTATGGCCTGATGGGGCGCGGTCCGCAGCTGTTCATGCTGATCGCCGTGCCGGCGCAAGGGGTGTCCACCGACGCTGCCGCGGCCGCGCTCAAGTCCGAGGTGGCCCGCATTGCCCGTGAGGGCATCAGCGAGGCCGAACTGCAGCGCGTCAAGACGCAGTGGATGGCCGGAGAAATCTACAAGCTCGACTCGGTGTTCAACCAGGCGCAGGAGCTGGGCAGCTATTGGGTGCAGGGCATGGACATCGACAGCGGCGAGCGCCTCATGAGCCGCTTGCGCCAGGTGACGGCGGCGCAGGTGCAGGCGGTGGCCAAGCGCTATTTCAGCGACGAGCAGCTCACCACGTCGGTGCTGGTGCCCGATCCTTCGCGCCGCGAGGCCGCGGAGCCAAGAACCACGCCTCGACCCGCGCTCTCGCGCCATTGAGCCGTTCCACCTGAACCGTCCCACCTGAACGATCTCCACGCATGCCGACCCTCTCCCGTTTCCTGACCCGCAGCCGATGGTTGCCGCTGCTGCTCGCCGGACTGGGGGCGCTCACGGGCGCTCAAGCCGCGATTCCGGTGCAGCACTGGACGCACGCCAGCGGCGCACGTGTCTATCTCGTGGCCAGCCCGTCGATCCCGATGCTGGATGTGCAGCTGAATTTTGACGGCGGCAGCCGCCGCGATCCCGCCAGCCAGGCCGGTCTGGCCGGCGCCACGGCCGGTCTGTTGCTGGCCGGCGTGCTGGCCCAGGGCGACCAGAAAGCGCTGGATGAAAACCAGCTGGGCGAAGCCTGGGCCGATCTGGGCGCCCAGTTCGGCGCGAACGCCAGCGGTGACCGTTTCAGCCTGTCCCTGCGCACGCTCACCGAGCCCGCGCTGCTGGAGCGCGCCGTCGCTCTGGCCGCGCGCCAGCTGGCGGCGCCGGCCTGGCCCGAGAAGATCTGGCAGCGCGACCGCGAGCGCATGCTGGCCGCGCTCAAGGAAGCCGAGAACCGACCCGGTACCCACGCCGGTCGCGCCTTTTCCCGCGCCGTGTTCGGCACCCACCCCTATGGCTTCGAAGCCGACGCCAAGACCCTGGGCGCCATCAGCGTGGCGGACATGCGCACGTTCTACCGGCGCCATGTGGCGGCCTGCCGGGCGCAGGTGAGCCTCGTGGGTGCCATCGACCGGGAAGCTGCCGAGCGCATCGTGGGTCGATTCATGGCAGCGGTGCAGCCGCACGGTTGCAATGATTTGCCGCCGGTGCCCGAAGTGCAGCCGCTGGCTCGCGAACAGACGCAGCGCCTGCCTTTTGCGGCGGCCCAGGCCCAGGTGCTGATCGGGCAGCCGGGCGTGCCGCGCAACGATCCGGATTTTTTCCCGCTGTTTGTCGGCAACTACATCCTGGGTGGCGGCGGTTTTGTGTCCCGCCTGACCACCGAAGTGCGCGAGAAGCGCGGTCTGAGCTACAGCGTCTACAGTTACTTCGCGCCCGGGCTGCACGCGGGCGCCTTCCAGCTCGGCCTGAGCACCCGGCCCGACCAGGCCGACCAGGCCATCGGTGTGGCGCGGGATGTGGTGCGCCAGTTCGTCGAACAGGGTCCGACCGAGGCCGAACTGCAGGCCGCCAAGGACCACCTGATCAACGGCTTCGCGCTGCGCATCGACAGCAACCGCAAGCTGCTCGACAACGTGTCCAACATCGCGTGGAACGGCCTGCCGCTGGATTACCTCGACACCTGGACCGACCAGGTGCAGCGCGTCAGCGTGGCCGACATCCGGCGCGCCTTTGCCCGGGTGCTGCAGCCCGATCGCATGGTGACCGTGGTGGTGGGCGCAGAAAAATGACCCACCCCTGCCGCGCTGCGCGCGACCCCCTCAAGGGGGCGATGCGATGCGGCCTGGCGGAGCCAGTTCCGCCGCATCCTGGATTGGGCATTTCTCGCCGTCACGCCGCCTTGGTAAGCTCGCTGCATGAAAAAGCCCGTGTCCCGCCCCACCGTCAACGCACCGCACGAGGTCCGCATCATTGGCGGGCTCTGGAAGCGCACCAGGCTGCCCGTGGCCGACCGGCCCGGCTTGCGGCCCACGCCGGCGCGGGTGCGTGAGACCCTGTTCAACTGGCTCGGCCAGGACCTCACCGGCCTGCGCTGCCTGGACGCTTTCGCGGGCACCGGCGCGCTCGGTCTGGAGGCCGCCTCGCGCGGCGCGGCCGAGGTGGTGCTGGTGGACAGCGATACCCATCTGGTCAAGGCCCTGGAGGGGATCAAGACGCGCCTGAAAGCCGATGCGGTGCGGGTGGAGCGTGGCGACGGCGTGGCTGCGCTGCTGCAGCGCCGCGGCCAGGCGCTCGACGTGGTGTTTCTCGATCCCCCGTTTGCCGATGGCGCCAATGAGGCATTGTTCAGCGCCGCACTGCAGGCAGCACGCCAGGCGCTGGGCGACGATGGCCTGATCTACCTGGAGGCGCCGCGCATCTGGAGCGCGGACGAGCTCGCCCAGCTGGGGCTTCAGGTGCACCGCCAGGGCAAGGCCGGTGTCGTGGCCTTTCACCTGCTGCGGCCCTTGCCGCCTCAGTGACTTTTGCCGCTGGTCCCACGGCGGGGAGACCCCTCGCGCATAATTCCGGCATGAATTCCGAGCTCTCCCCGGCCGCCAGAAGCCCCCGCATCGCGGTCTACAGCGGCACCTTCGATCCGCTGACCCTGGGTCACGAAGACGTGGCGCGCCGTGCCGCGCTGCTGTTCGACGACGTGATCATCGCCGTGGCGATGGCCCACCACAAGAAGACCCGCTTCAGCCTTCGGGAGCGCATGGACATGGCCGCCGAAGCCGTGGCCAGCCTGGGCGGGCAGATCCGTGTGCTGCCGTTCGAAGGCCTGATCATGGATTTTTGCCGGCAGCAGGGCGCCTGTGCCGTGGTGCGCGGTGTGCGCAACCTGACCGACTTCGACTACGAGACCCAGATGGCCGCGATGAACCGCAAACTCAATCCGGCCGTGGAGACCGTGTTCCTGCTGCCGCAGGCCGAGCTGCAGTGCATTTCCAGCACGCTGGTGCGCGAGATTTCCACCCTCGGTGGTGATGTGTCGCAGATGGTGAGTGCGCCCGTGGCCAGGCGTCTCGCGCCCAGCCCCCTCCAGGTCTGATCAGGAGCACAAACCATGGCCCTGATGATCACCGCCGAGTGCATCAACTGCGACGTCTGCGAGCCCGAGTGCCCGAACCAGGCCATTTACATGGGCGCAGAGATTTACGAAATCGAC
Source organism: Hydrogenophaga sp. (assembly GCA_030653975.1). Classification (GTDB taxonomy): domain Bacteria; phylum Pseudomonadota; class Gammaproteobacteria; order Burkholderiales; family Burkholderiaceae_C; genus Hydrogenophaga. Next base: position 187,448 of record JAURYH010000021.1, on the reverse strand, counting down.
CCCGCCAAGTGCACCGAGTGCGTCGGGCATTTTGACGAACCCCAGTGCATGCAGGTCTGCCCGGTCAGCTGCATCCCGGTGAACCCCGAGTACATCGAGAGCCACGAGACGCTCTGGCAGAAATACCAGCGCCTGCTGAAAGCGGGTCAGCCCTTGTCGGCAGCGACCGACGCGCCATCGGCTCCGGCCACCTGATCGTTCACCGCATCCATCTTCGGCGGCCTGGGCGGTTTGGGCCGAGGCGGTTTGCTGGTGTGGATCAACGCGGTGGCCTTGTCCATTTCGCCGGCGATCAGCTGGGGCAGTGCCTTGAGGCTGCGGTCCAGCGCCTGGGCGATGGCGATGCGGTCGTCCTGTGAAGGCTTCTTCAGCACCCAGTTGGCCACTTCGCTCCTGTCACCCGGGTGCCCGATGCCCACGCGCAGCCGCCAGTAGTCGGCACTGCCCAGCTGGGCGTGGATGTCGCGCAGGCCATTGTGGCCAGCATGACCGCCCCCCTTCTTGAGCTTCACTTCGCCGGGCGGCAGGTCGAGCTCGTCGTGCACCACCAGCACTTCTTCTGGCGCGATCTTGAAAAAGCGCGCCAGCGAGCCCACCGACTTGCCCGAGAGGTTCATGAAGGTCTGCGGCTCGACCAGCCAGACGTTCTGCCCACCCACCGATGTGCGCGCCACCAGGCCGAAGTGGCTGCGCTCCATCTGCAGCGAGACCTTGAGCAGGCGCGCCGCTTCGTCCACCCACCAGAAGCCGGCGTTGTGGCGTGTGTGTTCGTATTCAGGGCCCGGGTTGCCGAGGCCGGCGATGAGCTTGATCATGCGCAGATTATCGGGTGGCGGAAATGAAAAAGGCCCGCATGAGCGGGCCTCTGAGAGCAAAGTGATCCGGTGCCGGACCACCAAGGCAGAGCTTACTTCTTGCCTTTGCCCTTTTTCTTGTCGTCGGCAGCGGCCACCACCGGAGCGACAACCACTTCCTTGATCGGCTCAACCAGCGTGGCAACCGTCAGGTTGCTGCGGCCGTGCAGCACGAGCTTGATGCCCTTGGGCAGCACGATGTCGCCGGTGTGGACGGTCGAACCCGTGGTGACCTGGCTCAGGTCCACGGTGATGTGCTCGGGCAACTGGGTGGCCAGGCACTCGATTTCGATTTCGGTCATCACGTGGCTGACAGCGCACTTGTCGGTCTTGACGGCCGGCGACTCTTCAGCGCCGACGAAGTGCAGCGGCACCTTCTTGTGCAGGCGGGTCTTGTCGTCCACGCGCTGGAAGTCCACGTGCAGCACGAGGGGCTTGAAGGGGTGGTACTGCACGTCGCGCAGCAACACTTTCTGGGTCGTGCCGGCGAGTTCCATGTCCAGGATCGAAGCGTGGAAGGCTTCTTTCTTCAGGGCATGCCACAAGGCGTTGTGATCGAGTTCGATCGTGGCGGCGGGCGTTTCGCCACCGAAAACGATACCGGGCGTGCGACCGGTGATGCGGAGACGGCGGCTCGCACCCGTACCCTGCTTGGCGCGCTCAAAAGCGACAAATTGCATAACTGACTCCTGTTGAGGGGTTCCGCGACCAGAACGCCTCGGGTTGAAAAAGGCCGCCCCATGGCGGCCTGCTTTTTGGTTGCGTGCAGGCCTTAGAAAAGGTTGTCCTGATCGGCAAACAAACTCATGACCGACTCACCCGAGGCAATGCGCGCGATGGTTTCGGCCATCAGCGGCGCCACGGAGAGCTGGCGAATCTTGGAGCAAGCCTGGGCGGCCTGCGACAGCGGAATGGTGTTGGTCACCACGACCTCGTCCAGCGCGTTGCCCTTGGCGATGCGTTCAATGGCCGGGCCGGAAAAAATCGGATGGGTGCAGTAGGCATAAACACTCTTGGCCCCACGCTCCTTGAGCACTTCCGCGGCTTTCACCAGCGTGCCGGCGGTGTCGATCATGTCGTCCATGATCACGCAGTTGCGGCCTTCGATGTCACCGATCACGTGCATCACTTCCGACACGTTGGCCTTGGGGCGGCGCTTGTCGATGATGGCCATGTCGCAATTGAGCTGCTTGGCCAGCGCGCGCGCACGCACCACGCCGCCGACGTCGGGCGAAACCACCAACAGGTCGGTGTAGTTCTTTGCGCGCAGGTCGCCCAGCAGCACCGGCGAGGCGTAGATGTTGTCCACCGGGATGTCGAAGAAACCCTGGATCTGGTCGGCATGCAGGTCCATGGTCAGCACGCGATCGACACCGACCGCCTGCAGCATGTTGGCCACCACCTTGGCCGTGATCGGCACGCGGCTCGAACGTGGGCGGCGGTCCTGGCGGGCATAGCCGAAATAGGGGATGACAGCGGAAATGCGCGAGGCCGAAGCGCGTTTGAGCGCATCGACCATGATGATGAGTTCCATCAGGTTCTCATTGGTCGGCGCGCAGGTCGACTGGATCACGAAAACTTCGCGGGTGCGCACGTTTTGCGTGATTTCCACGGTGACTTCGCCGTCGGAGAAGCGGCCTACGTTGGCCGAACCGAGCTGGGTGCCGAGGTGCTGGGCAATTTCAGCCGCCAGCACCGGATTGGCGTTGCCGGTGAAGATCATGAAATCCGGGGGCTGAACTTGCATGGTGTTCCCAGCTGTATCTCAACGGCCTGAGCGGTGGCCGCTCAGCGGCGGGGCCGCTGTGTGGTGTGGTTCAAAAAATGGTGGCAGGGGAGGAAGGACTCGAACCCTCGCATGCTGGAATCAAAATCCAGTGCCTTTACCAACTTGGCGACTCCCCTACGCAGGTCATTTGTCCGGCGGTGAAGCCAGACAGACAACCCAAAAACATGTCGCAGGTTGCGCATCAACTGCCTGGGCTGTGCGCAAGCCGATATTCTAATCGCTGCACCAGTCAAGCAATGGATGTGCATCCATGTTGCTGCATTCGCGGACAGTCCAGTCACCAGGGACATCGGAGCCATCCAGCGGATGCGGCATTTGCGCAAACACCGCGGTGCCCGATCCGGTCATGCGGCCTTGCAGGCCCTGAGCGGACAACCAGTCCAGGCATTGACCCACTTCGGGACAGATCGCCTGGGCCACCGGCTGAAGATCGTTGTGGCCGAAGTCCAGAATCTTCTGGATATCAAGCCGTGGCAGATCTCGTGTGTCGTTTGCAGCAAAGCCTTGGATTGTAGCAGTTTTTGTATCGCGCTTCAGCAGCGGTGAAGCAAAAATGGTTTGGGTGGATGCGCCTCCAGCCGGTTTGATCACCAGAAACCGGGCAGGGGGCAGGGAAACGGGCGTGATCTGCTCGCCGATGCCTTCGACCCAGGCGTTGTGACCACCGATGAAAAAGGGAACGTCGGCACCCAGCTGCAAGCCGATGGCGGACAACGCGGTTCGCGGCAGACCGAGGCCCCAGAGCCGGTTGAGTGCCAGCAGCACGCTGGCCGCATCCGAAGAGCCGCCACCCATGCCGGCTTCGGCCGGTATGTGTTTGTCCAGCGTGATGTGCGCGCCCAGTGTGCAGCCGGTGGCTTGCTGCAAGGCCCGGGCGGCACGCAGTGTCAGGTCTTCGGCGGGCAGGCGTCCCGGCCGCAGGTCATGGCGGCTGATGCCACCGTCGGTGCGCAGTTCGACATCCAGCCGGTCGCACCAGTCGATGAGCATGAAGACCGACTGCAACAGGTGGTAGCCGTCGGCCCGGCGACCCGTGATGTGCAGGAACAGGTTGAGTTTGGCTGGCGCAGGGACGCCGTGCAGGTGCCGCAGCACCGGGCGGGGGTGGGCCGGTGTCATGGCTCGAACACGATGCGCAGTTCGGCGGCGGGCAGCGGCTGACGGCGGTGGGCGTTCACCCGCCCCTCGGGCTGGCGCGAAAGATCGGCTTGCCAGCCATCGGCCTCGCGGGCCTGCCCCTGGAGCCAGGCAAACAGGGCCGCCACGGGCAGCGCGGTGCCACCGAATTCGGTGGTCAGTTCGTCGAGGTTCTGGCGCCGGGTGACGCGTTCTCCCTGGTGCAGTTCGGCGCTGCCCGGTTGCCACAGCACCCGGGCCAGGGTGTTGCCCAGTGGCGTGTTCAGTTGCAGTTCGCCCGCATCGGGTGAGCCGCGCAGATCGAAGCTGGCGGAATAGGACTGGGGTGGGTCGCTTTCGACAATCAGGGCCAGTCGCCCGCTCCAGAAGGCTTCACCCGGGACGGTGTTGCGCTGGGGGGCGGCGCAGCCGGCGAGCAGGATGGCTGTTGTCAGGCCTGCCAGTATCGCGTGGCGGCGTGACCATGCGCCCCCATCCGCTGCCAGATTCATGGCTGGACCCGCAGGCGTTTGAGGGTGCCTTGCAGGGTCTCGTTGTCGCTTGACAGCAGCAGGCCTTCACGCCAGATCTTCAGCGCTTGTTCGCGTTGGCCCTGTGCCCACAACACCTCCCCGAGATGGGCCGCGATTTCGGCATCGGGGCGTTTGCCATAGGCGCCCTGGAGGATGTCCAGCGCCCGCTGGACATTGCCCATCCGGAACTCCACCCAGCCCAGACTGTCCTGGATGTAGGCGTCATCGGGTTCGAGTTCCACGGCCTTTTCAATCAGCTGCTTGGCTTCGGGCAGGCGCACGTTGCGGTCGGCCAGCGAGTAGCCCAGGGCGTTGTACGCGTGGTGGTGATCCGGTTTGGTGGCAATCAGCTGGCGCAACAGGTTTTCCATCGCGTCCAGCCGGTTCGCTTTCTCGGCCATCATGGCCTGGTCGTAGATCAGGTCGTTGTCGTTCGGGAAGCGGGTGACGGCTTCGCCGTACACCTCGTAGGCCTGCTGCCAGTCTTTGAAATCACGCAGCAGTTGCGCTTCGGCCACGAGTTTTAGCCGGGCGTCTTCGGGGCGGCGTTCGGGATGGCTGCGCAGCAGCGCACGCGCCTGGGCCATCTGTCCCTGGCGCGCCAGCAGCGAAGCGCGCCGCATCTGGGCCGCCATGATCTCGTCGGCATTTTCAATCCGGTCCAGCCAGGCGTTGGCGGCCACAAAATCCTTCTGCTTTTCGGCGATCTGGGCCATCAGCAGATAGGCCTGGGTCAGGCCGCGGGCGCTGCGTTCGTCACCGGACTGGCGGGCCAGGCCCATGTACTTCTGCAGCGAGGCGGTGGCGGCGGCATGGGCGGTGCTGTCCTGCACCTGCAGCGAGGCGAGCAGCAGCCAGGGTTCGGGCAGGTCGGGTTGCGCCTGCGTCAGGCGCTCCAGCAGGGCGCGGGCTTCGGCGTTGCGCTGCAGGTCGAGCAGGATGCGCGCGTAGGTCAGGGCCACGGCGGTGCCGTTGGCAACGGAAGGCGGGCTGGCCTGCAATTGCGTGCGCACCAGGGGTTCGGCGTCTTTCTGTCCCCGCTCCATCAACTCCAGGGCGAGCAGGGCCGGAAACACCGATCCGGGCTCAGCCGCCTGTGCCTGGCGGGCCGATTGCAGCGCCTGGGTGAGCTGGTCCTGCGCGAGTTCCATGCGGCCCAGGGTGGTCCAGGCTGCCGCGGCGTGCTTCGGTTGCCGGAGGAAGGGCGTCATCGCCTCCCGGACCACCTTCAGTGCGAGGGCCTTGTCGGCGACACGGGCATAGGTTTGTGGAATCGCGTTGATGGAGTCGTTGCGTTCGGCGGCCGGTGAGCGGGCGAGCAGGGAGCTCAAGACCGGACCTGTTTCGCCGGGCCGGTTGAGAGCGAGCAGGATCTGCAGCACGAAGCGGTCGGCGTCGATCGAGTCGGGCAAGTCCCTGGACCAGGCCTGGGCCGCGGTCAGGGCCGCTTCGCCCGAGCGCGCCTGCAGGGCAATGTCCACGGCTCGCCGGTACAGCTGGGCGTCCTTCTGTTTGCGTGCCGCGTCGAGGAAAAGGGAGTAACCGGTGCCGGGTTCGCCGGAACCCACATTGAGCTCACCCAGCAACAACTGGTAGAACAGCGGGGCATTCAGGTCGGAGTTGCGAACCTCGGGTGTCCCGGTGGCGGCTGGGGCGGCATCCAAGGGGGAAGGCGTGCCTTGGGCCTGGGAGGCGCAGGCACCCGCCAGCAGCGACGCGCCCAACAGGCCGCGAAGCCACCAGGCGAGGGGTTTCAGGCGCCCGTGGGCCGGGGTGGCGACGGGGCTGTGCAGGGTATTCATTCGTTCATGATAATGGAAGGGTGGATGGGTACGGGGTGTGATCCGAAGGCCTGTGAACTGTTCCGGCATCCACCGAAAAAACACCTTGCTCCATGCCCGAACTGCCCGAAGTTGAAGTCACCCGCCGGAGTTTTGCCGATCGCATTGCGGGTGCCCGTGTGTTGGGGGTGCAACTGGGCAAACCCCTGCGCTGGCCGCTGGGTTGTGCGCCCGAGGCATTGATCGGGCAAAACGTGGGCCGTGTCGCGCGGCGTGGCAAATACCTGCTGCTGCACCTGGATCGGGGTCTGTTGTTGTTGCACCTGGGCATGTCGGGCAGTCTGCAGTTCGCCCCCGGGTTGGCGCCCCGTGGGGTGCACGACCATTTTGAGCTGCAGACCAGCCGCGGCACGCTGCGGCTGCACGACCCGAGGCGTTTTGGCGCTGTGGTGCATGTCGATTCCCTGGACGACCCACGGGCGCTCAAGCTGCTGGGCAGTCTGGGCGTCGAACCGCTGGAAGTCGGGTTTGATCCGGTCATGTTCCATCAGGCCTTGCAGCAACGCCGCGCCAGCATCAAGCAGGTGCTGATGGCGGGCGATATCGTCGTGGGTGTGGGCAATATCTACGCGTCGGAGGCGCTGTTCATGGCGGGTCTGCGCCCCACGCTGAGGGCTGACCGGATCAGCAGGCCCCGGGCGGTGCGCCTGCATGGCGCCATCGTGGCGGTTTTGCAGCGCGCCCTGGCGCTGGGCGGAAGCACATTGCGTGACTTTTCCAGCGCCGAGGGTCAGACCGGTTATTTCCAGCTCGATGCCATGGTGTACGGTCGGGAGGGGCAGGCCTGCAGGGTTTGTGCGACGCCGATCCGGTCCATCCGGCAGGGCCAGCGCTCGTCGTTTTTCTGCCCACAATGCCAACGTGCCTGAAAGCGGTCCGATGCTATATTGCCCAGAACGCAGAAAACAGCTACATGACTTTCAATCAGGAATTTGACGAGCACAGTGTTTGGCGCAAGCAGTTTGCCCTGCGACTCAAGCTCCTGTCCGACTGGCTGAGCGACCACGACCTGCTGGAAGCGGGGGTGCGGGAACGGCTGGACCAGTTGCATACCCAGGTCAAGAACGACAAGATCATGGTGGCCTTCGTGGCCGAGTTCTCGCGAGGCAAATCCGAGCTGATCAATGCGGTTTTTTTTGCCGGTTACGGGCGGCGCATCATGCCGGCCAGTGCCGGGCGCACCACCATGTGCCCCACCGAGCTGGGTTACGACGCTGAAGTGCCACCCTGCCTGCGGCTGCTGCCGATTGAAACCCGCTTGCAACCCCGGTCGCTGCTGGACTGGCGCAACGCCCCCGACAAATGGGAGCGGGTGGACCTGGACGTCAACGATCCCCAGCAACTCGCGCGCGCGATCCAGAAGGTCGCCGAAGTGCGCCGCGTCAGCCAGGCCGAGGCCACTTCCCTGGGCTTCTGGAACCACGAAACGCCGAACGAAAACCCCCTGGTGGGCTCGGACGGGTTGATCGAGGTTCCCAGGTGGCGCCATGCGCTGATCAACATGGCCCATCCCCTGCTCAAGCAGGGACTGGTGATCCTGGACACCCCGGGGCTCAACGCCATCGGTGCCGAACCCGAGTTGACGGTCAGCCTGCTGCCCCAGGCGCACGCGGTGGTCTTCATCCTGGCGGCCGACACCGGCGTGACCAAGTCCGATCTCGGCATCTGGCGGGAGCACCTGTCTGTCGTGGGGGAGGACAAGGCCTCGCGCCTGGTGGTGCTCAACAAGATCGACACCATGTGGGATGCGCTGAGCTCGCCCGAGCAGGTGCAATTGCAGATCGCGTCGCAGCGCTCCGATTCGGCGGAGATCCTGGGGCTGTCGCCGCAACAGGTGCTGGCGGTGTCGGCGCAAAAGGGTTTGCTGGCCAAGGTCAGCCGGGACGACAAGCTGCTGCAGGCGAGCAACCTGATGGAACTCGAAACCGCTCTTGGGGAAGGCTTGCTGGGTCAGCGCCGGCGCATCCTGGCCGAATCGGTGTCCAAAGGCATCCAGTCGTTGCGCCAGGAAACCGGTCGGCTGGTGCACACCCGGGCCCGCGACATCCTGGAGCAGATCCAGGAACTTGACGGCCTGCGGGGCAAGAACACCGGCGTGATCAAGCAGATGCGACTGCGCATCGAACAGGAGCAGGCCGACTTTGATGCCAGCGGTGCCAAGATCCAGGCGGTACGTTCGGTGCACCTGCGTCTGCTCAAGGACCTGTTTGCCCTGTTGGGCAACACGCATCTCAAGGACCGCGTGTCGGAGCTGGCGCGAGCGCTCAAGCAGCCGGGTATCAAGCTCGGTGTGCGGAGCGCCTACCGCAAGGCCTTCGAGCGGCTGGCCGTCGATCTGAACCGGGCCGATCAGTTGGCGGCAGAGATCCAGGCCATGCTGAAGGGCAGTTTCAAGAACCTGAACGCGGAGTACGGGTTCTCTTTGCAACCGCCCGAGCCGCCCCAACTGGCGGCGTACCACAAAGACCTGGCGCTGATCGAAAAAAGCCACCTGCAGTACCTGAGCCTGGGCAACGCCCTGCGGCTGGCGCAACCCGAGTTTGCCGAACGGCTGGCGCGCGCGCTCATGAGCCGTCTGCGCGTGGTGTACGACACCGCAGTCAATGAAGTGGAGCTCTGGAACAAGTCGGCCGCGGCCCAGCTGGATGCACAACTGCGCGAGCGTCGGCGCAACTTCACCCGCCGCATCGAAGCCGTCTCGCGCATCCAGCAGGCCGCTGGCGGGCTGGATGAGCGCATCCGCGAGTTGCAGAGCCAGCAAAGCCAGCTGAACCTGGCCGACGCCAAGCTGGCCGAATTGACCAACCACCTTCTTGCCGCGCCCGAAACCCAATCCATCGCGGCATGAGCGTTGCGCCGGAATGCGGGAAACCAGCGGTTGCCGGAGCCACCCTGCCTGTCGAATTTTCACAGGTGCTGATGCAGTGGCAACGCCACAGCGGGCGCCATGGACTGCCCTGGCAGGGGACGCGCGACCCTTACCGCGTGTGGCTGTCCGAAGTCATGCTGCAACAGACACAGGTCAGCACCGTGTTGGACTACTACCCGCGCTTCCTGTCTCGGTTTCCGGATGTGCAGGCCCTGGCCGTCGCAACACCCGATGAGGTGATGGCGCTCTGGAGTGGCCTGGGTTACTACAGCCGGGCGCGCAACCTGCACCGCTGCGCCCAGGTGGTGGTGGCGCAGCACGCGGGGGTTTTCCCGTCAACGTCCAGCGAACTGCAGACCCTGCCGGGCATCGGTGCATCGACAGCGGCGGCGATTGCCGCGTTCTGCCATGGCGAGCGGGTGTCGATTCTGGATGGCAACGTGCGGCGCGTGCTCACGCGTCTGCTGGCGTTTGACGGGGACCTGGCACAGGCCGCGCAGCAGCGCCGTCTGTGGGAGATCGCACAGGCCTTGCTGCCCGAGCAACCCGCAGCGGGCGACATGGTGGCCTACACGCAAGGGCTGATGGACCTGGGCGCCACGCTGTGCTCGCGCAGCCGGCCGTCGTGTGCGGCGTGTCCGGTGCTGGCCCTGTGCCGGTCGGGTCAGGACGGCACGGCCAACCGCTATCCCGTCAAGACCCGAACCCTCAAACGGCGACACGAAAGCTGGTGGCTGCTCGTGCTGCGTTCAGCGTCGGACGACGGGGCGCACCGGATCTGGCTGGAGCGCCGTCCGAACCCGGGCATCTGGGCCGGGCTGTTTTGCACGCCCGTGTTTGCCGACGAGGCCTCGGCCCTGGCGGTACTGCCGCCGAACACCGGCCGCATGCAGGCCTTGGCGCCGGTGGCGCACAGCCTCACGCACCGTGAACTGCGCCTGCATCCGTTGTTGCTGGAGATGCCTCACACGCCGGTGTCTGGCGATGGCAGCGGGCGCTGGGTGGACATGGAGGGCCTTGACGCGCTGGGCCTGCCAGCACCCGTGCGCCAGTTGCTCATGCAGCTGCCCGATTGAGGTTCCGCATGGCCATGCGCCATGCGCCTTGGATCACGGCATGGCGGATCGCGCGGAGGCTGGCCAGCCATCGATTTCCCGGTGCCGCAGCCGGGTGGCCCAGTCGGCCGCAAAAGCCTGTGCCAGCCGCTCGACCAGGTAGACCGAGCGGTGCTGCCCGCCGGTGCAGCCGATGGCCACGGTGACATAGCTGCGGTGGTCTCTCAGCATCTGGGGCAGCCAGTGGCGCAGGAATGCGCCGATCTGCTGTTCCATGGCCTGCACCTCGGCCTGTTCGGCCAGGTAGCGGGCCACCGGTTCGTCGCGCCCGGTCAGGGGTTTGAGTGCGGGTTCGTAGTGCGGGTTCGGCAGCATGCGCACGTCGAAGACGAAGTCGGCGTCCATCGGCACGCCACGCTTGAAGGCAAAGGACTCGAACACCAGGGTGAGCGGGGCTTGTCCGGTACCCAGCAGGTCCTTGATGTGGCTGCGCAGCTGGGCTGGCCGGATGAGGCTGGTGTCAAGCACCAGCGCACGTTCACGCAGCTCCGACAGCAGCTCTCGTTCGTGTTCGATGGCGTCGGTGAGCGCGCGGTGCTGGTCGTCGGCTTGTTTGAGCGAAAGCGGATGCAGGCGCCGCGTTTCGGAGAAGCGCCTCACCAGGGTGTCGGTGGTCGCTTCCAGGAACACGGTGCGCAGGTGGATGTTCTCTCCAGGCTGCTTCCTGACCTGCTCAAGCCGTTCGGGCAGACCCGGCAGGGAGGCTGCACTGCGCACATCCATGGCGATGGCCACTTTGCTGGCGCGATGAGTCTGCTCCAGGGCGATGAATGGGGCCAGCAGCTCCGGTGGGAGATTGTCCACGCAATAGAAACCGAGATCCTCCAGTGCGGTCAGCGCGATCGACTTGCCCGAGCCCGACATGCCGGTGATCAGCACCAGCTCGATCGCGGGGGACGCTTCGCTGGCGACGGCGGCAGGCGGGAGAACGGTGGCGTTCATGGCGTGAGCAGCTCGCGGGCGTGGGCGAGCGAAACTTCGGAGCGTTCGTTGCCGCCGAGCATGCGGGCGAGTTCCACCACCCGGTGATCGCGGGTGATGGGGGCGACCGTGCTCAGGGTCTGCGGGCCCTGCAGCTGTTTGCTCACCAGCAGGTGGTGGTCGGCGCAGGCGGCGACCTGGGGCAGGTGGGTCACGGCGAGCACCTGGCGGTCCTGGCCCAGCTGGCGCAGCAGTTGGCCCACGGTGTGGGCGACGGCGCCGCCGATGCCCGCGTCCACTTCGTCAAAGATCAGCGTGGGTGCCTGCCCGAGCTGGCTGGTGACGACCGAGATGGCGAGCGCGATGCGCGAGAGCTCGCCCCCCGATGCCACCTTGCCCACGGGGCGCGGACTCACGCCGGCGTGGCCCGCCACCAGAAACTCCACCTGTTCCCAGCCGTGGGCCTGCGGTTCGTCGAGCCTCTGCAGCGCGACTTCGAAGCGGCCACCCTGCAGGCCCAGGGTCTGCATGGTTTCGGTGACCGCTTTGGCGAGTTTGGGCGCGGCTTGCTGGCGCCGTTTGCTCAGCGTCTGCAGTTCGGCGGTGAAAGCCTGCCAGACCTCGCGCTCGGCGGCCTTCAGAGCGGCCAGATCCAGCGCCTGATCCACGCCGGCGAGCTCCGACTGCCACTGCGCATGCAGCGCGGCCAGCTCCTCGGGGGGCCGACGGTAGCGCCGGGCGAGCGACATCCAGAGACCCATCCGCTCGTCCAGCGCAGCCAGGCCGGCGGGGTCCAGATCCGTGCGGCGGCTGTACTGGTGCAGGCTGTGCACGGTGTCCTGTACCTGAGCCAGGGCGGCTTCCAGTGCTTCCACCGGCCCGCTGAACTGGGGTTCGATGCTGGCCTGGGCCTGCAAGGCTGACAGCGCGCGGTGGATCAGGGCTGCTGCGCTGGGCTCCTCCTCTTCCAGCGCCAGCGTGGCCGCGTTGGCCGCGTCCAGCAAGGCCTGGGCATTGGCCAGACGGCTGTGCTGGCTGTTGAGCTCTTCCCATTCACCGGCTGCGGGCTGGAGCTTGTCGAGCTCGGCGATCTGCCAGGCCAGCCGTTCGCTCTCCTGCCGCAGGGTGCTCTGGCGCTCGGTGGCCGTTTCCAGCGCCTTGCGGCGCAGCCGCCACTGGGTCCAGGCCTGGTTGGCGGCGGTGGTGTCGATGCCGGCGTAGCCGTCGAGCAGGGCCCGCACGGCATCGGACCGGGTCAGGCTTTGCCAGGCGTGCTGGCCATGGATGTCCACGAGGTCACTGGCCAGGGCCTTGAGCTGCGCCATGGTGGCGGCGCTGCCGTTGATCCACGCGCGGCTGCGGCCATCGGTGTCCACGGTGCGCCGCAGCAGCAGTTGGTCGTCGTGCGTGAACCCTTGTTCTTCCAGCCACGGTGCCAGGTGGGGCGGCAGATCAAATTCAGCGGCAATCTCGCACCGCGCAGCCCCTTCGCGCACCACACCGCTGTCGGCCCGCGCACCCAGCGCCAGCTGCAGGGCGTCGATCAGGATGGACTTGCCGGCGCCGGTCTCCCCCGTGAGCACGCAAAAGCCCTGGTTCAGTTCCAGGTCCAGCGACTGCACGATGACGAAGTCGCGCAAAACGATGCGTCTGAGGCTCATGGGCGTGAAAGGGAGAGGAGCAGCGGTGGATGAAGCGGTCGTATTTTGACCGGTATTTCAGCCGCCTTCGTTCCAGTGCAGTTTCTTGCGCAACGTGTCGAAGTAGCTCCAGCCCACCGGGTGCAGCAGCCGCAGCGTGTGCTCGGAGCGCCGCACCACGATGCGGTCACCGTGCAGCAGGCTGGTGAGGGACTGCATGTCGAAATTGGCACTGGCGTCTTTGCCCGACACGATCTCGACCGCGATTTCGCATTGGGCCGGCAGCACGATGGGGCGGTTGGACAGCGTGTGCGGGGCGATCGGCACCATCACCCAGCCGCCAATGGCCGGGTGCAGCAGCGGACCGCCGGCCGACAGCGAATAGGCGGTGGAGCCCGTCGAGGTGGCGATGATCAGGCCGTCGGCGCGCTGGTTGGCCACGAAATGGCCGTCCACCTCCACGCGCAGCTCGATCATGCTGGCCACCCCACCGCGGTTGACCACCACGTCGTTGAGTGCGGTGGCCTCGAACACGCAGCGGCCGTCGCGCCAGACGCTGGCCGCCAACAGGGCGCGAGGGTCTTCTTCGTATTCACCGTGCAGGATGGCGCGCAACTTTTCTCGGTAGCTGCCGAAAGGGATATCGGTGATGAAACCCAGGCGCCCCTGGTTGATGCCCACGAGCGGCACGCCATAGCGCGCGAGCTGCCGGCCGATGCCCAGCATGGTGCCGTCGCCACCGACCACCAGCGCGAGATCACAGGCCTGGCCCATGGCGGGCACGTCCAGCGACGGGTATTGCAGCAGGCCGGTGTTGAGCGCGGTTTCGCGCTCCAGTGAAACATCGCAGCCTTCGGCGTGCAGGAAGTGGGCGACCTCGTCCACCACGTCGCGCGAACCAGGCGCCTGGTATTTCCCGATGATGGCCACATGCGAAAAACGCAGGGTTCGCACGGCAGGGGCGGGTGCGGAGCGGGTGTCGGGCTGCAGACTCATGCACAAATTACAACATAGCCGCAAGGCACCGACCCGCCTGAAAACCCTTGTGATTCAGCCGCACTGCACGAGGGGTGCGTTCCTGTGCGCGACAGACAAACTGGAGCTGTCCGGACGGCTCGCGCCAGACCGGACAGCCCTGTTCAAGAGGGGTGCCCAACGCCCCTATTGCATCAGAAGCGGTGACGGATACCCAGGGAGTAACCCGAGCCGCTGGACAGGCCTTCCACCTTGTCGCTCATGCCCACGGCGTACAGCTCGGTCCGCTTGGACAGCGAGTGCACATAGCCGAACGACAGGGTTTTGCGATCCGCGCCGCTCTCGGGGCTGATCTGGCCCCATTGCGCCAGCAGGGCCCCTGTGCCGATGGGGAAGCGTGCGCCCAGACCGCTGATCTTGTAGGTGTTGGGCGTGCTCAGGTTTTCGACTTCGCCGTACTGGGCGAAGGCCTTGACCACGCCGAAGTCGTAAGAGCCGCCGAGCTGGGTGGTGCGGGTGTCGGCCACCGGGCTGGCGCCGTCTTTCTTCACACGCTGCACCACCAGCGATGCCGACACGGGGCCAGCGCCATAACCCACGTTGGCACTCCAGTTGCCGCCGTTGCTGACGGCGGAACCGCTGTTCTTGTTCGCACCCGAGACACCAAAACGCACGCCGCCGAACGTCGGGCTGGCGTAGGCGAAGGAGTCGCTCCAGCCGGTGTCACCGGTGGTGGTGCCGCTGGTGAAGTAGTGGCGGATGCTGGGGGAGTAGCCGAAGGAGTCGCCGAAGGCGTTGTACATGAGTGTGGAAACGAACAGCGCGGTGGTGTTGCGCCCGAAGGTCAACGTGCCGTAGTCCTGGTGGGACAGACCGACGTTGGCCGAACGTGAGAAGGCGGGGTCTCCGTCGAACCGGCCCTGGGCGCCGGTGTTGGCGCGCATGAAGCTCTCCAGTTTGAATACCGCCGACAGGCCGCCGCCCAGATCTTCCTTGCCGCCAAAGCCGAAATAGCTGGTGGTCATTTTTCCGCTGTCAACAGACTTGACCGATGCGCCACCCGGGGCCTTGGTCGAGCCCATGCTGAGGTCGAGCAGGCCGTAGACCGAAACGGAACTCTGGGCCTGCGCACCGAGTGCGGTCAGGAAAACGGCAGAGCCGAGGGCCAGATGTTTGAAAGCAGACTTCATGAATTTTTCTCCAGTTGAACAACAGGGTGGGGGACACGACAAAGGCCATCCGGCCGGCGATAGCGGAGCGTCACGGGGGCACTTCGCTGCGCTCGACGGATCCGTGGCCGCTCGTTGCACCAAGGGTGGGCGTCTGGGCGCCCTTGGTGCACGAACCGCTGGCACGAATGGCCTTTCGATCTGCTCAGCAATTCGTGTGCCAGTGAATACAGTTGTTGTGTACAAAACGCACTGGACGGTGTTGGGGTGCTGCGCTTCCTTAGAATGGCTGTCATGCTGGATGACCGCGCCAAACTGTTGCTCAAGGCTCTTGTCGAGCGATACATCGCCGACGGGCAGCCCGTGGGTTCGCGCACGCTGGCCAAGGCCGCGGGGCTGGAGCTGTCGCCGGCCACCATCCGCAACGTGATGAGCGACCTGGAAGAGCTGGGCCTCATCGCGAGTCCGCACACCTCGGCGGGCCGCATTCCCACGGCGCGGGGCTACCGGCTGTTTGTGGACACGATGCTCACGGTGCGGCGGGAAGGGTTCTCCGCGGTGGGCGACATGGGGACGCACGGCATCGAAGCGGGGCAGCCCCAGCGCGTCATCAGCAACGCCGCCCAGATGTTGTCCAGCCTGTCGCATTTTGTGGGCGTCGTGATGGCGCCGCGACGCGCTTCGGTGTTCCGGCACATCGAATTCCTGAGCCTGTCCGAGCGCCGTGTGCTGGTGATCCTGGTGTCACCCGATGGTGATGTGCAGAACCGCATCATCCACACGCAGGTGAACTTCACCCAGACCCAGCTGCAGGAGGCGGCCAACTTCCTCAATGCCCACTACTCGGGGCTGACGATGGAGGAGGTGCGCGCGCGCCTGAAAGTCGAGGTGGATGCGTTGCGGGGCGAGATCGCCTCGCTCATGCAGGCCGCAGTGAACATCGGCGATGACGCCACGGGTGAACAGGACGAGGTGGTGGTGTCCGGTGAGCGGAACCTGCTTTCGGTGAGCGAATTTTCCAGCGACATGGGCAACCTGCGGCGGATGTTCGACCTGTTCGAACAGAAGACCCAGCTCATCCGCCTGCTCGACGTATCGGCGCAGGCCGACGGGGTGCGCATCTACATCGGTGGCGAGAGCCAGGTGGTGCCGTTCGAAGCCCTGTCGGTGGTCACAGCACCCTACGAGGTAGATGGCCAGGTGGTGGGCACACTGGGCGTGATTGGACCACAGCGCATGCCCTACGACCGCATGATCCAGATCGTCGACGTGACGGCCAAGCTGGTGAGCAACGCCCTGAGCCATGGCAAACAGGGCTGAAGCCCGACGGCGTCACGGTCGCTGCCCCTACAATCGTCGCCTTGCGGGCCGTTAGCTCAGTTGGTTAGAGCAGAGGACTCATAATCCTTTGGTCGTTGGTTCAAGTCCAACACGGCCTACCAGAAAACCCGTGCTATAATTCAAAGCTTAGCGGCTGTAGCTCAGCTGGATAGAGTACTTGGCTACGAACCAAGGGGTCGTGGGTTCAATTCCTGCCAGCCGCACCAAATGGAAAGCCTGCAGCCAAAAGCTGCAGGCTTTTTCGTTTCTGTCGCGTCCATCGTCCAGGAGCCCGGCAATCATGAGCAAGGCCTTCACCCGCGAGTCCGATGCCGACGGTGATGAAGATGGTGCTGTTGCACCGCCACCATCCGCACCTTCAGGTATCAACTACATCACGCGCGCCGGCTACGAGCGCCTGCGCAGCGAACTGTTCACCCTGATCGACGACGAGCGCCCCAGGATCGTGGAGATCGTGCACTGGGCGGCCAGCAACGGCGACCGCTCCGAAAACGGCGACTACCTCTATGGCAAGAAGCGCTTGCGCGAGATCGACCGACGCATCCGCTTTCTGACCCAACGTCTGGAGATCGCCGAGGTGGTCGACTCGTCGATGCACCACGGGGGTGAACAGGTGTTTTTTGGCGCCACGGTCTGCTATGCCGACGGGTCGGGTGCTGAAACCACCGTCACCATCCTGGGTGTGGACGAGGCCGACAGCGCCCAAGGCCAGATCAGCTGGGTTTCGCCGGTGGCGCGGGCCCTGCTCAAGGCGCGTGTGGGCGACGTGGTGCGCCTGGTCGTGCCGGGCGGGGTGCAGGAACTGGAGATTCTGTCGGTGGAATACCCGGCGGCATCCTGAGCCCAACAGGGTGTCAGGGCTTGAAACGCTGGGCCTTGAGGACCGAGGTGGTGCGTTTGAGGCTGCGCAGCACGTCGGCCAGGTGCTGGCGGTCGCGCACCGAGATCGAGAAGCGGATGTCGGTGGCGGTCTGGGCCGGTTCGTCGCCCATGTCCACGTGGGTGATGTCAGCTTCGGCCGCTGCGATGGCCGAGGCCACGCGCGCCAGCACGCCTTTGCCGTTGGTCACGGTGACGAGCACCATGGTTTCGAACGGGCGCACCGGTTCGTCGGCCCACTCCACCTGCAGGAAACGCTCGCTGTCACGCGTGAGCAGGCGTCTGCCCGTGGGGCAGTCTTCGGCGTGCACCGTCAGGCCTTCGCCGCGCCCCAGATAGCCGACGATGCGGTCGCCTGGAATGGGTTTGCAGCACGATGCGTATTGCACCGACAGGCCTTCGCTGCCGTCCAGGCTGACCACGCCCTGGGAGACCGATTCGTCTTCTCCGCTGGCGTAGCGTTCGGTGCTGATCAGCAGGGCGTCGGGCTTGAGCCCGGTTTCTGACAGCAGCACCGCGAGTTTCTTGCCCACCATGCTGGCGATGCGCTTGCCCATGCCGATGTCCGACAGGAGCTCGCTGCGTGACTTGTTGCCGGTGAAGCGCAGCAGCTTTTCCCAGGTGGTCTTGTAGGGGCCGTCTTCGGTTGGCAGGGTGGCGATGCCTTCCGATCGCAGGGCCTGACCCAGCATGCGCTCGCCCAACTCGTTCGACTTTTCCTGCGCCAGGGTCTTGAGGTGGTGGCGGATCTTGGAGCGCGCGCGCCCGGTCTTCACGAACGAGAGCCAGGCTGGGTTGGGCTCGGCGTTGTCGCCGGTGATGATCTCGACGATGTCGCCGTTGTTCAGCTCCGTACGCAGGGGACGCTGTTCGCCATTGATCCGGGCGGCCACGGCCCGGTTGCCCACGCCGCTGTGGATCGCATAGGCGAAGTCCATCACCGTCGCACCCCGGGGCAGCGCCATGATCTTGCTCTTGGGGGTGAACACATAGACCGCGTCCGGGAACAGGTCGATCTTGATGTGGTCCCAGAACTCGCTGGCGTCGTGGGTTTCCTGCTGGATGTCGAGCAAGGACTGCAGCCACTGCGTGCCCAGGCGTTGCGAGGTGTCGCTGTTGGGTTCGCTGGCCTTGTAGAGCCAGTGCGCGGCCACACCGGATTCGGCCACCACGTCCATGGCGTGGGTGCGCAGCTGGAATTCGATGTTGGTGCCGAAGGGGCCGATCAGCGTGGTGTGCAGCGACTGGTAGCCGTTGACCTTGGGGATGGCCACGTAGTCGCGGAACTTGCCAGGCAGCGGTTTGTAGAGCTGGTGCAACACACCCATGCCCGTGTAACAGTCGCTGAGTTCGGGTACGACGATGCGAAAGCCGTAGATGTCGGTCACCTGAGAAAACGACAGGTGTTTGCTGTCCATCTTGCGGTAGACGGAGTAGAGCGTTTTCTCGCGGCCCATGGTGCGCACGGAAAGCCCGAACTTCCGGAACGCGGACTCCACTTCACCCTGGACCCGGGCGATCAGGTCCTTGCGGCGGTTGCGTGATTTGTTCAGCGCCTTGGACAGGATCTCGTAACGCCACGGATGCAGGAAGCGGAAGGCGAGGTCCTGCAGTTCGCGGTAGGTGAAATTCAGGCCCAGGCGGTGCGCGATCGGAGCGTAGATCTCCAGCGTTTCGCTGCTGATGCGCTTCCACTTGTTGCGCGGCATGTCGCCCATGGTGCGCATGTTGTGCGTGCGGTCGGCCAGCTTGATCAGGATGACGCGCACATCCTTGGCCATGGCCAGCAGCATTTTCCGGAACGACTCGGCCTGGTTCTGCTCGCGGGTGTCGAACTCCAGCTTTTCCAGCTTGGTCAGTCCGTCGACCAGATCGGCCACCGGGGCGCCGAAACGTTCCACCAGATCCTGCTTGGTGACACCGCAGTCTTCGATGGCGTCGTGCATCAGAGCGGCCATCAGGGCCTGGGCATCGAGCTTCCATTCGGCGCACTGGGCGGCGACCGCGATCGGGTGGGTGATGTAGGGGTCACCATTCTTTCGCATCTGGCCCAGGTGGGCTTCGTCCGCGAACCGGTAGGCCTGGCGGACGCTTTCGATCTCGGGCGCGCTCAGGTAGTCCAGCTTGCCGACCAGGGCAGCAAAGCTGGCCGCAGCCGCACTGGCCGCGGGATGGGCCTGTGCGGTGGTCGACTTCACGGTGTCCGGATCGGCGGTGGTGGGCATGCCCCTACTTTAGCGCGAGAACCGCGCCGGCGCTGGCTGCAACGCCCGCATGGCCCCAGATGGGTGCACTTAAGCGCGATTCGCGGTCCTTGGGCGCCGTTTCACCGTGCCGGAGGCACCAGGATGGTCGGCTTGGCTTCGGGCAGCAGGTCGGGGTAGTCGCGGCTGAAGTGCAGGCCGCGGCTTTCGTGCCGCATCATGGCCGACATGACGATCAGGTCGGCCACCTGCACCAGGTTGCGCAGTTCGAGCAGGTCGCGCGTGACGTGGAACTGCGAATAGAACTCGTGGATCTCGCGTTGCAGCAGCGTGATGCGGTGCGCGGCGCGCTCCAGGCGCTTGTCGGTGCGCACGATGCCGACGTAGTCCCACATGAAACGGCGCAGTTCGTCCCAGTTGTGGGAAATCACCACCTGTTCATCGGCGTCGGTGACGCGGCTTTCGTCCCACTGCGGCAGCGCGGGAGCCGGGGGCGCATCGGCCGCCCGAATCGCGCCCACGGCGGCCTGGGCAAACACCATGCACTCCACCAGCGAGTTGCTGGCCAGGCGGTTGGCGCCGTGCAGGCCGGTGCAGGTGGTTTCGCCCACGGCGTACAAGCCTTCAAGGTCGGTGTGACCTTCGAGGTCGGTGACCACACCGCCACAGGTGTAATGCGCGGCGGGCACCACCGGGATCGGCTCCCGGGTGATGTCGATGCCCAGCTCGGCGCAGCGGGCCAGGATGTTCGGGAAGTGTTCTTGCAGGAATTCGGGGCTGTGGTGCGAGATGTCCAGGTGCACGCAGTCCAAGCCGTGTTTCTTCATCTCGAAGTCGATGGCACGGGCCACCACGTCGCGCGGCGCCAGTTCGGCGCGCGGATCGTGGTCGGGCATGAAGCGGTGGCTGCCCAGCCGCGGCGGCAGCTTGAGTTGGCCGCCTTCGCCACGCACCGCCTCGGTGATCAGGAAGCTTTTGGCGTGCGGGTGGTACAGGCAGGTGGGGTGGAACTGGATGAACTCCATGTTGCCGACCCGGCAGCCCGCGCGCCAGGCGGCCGCGATGCCGTCGCCGGTGGCCGTGTCGGGGTTGGTCGTGTAGAGGTAGACCTTGCCCGCGCCGCCGGTGGCCAGGATGGTGTGCGGTGCGCTGAAGGTTTCGACCTCGTCGCGGTCGACATCGAGCACGTAGGCCCCGTGGCAACGCATGGCGGCTGCGCTCGGCTTGTGGCCAGGCAGCTTGCTGTCGGTGATCAGGTCGACCAGCATGTGGTTCTCGAAGAACGTGATGCCGGGGGTGGATCGTGCCAGTTGGCTCAGCGTGGTCTGCACGGCCGCGCCCGTGGCATCGGTGGCGTGAACGATGCGCCGGTGGCTGTGGCCGCCCTCTCGGGTGAGGTGCAGGGCGCCGTTTTCGGTGGAGAAGGGCACACCCAGTTCCTGCAGCCAGGCGATGGCCGCTGGGGCGTTTTCCACTGTGAAGCGGGTGGCCTCCAGATCGCACAGGCCGGCGCCTGCGACCAGCGTGTCGTCCACGTGCGAGGCGTAGCTGTCGCCTTCGGCCAGCACGGCCGCGATGCCACCCTGGGCCCAGTTGCTGGAGCCGTCGGAGATGCCGCGCTTGGTCACCACCGCCACGCGGTGGGTGGGCGCCAGGCGCAGGGCGGCCGTGAGGCCAGCCAGGCCGCTGCCGATGATGAGGACGTCAAAGGAATGGGTGGTCATGGATTCGGGGTGTAGGCCAGGCGCACGTAGATCGGGGCAAACGCCTCGGCCTGGGTCAGTTCGATCAAGGTTTCCTTGGCCAGCTCCAGCATGGCAATGAAGGTCACCACCAGCACCTGCTGGCCCCGGGCCGGGTCAAAGAGTTCGCCGAATTCGACGAACTTCTTGCCCTGCAGGCGGCGCAGCACGATGCTCATGTGCTCGCGCACCGAGAGTTCTTCGCGGCTGATCTTGTGGTGCTGGACCAGCTTGGCGCGCTTGAGGATGTCGCGCCAGGCGCTTTGCAGATCAAGCACAGCCACGTCCGGAAAACGCGGCGCCAGCGCCTGCTCCACGTAGACCTGTGCACGCAGGAAATCGCGGCCGTACTGCGGCATCTCGGCCAGACGCTGGCCAGCCAGTTTCATCTGCTCGTATTCGAGCAGGCGGCGCACGAGTTCGGCGCGCGGGTCTTCGGCTTCTTCGCCCTCGGCTGTCCTCTTGGGGGGCAACAACATGCGCGACTTGATCTCGATCAGCATCGCCGCCATGAGCAGGTATTCGGCCGCCAGTTCCAGGTTGCTGGCGCGGATCTCGTCCACGTAGCTCAGGTACTGGCGCGTCACCGCGGCCATCGGGATGTCGAGGATGTTGAAGTTCTGCTTGCGGATCAGGTAGAGCAGCAGGTCCAGCGGGCCCTCGAAAGCTTCGAGGAAGACCTGCAGCGCATCCGGCGGGATGTACAGGTCGCGCGGCATGGTGAACAGCGGTTCACCGTACAGGCGGGCCAGCGCCACCTGGTCCACCACAGCGGGCATCACCGCGTCGAGCCCGTCGGGGGCGACGTCGAGTGTGCTGGCCTCGTTGCTCATGGGTGGAACCCGCGGGCCCTGGCGCTCAGGTGTGGTCGGAGACGGTCTGGTACACGTAGGGTTGCTGGGGCACGGTCGAGGCGGTGGCCTGGGCCTGGAAATCGCGGTCGATCTGCTTGTCCCACAGCAGCGAACGGCCTTGGCGCTGCTCCTGCTCCAGCTGGGGCTTGTCGGCCTTGAGCTTGTCGAGGAACTGCGTCGCGTCAGACGCGTAATGCGGGCGGGCAAAGAAGGACATGGCGTTCAATCGATAGGTGGGTTCGGGCTGCAGCGGCGATTTTAGCGGTCCAGGGCCTCCACCGCCCGACTGTGCCAGTTGAGAACCGTCTGGCGCACCGTCATGCGCGCAGCCAGGTCGGGATAGGACTCTCGCACCACTTCGCCAGCGAACCGGGCCATGAAGCGCGATTTGAGCACCGCGCGGGCACGGTCGACGCCGATGTCTTCATAGGGAACGGACGAAAAGAGCAGGAAGCCGTCGTTCGGGATGCGCCCGGCACGCATGTTGGCCTGGATGATGCCGGCCGCCTGGCGGATCGGATCGGCGAGATCGGGGCTGTAGGGGCCGATGATGAGCGCCACGTTGGGCAGGTGCAGCCAGTCGAAGCCGCGGCCGACGCAGATCATCCACTCGCGGTGCTCGATGTCCAGCCGACGCGTTTGGCGGCGGATGTCTTCGATGTGGGCCAGGTTGCCGATCAGCAGCGGCAGCAGGTCGTGCCGGATCTGGGTCGGCATGTCGGGCAGCAACTGCTGCAGGCGCTGCGGCAGGCTGTCGATGTCCTGGACGCCCAGATGGGCCATGTTCAGTGTCTGGCCGTCTTGCCCGTGCACGACGAGGGCGTCTTCGTCGGTCTCGAAGCCACAGACCAGGGGGTACACGTTGCCATGCCCGGCGCCGAACAGCGTGGACACTTCGCGCTGGATCTCGAAGGTGTGGGCCTGGGCGTCTGCCGTGCGGTAATGGAACCCGGCGCAACCGCGCCGCTCGTCGCCGCGCGAGAAATGGTAGGTGATGAGCACCAGCGCCTGCCGGCCCGAGCGCATGACCTTGTCCACGCTGGCCACCAGGGTCTCGCCCAGGTGGGGCCAGCCGAGCTGGAAGAAACCACCGAGGTTGCGAAACGGCTGGATGATGCCTTTGGGTGTCTGGGTGGCCACCGGGATGTTGATGCGCCCGTCCATGCACTTGAGCACCAGGATGGCCGTCGGATGACGGGCCAGGTGACGTTGCCGGGCCAGCGAGGCTTCGGGACTCGCGTATTCCTGGGCGTGGCGTTCGGCCAGGCCGAACAGCCAGTCGATGCGCGCCGCAATGGGGTGGTCGTGCGGCAGGGTTTGAGCGGTCATGGCGGTCACCCTGCGGCCGGGGGTTTCAGTGGAAGGTGTGCAGGTGGGCGGCAAAACCCGAGCGCTCGATCAGCGATCGCGGTTGGGGGTTCACGCCCACCATGCCCAGGTGTCCGCCGCGCTTGGCCACCGCCTTGTGCAACTGCTCCAGGGCGTCGAGCCCGGTGGTGTCGAGCGAGATCAGCTGGCTGGCGTCGAGCATCACGTTCAGGCCGGCGGGGCCCTGCTCCACCGCGTTCACGATCGGATCGATCTTGGCCACGGCGCCGAAGAACAGCGAGCCGTAGAGGCGGTAGGTGAGCTGGTGTTCGTTGCTGGCCAGCGGATCGGCACGGAAAATGTCGCTCTGGCGCCGCACGAAGAGGAAGCAGGCCAGCACCAGGCCGAGCTCCACCGCCACCGTCAGGTCAAAAATGATGGTTACCAGGAAGGTGGACACCATCATCAGCCGGTAGTGGTTGGTGAACTGCTTGAGGCGGCCGAACTCGCGCCATTCGCCCATGTTCCAGGCCACGAACAGCAGCACGCCCGCCAGCACGGCCAGCGGAATGTGCGCCGCCAGCGGCGCGGCGATCAGCACCACCGCGGCCAGGGTGGCCGAGTGCACGATGCCCGCCACGGGCGACACCGCACCCGAGCGGATATTGGTCACGGTGCGTGCGATGGTGCCGGTGGCGGGCATGCCACCAAAAAAGGGCACCACCACATTGGCCACGCCTTGCGCCATGAGTTCCTGGTTGGGATCGTGTTTGGGGGTGTCGCTCAACTGGTCGGCCACGCGGGCGCACAGCAGCGACTCGATGGCGCCGAGGATGGCGATGGTGAGGGTGGGCGTGACCAGCAGGCGCACGGTTTCCCAGGAAAAGTCGGGCAGCTCGAAGGCCGGCACGCCCTGCGGGATACCGCCAAAGCGCGAGCCGATCGTTTCGACCGGCATGCTCAGGGCCCAGGCCAGCAGCGAGAGCGTGACCAGCGCCACCACCGGGGCGGGCAGGCGCGAGGTGGCCTTGAGCGCGCTCACGGTGTCGATCTGGTCGAGCTGGCGGCGAAACTGCGAATCCACCGCCCACAGGCGGGGCCAGATGAACAGGCCGATCACGCAGAGGGCGCCGAGGCCGAAGGCATGGGCGTTGATGCTGTGCAGGTGCTGGCTGAGCGCGCCGATCTGTCCGAAGAAGTCGCCCGGCATCTTGGCAATGTCCAGCCCCAGCCAGTCGCGCACCTGCGACAGGCCGATCAGCACCGCGATGCCGTTGGTGAACCCGATCACCACACTCACCGGCACGTAGCGCACCAGGGTGCCGAGCCGGAACAGGCCCAGCAGGAACAGCAGCACACCCGCGCTGGCGGTGGCGATCAGCAGGTTGGCCACGCCATAGCGCTCGACGATGCCGTAGACGATGACGATGAAGGCACCGGCCGGGCCACCGATCTGCACCGAGGTGCCACCCAGGGCGGAAATGATGAAGCCCGCGATGATGGCCGTCCACAGGCCCGCCTCGGGCTTGAGCCCGCTGGCGATGGCAAACGCCATCGCCAGCGGCAGGGCCACGATGCCCACGGTGGCACCGGCGCCCATGTCCTTGACCAGTTTCTCGCCGTTGTAGCCCTTGAGGTCGTTCAGCAGTCGGGGGCGAAACGGGGCCAGCGGAGGCAGGTTTTTCAGCATGCGCAAATGTTACCTTTGGCGACGATGACCGGAACTTACAGGCAGAACGGTTCTGGATGGGGGTTTACACTGATTTTCCCGTTGCAAACGGCATGAAGGGACCCCCGACCATGAAAAGCCAACCACACCGATTCGCTGGGCTGACCCTGGCGCTGGGCCTCCTGCTGGGAGTGACAGCCTGCGACCCGCAGAACATCAGCGAACTGGAAGAAGGCGTCTCCACCGAGGCCGATGTGCGCGAGCGTTTCGGCGCGCCCGAAGCGGTGTGGGAGGGCGACGACGGGGCTCAGATCTACGAGTACAACCGGCAGCCCGCCGGGTATCAGAACTACCAGATCACCATCGGGGCCGACGGCAAGATGGCCGCGCTGCGCCAGGTGCTCGCACCGCACAACTTCGAGCGCATCCAGCCCGGCATGCCGATGGAGCAGGTGCGGCGCATGCTGGGCAAGCCGATGAAGATCACCACCTACGATCTCAAGCAGGAGACGCACTACGACTGGCGCTGGCGCGACGGCCCGAACGAGGGCGACGCCAAGGTTTTCACGGTGATTTTCTCGCCCGATCTGCGCGTGGTTTCCACGATGTCGGTGCGCGACCCGGACCTGGACCGCAGCCGCTGAGCCCGTTCAGGCCGCGCGCAACCGCTTCCAGTCGTCCAGCGCCGGGCGCATCACCAGCAACAGCAGCGTGATCGCCAGCGGCAGGGTGCTGATGTAGCCGAGGTGCTTGAAGCCGAGCGCACCGGCGATGCCGCCCACCAGGAAACTGATCACCAGTTGGGCATGTACCCGCAGTCGCGCACGGTCGGCCAGCACCGGCTGCATCTCCGGGTGGCGGTTCACGTAAAGCAGCTTGCCCAGTTCGATGCCCAGGTCGGTGACCAGACCGGTGACGTGGGTGGTGCGGATGCGCGCCTGCGAGATCTTGGTGATCACCGCGTTCTGCAGGCCCATGATGTAACACAGCAGCACCACCGTGACGGGCAGGAAAACGGTGTGCCACAGGCTCATCGCGGCGCCGAACAGGCCAAACACCAGCAGCAGGGCGGCTTCGATCACCAGCGGCAAACCGTAGGCGCTGCGCAGCTTGAGGCGCATGCCCCAGTTCACCAGCCAGGCGGTGCTCATGGCACCCAGCAGAAAGGCCAGCACCGCGGCCAGTGCGGCGCCGGCCAACACGAACTGGCCGAGCACCAGGTTGTCGGCCAGTGCAGACACCATGCCCGTCATGTGCGAGGTGTACTGGCCCACGGCCAGAAAACCGCCCGCGTTGGTCGCGCCGGCCACAAAGGCCAGCACCGTGCCGAGCTTCAGGTCGGCCTGCGGCGTGCGCTTGAGGCTGGTGAAGCCGCGAATGGGTTCGAACATCGATCGCGGTCAGTGGATCCGCATGCCCGGCTGGGCGCCCGGCCAGGGGTTGAGGATGTGGATGCCGGGCCGGGCCTTTTCGTCGGCGTGACTGGCGGCGAGCACCATGCCCTCGCTGACGCCGAACTTCATCTTGCGTGGTGCCAGGTTGGCGACCATCACGGTGAGTTGGCCCACCAGGTCTTCCGGCTTGTACATGCTGGCGATGCCGCTGAACACGTTGCGCGTCTTGCCCTCGCCCACGTCGAGCGTGAGGCGCAGCAGTTTGGTGGAGCCTTCCACCGCTTCGCAGTTGACGATCAACGCGATGCGCAGGTCGATCTTGCTGAAGTCGTCGATGGAGATGGTGTCGGCGATCGGTTCGCCGCCGGGCTCCACCAGCTCCACGGCGGGGGCGGGTGGCGGCTCAAACAGGGCGTCGAGCTGTTTCACGTCCACGCGCTGCATCAGGTGCTGGTAGGCGCCGATGGCGTGGCCGGCGCCGAGCAGGCGGTTCGCGTCGGCGAACTGCAGCGGCGCAGTGTTCAGGAAAGCTTCCACGTCTTTCGCCAGCGCGGGCAGCACAGGTTTGAGGTAGAGCGTGAGCAGGCGGAAGGCTTCGATGCAGGTGGTGCACACGTCGTGCAGCCGGCCTTCCATGCCCTCCTTCTTCGCCAGTTCCCAGGGTTTGTTCTGGTCCACGTAGGCGTTCACACGGTCGGCCAGCAGCATGATCTCGCGCAGGGCCTTGCCGTATTCACGCTCGGCGTAGAGCTCGGTGATGCTGGGGGCGGCCACTTCGAGGTGGTCCAGCAGCGCATCGCCGTCGGCCGAGACCTCGCCCAGCTTTCCATCGAAGCGCTTGGTGATGAAGCCTGCGGCGCGCGAGGCGATGTTGATGAACTTGCCCACCAGGTCGCTGTTGACCCGCAACATGAAGTCTTCGGGGTTGAAGTCCACGTCCTCGTTCTTGCCGCTGAGCTTGGCCGCGAGGTAATAACGCAGCCACTCGGGGTTCATGCCGAGCTCCAGGTATTTGAGGGGATTCAGGCCGGTGCCCCGGCTCTTGCTCATCTTTTCGCCGTTGTTGATGGTGAGGAAGCCGTGCACGAACACCGCGTTGGGCACCTTGCGGCCGCTGAACTTCAGCATCGCGGGCCAGAACAGGGTGTGGAAGGTGATGATGTCCTTGCCGATGAAGTGGAACTGCTCGGTGGTCGGGTCGGCCATGAAGGCGTCGTAGTCGCGGCCCGTCTTGCCGAAGTAGTTCTTCAATGAGGCGAGGTAGCCGATGGGTGCGTCCAGCCAGACGTAGAAGTATTTGCCCGGCGCGTCCGGGATTTCGATGCCGAAGTAGGGCGCATCGCGGCTGATGTCCCAGTCACCCATCCTGGGCTTGCCGTCTTCGCCCGGCTCGATCCACTCGGCGATCTTGTTCAGCACCTCGGGTTGCACGGCGCCGCTCTGCGTCCACTGGTCGAGGAAGGCCAGGCAGCGCGGGTCGGACAGCTTGAAGAAGAAGTGGTCCGAGCTTTTCAGCACCGGCTCGGCGCCAGAGAGCGCCGAATAGGGGTTTTTCAGTTCGGTGGGTGCGTAGACCGCGCCGCAGACCTCGCAGTTGTCGCCGTACTGGTCCTTGGCGCCGCACTTCGGGCACTCGCCCTTGATGAAACGGTCGGGCAGGAACATGTTCTTCTGTGGGTCGAAGAACTGTTCGATGGTGCGGGTTTCGATCAGATCGTTGGCCTTGAGCGCGCGGTAGATGTCTTGCGCGAGCTGGTGGTTTTCCGGGCCATCGGTGCTGTGCCAGTTGTCGAAGCCGATGTGGAAACCATCCAGGTAGGGCTTGCGCCCGGCGGCGATGTCGGCCACGAACTGCTGGGGTGTCTTGCCGGCCTTTTCGGCCGCAATCATGATGGGTGCACCGTGCGCGTCGTCGGCGCAGACGAAATGCACCTCGTGGCCCTGCATGCGCTGGAACCGCACCCAGATGTCGGCCTGGATGTACTCCATGATGTGGCCGATGTGGAAATGGCCGTTGGCGTAGGGCAGGGCGGTGGTGACAAACAGGCGACGCGGGCTCATGGCTGGGGGGCTTTCTATCAGGGGAACCCGTGATTTTAGGCGGCCCCGGTCGCCAGCGCCTGACGCGCCAAGTCCTCACGTCCGCTGTGTGTTTGCCTGTGCGGCGGGGGCCGTGGCATCGGGGCGTTAGACTTCGGGCCACTTCTGCATATCCACCCACGTTTTTCCCTCAGGAGATCTTTCGATGGCCGTCGACCAACAAGCGCTGCTCAATGCCCTGCAGACCGTGACCGACCCGAACACGGGCAAGGACTTTGTGTCCACCAAGGCACTGAAGAACCTGAACGAACAGTACGGCGACGTGTCGTTCGATGTCGAACTCGGCTATCCGGCCAAGAGCCAGATCCCGTCGCTGCGCCGCGAGCTGATTGCCGCTGCCAAGGGCGTGGCCGGGGTGGAGAACGTGTCGATCAACATGACCAGCAAGATCATTCCGCACGCGGTGCAGCGCGGCGTGCAGTTGCTGCCGAGCGTGAAGAACATCATCGCCGTGGCCTCGGGCAAGGGCGGCGTGGGCAAGAGCACGACGGCGGTCAACCTGGCGCTGGCGCTGTCCGCCGAGGGCGCGAAGGTCGGCATCCTGGACGCCGACATCTACGGCCCCAGCCAGCCCATGATGATGGGTGTGGAAGGCCGACCCGAAAGCGTCGACGGCAAGACCATGGAGCCGCTGGAGAACTACGGCGTGCAGGTGATCTCGATCGGTTTCCTGGTCGACAAGGACGAAGCCATGATCTGGCGTGGCCCCATGGCCACACAGGCGCTGGAGCAACTGCTGCGCCAGACCAACTGGAAAGACCTGGATTACCTGATCGTCGACATGCCACCCGGTACCGGCGACATCCAGCTCACGCTGAGCCAGCGCGTGCCGCTGACCGGCGCCGTGATCGTGACCACGCCGCAGGACATCGCCCTGCTCGACGCGCGCAAGGGCATCAAGATGTTCGAGAAGGTGGGCGTTCCCATCCTCGGCATCGTCGAGAACATGGCGGTTTACTGCTGCCCCAACTGCGGCCACACCGAACACATCTTCGGCGCCGACGGTGGCAAGAGGATGGCGGCCGAGTACGGCATGGATTACCTGGGCGCACTGCCGCTGAACATGTCGATCCGGGTGCAGGCCGACAGCGGCATGCCCACGGTGGTGTCCGACCCCGATGGCGAGATCGCCGAGATCTACAAGACCGTGGCGCGCCAGGTGGCGATCAAGATCGCGAAGCAGGCCAAGGACTTTTCCTCGAAGTTTCCGAGCATCAAGATCTCGAAAGAAACCTGAAGCCGGCCGGTTGTCGCTTCCAGCCAAAAGGGCCCGCAGCTGGCGATGCGGTTGGTTTCTTGCAAGTCGCCTGCCGGCGGTCTCTCCACGCTTTGAGGGGCGGGCGTCCGGGCAACGGTTGCGGGAGGCGGCACAATCGCGCCCTCACCATGCCACTTCATCTTGCCCCCCGCTCCCGCCGGATCGTCCAGGCGGTCCTCTACGAAAGCTTTGCCGTCGCCTTTGTCGTGCCGGTTCTCATGCTCGTGTTTGGACAGGCGCCGCTGTCGTCGCTGGCGCTCACACTCAGCATGTCGAGCATCGCGCTGGCCTGGAACTACGGGTTCAACGCCCTCTTCGAGCGCTGGGAAGACCGGCAGCCGGTCAAGGGCCGCTCGCGCTGGCGACGGGCGGCGCACGGCATCGGCTTCGAAGGCGGGCTGGCGATGATCCTGCTGCCGGTGATGGCCGTCTGGCTCGGCATTTCGTGGTGGGCGGCGCTGGTGGCCAATCTGGGCCTGCTGCTGTTTTTCCTGGTCTACACGGTGGTCTTCACCTGGCTCTTCGACCGCGTGTTTGGCTTGCCCGCATCGGCGCTGGCGCGCCCTGACGCCGGCGCCTTCTGAGGGTGTCAGCCGGTCGCCGCCGGCATCAGTAGCGCAAGCGTCCCGCGGCGTCGATGATCGCCAGCTCCACGTAGTTTGAGCCGTTGTGTGATCGGGGCGAGTAGTGGGCCGTGAAACGGCCGAAGGCGATTTCGCCCGCACCTTCCATGGCCCGGATGAAGCTGGCGGTGCTCAACTCCCGGCCCGTGCGCTGGAGGCCTTCGATCAGCAGGCGGGCGTGCACGAAACCTTCGAACTGGGAGGCTGATGGAGGGGCATCGGGCGACTGGGCGGCGTGCAGCTTCAGGTATTCGGCCACCACGGGCACCGCGTTGTTGCGCAGCGAGGGCATGATCTGCGCGAGCACGATGCCGCGCGCCTTGTCTTTCAGCACCCGGTTGATGCCGTCCACGCTGGCGACCGAGAAGCCGTAGAACACCGGGCGGGTGGTGGTGGCCTGCACGGCCTGGACGTAGTTCGTGAACGTCAGTCCCGCGGTGCCGACGATGACGGCCTGGGGATTGGCCTGCGCCGTGGCGGCCGCAGCGGCCGCGAAATCGGGCGCAGCCGGATCCACCTTGACCTCGACGGCCAGCGGCAGATGCTCCGCCGCAGAGGACTTCCTGACTTCGGCCAGCAGGGCCTTGCCCAGCCCGTCGTCCTGGTAGAAAAAGGCGACACGGGTGACACCAATCTGTTTGAGCTGGGACAGGATGCGGGTGGCTTCGTTGGCGTAACCGGCGCGCACATGGAACACGTGGGGGTTGACGTTGTCACGCAGGGCCGATGCGCCCGTGACCGGACCGAACAGGATGGTTTTCGACTCCTTGAGCAGGGGCAGCACGGCCGCGGTCTGGGCGGTGCCGGTGCTGTTGAAGAGCATGAAAACCTTGTGTTCATCCAGCAGTTTGCGGGTGTTCTCCACCGCCCGCTGGGGATCGAAACCGTCGTCCAGGGTGGTGAAGCTGATCTTGCGCCCGTGGACGCCGCCGGCCGCGTTGACCGCGTCGAACAGCAGCCGCGCGCCCGCGCCGTACTGCACGGTCTGCGGCCCCAGTGGACCCGAGAGCACCTGCGAGGCACCGAGCCGGATCTCGGTGGGTGTGACGCCTTCGTCGCCCGCGTGTGCCGCCGCGGCGAGCGCAAATCCCAGTACCAGTCCCCATCTGCGCGCCATGTTCAAACCCTTGTCTGTTGTCTCCGATGGGGTGTGAGTTTCGTTATATTTCAGAACCAGATCAAGTCTGCGACACCCGGGTTTTCCCGGGGCTTGGGTCGTGAACGGGACGAGCGGCGTTTCAGGCGGTGTCAGCGGTGCACAAACAGGCGCTGGTTCTCCAGCTCGCGCAGCTTGAAGCGCTGGATCTTGCCGGTGGCGGTCTTGGGCAGCTCGGCCATGAACTCGATGAAGCGCGGGTACTTGTAGGGCGCGAGCTTCTCTTTCACGAAGGCCTGCAGCTCGGCTTCGGTCGCCTGGGCGCCGGCCTTGAGCACCACGTAGGCCTTGGTCTTGGTCAGGCCGTCGTCGTCGGTCTTGCCGATCACTGCGGCTTCGAGCACGGCCGGGTGCTGCACCAGGGTGGCTTCCACTTCGAAGGGGCTCACGTAGATGCCGCTGACCTTGAGCATGTCGTCGTTGCGGCCGGCGTAGGTGTAGTAGCCGTCGGGATCGCGGGTGTACTTGTCGCCGCTCTTGGTCCAGTTGCCCTGGAAGGTGTCGCGCGACTTGGCGCGGTTGTTCCAGTACAGCAGCGCGGCGCTCGGGCCCTGGATGTAGAGGTCGCCGATCATGTTGTGGCCGGTGATGACGCTGCCGTCCTCGTCGCGCAGTTGCACCTCGTAGCCCGGCACCGGCTTGCCGGTGGTGCCGTAGCGCACGTCGCCCGGGCGGTTGGAGAGGAAGATGTGCAGCATCTCGGTGCTGCCTATGCCGTCGATGATTTCGCAGCCGAAGTGCGCGGTCCAGCGTTCGCCGATGTCGCGCGGCAGCGCTTCGCCGGCCGACGAACACAGGCGCAGCGCGACCTGGCTTTTCGCGGGCAGGTCGGGCGCGGCCAGCATGCCGCCGTAGCCGGTGGGTGCGCCATAGAACACGGTGGGCTGGTGGTCGACCATGCGCTTGAACGTGGCCTGTGGCGTGGGCCGCTCTGCCATCAGCACCACGCTGGCGCCCACGCTCAGCGGGAACGACAGGCCGTTGCCCAGGCCGTAGGCGAAGAACAGCTTGGCCGCGGAGAACACGGTGTCG
Source organism: Hydrogenophaga sp. (assembly GCA_030653975.1). Lineage (GTDB taxonomy): Bacteria > Pseudomonadota > Gammaproteobacteria > Burkholderiales > Burkholderiaceae_C > Hydrogenophaga. Next base: position 155,066 of record JAURYH010000021.1, on the reverse strand, counting down.
CTCTCCTTCAGACCCAGCACCGCCTTGCCGTAGAGCTCGGCCGTCCAGTACAGGCTGGCCTGCGTGTGCACCGTGCCCTTCGGTGCGCCGGTGGAGCCCGAGGAGTACAGCCAGAACGCCGGTTCGTCGCCGTGCGTGTCGGCGCCGCTGCCCGGGGCATGGGCCGCGACCAGCGTCGCGAAGTCGTGCGCACCCGCGGGCAGCGGGTCTTTCGCGCGCGAGACGACGAGCTGCTTTACCTCGTTGCCCCCGGCCTCCAGCGCGGTCTGTAGCGTGGGCAGCAGCGCGGCCGAGACGAAAACCGCCTGCGCGCGGCTGTCGGCCAGCATGAAGGCGTAATCCTTGGCGGTGAGCAGGGTGTTCACGCACACCGGTACCACACCCGCGTGCAGTGCGCCCAGGAACGCCACCATCCAGTCGCTGCTGTCGTGCATGAGCAGCAGCACGCGCTCTTCGCGCTTGAGGCCCAGCGCCTGCAGCGCCGCCGAGAAACGCTGCACCTGCTCGGCGAACTGGCCGTAGCTGAGCGTGCCCGCGTCGTCGATCAGCGCCGTCTTGCCGGCGCGACCGGCGTTGAGTGCGATCAGGTGGCGGGCGAAATTGAAGCGCTCGGGTGGGGCGGGGGTTTCGTGGTGCATGTCTGTCTCCTGTTTGTACTGCTGCAAAAGCACCGTTCGGGCTGAGCCTGTCCTTCGACAAGTTCTGGATGATCGGAATTCATTCCCTTCGACAAGCTCAGGGCGAACGGGCGTTCAGGGTTTGAATGGTGTGCCGGAAGCCGCCAGCACGTCCAGCGCCGCCGTGCTGCCCTGCAGGGCCGAGCGGCGGTGGTAGAAGCCCAGCGCGCGCAGGCCGCCCAGTTCTTCGCCGCCACCGGCGCGGCCCGGGCCGCCGTGCAGGCTCATGGGCATCACGTTGCCGTGGCCGCTCTGCACGGCGGCCACGTCGGGCGAAATGGCGTGCACGCGGCCGTGGCTGGAGCCCAGTTCGGCGGCGGCGAGCGCGATGAAGGCCGGGTCGCTGCTGTAGACCGAAGCCACCAGCGAGCCTTCGCCGCGGCGGATCAGTTCCAGCGCCTGCTCCAGGCTGTCGAAGGCCATGAGCGTGGCGACGGGGCCGAACACCTCGACCTCGTGCAACACCTTCGCTTGCGCCGGCTGGCGGTGGCCCAGCAGCACCGGCGCCACGCAGGCGGCCACGGCCGGGTCGGCGTCCACCAGCGCGGCAGAGCTGCCGTCGAACAACACCTCGGCTTCGGTCTTCAGGTGGGCGATGCCGGCCAACACGCTGTCGAACTGTTCGCGGCTCACCAGCGCGCCCATGCGGGTGGTTTCGTTGCGCGGGTTGCCCACCGTGGTCTTGCCCAGCTTGGCGGCGATGGCCTGGGCGGTGGCGTCGTACAGCGCGCGTGGCACGAAGATGCGGCGAATCGCGGTGCATTTCTGGCCACTCTTGACCGTCATTTCGCGCACCACCTCGCTCACCAGCAGGTTGAAGGCTTCGTCGCCCGCAGCGGCGGCCGGGTCGAGCAGGGCGCTGTTCAGGCTGTCGGCTTCGATGTTGCAGCGCACCGAGCGCTGCGCCACCGCCGGGTGGCTGCGGATGATGCGCGCCGTTTCGGCCGAGCCGGTGAAGCTCACGACGTCGAACGGGCCGAGCTGGTCCATGAGACCGGCCGAAGAGCCACAGACCACCGAGAGCGCGCCCGCGGGCAGGATGCCGGCGTCCACCACGTCCTTCACCATGCGCTGGGTCAGCCAGGCGGTGGCGGTGGCGGGCTTGATGATCACCGGCACGCCCGAGAGCAGGGCCGGCGCGGCCTTTTCCCACAGGCCCCAGCTCGGGAAGTTGAAGGCGTTGATGAACAGCGCCACGCCGCGCGTGGGGCTCAGGATGTGCTGGGTCTGGAACACCGGGTCCTTGGCCATGCGGATGCGCTCACCGTCGAGCAGCAGCTTCGCGTCGCCCAGGGCCTCGCCCTGCTTGGCGTAGTAGCCCAGGGTGAAGATGGCGCCGTCAATGTCCACCGCCGAGTCCTTGGTGGTTGTGCCGCAGTTGGCGGTGGCGATGGCGTAGTAGGCGTCGCGGTTGGCCTGGAGCACCTTCACGATGTCGCCCAGCAGCGCGGCGCGTTGTTGGTAAGTGAGTGCCCGCAGGGCGGCGCCGCCCTGTTCGCGGGCGAAGGCAAAACCTTCGGCCAGGTCCAGTCCGGCGCTGCTCACGCGCACCAGCGGCGTGCCCAGCACCGGATCGAGCAGGGTGGCGCCGTGGCCGGTGCCGTCTTGCCAGCGGCCGGCGAGGAAATTGGGAAGCAGGGGCGTTGGGGTCATGTCGGGACTCGGGTGGGTTGATCAACAGGGCTGGTCGGCGCGCGGGATTGGCGCTATAAATGCACTATTCTGCGTCTGGTCATTTATGCATTAAAGTGCATGTTTGCGCAGAAAGCAAGCCCGATCAGGGTTAACCCTCAAGCACCGACACCCGATGAAAGACCTGGCAACCCTGGAAGTGGCTCCCGAGGCCCCGGCCATTGACGACAGCCCGCGCCATCCCTTTCTGGTGGCGCTGGGCGAGCGGGTGCGCACCCTGCGCTCGCGCCGAGGCATGACGCGCAAGGCCGTGGCACTGGCGGCCGATGTGTCCGAACGCCACCTGGCCAATCTGGAGTACGGCACCGGCAACGCCTCGATCCTGGTGCTGCTGCAGGTGGCGCAGGCGCTGCAATGTTCACTCACCGAACTGCTGGGCGACGTGACGACCTCGTCGCCCGAATGGCTGCTGATCCGCGAGCTGCTGGAGCACCGCAACGAAGCCGACCTGCGCCGCGCGCGCATCGCCATCGGTGGACTGCTCGGTGGCGGTGCCAGTGCCAGCGCCGAAGACGGCAGCCGCCATGCGCGCATCGCGCTCATCGGCCTGCGCGGCGCGGGCAAGTCCACCCTGGGCCAGCGCCTGGCCGACGATCTGGGTTACGCCTTCATCGAGCTCAGCCGCGAGATCGAAAAATTCGCCGGCTGCAGCATCGACGAAATCCATGCGCTCTACGGTACGCCGGCCTACCGCCGCTACGAGCGTCGGGCGCTGGAAGAAGCGATCCAGATCTATCCCGAAGTGGTGATCGCCACGCCGGGTGGCCTGGTGTCGGACGCCGCCAACTTCAACCTGCTGCTCTCGCACTGCACCACCATCTGGCTGCAGGCGGATGCGGCCGACCACATGGGCCGCGTGGCGGCCCAGGGCGACATGCGGCCCATGGCCGCCAGCCGCGAAGCCATGGAAGACCTGAAGCGCATCCTCGCCGGGCGCTCGGCCTTTTATTCCAAGGCCGACATGCACTTCAATACCAGTGCTTACCGCGACAACGTGGACGACGCCTTTGTCGCGCTGCGCGCACAGGTGCGGGAACAACTGGGTCTGCCGGCCTGATTTTTCCAAAACATGCACAAAAGTGCATTGACGAACTTGGCAATGTGAATTATTATTCACATCACGCGGTGCCCACCGGTGATGAAAAGCTGGTTGGCACCCCTTGTTTCCCTCGCCCCCCGCGTTGCCACACAAACAGGAGACCGCCATGAACCCCAATACCGTCGATTACCGAACCGACCCCAGCCAGTACCGCCACTGGAAACTCAGCTGCGAGGGTTCGACCGCCACGCTGGCGATCGACATCGACGAAGACGGCGGCATCCGCCCCGGCTACAAGCTCAAGCTCAACAGCTACGACCTGGGCGTGGACATCGAACTGCACGACGCCCTCAACCGTGTGCGTTTCGAGCACCCCGAAGTGCGCACCGTGGTCGTCACCAGCGGCAAGGACCGCGTGTTCTGCTCGGGCGCCAACATCTTCATGCTCGGTGTCTCCAGCCACGCCTGGAAGGTGAACTTCTGCAAGTTCACCAATGAAACCCGCAACGGCATCGAGGACACCAGCAAACACTCGGGCCTCAAATTCCTGGCCGCGCTCAACGGCGCCTGCGCCGGCGGCGGTTACGAACTGGCCCTGGCCTGCGACGAGATCCTGCTGGTGGACGACCGCTCCAGCGCCGTGAGCCTGCCCGAAGTACCGCTGCTCGGCGTCCTGCCCGGCACCGGTGGCCTGACCCGCGTGACCGACAAGCGCCATGTGCGCCACGACCTGGCCGACATCTTCTGCACCACCAGCGAAGGTGTGCGCGGCTCGAAGGCCGTGGACTGGCGCCTGGTGGACGCGGTCGCCAAGCCGCAGCAGTTCGCCGCCGCCGTGAGCGAGCGCGCCGCCAAGCTCGCTGCCCAGAGCGACCGTCCGGCCAGTGCCAAGGGCGTGGCACTGCCGCGCATCGAACGCAGCGACAGCGCCGACGGCATCGCCTACACCCATGTGAACGTGGCCATCGACCGCGCCAGGCGCCATGCGACGATCACGCTCAAGGCCCCGAACGGTGCGCAACCGACCGACATCGCCGGTATCGAAGCCGCCGGCGCCGCCTGGTACCCGCTGCAGATGGCGCGCGAGCTCGACGACGCCATCCTCAACCTGCGCACCAACGAACTCGACATCGGCACCTGGGTGCTCAAGACCGAAGGCGACGCCGCTGCCGTGCTGGCCAACGACGCCCTGATGCTGGCGCACAAAGACCACTGGTTCGTGCGTGAAACCATCGGCGCACTGCGCCGCACCTTCGCCCGCCTGGACGTGTCGTCGCGCAGCCTGTTCGCGCTGATCGAAGCCGGTTCCTGCTTCGCCGGCACGCTGGCCGAACTGGCTTTCTGCGCCGACCGCGCCTACATGCTGGCGCTGCCGGACGACGCCGACAAAGCGCCCAAGCTGCAACTGAGCGAATTCAACTTCGGCTTCCTGCCGATGGTGAACGACCAGTCGCGCCTGCAGCGCCGCTTTTACGAAGAAGCCGGCCCGATGGAAGCCGCACGCGGCGCCATCGGCAAGGCACTCGATGCCGACGCCGCGCTGGCCCTGGGCCTGGTGACCGCTGCGCCCGACGACATCGACTGGGCCGACGAGGTGCGCATGGCGCTGGAAGAGCGCGCCGCCATGTCACCCGACGCCCTCACCGGCCTGGAAGCCAACCTGCGTTTTGCGCAGAAAGAAAACATGGCCACCCGCGTCTTCGGCCGCCTCACTGCCTGGCAAAACTGGATCTTCCAGCGCCCCAACGCTGTCGGCGAAAAAGGTGCCCTGAAGGTCTACGGCAAGGGCGACAAGGCCGTCTTTGACATGAACCGCGTCTGAGTCAGTCTTTTTAATTCTTGTTGTGCGGTGGGTTTCCCGGTGGAGCCAGCCGCAACCACAGAGCAGTCCACCGACGAGAAACCCGCAGGAGACCACCATGTCCACCATCGACTACAGCGACAAGATCCCGAACAACGTCAACTTGAGCGAAGACCGCACGCTTCAGCGCGCGCTGGAGCAGTGGCAGCCCAACTACCTGAAGTGGTGGGACGACATGGGCCCGGACGGCAGCCAGAACTTTGATGTCTACCTGCGCACGGCGGTCAGCGTCGATCCGCAGGGCTGGGCGCAGTTCGGCCATGTGAAGATGCCCGACTACCGCTGGGGTATCTTCCTGAATCCGGCTGAAAAAGACCGCAAGATCCATTTCGGCGACCACAAGGGCGAAGCCGCCTGGCAAGACATCCCCGGCGAATACCGCGCCAACCTGCGCCGCATCATCGTGACGCAGGGCGACACCGAGCCGGCGTCCGTCGAGCAGCAGCGCCACCTCGGCCTGACCTGCCCGAGCCAGTACGACCTGCGCAACCTGTTCCAGGTGAACGTGGAAGAGGGCCGCCACTTGTGGGCCATGGTCTACCTGCTGCACAAGTACTTCGGCAAGGACGGCCGCGAAGAAGGCGAAGCCCTCCTGGAACGCAACAGCGGCAACGCCGACAACCCGCGCATCCTGGAAGCCTTCAACGAAGAGACGCCCGACTGGCTGAGCTTCTTCATGTTCACCTACTTCACCGACCGCGACGGCAAGTTCCAGCTCTGCGCCCTGGCCGAGAGCAGCTTCGATCCGCTGGCGCGCACCACCAAGTTCATGCTGACCGAAGAAGCGCACCACATGTTCGTGGGCGAGTCGGGTGTGAGCCGCGTGATCAACCGCACCTGCCAGGTGATGAACGAACTGAAAACCGACGACCCGGCCAAGCTGCGCGCCGCCGGCGTGATCGACCTGCCCACCATCCAGCGTTACCTGAACTTCCACTTCTCGGTGACCATCGACCTGTTCGGTGCCGACGAATCCAGCAACGCCGCCACCTTCTACAGCACCGGCTTGAAGGGCCGCTACGAAGAAGGCAAACGCGCAGACGACCACCAGCTGCGCGGCCAGTTCTACAAAGTGCTCAACGTGCAGAACGGCCAACTCGTCGAAAAAGAAGTGCCCATGCTCAACGCGCTCAACGAAGTGCTGCGCGACGACTACATCAAGGACAGCATCGGTGGCGTGGAGCGCTGGAACAAGGTGATCGAAAAAGCCGGCATCCCGTTCCGCCTCACCGTGCCGCACAAGGCCTTCCACCGCAACATCGGCCTGCTCAAGGGCGTGAAGGTCGCGCCCGATGGCCGCGTGGTGTCCGAGTCCGAATGGGCCGCCAACCGCGACAACTGGCTGCCCAGCGAAGGCGACCGCGCCTTCGTCGCCAGCCTGATGGGCCGCGTGGTCGATCCCGGCAAGTTCGCCAACTGGATCGCGCCACCGGTCATGGGCATCAACCGCCAGCCGGTGGACTTCGAGTACGTAAGATTCGGGTAACCCCCCTGCGCCGCTTCGCGTCTTCCCCTCAGGGGGACGATGCGAGTGGCCCGGCAAAGCCGGTTCCACCGCATCCTGGGTGGGGTCACTCGCTCCGGATAGGCGGTGGGTGTTTCGGTATCCCACTCGCACTTACGCCCACGAGCGCGACGCGGTGTGGCTGGCGCAGTGAGGTCAAGGAGGAGCCGGCCGCAGGCCGGCGGGGGACACGAACGGCGTCAGCCGCGCCGTGTCGCGCGGCGCCACGTCAACGCAGTGGCGGGGGCGAGCAAAAAACCCAAAATCCAGCGCCAACGCAAAAACACTTCCGTGAACCATCTGCCGAACTCAGACCTACACTGCCAAAAAAGCCACGGAGACACACGATGAACGCCCCAGCCGAAGCCGCCGTCATCAAGCAGCACCTGATCGACCCCGAAATCTGCATCCGCTGCAACACCTGCGAGGCGATCTGCCCGGTGCAGGCCATCACGCACGACTCGCGCAACTACGTGGTTGATGCAGACAAGTGCAACTGGTGCAACGACTGCATCTCGCCGTGCCCCACCGGCTCGATCGACAACTACCGCACCATGCCGCGCATCAAGGCCTACTCGCTGGCCGAGCAGCTCAGCTGGGACGCGTTGCCCGTCGAGCTGTCGGCGGCCGAGCGCGCAGCGCTCATGGGCGATGCCGCAGCCGAACCGGTCACCACCGAGGCCGAGGCAGAACCCGAACCCGCCGTCGAAGCACCAGTCGACCCCACCGGCCAGGACACCTTCAAGTCCGCCGCCTACGGCGCCACCCTCCCGCCCTGGAGCGCCGCCCACGCCTACACCAACCTCTATGGCCCCAAGGCCGTGCAGAAATCCGTCACCGCCACCGTCACCGGCAACGTGCGCGTCACCGAAGTCGGCAAACAGGCCGGCCACGACTACGACACCCACCACATCGTGCTCGACTTCGGCAGCATGCCCTTCCCGGTGCTCGAAGGCCAGAGCATTGGCATCGTGCCACCCGGCACCGACGCCAAAGGCCGGCCGCACCACGCACGCCAGTACTCCATCGCCAGTCCGCGCAACGGCGAACGCCCCGGCTACAACAACCTTTCGCTCACCATCAAACGCGTGCTCGAAGACCATTCGGGCCAGCCCGTGCGCGGCGTGGCCAGCAACTTCATGTGCGACCTGCAGGTGGGCGACAAGGTTGAGGTGATCGGCCCGTTCGGCACCAGCTTCCTGATGCCCAACCACCCCAGGTCCAACATCGTCATGATCTGCACCGGCACCGGCAGCGCCCCCATGCGCGCCATGACGGAATGGCGCCGCCGCCTGCGCACCAGCGGCAAGTTCGAGGGCGGCAAGCTGATGCTGTTCTTCGGCGCCCGCACACAGCAAGAGCTGCCGTACTTCGGCCCCTTGCAGAACCTGCCCAAGGACTTCATCGACACCCACTTCGCCTTCAGCCGCACGCCGGGCCAGCCCAAACGCTACGTGCAGGACGCGATGCGCGAGCGCGCGGCCGACCTGGCCGTGCTGCTGCAGGACCCGAACACCTACTTCTACGTGTGCGGCCTGAAGAGCATGGAAGAGGGTGTGGTGCTGGCGCTGCACGACGTGGCCACGCAGGCGGGTCTGAACTGGGACACGGTGGGGGCATCGCTCAAGCGCGAAGGGCGCCTGCACCTGGAAACCTACTGAGCGGGCATGAGCAAAAAAGCGCTCGGCCTCTGAAGCGCCGCCGGGCCATGCGTCCGGCCTTCGGGTTTTCCCGCGCAAGACACCAAGGGTGCTGGGGTGAACCCGGTGGGTCGTGCGGCGCCGCTGGGCGATGGCTTACATTGCGGGTCTGCCCATGACAACCGAACCCATACAGACCTCAACCCCACACCGCCCGGCCATTGAGGTGGATGTGGTCATGCGCCGCGAACCCGTCAGTGGCCCCATGAGCCGCTGGCAGCCCTGGCGCTGGGTGCTCGCCGATGTGCTGCCCTGCGGCAGCCCCGAAGACACCGGATCCGCCACGCCCGACACGCTGCACGAGCCGCAGGCCGTCGAGCCCTTGCAGCCCGCGGCCGATCCGTCATCCACCCACTGGCTGTTCCCGCGCTTTCGCGTCGAGCTGTTCCGCGATGACGCCGAAGGGTATTTCCTCAACCTGAACAGTCCCCAGCCCTGTTTCTGGGTCGTCTGGCGCGCCGACGAGGAGCGGCTGCTCGATGGCGAGCCCATGGCGGTGCCGCAGACCGTGACGCTGAGCTACCACGATGCCGGGCGCTGGCTCGACGCGCAGGAGCGCGTGGACCAAGTCCCGGCGGCCGACGAGGTGGTGGACTGGCTGCGCGGTTTTGTGGACACCACCTACCAGCCCGAACCCAAACGCCGCAAGCGGCCCGACAGCTTCAAGCCGCTGACCGACCGCTTCGGTCAGCCAGTGCGCATCTCCACCGAAAAACACGGCACAGGTCCGAAACCATGACACTTCGCATCGGCATCAGCGCCCGTCTGCTGCACCACCCCCCGGCCGGTCTGGGGCTGCCGCAGAAGCGGCTGCAGTTTCTGGAAAGCACGATGGCGCACTGGATCATGGCCCACCGCGCTATCGCGCTGATGGTGCCCTTCGTCGACGAGGAGAGCCCCTTGTCGGCCAACCGCGCGCCCATGACCGAGATCGTTGACCTGCTCGACGGGCTGGTCCTGCAGGGCGGCATCGACATCTGTCCGGAGGCCTATGGCGAAACGCTGCGCGACCCGGCCTGGGCCGGCGACGCCATCCGCGACCGCTATGAGCTCAATCTGCTGCGCGGTTTCGTGGAGGCGGGCAAACCGGTGTTCGGGGTGTGCCGGGGCGCACAGCTCATCAACGTCTATTTTGGTGGCAGCCTGGTGCAGGACATTCCGTCCCAGCGCCCCGGGGCAACCGACCACCAGGACACCACGCGCTATGAACGGCTGATACACGACGTGCAATTCGAGACCGGATCCACGTTGCACCGCCTGTACGGCAACAGCGCGCCGCACCGTGTCACCAGCATCCACCACCAGTGCGTGGACCGGCTGGGCGAGGGGCTGGTGGTGGAAGCCATCAGTACGCAGGACGGCATCATCGAAGCCATCCGCCACACCGGTCCCGGTTATGTGTTCGGCGTGCAGTGGCATCCCGAGTTCCACCTCACGCAGGGTGAAGAGATGCAGGGCCTGCTCGACAGCGGCCCGATGATGATGGATTTTCTGCGCGCCGCGCGCGCCCGGGCCGACCGCCACCAGAGCGGCGTGGCCGAGGTGCACCCCGGCCTGCCCCTGCCTGCGCGAACATGACGTCCGAAGACGACAACTTCTTCTCGCGCTGGTCGCGCCGCAAGGTGCGGGTGCGCACCGGGCAGCCCTTGCCCGCCGAGCCTCCGGCCCCCGAGCCCCCGGCGGCGGTGGCTCCGGTGATGGCGCCCGGCGCCGTCCAAGGGCTGACCCCGACCGTCGCGCCCGCCGTGTCCTTGCCGCCGGCACCCGCCGAACCGGCCGAAGCCCCGCCCGCACCCACGCTGGAAGACGTGGCCCGCCTCTCGCTGGAAGGTGACTTCAAGCCCTTCGTGGCGCGCGGCGTGCCCGCCGAGGTGCGCAACGCGGCCGTGAAAAAGCTCTTCACCGACCCGCACTACAACGTGATGGACGGGCTCGACATCTACATCGACGATTATTCGAAGCCCAGCCCGCTGTCCGCAGCCGAAATGGCCAAGATGGTGGGTGCCCAGTTCCTGAAACTGGTGGACGACCCCAACGAAGTGAAAACCCCGGCGGTGGCCCCCATTGCCGCCGTCGAAGAACACGCCGACGTGCCCGAAGAGGCCCCGGCCCCCCAGGCTGATGCACCCGAGCCGGTTGCCCAGCCGGAACCAGAAGAAAACCACGATGACCACGCTGATCTGCAACTGCAACCAGACCATGCCCCTGAACCCCAAGGCCCTGGGCGAGGCGCTGGATGAAGACCTGACCCTGCACACCTCGCTCTGCCGCCGCGACGCGCCCGCCTTCCAGAAGGCCTGCCGCAGCAGTGAAGAGCTGGTGGTGGCCTGCACGCAGGAGAGCCGGCTGTTTGCCGAACTTTCGGAGCAGACCGAGGGCGCGGTCTCGCTCGATGTGCGGCCGATCCGCTTCGTCAACATCCGCGAGACCGGGGGCTGGGGCCGCGAGGCCGCGATGGCCACGCCCAAGATGGCCGCGCTGCTGGCTGCGGCCCGCCTGCCCGACGCCGAACCCGTGCCCACGGTGACCTACACCAGCGAAGGCCGCTTGCTCATCATCGGGGCGCTGGAAGACGCCGAACGCGCCGCGGCGCTGCTGAACGACGCGCTGGACGTGACCCTCATGGCCGTGGGTGGCGCCGGCATGCAGGCGCGCCGCTACCCCGTCATCGGCGGCGAGGCGCCGCACATCACGGGCTGGCTCGGCGCCTTCGACGTGAGCTGGACCACCCGCAACCCGATCGACCTCGACCTCTGCACGCGCTGCAACGCCTGCATCGCCGCCTGCCCCGAAGACGCGATCGGCCTTGACTACCAGATCGACATGGACCGCTGCCGCTCGCACCGCGCCTGCGTCAAGGCCTGCGAAGCGGTGGGGGCCATCAACTTCCAGCGCGAGCCGCAGACGCACAGCGACCGATTCGACCTGGTGCTGGACCTGCGCAAGACACCGGCCTTCAGCCAGCATGCGCTGCCGCAAGGCTATATGCACCTGCCCGGCGGCCTGAAGGATGCGGCCGCCATGCAGGCACTGATCCAGTTGCGCGACCTGGTGGGCGAGTTCGAGAAGCCGAAGTTCTTCACCTACAAGCAGAAGCTCTGCGCCCACGGCCGCAACGAGAAAGTGGGCTGCAACGCCTGCGTCGACATCTGTTCGGCCTCGGCCATCAGCAGCGACCTCAAGCGCAACCAGATCGTTGTCAACCCCAACCTCTGCGTCGGCTGTGGCACCTGCACCACCGTCTGCCCCACCGGCGCGCTGAGCTACGCCTACCCGCGCGCCAGCGAGCAGGGTGTGAAGCTGCGCACCCTGCTGGCCACCTACGCCAAGGCGGGCGGCAAAGACGCGGCCTTTCTGCTGCACAGCCAGGAAGCCGGCGCGGCGCTGGTTGGCGACCTGGGCCGCGCTGCCGCGCTCGACAAGTCGGTGCGCGGCGTGCCCGCGCGCGTGATCCCGCTGTCGCTGTGGCACACCGCGTCCATGGGGCTGGACGTCTGGCTCACCGCCTTCGCCTACGGCGCCTCGCAGGTCTGGGTGCTGATGACGGGCGAAGAAGCGCCGCAGTACCGCGACGCTGTGCGCGAGCAGATGGCGGTCGCGCAGGCCATCGTGAGCGGCCTGGGTTACAGCGGGCGCCACTTCAAGCTGATCGAAGCCCGCGATGCGCGCGACCTGATGGCGCTCGACGCCGAGCTGGGCGAAGCGCCGGCCCAGGGTGTGCAGCGCCGTGCCAGTTTCGCGGTGCAGGCCGAGAAACGCGCCACGGTGGAGCTCGCCATTGATCACCTGCTGCAGGACAGCGCCACCCGCCCCCGCACCGCCGACATCATCGAACTGCCCGCGGCCTCGCTGCTGGGCACGATCAACGTCAACAAGGACAGCTGCACCCTGTGCCTGAGCTGCGTCAGCGCCTGCCCGGCCAGCGCGCTGCAGGACAACGCCGAACGCCCGCAGCTGCGCTTCATCGAAAAGAACTGCGTGCAGTGCGGTCTGTGCGAAAAGACCTGCCCGGAAAACGCCATCACGCTGCAACCGCGCCTGCTGCTGGGCGAGCAGCGCAAGCAGCTGCGCGTGCTCAACGAAGCGTTGCCTTACCTGTGCATCCGCTGCAGCAAACCGTTCGGCACGCTCAAGGGCATCGAAGTCATGCTGGCCAAGCTCGGCGGCCACGCGATGTTCCAGGGCGAGGCGCTGGAACGCCTGAAAATGTGCGGCGACTGCCGCGTGGTGGACATCTATTCGAACCCGGGCGAGACCCGCATTACGGATGTGTAACTCCCTGCGCCGCTTCGCGTCTTCCCCCAGGGGGACCACGCCTGTGGCCTGGCAAAGCCAGTTCCACGGCGTGCCTTGACCGGACCCTGGCTTTCCTGGTTTTGTGGTGATGCCTCAACCGAACGAGCAAACGATATGAACGATTCAATTTCCGTCTCCTCCGCGCTCGACGAAGAAACCGCCCGCGCCGAGGTCTATGGCCTGCTGGCCGCGCTGTATTACGCCGCACCGTCGCCGGCGCTCATGGCCCAGCTGCGTGTGGCCGTGACCGAGGCGCCCGCGGCGGGCGGTTTTCTCGAAGAACCCTGGCGCGAAGTGGTGGCCGCGGCACGTGCGATCGACGATGTGGCCGTGTCGGCCGAGTTCGACGCCCTGTTCGGCGGCGTGGGCCGGGCCGAGGTGTTTCTGTTTGGCTCCCACTACCTCAGCGGTTTCCTGAACGAAAAGCCGCTGGCCGCCTTGCGCAGCGACCTTGCCGCGCTCGGGCTCGGGCGCGACGACACGATGTCGGAAACCGAGGACCATTTCGCCTACCTGTGCGAAGTCATGCGCTACCTGATCGCGGGCGAAGAGGTCGAGGTGGCCAATCTGACCCAGCAGCAGAAGTTCTTTACCACCCACGTGCAGCCCTGGGCACCGGCGATGTGCGATGCCATTGCGGCCCACCCCAAGGCGCGCTTCTATGCCGCACTGGCCGGGTTCACGCGCGCCTTCATCGGGGTGGAGATGCAGGGCTTCGACATGCTGGCCTGATCCTGCGGCCGCGCAGGATCACGCCATGGCTCCGGGTCGGCCATCGTGGGTGCCCGCACGCGCGGCGTCGGGTGCCCGCGGTTCGGTCAGCAGACGCACGCTGAATGTGGCGCCGCGGCAGTCGCTGCGATTTTCGGCCGTGATACCGCCACCGTAACGTTCGAGCAGGCCCTGGCTGATCCACAGTCCGAGGCCGTTGCCGTCGTTCTTGGTGGTGAAGAAGGGCCGGAACAGCCGCTCCTGCACGCCGGGGGCCAGTCCCGGTCCGGTGTCCTGCACGCTCAGTTCGGCGCCGCGCATGGCGCTGTCCTCGGTGCACCAGTCCGCGGTGACCAGCCGCAGCGTGCCGCCTTCCGGCATGGCCTGGATGGCGTTGATCAGCAGGTTGATGATCACCTGCTGCAGTTCCTGGCGGTTGAAGCCCACGGGCTGTCTGGCCTGCAGTTCGCGCACCACCTCGATGCGGGTCTGCGCGAGCAGGTGCGCCACCAGCACCAGGCTGTCATCCACCGTGCGGTTGAGGTCCAGGCTTTCCACATAGCCCGCGTATTCGGTGGGGCGCGCGTATTGCAGCAACTGCGTCACGATGATGCGCATGCGCTCGACCTGTTCGTCCAGCAGCCTGAGTTCGCCCTGCACCGGCCGGCTGTGTCCGCCCAGGGTTTCCCGCATCAGGTCCAGGTTGCCCTGCATCACGGCGATGGGGTTGTTGATCTCGTGCGCGATGCTGGCGGTGAGCTGGCCAATAGCCGCGAGCTTCTCACTCTTGACGAGTTGCTGCTGCGCCAGTTGCAGCGAGGCGTTGCTGGCTTCGAGTTCGCGCGTGCGCTCGGCCACCTTGCCGTCGAGCTCTTCGCCCCAGCGCTGCAGCGCGTGCGTCTTCTCGTCGATCGCATCGAGCAGCTGGTCCAGGTGGCCGGCCAGCGCGCCGAGTTCGTCGCGCGCGGGCAGGGCGCCGACGCGCGCCCGGTTCTCGCCGTCTTCGACGCGCTGCATGGTCAGGTTCATCTGTTGCACGGGCTTGAAGATGCTGCGCGCCCAGCGCACCGAGAACCAGGCCGACACCGCCATGACGGCCAGAAAGATCAGTCCCATCACGCCGATCATGGCCAGGCGCACGAGACGGAACGGCGCTTCGAGGTAGCCCACGTAGAGCATGCCGATGCGCTGCCCGGCAGCGTCGAGCAGCGGGTCGTAGGCCGACACGTACCAGTCGTTGACCACGAAGGCGCGGTCCAGCCAGGTCTGGCCCCCGCCGAGCACGCGGTCGCGCACGGTCTGCGAGACGCGTGTGCCGATGGCGCGCTGGTCCTGGAACAGGCGCACGTTGGTGGTGATGCGCACGTCGTCGAGGAACAGCGTGGCTGTGCCTTCGCTGTCGAAGGGCAGTGAGCCTTCGGGGTAGACGATGCGGTTGATGTGGTCGATGAAATCCAGGTTCTGGTTGAGCAGCAGGCCGCCCGCCAGCAGGGCCACCACCTGCCCCGATGCGTCGTGCACCGGTTGCAGCGAGATCACGACCATGGCGCGGTCTTCGGTGGTGCGCGCGTCGGGTGCGGCGTTGCGCGTGGGCACCAGCGGGATGTGCAGGCGTGGCAGCAGCTGGGGTGCTATTTGGGCGATGGCCATGGTGTCCAGCCGCATCAGGCGCGCCGAGCGCGGCCCGCTGTCCTGGCGGGCCTCGGGCACCAGGCGCTGGAGCGCCATCGGCAGGGCGGCATGGGGACCGTCGTTTTCGGCACTGCCGAGCGGCTGGCCGTCGGTGCCATAGAGGAGCAGGAAGTCCAGCCGCAGCTCGCGCCGGGCCTCGCTCAGGCGTTCGCGCAGCGCCGCCACATCGGCCTGGCCCTTGTTGTGGACCTTCTCCGGCGGCTGCAGGGCGCTCAGCAGCCGCTGCGATCCCGCCACGCCGCGCGTGCCACTGCCGACCTCGATCAGCACCTGGTCGAAATAGCCGCGTGCCACGGCCAGATCGCTGCGCACCTTGGTGATGAGCAGTCGGTCGTAGGTGATGTTGCTCCAGACCGCGATGGCCAGCACCAGCAGCGGGAACACCACCAGCAGCGGCAGCAGCGCCATCGCCAGCAGCTTGTTGCGCACCGAGGTGGCGAGCCAGCGGGGCGTGCGCCAGAGCGTCATGCTGCTGGCCACGCACAGCGCGGCGGGGGTGACTTCACAAAGTGTTCCATTCGGCCACGCGCCGCTCCAGCGTGCGCCGCGAAACGCCCAGCAACTGCGCGGCGCGTGTCTTGTCACCCAGCACCGAGTCCAGCACAGCGAGGATGTGGCGTTTCTCCAGCGTGTGCAGGTCGGTCGGATCCCCGCCGGGGGCGGCGGCCTGCCGGGGGGTGTCGCCCGGGTAGAGCGCCGACACGTTGAGTGAGCCCAGGATCAGCGAGCGTTCGATCAGGTTGCGCAGCTCACGCACGTTGCCGGGCCAGTGGTACTGGCGCAGGAAGTCCATTTCCGGTCCGCTGATCTGCAGCGGCGCCACGCCGAGCGCGGGCGCGAGCTGGCCCATGAAATGCTCGACCAGCGGGGCGATGTCGTCCTTGTGCTCGCGCAGCGGCGACAACGTCAGGTCCACCACCTGCAGGCGGAAGAAGAGGTCCTTGCGAAAGCGCCCGGCCGCCACTTCATCGGCCAGGCGGCGGTTGGTGGCGGCCATGATGCGCAGGTTCACCGGCATCAGCTGTTCGCTGCCCACCGGGCGGATCTGCAGGTCTTCGATGGCGCGCAGCAGCGTGGCCTGGATGGGCAGCGGCAGTTCGGCGACTTCGTCGAGAAACAAGGTGCCGCCCTGCGCGTAGTGGAACAGGCCGTCGCGTGCGCGGGTGGCACCGGTGAACGCGCCCTTGGCATGGCCAAAGAGTTCACTCTCGATCAGCTCGGGCGAGACGGCCGCGCAGTTCACCGGCACGAAGGGACCGGCCGCGCGCGGGCCCTGTGCGTGCAGTTCACGCGCCACGAGCTCCTTGCCCGTGCCCGATTCGCCCTGCAACAGCACCGTGCTGTTCACCGGCGCCACGCGGGCGATGGCTTCGCGCAACTGCTGCATCGCGGCGGAACCGCCGACCAGCGCCGGGCCGCCCATGGCCAGCGGCGCCACGGCGCGCTTGAGCACGAAGTTCTCGCGGCGCAGGCGCGAGCGCTCGTAGCAGTGCTTCACGGCGTTGAGGATCTGCGGCACCCGGAAGGGTTTGAGGATGAAGTCCGAGGCACCGGCGCGCAGGGCCTCGATGGCGGTGTCCAGATCGGCAAACGCGGTGATCAGGATCACCTCGCCGGTGAAGCCTTGTTCGCGCAGTTCCTTGAGCCAGCGCACGCCGTTCTTGCCGGGCAGGGAAATGTCCAGGATCACCAGATCGGCGTGGTGGCCGCGCAGCCATTCCGCGCCTTCTTCGGCGCTGCTCGCGCTCATCACGAACTGGCAACGCGGGGCGAGGGTCTTGACCAGGAAGTTGAGCATGCCCTGTTCGTCGTCGACGATCAGGATCGACCAGTCGGGCCAGCCTTCGAGGTTCTTTTCGGGGAAGGGGGTGAATGAGGTGGGTTCCACCGCCGGGGATTCTACGGATAAAGCCGATCAAAACACTGGGTCATTGACCAATACACGACACCTGGGCACGGGTTGACACCGCGGTCGTGATGGCCGGCTTGCGACAACTTGTCGCAAGCGGCTTGGACAGTTTGACGCGGGATGCGAAGCCTCGCGGCAACGGTATGCGGGTTATCCCTGAAGTTCAGCAGGAGTGCCGGGCTGTCACGCCCATGGTGACGGGCTGTCTGCCAACCCTGTCGCCGGATGCTTCATAAGCCAACACTGATGGCACGATTTTGGCTATGAATTTCGAAGCAGCCCCTGATGCTGCAGCGCCGCATGCCACCCGCATGGCAGGGCTGGGCATACCCCTGTCAAGAGTGTCAGGTCTCGCTTGCACAGAGTCGGTGCGCCGGTTAGATTCGCATGTACAAAAAGCCCGCAGGTCGTTACATCCGGTGTCCTCAGGGCTTTCGATCAACCAGGAGACATGCATGAGCAAGCCCCTTCCCGAGGCCCCTGAAGGCCGCACCCGCCTGAACCGCCGCCGACTGTTCGCCGGCGCTTCCACTGTGGGGGCCCTGGCGGCGGTCGCCACCCTCCTGCCCCGCGTGCAGACCGCAGAACCGGCCGAGGTGGCGGCCCGGCCGGCGCCTGAAAAGGGCGGTGGTTACAGCTTGTCGGACCACGTCAAGCAGTACTACAAGACCACCCAGATCTGAGCCAGCAGGAGAACCCCATGTTGCTGACCAAAAAGTCCTCCACGCCCGGTGCCCACGGCGCCCGTGCACAAACCTCCTTTGTCCACAGCCTGCAGCGGGGCCTGTCGGCCGCGCTGCCCACCATGGACCGCCGCGGCTTTCTGCGCCGCTCCGGCCTCGGGGTCGGTGTGGGCCTGGCCGCCACGCAGCTCACGCTGGTGAAGAAGGCCAAGGCCGCCGAAGGCAAGTCCATCGACGGCACCGGCAAGATCGAAGTCAAGCGCACCGTCTGCACCCACTGCTCGGTGGGCTGTGCCACCGACGCGATCGTTGAAAACGGCGTCTGGGTGCGCCAGGAGCCGGTGTTCGATTCGCCGATCAACCTCGGTGCCCACTGCGCCAAGGGCGCCGCCTTGCGCGAGCACGGCCACGGTGAATACCGCCTGCGCTACCCGATGAAGCTGGTCAACGGCAAGTACCAGCGCATCAGCTGGGACGTGGCGCTCAACGAGATCACCGCCAGGATGAACGAGCTGAAAGAGGCCAGCGGCCCCGACTCGGTGTACTTCGTCGGCTCTTCGAAGCACAACAACGAACAGGCCTACCTGTTGCGCAAGTTCGTGAGCTTCTGGGGCACCAACAACTGCGACCACCAGGCGCGCATCTGCCACTCCACCACGGTGGCTGGCGTCGCGAACACCTGGGGTTACGGGGCCATGACGAACTCGTACAACGACATGCAGAACAGCCAGTGCGCGTTGTACATCGGCTCCAACGCCGCCGAGGCCCACCCGGTCTCGATGCTGCACATGCTGCACGCCAAGGAAAACGGCTGCAAGATGATCGTGGTCGATCCGCGCTTCACCCGCACCGCGGCCAAGGCCGACGAATACGTGCGCATCCGCTCGGGCACCGACATCCCGTTCCTGTTCGGCCTGCTGCACCACATCTTCAAGAACGGCTGGGAAGACAAGCAGTACGTCAACGACCGCGTCTACGGCATGGACAAGGTGCGCGAAGACGTGCTGGCCAAGTGGACGCCGGACAAGGTCGAAGAGGCCTGCGGCGTCAAGGAAGAGCAGATGTTCAAGGTGGCGAAGATGCTGGCCGAAGCCAAGCCCGCCACCATCGTCTGGTGCATGGGTCAGACGCAGCACTCCATCGGCAACGCCATGGTGCGCGCCTCGTGCATCCTGCAGCTGGCGCTGGGCAACGTGGGCAAGAGCGGCGGCGGCACCAACATCTTCCGCGGCCACGACAACGTGCAGGGCGCGACCGACGTCGGCCCCAACCCCGATTCGCTGCCGGGCTACTACGGCCTGGCCGCCGGCTCGTGGAAACACTTTGCCAAGGTCTGGGGCGTGGAATACGACTGGATCAAGGCCCAGTACGCCGAAGGCATGATGGAAAAGCCCGGCATCACCGTCTCGCGCTGGATCGACGGCGTGATGGAGAACAACGAGCTGATCGACCAGGGCCCCAACCTGCGCGGCATCTTCTTCTGGGGCCATGCGCCCAACTCGCAGACGCGGGGTCTGGAGATGAAGCGGGCGATGGACAAGCTCGATCTGCTGGTGGTGGTGGACCCGTACCCTTCGGCGACGGCGTCGATGGCGGCCATGCCCGGCAAGCCCGAAGACCTCAACCCCAACCGCGCGGTGTACCTGCTGCCGGCAGCCACGCAGTTCGAAACCAGCGGCTCGTGCACCGCGTCGAACCGCTCGCTGCAGTGGCGCGAGAAGGTGATCGAACCCCTGTGGGAGAGCCGCAGCGATCACATGATCATGCACCAGTTCGCCGAGAAGCTGGGCTTTGGCGCCGAGCTGTCGAAGAACTACAAGATGCAGAAGGTGAAGGGCCTGGACGAGCCCGTGCCCGAAGACATCCTGCGCGAAATCAACGCCTCGGTCTGGACCATCGGCTACACCGGCCAGAGCCCGGAGCGCCTGAAAGCGCACATGCGGAACATGGGTGCCTTCGATGTGAAGTCGCTCAAGTGCAAGGGCAAGGTGGTGGACAAGGAAACCGGCTACGACATGAGCGGTGACTACTTCGGTCTGCCCTGGCCGTGTTACGGCAGCGCCGCCATCAAGCACCCGGGCTCGCCCAACCTGTACGACACCTCCAAGCACGTCATGGAGGGCGGCGGCAACTTCCGCGCGAACTTCGGCGTCGAGCGCGAAGGCGTGAGCCTGCTGGCCGAAGACGGTTCGTACTCGGTGGGTTCGGAGATCACCACCGGTTACCCCGAGTTCGACCATGTGCTGCTGAAGAAGCTGGGCTGGTGGGACGACCTGACCGAGGCCGAGAAAACCGCCGCCGAAGGCAAGAACTGGAAGACCGACCTCTCGGGTGGCATCCAGCGCGTCACCATGGCGCACGGCTGCCATCCGTTCGGCAATGCCAAGGCCCGTGCCGTGGTATGGAACTTCCCCGACGCGATTCCGCAGCACCGCGAACCGATCTACGGCACGCGCCCTGATCTCGTGGCCAAGTACCCCAGCCACGATGACCAGAAGAACCGCTGGCGCCTGCCGGTGCTCTACAAGTCGCTGCAGCAGAAGAACGTGGACGACAAGGTCCACGAAAAATTCCCGCTGATCATGACCTCGGGCCGCCTGGTCGAGTACGAGGGCGGTGGCGAGGAAACCCGCTCCAACCCCTGGCTGGCCGAGCTGCAGCAGGAGATGTTCGTCGAGATCAACCCGGCGGCAGCGAGCGAGCGCGGCATCCGCAACGGCGAGCGCGTCTGGGTGCACACCCCCACCGGAGCACGCATCAATGTGCAGGCGCTGGTGACGGATCGCGTGGGTCCCGACACGGTGTTCCTGCCGTTCCACTTCTCGGGACACTGGCAGGGCCAGGACATGAAGCCGCACTACCCGGATGGCGCTTTCCCGGTGGTTCGCGGTGAAGCGGTGAACACGGCCACCACCTACGGTTACGACATCGTCACGATGATGCAGGAAACCAAGACGACGGTCTGCAATGTAGAGCGGGCATAACCATGACCCCCACGCTTTTCACTTCGTGTAATGCGCTGCCCCCCGAGGGGACGCATTTTTCCTTGGGGCGGCCCGGCGGAAAAATCAGGAGAACGACACCATGGCAAGAATGAAATTCATCTGTGACGCCGAGCGTTGCATCGAGTGCAACGGCTGCGTCACGGCCTGCAAGAATGAACACGAAGTCCCCTGGGGGGTGAACCGCCGCCGCGTGGTCACCCTCAACGACGGCGTGCCGGGCGAAAAATCCATCTCGGTGGCCTGCATGCACTGCAGCGACGCACCCTGCATGGCGGTCTGCCCGGTCAACTGCTTCTACCGCACCGACGAAGGGGTGGTGCTGCACGACAAGGACGTCTGCATCGGCTGTGGCTACTGCTCTTACGCCTGTCCCTTCGGCGCCCCGCAGTTTCCCTCGGAGGGCACCTTTGGCGTGCGCGGCAAGATGGACAAGTGCACCTTCTGCGCCGGTGGCCCGGAAGAGCACGGCAGCGAAGCCGAGTTCGAAAAATACGGCCGCAACCGCCTGGCCGAAGGCAAGCTGCCGGCCTGCGCCGAGATGTGCTCGACCAAGGCGCTGATCGCCGGCGACGGCGACGTGGTGGCCGACATCTTCCGCACCCGCGTGTTGCGCCGTGGCAAGGGCGCCGAAGTCTGGGGCTGGGGCACCGCTTACGGCACCGCACAGGAGACCAAGTCATGATGAAAACCAGGATCACCATGCGTCTGTTGGCCTTGACCGCGGTGCTGGGTCTGGCGGCCTGTGGCGAGCAGCCGCAGGACATGACCGGTGGGGGCGTCAAACAGGACAGCGCCCCTTACCAGGGCGTGGGCAGCAGCCAGTACGCCCAGACCGGCTGGAAGGCCGGTGACAAGGGCAGCTGGGAGCAGCAGCTCAAGAGCCGCGCCCAGTACGGCCAGAACGACTACACCCGCATGGGCGCCAAGCCTTGAAGGGACAGCCATGAACCGGCACCCCATCCTCAACTCCGCGGCCTGGCGTGGCTGGGGCGTCGCAGTCCTGCTGGTGCTTGCCGCCAGCTGGGTCAGCGCCCAGACGGCCCAGACACCACCCGTGCCCGACGATCCGGCACCTCCCGCTCAGTCCGCCCCCGCGGCCGTTGGCGGCATCAAGAGTGCCAACATCTTCGAGATCGCGCCCGATGCGAGCAACGATCCGGATTACGCGAACCAGACCAACGCCCAGCGCAAGCAGGTGCAGCCGGGCAACAACGCGCCGATGTGGCGCGACGTGGGCAAGGGCGTCACCGGTTACAGCAGCCTGCCGGTGAGCCAGGCGCCGGAAGCCGGCAACCTGATCCAGCCCTTCGTGCAGTACCCGGGTTCGCGTCTCACCAACGCCGGTGAAGCCTGGCGCCAGGTGCGCAACAACTGGCTCATTCCCTATGGCGGCGCGCTGCTGTTCATCGTGTTGCTGGCCCTGGCCATCTTCTACATGACCAAGGGTCCGCTGGGTGGCCACCTGAAGGACACCGGGCGCAAGATCGAGCGCTTCACGCCCTTCGAGCGCGCGGCGCACTGGTCGAACGCGATTGCTTTCGTGGTGCTGGCCATCTCGGGCATCGTGATGGCCTTCGGCAAGTTTTTCATCCTGCCGGTGATCGGCAGCACGCTGTTCGGCTGGCTCACGTTCGCACTGAAGAACGCGCACAACTTCATGGGCCCGCTGTTCGCCGTGTCGCTGCTGATCGTGGTCTTGACCTTCATCAAGGACAACATCGCCAGCGCCGCCGACTTCGTGTGGCTGTCCAAACTGGGCGGCATGCTGGGCGACAAGGAAGTGCCTTCGCACCGCTTCAACGCTGGTGAAAAAGGCCTGTTCTGGTGGGGTGTGACCATCCCCGGCATCGTGGTGGTGGGCTCCGGCCTGTTCCTCGACAAGCTGGTACCCGGCATGTTGTACCTGCGGGGCGACATGCAGATCGCCCACATGCTGCACATCGTGGGCGCGCTGATCATGATGGCGCTGATCATGGGCCACATCTACATGGGCACGGTCGGCATGAAGGGCGCGTACGGTGCCATGCGCACCGGTTATGTGGACGAGGCCTGGGCCAAGGAGCACCACGAGCTCTGGTACGACGACGTCAAGGCCGGCAAGATCCCGGCCCAGCGCAGCCAGCCCGCCCGGTCGGTGCCCACCGCCGACGCGGTGGCCAAAGCCTGAACCCCCTCCAAGGACATTTGCGATGAAACGAATCCTGCTGATCTCCCTGCTGCTCGCCGGTTCGGCCAGCGTGATGGCCAAGCTGCCCGCTCCGGTGCTGGACGACGCGGCCAAAGCTAAGGCCGAGGAAGCCAAGGCCAAGACCGCGCACGCCGGCAAGGTCGATGCCTACAAGCTCTGCCTGTCCATGGACCGCGCTGCGGCCAGCTACTTCAAGACCGCTGCGGCCAGTGGCAAGACCGTCAAGCCCGCTGCAGCGCTGCCGGCCTGTGCCGATCCGGGGCCGTTCACGTATGTGGCGGCCGCTGCGACCGCCGTGGCCAAGCCGGTCGAAGCCGCGGGAGCGCACTCTCCGGCGGCGACGGCCGCCAGTCCACCCAGCGCCACGGCGCCGGCGGCTGTTCCCACTGGCAAGTGATTCACCACGGCGCTGCCCTTTTCCGGTTTGCCTGTGTTTGAAAGGGCCGCACCTTCGGTTGCCGGCCCTTTGACTTTGTTCCCCTCGAACTTGTTGTAGTCTGCTGCCATGCCTTTGCCCCACCTCACCCAGGCCCATGCACCTTTGACCCGCGAAGTTGAGGTCATGAACCAGCATGGCCTGCGCGAGTCGATCTTCATCCCCGCTGAGCGCGACCTTACGGTGTATGTGGACAAGCGCGAGCTGGTGACGCTGATGACCCTGGGTGGCCATCCCGAATGGCTGGTGCTGGGCTACCTGCTCAACCAGCGGCTGGTGGCGTCGGTGGACGACATCGAATCCATCACCGTGGACTGGGACGTGGGCGCGGCTTCGGTCAAGACCCGCCACGGCATTCACCGCATCGAGGACCGCACCGCGCACAAGGTGGTCACGACTGGCTGCGGCCAGGGCAGCGTGTTCGGTCACCTGATGGACGACGTCGACAGCATCCGCCTGCCGCCCGACGCGGTGCTGCGCCAGTCCAGCCTCTACGACATCGTCAACACCATCCGGCTGCGCGACACCACCTACAAGGTGGCGGGTTCGGTGCACGCCTGCGCGCTGTTCGTCGGCGGCAAGCTGCAGTTCTTCGTCGAGGATGTGGGGCGCCACAACGCGGTGGACACCATCGCCGGCTGGATGGCCATCAACGAGGCCCCCACGCTCCACCGCTCACGCGGGTCGCTGCCCCCCGAGGGGGCTGATCCGGCTTGGGGCGGCCCGGCGCCGGATCGACCGTCTGGCCTTCCGGCGGGTGAACGCGTGTTCTACACGACGGGCCGCCTGACCAGTGAAATGGTCATCAAGTCGGCGCAGATGGGGGTGCCGGTGGTGATCTCGCGCAGCGGCATCACCCAGATGGGGCTCGAAGTTGCCCAGCGCGTGGGGCTCTGCGCCATCGGTCGTGCAACCCACATGCGCTTCCTGTGTTATTCACATCCGCAGCGCATCGTCTTCGATGCCGTGCCCAAGCCGCTGGGCGTGGCTCCGGTGGCCGCTGTCGCCTGAGGCGCCGTTCAGCGCGGCTCTGCGGCCTCGCCCGCAGCGGGATGCATCGGGCATAAACTCGACTTCCTGTCGGCAGAGCTGTTCCGGCCATGCCCCGTTCACCCCGTTTTTTGAAAGTCTGCCGATGAGCCGCGACGTCCACGTCATCGATCACCCCCTGGTCCAGCACAAACTCACGCTGATGCGCCGCAAGGACACCAGCACCAAGAGTTTCCGCGAGCTGGTGCACGAACTCAGCGCCCTGCTGGCCTACGAGATCACGCGCGACATGCCGATGCAGGAGATTCAGATCGAGACCCCGCTGGAGAAAATGACCTCGCGCGTGATCGACGGCAAGAAGGTCGTTCTCGCCTCCATCCTGCGCGCGGGCAACGGTTTTCTCGACGGCATGCTGCAGGTGATTCCGGGTGCGCGCGTGGGCCATATCGGTCTCTACCGCGATCCGAAGACGCTGCAGGCCGTGGAGTACTACTTCAAGATGCCCAGTGGCATGTCCGATCGCGACGTGATCGTGCTCGACCCCATGCTGGCCACCGGCAACTCCGCCGTGGCCGCGGTGGACCGGCTCAAGCAGACGAACCCGCGCTCGATCCGTTTCGTCTGCCTCGTGACCTGCCCCGAAGGCCTCAAGACCTTCCACGATCACCACCCGGACGTGCCGGTCTACACCCCGGCGGTGGACCGCGGCCTGAACGAGCACGGCTACATCGTGCCCGGCCTGGGCGATGCGGGCGACCGCATTTTCGGCACGAAGTGACGCACACCCCCATCGCGGCTCACTGCGTGTAGCCGCTCCGCCCCTCAAGGGGCGATGCGAGTGGCCCGGCAAAGCCGGTTCCACCGCATCCTGGACCTGTGGGGGCACGCACGCCGGTGACCTTTCCGGCATGCGGTGTATTTCTCCCTCTCCCTCTGGGAGAGGGCGGGGGTGAGGGCAACGCGTGCCCAGTTCTTTCCAAACCGCTTTGTGCCGCGAGGTTGATCGGCTTGCGTTATGGTCGCGCCATGGCTGTCGCACCCGCTCCACTTCCCGTTTCCTTCTGGTCTCTCGGCTGGCGCTCGCTCTTGCGCGACTGGCGCGCGGGTGAATTGCGGCTGCTGCTGGTCGCGGTGACGCTGGCGGTGGCTGCGCTCACCGCGGTGGGCTTTTTTGCCGACCGGTTGCAGGGCGGTCTGGCGCGCGACGCGCGGGCGCTGATCGGGGGCGATGCGGTGATCAGCAGCGACAACGCCACGCCGCCCGCGTTCGCGCAGCAGGCGCAGGCGCTGGGGCTGCAGACCACGCAGACGCTGGGTTTCCCCACCATGGGTCGCGCGCGCGATGAAGACGGCGGCGCCGCCAAGCTGGTGGCGCTG
Source organism: Hydrogenophaga sp. (assembly GCA_030653975.1). Lineage (GTDB taxonomy): Bacteria > Pseudomonadota > Gammaproteobacteria > Burkholderiales > Burkholderiaceae_C > Hydrogenophaga. The sequence continues at coordinate 129,306 of JAURYH010000021.1, read as the reverse complement.
AAGTCGGTGGACACCGGCTACCCCTTGCGTGGCAGCCTGCGCGTGGCCGACGGACCGCAGGCGCCGGACGCGCCCACGCGCGACATCCCTGCGCCCGGCACGGCCTGGGTGGACGCGGCCCTGCTGGTGGCGCTCGACCTGCAGGTCGGCTCGCCGCTGCTGATGGGGGACAGCCGTTTTCGCATCGACAAGGTGATCGTGGTCGAACCGGACCGGGGCGCCGGCTTTTTGACCTTTGCACCGCGCGTGATGATCAACGCCGCCGACCTGCCGGCCACCGGTCTGGTGCAGCCCGCCAGCCGCCTGACCTACCGCCTGGCCGTGGCTGGCAGCGACCCGGCGGTGAGCCAGTTCGTGCAATGGGCGCAGGCGCAGATCGCGATGCCCGGCGTGCGTGGCCTGCGGCTGGAATCGCTCGAAGGTGGCCAGCCCGCCATGCAGCAGACGCTGGAGCGCGCCGAAAAATTCCTCAACCTCGTGGCCTTGCTCGCGGCGCTGCTGTCGGCGGTCGCGGTGGCCATCGCGGCGCGTGGTTTTGCACAGCGCCACCTGGACGACTGCGCCATGCTGCGCGTGCTCGGCCTGTCGCAGGGCACGATGGCGCGCGCCTACACCTTCGAGTTCGTGCTGGTTGGCCTGGGAGCGAGCGTGCTGGGCGTGGTGCTGGGCTTTGCGCTGCACCACGTGTTTGTCTTGCTGCTGGCCGGGCTGGTGGAGTCGGCGCTGCCGGCGGCCAGCATCTGGCCGGTGCTGCTGGGCCTGGGCATGGGGCTCACGCTGATGCTGGCCTTTGGCCTGCCGCCGGTGCTGCAACTGGCCCAGGTGCCGCCGCTGCGCGTGATCCGCCGCGACGTCGGCCAGCTCAAGCCGGCCACGCTGGCGGTGCTGGGCCTGGGGGTGGCGGGCTTTGCCGCGCTGCTGCTCGCCGCCAGCCGCGACCTGATGCTGGGGCTGATCGCCGTGGGTGGTTTTGCCGCCGCGGTGGCCGTGTTCGCGCTCGCCAGCTACGGCGCGGTGCGCCTGCTGCGTGCCAGCGTGAACGAGGCCACGGCGCCGCGCGCGTTGGTGCTGGCCACGCGCCAGCTCTCGGCGCGGCCGGCCTACGCGGTGGTGCAGATCAGTTCGCTGGCCGTGGGCCTGCTCGCGCTGGTGCTGTTGGTGCTGCTGCGCACCGACCTGATCGCCAGCTGGCGCAGCGCCACACCGCCCGACGCGCCCAACCGCTTTGTCATCAACGTGCAGCCCGAGCAGGGCGAGCCCTTCCAGCAGGCGCTGCGCCAGGCGGGTGTGCAGCGCTTCGACTGGTACCCCATGATCCGCGGCCGGCTGGTGTCGGTGAACGGGCAGCCGGTGGCGCCCGAAAGTTACGCCACCGACCGGGCTCAGCGCCTGGTGGAGCGCGAGTTCAACCTGTCGAACACCGCTCAGAAGCCGCCGCACAACGAGGTCACGCAGGGGCGCTGGACCGAAGACGAAGCGGGTGGCCTGAGCGTGGAAGAAGGCCTGGCCGAAGAGCTGGGCCTGAAGCTCGGCGACCTGCTCGGCTTTGACATCGCCGGCCAGCCGGTGCAGGGCCGCATCACCAGCCTGCGCAAGGTGGACTGGGGTTCCATGCGCGTGAACTTCTTCGTCATCTTCCCGGTGGCCGATCTGCCCGAGGTGCCCGTCACCTACATCAGCGCCTTCCAGGCGCCGCAGGGCCAAGCGCAGTTCGACAACGCGCTGGTGCGCCAGTTTCCGAACATCACCAACGTCGACATGAGCCAGACCATCGGCCAGGTGCAGCGCGTGCTGGGCCAGGTGATCCAGGCGGTGGAGTTCCTGTTTGCCTTTGCGCTCGCGGCGGGCCTGATCGTGCTGCTGGCCACCATCACCGCCACGCGCGGCGAGCGCGAGCGCGAGTTTGCGGTCCTGCGCGCGGTGGGTGCGGGCTCGCAGCTGCTGCGCAACGTGCAGCGCATCGAGCTGCTCGGTGTGGGCCTGCTGGCCGGTTTCCTGGCTTCGCTGGTGGCCATGGCCGTGGGCTGGGCGCTGGCGAAATACGCCTTCCAGTTCAGCTGGCAGCCTTCGCTGTGGGTGCCGCTGGCGGGCAGCGTGACCGGAGGGCTGCTGGCCCTGATGGCGGGCTGGTGGGGGCTGCGCAGCATCCTGAAAACGCCCGTGGTTGAAACCCTGCGCCGTGCGTCCGTTTGACCCCCCGCGCCGCCTGCGGCGTCACCCCCCAGGGGCGCCAGCAGCGGCCCGGCCAAGCCGGTTCCGCGCTGGCTCTTGACCAAGACACTTCTGATCAATTCCATGACCTCATCCGAGACCGCTGCATCACCCACCACCCCGTTCGAATGGATCGGCGGCGAAGCGCGCGTGCGTGCGCTGGTGGACCGCTTCTACGACCTGATGGACATCGAGCCCGCTTACCGCGAGCTGCGCCTTGCCCACGGCAGCACGCTGGACGACGCACGGCAGAAGCTGTTCTGGTTTCTCTGTGGCTGGCTCGGTGGGCCGTCGCACTACGAAGACCGCTTCGGCCACCCGCGCCTGCGCCAGCGCCACATGCCGTTTGCCATCGGCGTCCAGGAACGCGACCAGTGGCTGGCCTGCATGGACCAGGCGATGGGCGAGACCGGTGTGCCCGAGGATTTGCGTGTGCGGTTGAAAGAAAGCTTCTTCAAGACCGCCGACTGGATGCGCAACCGCGCCGGCGGCGTCTGAAGGCACCCACACATGAGCGAGCCGGACACCAGCACCAGCGTGGCACGGACCACGCGCCGCGGCGCACTGGGCATCACGCTGTTCTGGCTCGCGCTCATGGGGGTGCTCTACCTGGGTTTTGACCAGTTGGAGAGCAGGCAGCAGGCCAGCTATGTGGCCCACGAGGGCGGTGACGGCGAACTGGTGATCCCGCGCGGACCGGACGGCCATTTCCGCGTGGCCGGCCGCGTCAACGGCCAGCCGGTGGAGTTTTTGGTCGACACCGGAGCCAGCTCGGTCACGGTGAGCGAAGCCTTTGCCCGCAGCGCGGGGCTGGACGGCGGGCAGAGCGTCACATTCCAGACCGCCAATGGCCCGATACCCGGGCGGCTGCTGCGCAACGTGCCGGTGCAGGCGGCCCACCTCGGGCTGGCCGGCACCACGGTGGCCGTGGGGCTGGTGGGTGAAGACAGTGGGCAGGCGCTGCTCGGGCAGAGTTTTCTCAAGCGCTTCGACATCCAGATACTGCAGGGCGAGATGCGACTGATCCCGCGCTAGGAAGGAGCACCCCCGCAGCGCTTCGCAGCGCCGACGCATGCAACGGTGCAGCCCAGGGCACCGCCGGGCCGGCTTTGCCGGACGGCCAGTGCCGCCCACTTGAGGGGGACGCGCGCAGCGCGGCGGGGGTGTTTCATTTCAGGCGGGGCGAAGCAGAACCACCATGGCCCCGGCGCCGCCGTCGGCGGGGCGGGCCTGCACGAAGGCCAGCACCTCGTTCTTCTGCACCAGCCAGCGCTGCACGCGGCCCTTGAGCACGGGCATGCGGCCGGGCGAGCCCAGGCCCTTGCCGTGCACGACGCGCACGCAGCGCAGCCCGTGCTGGTGCGCCTCGCGCACGAAGCGGCCCAGCGCCTCGCGCGCCTCGTCGATGCGCAGGCCGTGCAGGTCGATCTGGCGCTGGATGCTCCAGCGGCCCTCGCGCAGCTTGCGCACCACGTCGGGCCCGAGGCCGGGGCGGCGAAAGCTCAGCTGGTCGTCGGTGTGCAGCAGGGTTTCGACGTCGAAGTCGTCGGACAGCGCCTCGCGCATCACGGACGCCTCGTCCAGCTGGCGCTGGCGCGGCAAGGGGTCGACAAGCCTAGGCGGGTGGTGCACGCGCCGCGGCGTGATCAGGGGTTTCACCGGGCCCACCGCCAGTTCGAACAGGCGCTTCTCCCGGTCCACACGCTGCAGGCGCAGGCGCTCGGCCTCGCGCGCTGCTGCCTCGGCGGCCGCCCGCTGGGCGATCACCTTCTGCAGCGTCTTGAGTTCGGCGAACGAGCGCAGTTTCATGGTGGCGCGATTCTCGCGCAGGCGCCAAGACCTTCAGATCAGACCGAGCTCTGCCATGGAGGCTGCGTTGTCCCGCGTCACGATGAAATGGTCCAGCACGCGCACGTCCACCAAAGACAACGCCGCCTTGAGCGATTGGGTGAGTGCCTCGTCGGCGCGTGAGGGTTGCGCGGTCCCGCTGGGGTGGTTGTGCGCCAGCACCACGGCGGCGGCGTGGTGGTGCAGGGCGCGCAGCACCACTTCGCGCGGGTAGACGCTGGTCTGTGTGAGCGTGCCGCGGAACAGTTCTTCGAGCGCGATCAGCCGGTTCTGGCTGTCGAGGAACAGCACGGCAAACACCTCGTGGTTGCGGGCGCCCAGTTGCAGCTGCAGGTATTCGCGCACCGCCTTCGGGCTGTCGAACAGGGCTTTCTGCTGCAGTTCCTGCGCCAGCGCCCGGCGCGCGAGTTCGAGCACGGCCACCACCTCGGCGCGTTTGGCCGGCCCCAGGCCCTTGATGACCCTGAGCGCCTCGGCCCCGGTGTGCAGCAGGCCGCCGACACCACCGAAGGTGTCCAGCAGCTCCTGCGCGAGCTGCACCACGTGTTTGCCGGGAATGCCGGTGCGCAGCAGCAGCGCCAGCAGCTCGGCGTCGCTGAGCGCCGACGGGCCGCGTGCGAGCAGTTTTTCGCGCGGGCGCGACTCATGGGGCAGGCTTTTCAGCCCGGTTCCGGCAAGGTCATTCATGTTTTTCTCCCTGGTCCAGCCTGCTTTTTACAATACGGGGTTCTCATCGGCGCGTTGCCGCTTCCGCCGCCGTGATGCCCGGCACGCCGATTCATACCCTTCACCACTCCGAACCCCCGTCTGAACACCATGTCCCAAGTCCAAGAAGGTTCCTTTCTCACCCTGCACTACCGCATGTCCGGTCCGCAGGGCCAGGTGATCATCGACACCTTTGAAGGCCAGCCCGCCACGCTGAGTCTGGGGTCGGGTCAGCTCTCGCCGGCCATCGAGCAGCACCTGATCGGTCTGGAGGAGGGCAGCCGCACCGTGATCGATCTGGACGAGGGGGAGGCTTTTGGCGAGCGCCAGCCGGACATGGTGCAGTGGGTGGCGCGCGAGCTGCTCAACAAGCTGGGCGACCCGCACGAGCAGTACGCGGCCGGTGACGTGGTGCAGTTCCCCACGCCCGACGGCCTGGGCAGCTTCGCCGGCTCGGCCGTGGAGGTGCGCGAAGACGGCGCGGTGCTGTTCGACTTCAACCACCCGCTGGCGGGTCAGCCGGTGCGTTTTGAAGTGCAGCTGATCGGAGTCTTGTGATGGAAGAGCCGAAAGAAGTCATCCTGGCCGAACCGCGCGGTTTCTGCGCGGGCGTGGACCGCGCCATCGAGATCGTGGAGCGCGCGCTGGCCAAGTTCGGCCGGCCGATCTATGTGCGCCACGAGATCGTGCACAACACCTATGTCGTCAACGACCTCAAGGCCAAGGGCGCGATCTTCATCGAAGAGCTGTCCGACGTGCCACCGGGATCGACGCTGGTGTTTTCGGCCCACGGCGTGAGCAAGGCCGTGCAGGAGGAAGCGCAGGCGCGCGGCTTCAGCATCTTCGATGCCACTTGCCCGCTGGTGACCAAGGTGCACGTGGAGGTGGCCAAGCTGCACAAGGAAGGTTTCGAATTCATCATGATCGGCCACAAGGGCCACCCCGAGGTCGAGGGCACCATGGGCCAGCTCGACAGCGGCATCCACCTGGTCGAAGACGCGGCCGACGTGGCCCGCGTGACACCGGCGCAGACGGAGAAACTCGCGGTGGTGACGCAGACCACGCTGAGCGTGGACGACGCGGCGGGCATCCTGGCCGCGGTGAAAGCGCGTTTTCCCAGTGTGCGCGAGCCCAAGCAGCAGGACATCTGCTACGCGACGCAGAACCGGCAGGATGCCGTCAAGCTGCTCAGCCCGCAGGTCGATCTGGTGATCGTGGTCGGCAGCCCCACCAGTTCCAACAGCAACCGCCTGCGCGAGGTTGCCCTCAAGCTCGGCACGCCCAGCCACATGGTGGACAGCGCCGACGAGCTGCAGGCCGAGTGGTTCGAAGGCCGGTCCCGCGTGGGCCTGACGGCCGGTGCCTCTGCGCCCGAGATCCTGGTGCGCCAGGTGATCGAGCGCATCAAGGCGCTGGGCGCGATCTCCGTGCGCACCATGGACGGCCTGACCGAGACCGTCAAGTTTCCGCTGCCCAAGGGGCTGAGGATCGATGGCGACGGCCCATCGCTGATAGAACATCTGCACTGAACTGGTACCCCCCCGCGCCGCCTGCGGCGTCACCCCCCAGGGGGCGTCAGCAGCGGCCCGGCAGAGCCGGTTCCGCGCTGACCTGGGCTTGGCGTCCTTGGCGCTCGACCTGTCCTGCCGCAAACCTACAATCCCTCCATGCTCGACATCCTCCTCCTCCGCAAAGATCTGGCCGCCGTGGTGGCGCGCCTGGAAACCCGCAAACAACCCCAGGCCTTCCTGAACGTGGACGCATTCCGTGCGCTGGAGTCCGAGCGCAAGACGCTGCAGACCCGCACCGAAGAGCTGCAAAGCCAGCGCAACAGCCTCTCCAAGCAGATCGGCATGCTCAAGGGCAGGGGCCAACACGCCGAGGCCGACGCGGTGATGGCGCAGGTGGGCGCGATGAAGGCCGAGCTGGAAGGCTCCGCCGCGCGGCTGGAAGTCATCCAGACCGAGCTGCAAGGCCTGTTGCTGGCCGTGCCCAACCTGCCGCACGAGAGCGTGCCGGTGGGCGCGGGTGAAGAGGGCAACGTGGAAGTGCGCCGCTGGGGCACGCCGAAGACCTTTGACTTCGAGGTGCGTGACCACGTGGACATCGGGGAAAAACTGGGCCTGGACTTCGACACCGGCGTCAAGCTGGCGGGTTCGCGTTTCACCTTCATGCGCGGCCCCATCGCCCGCCTGCACCGTGCGCTCGCCCAGTTCATGCTCGACGTGCAGTCGCAGGAACACGGTTACACCGAGTGCTACACGCCCTACATCGTCAACGGCGAAACCCTGCGCGGCACCGGCCAGCTGCCCAAGTTCGAAGCCGACCTGTTCGCCGTCAGGAAGGGCGGACAGGAAGGCGAGGAGATGCCGGACACCCAGGCGCTCTACCTGATCCCCACCAGCGAGGTGACGCTGACCAACGTCGTGCGCGACACCGTGCTGGCCGAGGCCGAGCTGCCGATCAAGATGACGGCCCACACGCCGTGTTTCCGCTCCGAAGCGGGCAGCGCCGGGCGCGACACGCGCGGCATGATCCGCCAGCATCAGTTCGACAAGGTCGAGATGGTGCAGATCGTGCACCCCGAGAAGAGCTACGAGGCGCTGGAAGCCATGACCGGCCACGCCGAGGCCATCCTGCAGAAGCTGGGCCTGCCCTACCGCGTGATGAGTCTGTGCACCGGCGACATGGGCTTTGGCGCCAGCAAGACCTACGACCTGGAGGTGTGGGTGCCGGCGCAGGGCACCTACCGCGAGATCAGCTCGGTGTCGAACTGCGAAGCCTTCCAGGCGCGCCGCCTGCAGGCGCGCTTCAAGAACGCCCAGGGCAAGAACGAGCTGGTGCACACGCTCAACGGCTCCGGCCTGGCGGTCGGCCGTGCGCTGGTGGCGGTGCTGGAGAACAACCAGAACGCCGACGGCAGCGTGACCGTGCCCGAGGCGCTGCGGCCCTACATGGGCGGCATCGAGAAGCTCACGCCCGCCTGAGATGTAACACCCCCGCCGCGCTTCGCGCGACCCCCTCAAGGGGGCTGCACTGGCCGTCCGGCAAAGCCGGCCCGGCGGTGCCCTGGGTTGGGCCGTTTCATGCGTTGCGGGTGGCGCTCCGGTGCTGTCCGGACGGCCCTCTCAGGCGTGTCGGGTCTGGGCCTGGCTCTCGGCCAGCAGGGCACGGACCACGCTGGCGCCGACCTGATCGCTCGGGTCGAGCCGACCGATCTGCTCCACCAGGCCCTGGCTGGCGTCGCGCTGGCCGCGGCGCAGCTGGATGAATGCCAGGGCCTTGAGCGTGAACAGCCAGAAGCGTGCGGGACCGGGGGATGCGAAATCCGCGTCACCCGGCTGCACCTGGCGCCAGTCGGCGTTCAGTCGCGCGGCCTGTGCCGCCGCATCCAGCCCTTTCCGGGCTGCCTGTTCGGCCTGCTCCAGCTGACCCAGACCCGCGTGCAGCTTGTAGAGCAGGTAGTAGACCGGCAGGCTTTGCGGAGCCATGGCGCAGGCTGTCCACAGCAGGGCGGCGGCCTCGTCGCGCGATCCCTCGCGTGCCCGGTCCACCAGGTGTGCGATGGTCGGCGAGACTTCGCCACCAAACAGGTCGTTCGTCTCGACCCCTGTGAAGAGGTTCACCAGACCGCCTGGGGTGCGAGCAGCCGTTCCACCGGCACGCCGCCTTCGAGGTGGCTGTTGAAGATCTCGGCCACGTCGGCATCGGTCACATTGCGGTACATCACCGCTTCCGGGTAGACCAGCACGTTGGCGCCCTGGTCGCAGGGACCCAGGCAGCCCGAGTAGGTGATCGAGAGCTGGTCGTAGGCCTGGCGCTTCTGCTGCTCGGCCCAGAAGGCCTGCAACACGGCAGTGCCACCCTTGCTGGCGCACGAGCCGCGCGGGTGCTGCGGCGGACGGTTCTGGGTGCAAACGAAGACATGACGTTGAGGACGGGGCATGAGAACTCCAGGAAGTGCGTAAGTAGGAGGCCTGCCACGCGTGAAGAAGCGCCAACCAAGAATGCCGCGGAACCGGCTTTGCCGGGCCGCAGGCATTGCCCCTGGAAGGGGGATGCGGCTACGCGCAGCGAGCAAGCAACGGGGTTGAACCCAATCAACCAAACTTGAACAAGATGCCGTGCCCGCCGCGCGGGTACTCCCAGTTCACGTTGGTGAACTCCGAGCAGATGATCCGGCAGCTGCCGCACTCCAGGCAACCGTCGGTGATCAGGGTCACGCTGCCGTTGCCTTCGGCCTTGTAGCAGGAGGCCGGACACACGTAGGTGCAGGACTTCTGCGCGCAGTCGTTGGCGCAGATGTCGGGGTCCTTGATCTGGATGTGGGGCCGGCCCGCGTCGACGCGGTAGCGGTTCTGAAACAGTTTCTCTTCGACATTCACGGCAACGGCGCTCATCGGAAAGCCCTCCAGAGTTTGACGGCGTCGCCCACCAGACCGGTGAGCGAGCGCGAGGTGCGGAAGCTTGAAAGGATCTCGCGTTCCTTGGTCTTCTTGTCCACGCCATCGACGGTGAACATCTTGTGCGCGGCCTTGGACACGAGCTCGGGGTAGGTGGTGAAGAACTGGTTGTTCTTGTGGAAGACCTCGGGCATGTCGCGGTACTTGTGCAGGTCCTTCATCACGAAGCTCTTGTCGAGCTCGGTCTTGTAGGTCTTGAGCACCGCTTCGCTCATGGGCTTGCCGGCGGCCTTGGCGGCAATCACGGTCTCGGCCGCCAGGCGCCCGGTGGTCATGGCCAGGTTGGAGCCTTCGCGGTGCACCGCGTTGACGAAGCCACCCGAGTCGCCCACGATCATCCAGCCGTTGCCGTAGACCTTGGGGATGGCGTAGAAGCCGCCCTCGGGGATCAGGTGGGCCGCGTATTCCTTCATCTCGCCGCCCTGGATCAGCGGGGCGATCGAAGGGTGCTGCTTGAGTTTTTCCAGCAGGGCGTAGGGACTGGTCTTGTTCACGCTGCCCTTGAAATCGCCCAGCATGCAGCCGATGCCGATGGTGAGTGATTCCTTGTTGGTGTAGAGGAAGCCCGTGCCCATCATGCCGTCGGTGATCTTGCCGACCATCTCGATCACCACGCCTTCTTCTTCGCCGATGTTGAAGCGCTGGCGGATCGTGTCTTCGGGCATGAAGAGGATCTCTTTCACCGCGAGCGCAACGTTGCTGTCCTTGATCTCGCCGTGAAAACCGGCCTTGCGCGCCAGCGTCGAGTTCACGCCGTCGGCCATGATCACCACGTCGGCGTACACGTCGCCGGCTTCCCGGTCGCACTGCACGCCCACCACCTGCTCGCCGTCCATGATGAGGTGGTTCACCGTGGTCTCGCAGATCAGCAGCGCACCGGCCTCGCGCACCTTGGAGCTGAACCACTTGTCGAACTGCGCGCGGATGATGGTGTAGCGGTTGTAGGGCGGCTTGTTGTAGTCGTCGCTGCGGTAGTGCGTGCCGACGAAGCTGTTGTCGTCGAGCACCCAGACGCGCTGTTCGATGATGTGGCGCTCCAGCGGCGCGTCGTCGCGGAAGTCGGGAATGATCTTCTCCAGCGCGTCGCTGTAGAGGATGGCGCCCTGCACGTTTTTCGAACCCGGGTATTCACCGCGCTCGATCTGCAGGACCTTGAGGCCGGCCTTGGCCAGGGTGTAGGCGCAGGCGTTGCCCGAAGGCCCCGCGCCCACCACGATGGCGTCGAATTGAGAGGGTTTTTTCATGGCGTTCCCCAGAGGTGGTGGACGAGATCAGGCAACCAGAGCGCTGCGCTTGGACAGGTGTTCGGCGAACGCCTTGGTCAGCGCGGGCAGCACCAGCATCGCGTTGCCGACAATGCCGTAGTGCGCGAATTCGAAGATGGGGGCGTTCGGGTCGGTGTTGATGGCGACGATCACGTCCGAGCCTTCCATGCCCACGCGGTGCTGCACCGCGCCCGAGATGCCGGCGGCGATGTAGAGCTTGGGCCGCACGGTCTTGCCGGTCTGGCCCACCTGGCGCTCGGCCTCGACCCAGCCGGCCTGCACGACGGGCCGCGTGGCGCCGACCTCGCCGCCCAGCACCCGCGCCAGTTCGAACACCAGCTTGAAGTTGTCGGGGTTCTTCAGGCCCTTGCCGCCGCTCACGATGACGTCCGCGTAGGGCAGGTTGATCTTGTTGCTATTCGCATCCGCGATGAAGTCCAGCAGCTTGGTGACGATCTGTGTCTCGACCATGCCGAGGGTGTCGTGGACCAGATTGCCGGTGCGGCTGCTGTCGGCCTTGGGCATCAGCATCACGCGTGGGCGCACCGTGGCCATCTGCGGCCGGTAGGCCAGGGTCATGATGGTGCAGTAGAGCGAGCCGCCGAAGGTCGGGCGTGTCGCGGCCAGGGCCTTGGACACCGGGTCGATGTTGAGCTCGGTGCAGTCGGCGGTCAGGCCCGTCAGCAAGGTGGTGGCCACCGAGCCCGCGAGGTCGCGGCCTTGAGAGGTGGCGCCGAGCAGCAGGATCTCGGGCTTGTACTTGTTCACCAGGTCGGTCAGGCCCTTGGTGAAGGGTTCGTTGCGGTAGCCCTTGAGCACCGGGTCGGTCACGATGTACACGGTGTCGGCGCCGAAGCTGATGGCCTCGGCCGCGAACTTGTCCAGGTGCTCGTCGGCGCCACCGAGCAGCACCGCGCCCACCTGGCTGCCCAGGGTGTCGGCCAGCTTGCGCGCTTCGCCCAGCAGTTCCCAGGACACGCTGTGCACATGACCGCGGTCGTGTTCGACGAACACCCAGACGCCCTTGTAGGCCTTGAGCTCTTCCGACAGTTCGAGGTTGCGGCCGCGGCCGGCGGGGCGCTTGGCGGGTGCAGCAGGGGTGGTGGGGGCGTTCATGCTTCTTCCTTCATCAAGAGATCGGCTTCAAGCGTGGGGTGGCGCGTGAACACCTTTTGCAGCAGGTTCAGCGAGATGTCGCGCAGGTTGCTTGTCTCCAGGTCCAGCATCTCCACCTTCTCGGTGCGCGGCGAGGGGCCGAAGACCTTGCTCACCACGGTGGGCGAACCCTTCAGGCCGATCTTGTCGAGGTCTTCGATGGCGGCCTGCTCCTTGCTCCATTTGCGCACCGGGTACGCCGCGGCGTGGATCATGGCGGGCAGGTTGGCGAAGCGCATTTCGTTGGTGTTCTCCAGCATCGTGATCAGGCAGGGCAGGGCCGTCTTCAGCACCTGCACGCCGCCTTCGGCACGCCGCTCGACGGTGATCGTGCGGCCGTCCAGATCGGTCTCGACGATGCGAGACACGTAGGTCAGCAGCTGCAGGCCCATGCGCTTGGCGATGCCCGGGCCGACCTGAGCCGTGTCGCCGTCGATGGTCTGCTTGCCGGTGAAGACGATGTCCACCGCCTGTTCCCTGGCGATCTGGCGGATGCCCGCGGCCAGCGCGTACGACGTGGCCAGCGTGTCGGCGCCGGCGAAGGCGCGGTCGGTCACGAGCACGGCGTCGTCGGCACCGAAGCTGATGCATTTGCGCAGCGCTTCTTCGGCCTGTGGTGGGCCCATGCAGAGCACGGTGACCTTGCCGCCGAACCTGTCTTTCAGGCGCAGGGCCTCTTCGAGCGAGAACAGGTCATACGGGTTGACGATGGCCGGCACGCCCTGGCGCATGATGGTGTTGGTGACCGGGTGGACCCGGATCTGTGCCGAGTCCGGCACTTGTTTGATGCAGACGACGATGTGCATGTCAAAACTCCTTCAGGCGACCATGCGGGACGGGATCGAACTCTTCAAACTGTCCAGCGTGACGTGCTGTCTGCCACCCACGTCCTGGAACACCTTGAACACCTTTTCCTGCGCCGGCGTGGACTTCACGAAATCGGCGTAGGCCTTGACCAGCTGTTCGCGGTAGACCGTGTAGAGCGCCAGTTCGTCGTCGGCCGAGGGCAGGGTCTGCTGGCGGATGTACTGGAAGAAGCGCTTGAGGATGTGCAGCCGGCTCACGTTGACCACCGACTGCTCGAAGGGCACGCCGAAGTACTGCAGGAAATCCTCGGCCGATGACAGGGCCTTGAGCTGTTGAACGAAGTTTTCCATTGGGCGTTACTCCACGGTCGCGGGTTGAAGATGGGATTTCGCGGTCGCGAACCCCGGTTCGGCACATTGATCGTCACAAACGCCGCAGGCGTTGTCGGCACTGGCCAGGCCCTGGCTGTGGGCCAGAGCGCGTTCCAGCTGGGCCACGCGGTCGAGCAGGCAGGCAATCGCCTTGCCCACCGGGTCGGGAATGAGGTGGTGTTCGAGGTCGAAGCCGTGGGTGGTGCGGCGCGCCGGAGCCACGACACGGCCCGGAATGCCGACCACGGTGGCGCCGGCCGGCACGGCCTCGATCACCACCGAATTGGCCGCTACGCGGGCGCCGTCGCCGACCTTGATCGGGCCGAGGATCTTGGCGCCCGCGCCGACCACCACCTGGTGGCCCAAAGTCGGGTGGCGCTTGCCGGCGCGCCAGCTCGTGCCGCCCAGCGTGACGCCGTGGTAGAGCGTGACGTCGTCGCCGACCTCGGCCGTTTCGCCGATCACGACACCGGTGCCGTGGTCGATGAAGAAACGGGCGCCGATGCGCGCACCGGGGTGGATGTCGATCTGTGTCAGCGCACGCGACACGAACGACAGCCAACGCGGCAGGTAGCGCCAGCCGCGGGTCCACAGCGCGTGGGCGAGGCGGTGCAGGGCAATGGCCTGCAGTCCGGGGTAGATGGTCCAGACCTCGATCAGGCTGCGCGCGGCCGGATCGCGGGTGAGCACGCAGCGCGCGTCTTCGCGCAGCAGGGACCACCAGCCCGCGGGCGCTGCTGCGCCGGTGGCCGTGGTGTCGCTGCTGCTGTTGGTGTTCATGCCCGTCCCCAGCCGGGTGAAACGTTGGCGATGTTGTGTGCGTCCATCAAAAAGCCGCGCAGCTCTTCGGGCGTGGCTTCCTGCTTCACGCGCATGGCGTGTTCGCGGATGCGGGCCAGCACGCGCTCGGTCAGCGCATCGTCCTCGATGGCCAGGCCCATGGCGCCGAAGGCCAGGCGCACGGCCTGCGAGCCCGAGTGTTTGCCGAGTACGGTGCGGCGCTCGCGGCCGAGTTCACCCGGGTCGAAGCCTTCGTAGGTCGAGGGGTGCTTCTGCAAGCCGTCGATGTGGATGCCCGACTCGTGGGTGAACACGGCCTCGCCGACGATGCTCTTGTTGAAGGCCACCGAACGCCCCGAGGCGCGCGCCACGAGTTGCGAGATGTCGAGCAGGGCGTGGGTGTCGACGCCGGTGTCGGTTTGCTGCAGATGGCGCGCGGCCATCACCACCTCTTCCAGCGCGGCGTTGCCGGCGCGTTCGCCCAGGCCGTTGACCGTGGTGTTGGCGTGGGTCGCACCGGCGCGCACGGCGGCCAGCGTGTTGGCGGTGGCCAGGCCCAGGTCGTCGTGGGCGTGCATTTCAATCTCCATGTCCACCGCGTCGCGCAGGCGGGCAATGGCGTCGAAGGTGGCAAAGGGGTCGAGCACACCCAGGGTGTCGGCGAAGCGGATGCGGCTGGCGCCACAGGCCTGGGCGCGGCGCGCCACCGCGATCAGAAAGTCGCTGTCGGCGCGCGAAGCGTCTTCGGCACCGAACGAGATCTGGCGGCCACTTTGAGCGGCCTGGCTGATCAGGCGCGTGACCTGCTCCAGCACCCATTCGCGCGACTGGCGCAGCTTGTACTGCAGGTGGATGTCGGACACCGGCATCGAGAGGTGCACGATCTGCGCGTCGCAGCGCAGCGCGCTGGCCAGGTCGGTCTCGGTCAGGCGACCCCAGACCATCAGGCGGGCGGGCAGCTTGAGCGCCGCAATCGCGTTGATGCAGGCGATCTCTTCGTCGCCCATGGCCGGGATGCCGATCTCCATCTCCGGCACCCCCGCGGCCGAGAGGGCCGTGGCGATGGCGCACTTCTCGGACACCGTGAACGCCACCCCGGCGGTCTGTTCGCCGTCGCGCAGCGTGGTGTCGTTGATGATGAGATTGCGTGGCATGTGGGCGGCATCCTTTGCTGGGCTTGATCGCAAGCACCGTGCCACCTGTTTGGGGCCTTCAAAACCGGCTTTTCCGCGTCGCATGGGGTCGGTTTGTCGGGTCTGGTCTGCTCGGTGCGTTCTGCCCGTGCGTTGCCCATGTCGGGAATGTGTTGTTTCGGACAGGGGGCGTTTTGCTTCTCGTTCGTTGCTCCTCGCGGCTGCGGCAGGCGCTGCCCGGCGGGGGCTCATCCGTGGTGGTCGGCGCGTTGCGCCGACTTCGCTGTGTCCGCCCGTCTGGGGCCGGCGCGGCCAAACTCGCTGCGTTCGCTGCGTTCGCTGCGTTCGCTGCGTTCGCTGCGCTCTCTTCGCTCAGACAGTGGCCGCGAGTCAGACAACGAAGCGCGCACTTGCGCGCCCGGCCCCAGACGGGCGGACACAGCCAACCCGGAACATCGCCCCCACCGGACAGCGCCTGCCGCAGCAAGAGACGGATGGGTATTCCAACGGTGGCGCGTCACCCCCCTGTTTGCCAAGGCGTGTGCGCTCAGGCCGCGGCGCGCCGTGTGAGGCGCCGAGAAGCGCAGTGGCCGTGGCCGCGCGCGCAGCGCGCTTCGTCAACTGACTCGTCGCACTTGTCTGAGCGGAGAGAGCGCCAGCGAACGCAGCGAGTTGTGCGACGGGCCACGGCCGCGAGCATCGCAGGGAAGTCGGCGCGCAGCGCCGACCGCCTCACCCAAGCGCTGTGGTCTGAGCGCGCACGCCTTGGCACGCGAGGTGCCGCAAACGAGATCTACGGCTTACCCATAAAGCAAAGATCAAGAAAACCCGGTCAGTGCTCGCGCGCATGGTTGCGCGTGTGGCGTGGGAACTCGATCACCAGATCGGCCTCGCGCAGCTTGACGCAGCAGGCCAGGCGCGACTGCGCGTCCAGGCCCCAGGCGTGGTCGAGCTGGTCTTCTTCGTCGTCCTTCGGTTTGGACAAGGAAGCGCCACCTTCGCGCACGTAGACATGGCAGGTGGCGCAGGCGGCCACCATCTCGCAGGCGTGTTCGATGGCGATGCCGTGGTTCAGGAAGCCTTCGCACAGGGACGCGCCCTTGGGCAGTTCGATCTCGCGCCCCTCGGGGCAGAGGTCGGGGTGGGGCAGCAGTCGGACTTTGGGCATGGGGTTCCTGGTTCCTAGGGGATCAGACTGTCCATGGCGCGGCCGGCCAGGGCCTTCTGGATCGACGCGTTCATGCGCTTGGCGGCAAAGGCGTCGGTGGCGGCGGAGAGCGCGTTGGTGCTCAGGCGCAGCTCTTCGACCGAGGCCTCGGTTTCCAGATGGTCGCCCACGGCGTACATGGCCTGGTGGATGGCTTCGAGCTCGGTGGGCCTGAGCAGGTTGCCGTCTTCGGCGATGGCGCTCTCGGTCGCATCCAGCAGCCGCCGCGCATCGATCTGGGCCTCGCGCAGGGCGCGCAGCCGCATGTCGGATTGCGAGGCCGCGATGGCGTCCTGCAGCATGGACGCGATCTGCTCATCACCCAGGCCGTAGCTCGGCTTGACCTCGATGTGGGCCTCGATGCCGCTGCTCTGTTCGCGCGCGCTGACCGAGAGCAGGCCGTCGGCGTCGATCTGGAAGCTCACGCGGATGTGCAGGGCGCCAGCCACCGCGGGGGGCAGGCCGCGCAGCTCGAAACGCGCCAGCGAGCGGCAGTCGGCCACCGACTCGCGTTCGCCCTGCACCACGTGCAGCGACATCGCGGTCTGGCCGTCCTTGAAGGTGGTGAAGTCCTGCGCGCGCACGGTGGGCAGGGTGGAGTTGCGTGGAATCACCTTCTCCACCAGGCCGCCCATGGTCTCGATGCCGAGTGAGAGCGGGCAGACGTCGAGCAGCAGCCACTGGTCGCCGCTGCCGTTGCCGGCGAGCACGTTGGCCTGCAGGGCCGCGCCGATGGCGACCACCTGGTCGGGGTCAAGGTCGGCCAGCGGCTCCAGGCCGAAATAGTCGCGCACCGCATCGCGCGCGATGGGCATGCGGGTCGATCCACCGACCAGCACCACGCCGGTGATCAGGGCGGTGGAGAGCTGGGCGTCGCGCAGCGCGCGCTTGGTGGCGCTCAGCGTGCGCGCGATCAGCGGGGCACCGAGCGTGGCGAACTGGGCTCGCGAGAGGATGGCGGCCAGCGAATGGCCATCGGCCAGCGTGAGGCAGAGTTCGGCGCTGTCGTGGCTGGAGAGTTTTTCCTTGGCCGCACGCGCGGCCGTCAGCAGCGAACGCTGTTGTGAAGGCGGCAAGGCAGCCACGCCATCCAGGCCGTGTTCGGCGCAGAACCAGGCCGCGATGGCGCTGTCGAAATCGTCGCCGCCCAGGGCCGAGTCACCGCCGGTGGACAGCACCTCGAAAACGCCCTGGGTGAGCTTGAGGATGGAGATGTCGAAGGTGCCACCGCCCAGGTCGTAGACCGCGAAGGTGCCCTCGGCCTGCTGGTCCAGTCCATAGGCAATCGCCGCGGCCGTGGGTTCGTTGAGCAGGCGCAGCACGTTCAGGCCGGCGATGCGCGCCGCGTCCTTGGTGGCCTGGCGCTGGGCATCGTCAAAGTAGGCGGGCACGGTGATCACGACACCCGAGAGCGGGCCGCCCAGCGAGGCTTCGGCGCGTTGGCGCAGCGTGTTCAGGATCTCGGCCGACACCTGCACCGGCGAACGCTCGCCCGCCACGGTGTGCAGTCCCACCATGCCTGGGCCGTCCTTGAACTGGTAGGGCAGGGCGGCGGCGTCTTTCAGATCGGCCAGCGAACGGCCCATGAACCGTTTGACCGAGACGATGGTGTTGTGCGGATCGATGGCCTGCTGCGCTTGCGCTTCGTGTCCGACCACGGTGGCACCGTCTTCCAGGTAACGCACCACCGACGGCAGCAACATGGCGCCGTGTTCGTCGGGCAGGCACTCGGCCACCGCGCTGCGCACGCTCGCGATCAGGGAGTTGGTCGTGCCCAGGTCGATGCCAGCGGCCAGCCGGTGCTGATGGGGTGCAGCACTCTGACCAGGTTCAGCGATTTGTAGCAAAGCCATGGTGATCTTTGGTTAGAGCGAAAGAAGAAAGACAACCAACAAAAATCCGATGCCCGGCGCGCAGTGCCTCAACCCAGAACACCGCGGAACCGGCTTTGCCGGGCCGCTGGTGTTGCCCCCTGGGGGGTGACGGGCGAAGCCCGGCGCGGGGGGGACCATCACACGGCAAAGCTCTCGCCGCAGCCGCAGCTGTTTTTGGCGTTCGGGTTGTTGAACTTGAAGCCTTCGTTGAGGCCCTCGCGCACGAAGTCGAGCTCGGTGCCGTCCAGCATGGCCAGGCTCTTGGCGTCGACGATGAGCTTGGTGCCGGCGGTCTCGAAGCACTGGTCGTCGGGGTTGAGCACGTCGACGAATTCCAGCGCGTAGGCGAAGCCCGAGCAGCCGCTGGTCTTGACCGCGAGGCGCAGGCCGATGCCGCTGCCGCGTTTGGCCAGCGATTTTTCAACGTGCCGCGCGGCGGCGGGGGTCAGTGAGACTTGCATGATGGTTCCTTTCTGTGGAGGGCTGGCCCCTCACCCCAACCCTCTCCCCAGAGGGGCGAGGGAGTAAAACCCGAGGCGCGAAGCGGCGCGGGGGGATTCCATTTCAGACCGAGAAAGAAGACCCGCAGCCGCAGGTCGTGGCTGCGTTCGGGTTGTGGATCACGAAGCGAGAGCCTTCCAGGCCGTCTTCAAAATCGACCCGTGCGCCCAGCACGTACTGCTGGCTCATGGCATCGACCACCAGGGCCACGCCGGCGGTCACGGTCAGGGTGTCGTCTTCGTTGACCTGGTCGTCGAAGGCGAAGCCGTACGAGAAACCCGAGCAGCCGCCGCCAGTCACGTACAGGCGCAGCTTGAGGTTGGGGTTGCCCTCTTCGACGATCAGTTCGGCCACCTTGGCCGCGGCCGCTGGCGTGAACTCCAGCATGGGCGGCATGGCGGTGAGGTCGGCGGGGATTGAGGCAGCGGCAGCGACTTGCATGGTGGTGACTCCGGTGGTGTGGGGGAGGGTGCGTTTTCAGCGCGTGCTGGAGGCGCAGGCGGGTTGCTCGGACGTCAGGGTGGCGGCCTCGCCGGTGGCCTGGCGCGAGCGGAAGTCGGCCACCGCGGCCTTGATCGCGTCTTCGGCCAGGATGGAGCAATGGATCTTCACGGGCGGCAGGGCCAGCTCTTCGGCGATCTGCGAGTTCTTGATGGCCAGCGCTTCGTCCAGCGTGCGGCCGCGCACCCACTCGGTGACCAGCGAGCTCGACGCGATCGCCGAGCCGCAGCCATAGGTCTTGAACTTGGCGTCTTCGATCACGCCCTGGGCGTTGACGCGGATCTGCAGGCGCATCACGTCGCCGCAGGCCGGCGCGCCGACCATGCCGGTGCCGACGCTGGCGTCGTTGGCGTCGAAGGCGCCCACGTTGCGCGGGTTTTCATAGTGATCGACGACTTGTTCGCTGTAGGCCATGGTGGTACTCCGGGTGGGTGTGTGACAAACCGAAAGGGATGCGTGATCAGTGTTCAGACCATTGAATGGTGTTGAGGTCGATGCCCGCTTGAACCATGTCCCACAGCGGGCTCATGGCGCGCAGGCGGTTCACGACGTCGGTGACCTGGGCGATCGTGAAGTCGATCTCTTCAGCCGTCGTGAAACGGCCGATGGAAAAACGCACCGAGCTGTGCGCGAGTTCGTCACTGCGGCCCATGGCGCGCAGGACATAACTGGGCTCCAGGCTGGCCGAGGTGCAGGCCGAGCCCGACGACACGGCCACGCCCTTGATGCCCATCAGCAGGGACTCGCCTTCGACGTAGTTGAAGCTGCAGTTGAGGTACTGCACGGCACGCTGGTTCTCGTCGCCGTTGAGCACCACGCAGTCCAGCTTCTGGAAGCCGGCCCAGAGGCGGTCGCGCAGGGTCTTGATGCGGACGTTGTCGGCGGCCATGTTTTCGCGCGCCAGCCAGAAGGCCTCGCCCATGCCCACGATCTGGTGCGTGGCCAGCGTGCCCGAGCGCATGCCGCGCTCATGGCCACCGCCGTGCATCTGCGCGTCGATGCGCACGCGTGGTTTGCGGCGCACGTACAAGGCACCGATGCCCTTGGGGCCGTAGATCTTGTGGGCCGACAGTGAGAGCAGATCCACCGGCAGCACATCCAGATCGATCACCACCTTGCCAGCGGCCTGGGCGGCGTCCACGTGGAAGACCACGCCCCTGGCGCGGCAGATGGCGCCGAGCGCGGCAATGTCCTGGATCACGCCGGTCTCGTTGTTGACCATCATCACCGAGGCCAGCACGGTGTCGGGGCGCAGAGCGGCTTCGAACACCGCGATGTCGAGCAGGCCGCTGGGCAGCACCGGCAGCACCGTGACCTCGTAGCCTTCGCGTTCCAGCTCGCGCATGCTGTCGAGCACGGCCTTGTGTTCGGTCGCGACCGTGATCAGGTGCTTGCCCTTGGCGCGGTTGAAATGTGCCGCGCCCTTGATCGCGAGGTTGTTCGACTCGGTGGCGCCCGAGGTCCAGACGATCTCGCGCGGGTCGGCGTTGATCAGCGAGCAGACCTGTTCGCGCGCCAGTTCCACAGCCTCGTCGGCGGCCCAGCCAAAGGCGTGCGAGCGGCTCGCCGGATTGCCGTAGAGCTCCGTCAGATACGGAATCATCTTGTTCGCCACGCGGCGGTCCACCGGCGTGGTGGCGGCGTAGTCGAGATAGACGCTGGTGGCGGCACGGGCGGGGACGGGATCTCGGCTGCTGAGCGACATGAAGGACTCCAGAAAAAGGGGTGGGCCGCGACGCATTCCGCAATTTCGGTGCCATGCCATTTGTTGCCTGTTCGCGACGTTTTTGGGCGCGCTTTGTTGGTTTTGTTGGCGCCATCCGCTGCGTGGGCAAACAGGCCTGTCCGGTTTGTCGGAAACCGGGATGCCAAACGATCAACGGTGCATGCCGCGAGGTCACTGGTTCACTTCTTGCATGAGCGCATCACAGGAGGTGGATTTCCTGCGTCAGAAATCCCTGCGTTGGTGCTCATCGGCCACGCCAGGGGCGGCGCTGCCCTGTATCAGGTCCTGCCTTGCACCCACCCGGAGCGCACCATGGCGATGAACACCCAAGTGACCGCAGCGCGGCGCGAATTGAATGTGATCTACGAGATCAGCAAGACGCTCGCGACCTCGCTCGATGTCCACAAAACATTTCGTGAAGCCCTTAACTATTTGTTGCAGGCACTGGACTGGCGCCGTGCGTTTGTCGTGTTGTCCGAACCGGGCTCCGCCGAGCTGCACGGCCTGTGCGCTGTCGGTCTGAGTCACGAAGAAAGCCAGCGCCTGAAGTTCCTGCCGGGTGAAGGTATCGTGGGCCGGGTGTATGCCACGGGCATGCCGTTTTCGGTGCCCGATCTGCGCACCGAGCCGCTGTTTCTGAACCGCACTGGCGGCGCCGACCAGAGCCCGGGCGCCTGTGTGGCCATGCTGGCCACGCCGATCCGGGCGGACCGGCGCACGGTGGGCGTGCTGGCGGTCGACTACCTGAATCCCCAGACCCGCAGCAACTTTGGCGACGACCTGCAGTTGCTCAAGATGGTGTCCACGCTGATGGGCCAGGCGCTGCTGTTGCACCGCAGTGTCAGCGCGGCCCACGACAGCATGCAGGACGAGGTGCGCCGCATGTCCAAGGCGCTCCACCACAGCGGCAAGACCGGCAACAAGATCGAACATGTGGTGGGCACCTCCGCACCCATGCTGGAGGTGTTTGACCAGGTGCACCAGGTGGCGCCGGCGCGCACGACGGTGCTGTTGCGTGGCGAGAGCGGCACCGGCAAGGAAGTGATCGCCAGAGCCATCCACAGCCTGTCGCCGCGCAAGCGCGAAGCTTTTGTCAGCGTCAACTGCGCGGCGCTGACCGAGTCGCTGCTGGAGAGCGAGCTGTTCGGCCATGAAAAAGGCTCGTTCACCGGCGCCCAGGGCCTGCGCAAGGGGCGTTTCGAGATGGCGCACGGCGGCACCCTGTTCCTCGACGAGATCGGCGACATCTCGGCCTCGTTCCAGGCCAAGCTGCTGCGCGTGTTGCAGGAGCGCGAGTTCGAACGTGTCGGGGGTGGAACGCCGGTGAAGGTGGATGTGCGCCTGATCCTCGCCACCAACCGCGATCTGGAGCGCATGGTGAAGGCGGGCGAGTTCCGCGCCGACCTGTACTACCGCATCAACGTGGTCAGCATCCAGCTGCCGCCGCTGCGCGAGCGCCGCGAAGACATCCCGGCCATGGCCAAACATTTTCTCGACCGTTTCAACCGGGAGAACGCGCGCACCACCCAGTTCAGCCCGGCAGCGATGCGGGTGCTGAGCAGCTGCTACTGGCCCGGCAATGTGCGCGAGCTCGAGAACTGCGTGGAGCGCACCGCGACCATGGCGCACAGCGACGTGATCACCGACCTGGCCTTCCCTTGCCAGGGCAACCGCTGCCTGACGCAGGTGTTGCACCACATCGAGCGCGAAGACGCGGTGCGGCCCAGCCGCCTGACGGAGATTCCGATCCAGGAGCGGCCGATGGGTCCCGCAGGGGCCGACGCCGCCTTGCCAGCACCCAGCGACGTGTCACCCGAGCCGGTTGCGGTCGTTGCTCCGACCGCTGTCGCCGATGGCAAGCCCGAGGGCGAAAGCGAGCGTCTGGTCTGGGCCATGGAGCGCAGCGGCTGGGTGCAGGCCAAGGCCGCGCGCCTGCTGAAGATTTCACCGCGCCAGATGGGCTATGCCTTGCAGAAGCATGGCATCGAGGTGCGGAAGTTCTGATGTCTATTCACTGATCTTGCTGGCGCCACGCTGAGGTGTTGGCCACGCGCCGGGCGTCCGCGCCGGGGCGCTTGCGCGCTCGCGCAGATGTGTTGCTTCGGGCTTCCGTGCCTGCGTGACCACCGGGCTGGTGGTCGAGGCTCTGTGGCATGCGCGAGTCCTCTTCAGCGCCCCGCCGCACCCACCCGACACGTCTGCGAACGGGTGGGTGGAACCTGGTTGTGACTTCTCTTCCCAACCACCCGGCCTTGCCCAGATCCACGAACGGCGCCAGCGGTATGCGCTCCCTGTGTGGCCTTTGTCGCAAGCCAGACGCAACACGCTCAAAAGATGTGGCTCCTGTGGCATCTGCGACAACCGACAAAACAAGCCAGTTCCTTGATTTAAAACAAGATTTCCGGTGGCACGGATTTGGCTATAGGTCCCCCATGCGGCCAAGTGTCGGACGCGAAAAGGGTTCCCATGCAAACCAGCGCAGCCAGTGGTTCATTGCCGGCCAAGACCTACATCGGCATCGGCCAGATCAAATCCTTGGGCGCCACGCCCGAACTGCCCGCCGCCGGTGGTGGCTGTGGCACCTCCGGTGGTGAGGGCAAGGCCAGTTGCGGCACGTCCGACGGCCCCGACGACATGCCGCAAGAGGTGTGGGACAAGGTCAAGAACCACCCCTGCTATTCCGAAGAAGCCCACCACCACTACGCCCGCATGCACGTGGCCGTGGCGCCGGCCTGCAACATCCAGTGCAACTACTGCAACCGCAAATACGACTGCAGCAACGAGTCGCGCCCTGGCGTTGTGAGCCAGAAACTCACGCCCGAACAGGCGGTGAAAAAAGTGGTGGCCGTGGCCAGCGAGATCCCGCAGATGACGGTGCTCGGCGTGGCCGGCCCGGGCGATGCGCTGGCCAACCCGGCCAAGACCTTCGAGACCTTCCGCATGCTGCAGGAGCAGGCGCCCGACATCAAGCTCTGCCTGTCCACCAACGGCCTGGCGCTGCCCGACCAGGTCGACGAGATCTGCAAGTACAACGTCGACCACGTGACCATCACCATCAACATGGTGGACCCGGCCGTGGGTGAAAAGATCTACCCCTGGATCTTCTGGAACCACAAGCGCGTGACCGGCTACGAGGCCGCGAAGATCCTGCACGAGCGCCAGATGCTCGGCCTGGAAATGCTCACCGCGCGCGGCGTGCTCACCAAGATCAACTCGGTGCTGATCCCCGGCATCAACGACGAGCACCTGATCGAGGTGAACCGCGAGGTCAAGAAGCGCGGCGCCTTCCTGCACAACATCATGCCGCTGATCTCCGAAGCCGAACACGGCACGGTGTTCGGCCTCACCGGCCAGCGTGGCCCGACCGCCTCCGAGCTCAAGGCCGTGCAGGACGCCTGCATGGGCGGCGCCAACCTCATGCGCCACTGCCGCCAGTGCCGCGCCGATGCGGTGGGCCTGCTGGGCGAAGACCGCTCTGAAGAGTTCACGCTCGACAAGCTGGAGCAGATGGAAGTCGTCTACGACCTGGACAAGCGCAAGAGCTACCAGGACAAGGTCGAGGTCGAGCGCCAGGCGCAGCAGGCCGCCAAACACGAAGCCCTGGCCGCGGCCACCGCCATCGGTGTGGACGACGATCTCAAGGTGCTGGTCGCGGTCGCCACCAAGGGCGGCGGTCGGGTCAACGAGCACTTCGGTCACGTCACCGAATTCCAGGTGTTTGAAGTCTCGGCCGCGCAGGCCCTGTTCGTCGGCCACCGCCGCGTCGACCTGTATTGCCAGGGTGGGCACGGCGACGACGAGCAGCTGCCATCGGTGGTCAACGCCATCAACGACTGCCATGCCGTGCTGGTCGCCAAGATCGGCGCCTGCCCGCGCGACGAACTGCTGGCCGCCGGTGTGGAGCCGGTCGACCAGTACGTCGGCGAGTTCATCGAAAAGGCCGCGCTCGAGTGGTTCAACGACTACCGCGGCCGCATCGCCAGCGGCGCCATCACGCACCAGCCGCGCGGCGACGCGCAGATCCGCCAGGGCGCTTTCACCGGCGGTCTCGCCGAAGCCGCCTGACCCTCATTTCCCCACGACGTTTCCCAGAAGGAGAGCCACCATGCCCATGAAGATCATCGCTTCCACCTGCACCGCCTGCTCGGCCTGCGAACCCGAGTGCCCGAACGTGGCCATCCGCGAAAAAGGCGGCACCTACGTCATCGACCCCAAGAAGTGCACCGACTGCGAAGGCCACTACGACGAGCCGCAGTGCGTTGCCGTGTGCCCCGTGGACGGCTGCATCGTAAAGATTTGACCCACCCCCGTTGCTTGCTCACTGCGTGTAGCCGCATCCCCCCTCAAGGGGGCGCACCTGGCGGCCCGGCAAAGCCGGTTCCGCGGGTGCCCTGGAGGGGGCTTCGCTTCGCTCGCCCTTGTGTCACGCGACCTGCCTTGGATCGCTCCCGAGATTCCTGCTCCCGTTCCATAAATCGAGACCACCACCATGCTGCCCAACATCGTCCTCAAGCCCGCTGCCGTCAAGTTCATTTCGCGCATCGTGCGCTTCTCCGGTCTGCCGGCGGGTGCGGGTTTTCGACTGGCGGTCACGCCGGGCGGTTGCTCGGGCTACAGCTCGGAGTTCAGCGCCGAGGCCGCGCCCGGCCCGGGTGAGCAGGTGCTGGAGATCGAAGGCCTGCGCCTGTTCCTGGGGGCCGAGAGCCGCCTGATGCTCGAAGGTGTGATCGTCGATTTCGCCGACACGCCCACGCAGTCGGGCCTGACCTTCACCAACCCCAACCAGGCCGCTTGCGGTTGCAGCAGCGCTTCCACCGACAGCGCGCCGGTGGTGGGTGTGACCAAGATCGAAATCGGCGCCATCGGCCGCGGTCGCCCCGCCTCGCTGGCGTCCTGAGACCCTGGTCATGAACGCCGCCGTCGTCAACCTGGGGCTGGACGACGCGCTCGACGCGTTCGGCGCCGGTGCGATCGGCGGTGCGGTCAGTCCCGAGGTGGATGCGCTGATCAAGGAAGCGGGCCTGAAGCGCGACCAGAGCGACGAAGCCCTGGCCTTGCTGGAAAAGGCGAGGGCGCTGGCGCCCAGCCACCCCGGGCCGCTGATCGCGCTCTACCGGTTTCACTTCTACGGCCACGCGCTGGACAAGGCCCGCGCGGTCGGTGAAGACGCATTGGCGATTGCGCGCGCCGCGCTCGGCGCCAACTTCGGCGACACGCCGCCCGACGACGATGCCCTGCGCCACGACCCGGCCGTTCGCTTCTACCTGTTCACCCTCAAGGGCCTGGCCTACCTGAGCCTGCGCCTGGGCGACTTCGACGAAGCGCGCCTGATGCTGGCCGCGCTGCGCCAGCTCGATCCGAAAGACCACCTCGGTGGTGCCTTGCTCTCGCACGTGCTCGCGCGCCGCGAAGCAGCCGACACCCCCGACGCGGTGGACCCGCTGAGCGCCTACCCGGTGCGCGGCTGGAGCGGAAGCGGGGCGAAGTTATGAATACCGTCAACGAGCTGCGCGAGTTCAAGGGCACCCGCGCTCCCGCTGGTGACATCGAGGCCTCGCACTGGCAGGGCGGCCCGGTGGACTGCAGCGCTTGCGAATACCAGGCCCTGCGCGACCGCGCGGCCGAACAAGGCTGTGAACCTGGCCACGCCTGCATGCAGGACGTGTACGCGCGCCGCATCGACCGCTTTTTCCGCTGGCATCCGGAGCAGGGCGACCGTCAGCTCGGCCACGCCTACTTCGAGGTGCGCGCCATCGCCGCGCGCCACGCCAACGTGTTCCGCCTGGCCTCGCTGATGGACGACCCGGACGAAACTGTGCGCCTGCAGATCGCGCTGCGCCTGCCGCAGCAGCTGCTCGGCCGCATGGCACACGACCCGCACCGCGAGGTGCGCATCCGCGTCGCCCAGCGCCTGGAAACGGCGGAGCTCGCTGCCATGCGCAACGACACCGACTACGGCGTGCGCGAGTGGGTGGCGCGGCGCCTGCCGCTGGCGCTGCTGCCAACCATGGCACGCGACCCCGACCGCGCCGTGCGCCTGATCGTGGCCCAGCGCCTGGAGATGCCGGCGCTGCTGATCCTGCTGAGCGACAAATCGCCCGAGGTGCGCCGCACCGTCGCCGAGCGCCTGCCCGCCCCCCTGTTGCCGCGCCTGATGGCCGACACCGACTGGCGCGTGCGCTGGGAAGTGGCGCAGCGCGCCGACCCGTCCCTGCTCGACCCCTTGCGCGAGGACGACGACCCCTTGGTGCGCCAGAGCGTGCTCGAACGCCAGGACGGGCGCCAGGCCCTTTCACTGGTACCGGGAGCGCCCCATGGCTGACATCAACCGCGACGACGCCGAGATCGAACTCGCCTTTCCCCCGCGTTTCCAGTACGGCGAACGCGTGATCGCGCGCTCCGTGGTGCGCAACGACGGCACCTACAACGGCAAGGACATCGGCGAGGTGCTGGTGAACAAGGGCGAGATCGGCTACGTCATCAACATCAACACCTTCCTGCAGCAGTTCTACATCTACGCCGTCGACTTTGTCGAATCCGGCCACCGCGTCGGCATGCGCGCCAAGGAACTCTGCACCCTGGACAACCTGCCCGACGAGGTGCTGGCGCAGCTCGGCGACAAGGCCTCCAGCATCACGACGCTCGGCCAACCCCAACCTGAAAAGGAAGCCCCATGAACGGCATTGAACCCCGCGAACCCGTCTACGCATGGGGCCAGCGCGTGATTGCGCTGGACGACCTGGTCAACGACGGCAGCTACCCCGAGCGCGAACCCGACGCGCTGCTCGCCGCGCGCGGCACGGTGGGCGAGATTGTCAACATCGGCCACGCCCAGGAACTCAACGAACCGGTCTACCTGGTGCAGTTCCCGGGCTGCGTGGTCGGCTGCCTGGAGATCGAACTCGTGCCCGCGCCCGCCGGCCTCTTGCCCGAGACCGAAGACGAGGTGGCATGAACGCCGTAGCACCGCGTGACCTGACGCTGCACCGCCTGGAGCGGGCGCTGAAGGAACGCGTGCGCTACCGCTTCGTGAATCCCACCGTGCTGATCGACGACGAAGGGTACCGGGTCGACAGTCCTTGCTGCTCGCGCAATGTGGACCCGAGCGGCGGCACGATCGCCATCGCTTTGCTGAAGCCACCCGTGGGCGAACACCCCTGCTGGACGCTGTGCGCACGCGACCACAAACAGCAAGCCTGGGTGGAGAAAGATCGGGCCGACCAGATCGAGCCTCTGCTCGACCTGTTGTGTGTCGATAGCGAACGTTGCTTTTGGCCATGAAGACCATGACACCCCCCGCAGCGCTTCGCGCTACCCCCCAGGGGGCGGCACTGGCCGTCCGGCAAAGCCGGCCCGGCGGTGCCCTGGGTTGGAGGAGAAGATCGCCATGATCTACCTTGATCACAATGCGACCACCCCACCCGCGCCCGAGGTGCTGGATGCCATGGGGCCGGTGTTTGTCACCGCCTGGGCCAATGCCTCGTCGCAGCACGGTCCGGGTCAGGACGCCAAGCGCGTGCTCGGTGCGGCCCGCGCCACCGCGGCCAGGGCCCTGGGTTGCAAGACCAGCGAACTCATCTTCACCAGCGGCGCCACCGAGGCCAACCACATGGCCCTGACCGGCCTGCTGGCGGCGGCCCAGGCGCAGGGTCGCAACCGCCTGCTGATCGGCGCGGTCGAACACTCGGCCCTGCTGCGCCTGGCTCGCTCGCTGGCCGGGCAGGGCGTGCCCGTGGACGTCATGCCCGTGTCGCCCGACGGCCGCGTCGACCTGGCCGCCGCCGAAGCCCTGATGGGCCCGGACCTGGCCCTGGTCTCGCTGATGGCGGCCAACAACGAAACCGGTGCGCTCATGCCCGTCGCCGAGGTCGCTGCCCTGGCCCACGCGGCCGGCGCACCGATGCACGTGGACGCCACGCAATGGATCGGCAAGCTGCCGTTTTCATTTGCCGATTACCCGGCCGACGCGGTCTCGCTCTCGGCCCACAAGTTCCACGGGCCCAAGGGCGCGGGCGCCTTGCTGCTGCGCCAGGGCCGGGCCTTCGCGCCGCCCGTGCCGGGCAGCCAGGAGCGCGGTCGCCGCGGCGGCACCGAAAACCTGCCGGCCATCGTCGGCATGGCCGCGGCGCTGGAGCGCCTGGGCGATCTGGCGGCACAGGCCCAACAGGTGGCCGGCCTGCGCGACGCGCTCGAACGCGGCCTGGCCGAACTGCCCGGTCTGCACGTGTGGTGCCAGGATGTGCCGCGCCTGCCGGGCACCAGCTACCTGCGTTTTGGCCTGGTGGACGCCGACGTCGTGCTGCAGCGCCTCTCGCGCCTGAACGTGGCGGCGTCCAGCGGCGCGGCCTGTTCCTCGGGCGGCAGCGAGCCTTCGCACGTGTTGACCGCCATGGGCGTTTCACGGGACGAGGCCCTGTGCGCCATCCGCTTTTCGCTCGGCGATGAAACCCAAAGCGAAGACATCGCCCTGTTGCTCAACAGCCTGCCCGCTTTGATCGAACCCTTGCTCAGCGCCGAAACCGCTGCGTCCTGAAAGTCCTGTTTGCCTACCCACTGGAGCCGATGATGAAAGTGATGATCCGCCGCGATGCCAAAGGTGTGCTGAGCGCCTATGTGCCGAAGAAAGACCTGGAGGAGCCCATCGTCGACATGGTGAATCCCGGCATGTGGGGTGGGCTGGTCACGCTGGCCAACGGCTGGCAGCTCGACCTGCCGGTCATGCCCGAGGGCACGACCCTGCCCATCACCGTCGAAGCGCGCCGCCTGGCCTCTTCGGTCTCCGAGGACTGAACGCCATGTCCATCAGCACCGAACACCTGCGCGCGGCCGGCGAACTTGTGGGCGCTGCCGCCACCCTGCGCGACGCGGCCTCGATCTGGCGTTCCCGGCACCCCGACATGAAGGTGGTGCTGGTCGATGCGATGGACATGCGCGACGAAAAGCCCGCGCTGCTGCTGGGTGCCCGCAAGGTCTACCTCGCCACCTCCAACGGCCACTGCTGGAGCGTGACCGAGGCGCCCGAAGAAGCCGACGCATTGATCCTCACCCAGGAATGAACATGACCCCCACGCTTGTCACTACGTGTACTGCGCTGCCCCCCGAGGGGGCTGTGCTTGCTTGGGGCGGCCCTGCGCTACGCACCTTTTCAACGAGTTGAAAATCATGGAAATCGATGCCATCTCCCTCTACGAGCCCGCGTGCGGCGAGCGCGAGATCCAGCTCGTCACCGCCGTGCTGGAATCGGCCCGCTGGGGCGATGGCCCCATGCTCGAATCGTTCGAGCGCGCTTTCGCCGGCTGGGCCGGTCGGCGCCATGCGGTCGCGGTGGGCAGCGGTACCCTGGGCACCTGGATCGCCCTGCGCGCCTACGGCATCGGCCCGGGTGATGAGGTGGTCTGCAGCAGTCACTCGTGGCACCAGGTGGCACAGGCCGTCACGCTCGCGGGCGCCACGCCGGTGTTCGCCGACATCAACTACTGGACCGGCTGCCTGAGCCCGGAAAAAGCCGCGCTCAAGATCACGCCGCAGACGCGCGCCATCCTGGCCGGCAACACCAACGGCCACCCCGCCGACTGGGACCCCTTGCGCGCGCTCGCAAAAGAGCACGGCATACCCCTCATCGAAGACAGCACCGAAGCCCTGGGCTCGCGCTACAAGGGCCAGACCGTGGGCAGCTTCGGCGATGTGTCGGTGTTCGACTTCTCGCAGCCTTCTGCGCTGTGCACCGGCGAGGGCGGCATGCTGGTCACCGACGACGACGCGCTGGTGCACGAACTGCGCTACCTGCGCCAGCGCCGCGTGAGCGACCGGCATTCGGTCTCGGTCGGTTCGCGCGTGCCGCTGCAGGCCGGCATGAGCGAGATGACGGCCGCGCTCGGCCTGGCCCAGCTCGCCAGCCTGGACGACCGGCTGATGGAGCGCAAGCAGGTGGAGCTCTGGTACCACGAGCAGATGCAGAGCTTCGAGGGCGTGAAGCCGCCTTACCTGGCCGAGAACGTCGACGAGGTGCACTGGATGCTCTACGTGGTGCACCTGGGCAAGCGCTTCACCGCCAGTGCCCGCGCCCAGATGGTCGACGACCTGGCGGCCAGCGGCATCGAAACCGCCGCCTACAGCCACCCGCTGCACCAGCAGTTCTATTACATGAACGCGGCTGCGGCCATCGGGCAGCAGCGTGGCCTGCTGCGCGACACCGACCGCATCGGCGACCGCGCCCTGGCCCTGCCGCTGCACACCCAGATGGACGCGGTCCAGGTGCAGTACATCGTCACGACCCTCAAAGACACCGCAACGAATGTCGGTGCCGGCGCTGCCATTTACCTCTAAGGAAACACCATGACCGACCTGATCCAAGATATCGCCCGCCGCCTCGACGCCGGCAGCGTCATCCCCTACCTGGGTCCGGACATGTTGTCGCTGTGCGAGGCGGGCAAGGTGCCGGCCACGCCGCTGGACCTGGCGACCTTCATGACGGCCAAGGTCAGCGTGCCGCACAAGGTGCGCCACCGCCTGACGCAGGCGGCCCAGTTCATCGAGAACTTCAAACACCGCAAGTCCGTCGTGCATCTGATGAACGAGGCCTTTGCCAGCTCGCCCGAGCCATCGCCGCTGCAGCTGGCGCTGGCGGGCAGCAACGCCGGCCTCTGGGTCGACACCTGGTACGACGACACCATGCTGAACGCCCTGACCCGCGTGCGCGGCAGCAGCGGCTGGAACCAGGTGCAGGGCCTGTCGCAGTCCGAACATTTCGGACACTGGACCGGCGCCTACGACGCCCAGGGCCAGGCGCTCGACACCCTGCCGGTGGCGCCCACGCACTACAAGCCCTGGGGCGGCCACAGCCCGGCCGGCAACTACCTGGTGTCCGACAGCGACTACGTCGAGGTGCTGACCGAGATCGACATCCAGACCCCCATCCCCGCGGCGGTGCAGGCCTGGCGCAGCGGCCGCAGTTTCCTGTTCCTCGGCTGCCGCTTCGACGACCAGCTCACCCGCTGCTTCGCGCGCCAGATCATGAAGCGCTCCAGCGACCTGCACTGGGCCGTGCTGCCCAACGAGCCGACCCGCATGGAAAAGCGTTTCCTCGAAGAGCAGGGCATCACGCGCATCAACATGCCGCTGGCCGATTTTTCGACCGCGCTGATCGACGCCCTGCAGCCCGCACTGGCCGCCTGAGAATTTTTCGACCGTTTCCCAACCAGCCATGAGGCCACAACCATGACCACGATCACCGTCCTTCCTTCCGGCAAATCCTACGAAGTTGCCGCCGGCACCACCCTCCTCAAAGCGCTGCTCGGCGTGGGCGAGCCGATCATGAGCAAATGCGGCGGCGATGCCAAGTGCGAGGCCTGCCACGTCTTCGTCACCAGCGGCCGCAAGAGCCTGTCGCGCATCCAGCCGAAGGAGAATGAAAAGCTCGACGGCATGGTCGGCATCGGATCGGCCTCGCGCCTGGCTTGCCAGGCGGTGCTGGGCGAAGACCCGATCACGGTCGAACTTTTGATGACGAGCTGAAGCCACAGGGCCGCACCACCATGGCCGAGCTGCTTCATCTGCCCACCCCCAAGGTGGCCGACGTCGTGGTGGTCGGCGCGGGCCTGTGTGGCCTGGCGATCACCCGCAGTCTGGTCGCGCGCGGCCTGAGCGTGACCCTGCTCGAAGCGCGCGAGCGTTTCGGCGGCCGGGTGCTGACCCGCAGCGATGAACAGACCGGCCAGGCGCTCGACATGGGCGCCACCTGGTGCTGGCCCGAGACCGAGCCGCGCATCAGCGCGCTGCTCGACGAACTGGGCCTGGCCACGCTGGCCCAGCACGACCCGGGCGACGCGCTCTGGCTCACCGACCCCAACCGCGAACCGGAACGCCGGCAGGAAGCGGGCGGCGTGCACGCCGGTGCCCGGCGCATCCAGGGTGGCGCGGCCCGGCTCGTGGACGCGCTCGCCGCCGAACTGCCCGCGGGCTGCCTGCAACTGGGCAAGCCCGTGCGCGTGTTGCGCGACCGCGGATCCCACATCGACATCCTGCTGGAGACCGGTGCACCGCTGCGCGCGCGCCAGGTCGTGCTCGCCTTGCCGCCGCGCCTGGTGCACGATCGCATGCTGCTGGATCCGCCCCTGCCGGCGACGGTCTGGGACGCGATGGAAGCCACCGCCACCTGGATGGCGACCCACGCCAAGGCCCTGGTCGCTTTTGAGCACGCCTTCTGGCGCGAAGCCGGGAACTCGGGCAACGCCTTCGTGCGCCATGCCCAGGCCGTGCTCGGCGAGGTGTTCGACGCCTGCGACGAAGCCCATGGCGCGGCGCTGGGCGGCTTCGTGGCGCTGAATCCGGCGCAGCGCGAACACTTCCAGCGCGGCCTGCCGCTGCTCATTGACAGCCAGCTCGCCCAGCTCTACGGTCAGGCCGCACAAAGCGGTCGGCTGCAGCTGCAGGACTGGGCGCTGGAGCCCTGGACCTGCAGCGACACCGACCGCGCCACGCCGCCCGAGCCGCCGCTGGCCGACCCGCTGCTGCGCCAGCCGCTGTGGAGCGGCCGGGTCTTCCTGGGTGGCAGCGAAACCGCGGCCCACGGCGCCGGGCACATGGAAGGCGCGCTCGAAGCGGCCGACCGCATCGCCCACGCGCTGCTGCGCCAGAAAGCGCCAACCGCCATCCCCCAGGCGCCCCTGGTCCAGGACCGCGAAGCGGCGTTGCGGGCCTTCGCCGAGGGTGTGGCCGCGCGCGCCGCCGCCGCGCCCGACCAGTACCGCCGCCACCTGACACGCCTGCTCTCCAGCCAGCAGCACGATCTGCTCACGCAGCGCGCCCTGCTGGCCACCGTGGACCGCGTCTACAGCGAAAGCCTGGCGCAGATCGATGCGCTGTTGACGGCGTTCGACGCTGCCGATGCTGCGGTCGCGCAAGGCCAGCACGCGCTCACGCCCCAGCTGCTGGCCCCGTTCGCGGGCTGGAACAAGGGCTTGCTGCAGGCGGCGCTGGCCTTCAACGCCAGCTCGTGTGCCTTGTCGAACTTCGCGCACGACCAGGTGCCCGACGCCGAGACGCAACGCGCTATCACGCTTGACCTGGCAGCGGCCTGGCGCGAGTTCGCCATCGAGCTCAACGCCCGTTTGCTGCAGGCCCAGTCCATGGCCTGCAGCGCCTGAAAGACCCATGAGTCAACCCATGTTGCACAGCGCTTTGTTGGGCCTGATCCAGAACGCCTGCGAATCGGTTCTGATCCTGGTCGAACAGCTGCCGCGCGAGGAGTTGATGCGTTCTCGCCTCACGCGTGCCGAGGTGCAGCGCCAGCTCGCCACCCTGGCCGCGAGCGTGGCGCAGATCGAACCCGAGCAGCGCGCCACCATGCCCGAGCTCGACTGGTCGGGTTGGGCGCTGATGCGGGTGCAACTCGCCGGCCCACCCGGCGAAAGCCTGGACGAAGCCCTGTGGTTCGCCAGCCAGTCGCTGGTGCCCGCCACGCTGCTGTGGCTGCGTGTGTACCGGCAGAGCCAGCCCGAGCTGTTTCGGATGAGTCTGGCCTGAAGCGTACTGTGGTCTGAGGGGGACCTTGCGGGTGCAGCGTCTCGCGGCTGCGGCAGGCGCTGCCCGGCGGGGGCTCATCCGGGGTGGTCGGCGCTTTGCGCCAACTGCGCTGTGTCCGCCCGTCTGGGGCCGGCGCGGCCAAACTCGCTGCGTTCGCTGCGCTCTCTCCGCTCAGACAGTGGCCGCGAGTCAGACAACGAAGCGCGCACTTGCGCGCCCGGCCCCAGACGGGCGGACACAGCCACCCCGGAACATCGCCCCCACCGGGCAGCGCCTGCCGCAGCATGAAGCGTTTGGGTATTCCACCGGTCGCGCGCCAACACCTTTTCTGCCAAGGCGTGTGCGCTCAGGCCGCAGCGCGCCGTGTGAAGCGCCGAGAAGCGCCGAGAAGCGCAGTGGCCGTGGCCGCGCGCGCAGCGCGCTTCGTCATCTGACTCGTCGCACTTGTCTGAGCGGAGAGAGCGCAGCGAACGCAGCGAGTTGTGCGACGGGCCACGGCCGCGAGCATCGCAGGGAAGTCGGTGCGCAGCGCCGACCGCCTCACCCAAGCGCTGTGGTCTGAGCGCGCACGCCTTGGCTTGGCGAGGTGCAACGAACGAGATCTGCGTTCATCCAAAAAAGCACAGAGAAAGAGACAAGCGTTCTCTACCCAAGCTGGCCCACGTTTTGCAAACCAGACCAACAAGCCAAGCAAGAGTGAACGTTGTGTAGCAAAGCACACAACGCTGTCGTCAGACCCGTGCGTTATGTCGTGATCGATACAGGAGCCCGTCATGCCTCAACCGCTGTACAGCCCGCTACCCAACGCCTGCCCCGCGCGTGGCCAAGCGGTGGCGTGGATGGAGGAACTGCCGTCCGATCTGGTCGGGCTCGTGGTGGCGCCCGTGAGCTTTGCCGTTGAGCAGGAATACGAGATCGTGGCCGACCGCAGCCTCGGCCTGGACGCCGAAGGCCAGGCCTGCTTTTGCGCCTTCCGCTATGTGCAGACGGCGCTGCGCTCGGACGACGACGAAATCTTCTACGAGGCCCCGGTCTACGCCGAGACCGTGACCGCCTGGCGCCTGCCCGACAGCCGCTGGCTCGCCAGCCACAAGGTGATTGAGCGCTTCGGCGCTGGCGCGGTGATTCCCCGGCTCTCGCTCAGCAGAGGCATGCCGCGATGAGCGTCACCAGCCCGCCCCTCATGGGCAAGCTGATGATCGACACCGCCATGGGCAGCTTCCTCGGCGACAAGCGCATCCGCTTGCTCGAAGCCATCGCCCAGCACGGCTCCATCCTGCAGGCCGCCAAGGCCGTGCCCATGGCCTACAAGGCGGCGTGGGACGCGGTGGATCACATGAACAACGTGGCGCCCGAGCCGCTGGTGCTGCGCGCCGCCGGCGGGCGCAACGGCGGTGGGAGCGCGCTCACCGACTTTGGCCGCCGCCTCATCGCCTTCTACCGCGCGCTGGAGCAGGAGTCGCAGGCCGCGCTCGCGCGCCTGAGCGACCAGCTCGCGCAGAACGGCGCGCAAGACATCGCCGAGTTCCGCCACATCCTGAGGAAGCTGACCATGAAGACCAGCGCACGCAACCAGTTCGCAGGCCCCATTGGCGCCATCCGCACCGGCGTGGTCGAAAGCGAGGTGATCCTGAAGCTGGGGCCGTCGCTGGAGCTCACCGCCATCGTCACCAACGAGTCGGTGCAGAACCTCGGCCTGGCCGAAGGCCGCGATGTGCTGGCCTTCGTCAAGGCCTCGTCCATCGTGTTGATGGTGGACGAAGCCGGCGCCCGCGTCTCGGCGCGCAACCGCTTCCGCGGCCTGGTGCAACAGATCCACCACGGCCCCGTCAACACCGAGGTCACGCTGGACCTGCCGGGCGGCCACCACGTGCTCACCGCCGTGGTCACCGACCCGAGCGTCGAGCGCCTGGGCCTCGCGGTGGGCCAGCCGGTGACCGCGATCTTCAAGGCCTCCAGCGTCTTCCTCGTCTCCACCGACTGAACGCCTTCTCAGCACATCAAGCAACAAGAACCAAGGACCTTTCATGAAAGTCGCCATCGCCACCCACAAGGGCTGGAGCCAGGTCAGCGGCCACGCAGGCCAGGCCCGCGAGTGGCTGCTGTTCGATTGCCAGAGCGGCCAGCCGCTGCCCGAGCCGCAGCGCATCACGCTCAGCAAAGAACAGCTGCCCCACCACTTCAAGGACGACGGCCCGCACCCGCTGCACGGCGTGGCGCTGCTGATCGCGGGCAGCGCGGGCGACGGCTTTCTGCGCCACATGGCCGGCTGGGGCGCGCAGGTGTTGCTGACCGGCGAGACCGACCCGCGCGCTGCGCTGCAGAAGGTGCTGGCCGGCGAGGTGCTGCCCGATACGCGTTTTGACGTCACCACCGCGCTGTGCAAGCTGCGCGACCTGTTTTCCCGGCATTGAAGGAACCTCACATGACAACCAAACCCCTTCGCATCCTGCTGGCCATCGCTGCCTTCCTGCTGGCCATGGGCAGTGCCCACGCCGAGAAGATCACCATCGCAGCAGCGGCCGATCTGAAGTTCGCCATGGACGACATCGTCAAAGGGTACAAGGCCACCAACCCGGCCGACGAGATCGACGTCATCTACGGCTCTTCGGGCAAGTTTCACACGCAGATCCAGCAGGGCGCGCCCTACGACCTGTTCTTCTCGGCCGACATCGCCTTCCCGCGCGAGCTGGCCAAGGCCGGGCTGGCCGCTTCGGAAGTCAAGCCCTATGCCTTCGGCCGTATCGTGCTCTGGAGCACCACGGTCGATGCCACCAAGCTGACGTTGCAGAGCCTGAGCGATCCGAAGTTCGCCCGCATCGCCATCGCCAACCCCAAGCACGCGCCCTACGGCAAGCGCGCGGAAGAAGCCTTGCGCGCCTCGGGCCTGTGGGAGAAGGTCGAGCCCAAGCTGGTTTACGGCGAGAACATCGCCCACACCGCGCAGTTCGTGCAGACCGGCAACGCCCAGGTCGGCGTCATCGCGCTGGCCCTGGCGGTCAACCCCGAGTTGGCCAGCAAGGGCGGCTACTGGCTGATCCCCGACCAGCTGCACGCGCCGCTGGAGCAGGGCTTCATCGTCACGAAGCGGGCCGCAGGCAACGCGCTGGCCAGACGCTTCGCCGAGCACATGGGCGGCCCTGCGGCGCGCGCCGTGATGACGAAGTACGGCTTCGTCCTGCCCGGCGAAGCCGTCCGCTGAGGCCTCACCATGGGACTGACCGACAGCGACCTGCAAGCCATCTGGCTGACCGTGCGGCTGGCCAGCATCGTCACGCTGATCCTGCTGCTGGTGGGCACGCCCATCGCGTGGTGGCTGGCGCGCAGCAAGGCCTGGTGGAAAGGGCCGGTGGGGGCGGTGGTGGCGCTGCCGCTGGTGTTGCCGCCCTCGGTGCTCGGCTTCTATCTGCTGTTGGCCATGGGGCCGCACGGGCCGGTGGGGCAGCTCACGCAGGCGCTGGGCATCGGTGCCTTGCCGTTCACCTTCTGGGGCCTGGTGGTGGCCTCGGTGTTCTATTCCTTGCCCTTCATGGTGCAGCCCTTGCAGACCGCCTTTGAAGCGGTCGGTGACCGGCCGCTGGAAGTCGCCGCCACCTTGCGGGCTTCGCCCATGGACGCCTTCTTCACCGTGGCCGTGCCGCTGGCGCTGCCCGGCTTTCTCACCGCGTCGATCCTCACCTTCGCGCACACCGTGGGCGAGTTCGGTGTGGTGCTGATGATCGGCGGCAACCTGCCCGGCGTGACCCGCGTCGCCTCGGTGCAGATCTACGACCACGTGGAAGCCATGGAGTACCTGCAGGCGCACCGCCTGTCTGCCGTGATGCTGGTGTTCTCGTTCCTGGTGCTGCTGGCCCTGTACGCCTGGCGGCCGAAGCCCAAGGAAGGGCACTGACATGACCGGTATTCAGACCCGCTTTCAGCTCGACTGGCCGGGGTTTTCGCTCGATGTGGACCTGGCCTTGCCCGCGCGCGGCGTGACCGCCTTGTTCGGGCACTCCGGCTCCGGCAAGACCACGCTGCTGCGTTGCATCGCCGGCCTGGAGCGCGCGCCACAAGGGCGGCTGGTCGTCCATGGCGAGGTCTGGCAAGACAGCGGGGTCTGGCTGCCGACGCACCAGCGCCCGCTGGGCTACGTGTTCCAGGAAGCCAGCCTGTTCCCCCACCTCACCGTCATGGGCAACCTGCGCTATGGCCTGCGGCGCCTGCCCGGCGCGGGAAAACAGGGGCTGGACCAGGCCATTGAACTGCTGGGCATCGGCCACCTGCTGGACCGCAAGCCGGCCCGCTTGTCGGGCGGCGAGCGCAGCCGCATCGGCATCGCGCGCGCGCTGGCCCTGGGCCCGCGGTTGCTGCTCATGGACGAGCCCCTGGCGGCGCTCGACCTGGCGCGCAAGCAGGAAATCCTGCCCTACCTGGAGCGCCTGCACCGCGAGCTGGACATCCCGGTGATCTACGTGAGCCACGCGCCCGACGAGGTGGCGCGCCTGGCCGACCACATCGTCGCCATGGAGGCGGGCAGGGCGCTGGCCTCGGGCCCGCTGGCCGAGGTGCTGTCGCGCGTGGATCTGCCGATCCGCCTGGGCGAAGACGCGGGCGTGGTGCTGGAGGGCGTGGTGGTGGAGCGCGATCCGGCCTGGAGCCTGGCGCGGGTGGCGTTCCCCGGCGGCTGCCTCTGGGTGCGCGACGGCGGGCAGGCGCAGGGCAGCACGGTGCGCATCCGCATCCTGGCGCGCGACGTGAGCCTGGCGCTCACGCCCGCGAGCGACACGAGCCTGCTCAACAGCCTGCCGGTAGTGGTGGAGCAACTGGCCGACGACAGCCACCCGGCGCTGGCCTTGTGCCGTTTGCAGGTGGGGACTTCGTCGTCGTTGCTGGCGCGGTTGACGCGGCGCTCGGCGGATGCGCTGGGGTTGGCTCCGGGTCAGCCGGTCTGGGCGCAGATCAAGGCTGTGGCCCTGATTGGTTAGGCCTGCCCGCCGCCGACCAGCCTGAAGGCTTCGCGCAGCAGGAGCAGTTCGGCCATGCAGCCGCCGCACAGTTCGCTCAGGACCCTGCAGTCGCCGCCCATGGCGGCCATCGCGGGTTGGGAGTGTCCGGGGCTCGGGCGGCCCGCAGCGGGTCGCCGCCCGGCGGCATCACCAGGTGTTTCTTTCCCCCACCGGCCCCACGTTCATGCGCGCGGCAATCGCCACCGGGATCGCCATGCCGTTCCATGGCGATCCGGTGTTCTGGTGTTTGGTGGAGTCGTAGTCGTCCACGTAGATGATGTTGATTTGGGGGTCCATGGCCGCGTTGTAGCAAACACCGGCCCAGCCGCGATGGGCGCCGCAGAACAGGTTCAGCAGCAAGGGGTTGGCGATTTGTTGTGCGGCTTCCAGCGGGTCCCAGGTGCCGGTGAGGGTCAGTGAGAACTGCGGCGTCAGCGTCCACGACAACAGGTGCAATGTGCCGGCCACGCCGCCCACGGCGTTGGCCGTCCAGTTGCCCGGGTTGAAGGGCTGGGTGGTGTAGGCGAAGTTCTGCCGGTTGCGCAGTTTGTTGAGCTGGTCGGTGCGTATGCCAGAGAGCACATAGCCATCGTCGACCCGACCGAGGTTGGAATACTGGTCAAACAGTTCAATCGGGTTGGCGGGTGCTGCGTACTTGGGCGCCACGACGAAAAAGCCCGGGATGCCATTGGGCGGAGCGGTAAAGGGCAGGTTCATCACATAGGCCTCCTGCGGGGTGTCGAGCGCGCCGTCGTACAGGATCAGCACGCGCGACTTCAGAACGGCACCGCCGATGGCGCCTGGCGGTGGCCCGTTGGCAACGGTCGGCGTGGACAGGAGCTGCCAATAGGGGCAGTTGCACAGGTCGATGTTGTTCTGGGTGTACTCGACCAGATACGGCCCCAAGGCGGCCTGGATGGCCGCGACGAGGTTGCCATGCAGCAGGTTGGTGAACTTGTAGAAGTGCGACACGTTCAAGATCACCAGCTCGCGGTCGGTCGGGGCCAGGCTGTCAAAGTAGTCTCTGATCTGCTGCAGGATCCCGTCGGCGCCGGTCAACTCCCCGCCCCAGTAGAACTGGCCGTGGTAGGTCCAAAACTCGGCGCCCCTGGCGCAGGGCCGGAGGTCGAAATAGCGAATGCCGCCGGCGAGCTGTTGAAAGATGTCCTGGGTCTGCGTGGCGGAGTAGACGTTGGAAATCCGCTGGTCCCGGTAACAGCCCGAATCATGGGTGCCGGGCAGCGTGATCTGGTGCAGCGGCCGGTCCTGGAAGGCGCCCCGTGGAGCCCCGGGCAGCGCGGGATCATAAAAGAGGTCGGTCATCCAGGGCATGGTTCGGTCCTTCGGTCGTCCAAACGGTTTTGACGCAGTGGGCAAAAAATGTGCTCTGGGCGCGCTCAGGCCCTGGGGAAGAGCCGGTTCAGCATGTTGAACTGCTGGGACAGTGCATTGCGGATGCAGAAGTCCTTGATGACCGCTGCGGCCACTTTGTGTTGTTCGGTCATGTCCAACACAGACGCCAGATAGACCGTCGGCATCAGCGGATCGGGCACGAACGGCGCCTGTGAGGCGATGGCGGTGGTCAGCGTGATGCAGGCGACAGCCCGGTCGTCGCAAAAGACCACCAGGGTCTGTTCACGGCTCGTGCCAGGCTGGCGCAGCGTGGTGTGCTCGCGCAGTTCCACCCGGATCGCCTTGTTATAGAACGTCTGCGTGATCCACTGGTTGAGCGGCGTGAGCGGGGGAACGTTCGCCTGTGTCGCCCGGTTGCGGAGCCAGCGGGGCAGGCTGTCGCGCAGCAGGTGCGCGGTGTCTTCCAGCTTGCTGGCATCACGAACCCGCAAC
Organism: Hydrogenophaga sp.; assembly: GCA_030653975.1. Taxonomy (GTDB): domain Bacteria; phylum Pseudomonadota; class Gammaproteobacteria; order Burkholderiales; family Burkholderiaceae_C; genus Hydrogenophaga. Next base: position 88,402 of record JAURYH010000021.1, on the reverse strand, counting down.
CATGCCGCCATGTCGATGCCGGAGCCGGGAAACGGGTCGGTCGAGATATAGCCATTGCGCACGATGGTGGAATAGAGCGCCAGGTCGTCGCTGGCCCCGACGTCGCTGATGGTCAGGGGCGGCAGCAGTCCGCCGATCATCAGCGCCATCGTCTGCCGACCTGCTTGCGACTGCTCGCCGTCGTACGGCAACTGCCGGTTGGCGATCACGTACATCATGTTGACCGCCATGTATTGCGGCGTGCCCGGGGCGGCGGCCAGGTCGGTACCCGCACCGTTGTTGGTGAGCAGCGTATTGATGGCCCCCACGACGGGCGGGCGCACGGGCAGTTGCGCCACCGGGATGCCGGCGCTGGCCGCCATCCGCGACTGGTAGTCCGCCTGCTGCAGCGGCGTGCCGGCGTTGTAGATCGCCGTCAGGCGGGCAAAGCGTCTGGCCACCTTGTCTACGCTCTTGGACACGCCCGCCGCCACCTCGGACAACATGAGCACCTGCTCGTCGAAGTGGTAGACCAGCGAGGGCAGGGGCAGGGTCTGCGTGATCGTCGTCCCCTGGTACTGTAGGGAGACGCCGATGGGGTCGATCTGCATGTGGCCCGACTGCAAGTCGTCCCACACTTCAACCGCCTCCACCGTGTTCAGGCGCGGCAAGGTCACGTCGATCAGTTCCATCAGCAGCGGGCGCTCGATTTGCGGCCCCATGGACTGACCTGGGAGTGGGGGCGTGGGCCACTGGAGCGGCTCCGCATGCCAGGTGTAGCCGAGCCGGAAGAGCTGGAACGGTTCGATGCCGTCATTGAAGATCATGCCGGGCAGCTCCGCTCCGGGCATCGTTTTGTCGCTGAGTTTGCGCTGCGTGTTCAGCCACAGCCCCGTTCGGTTGTGGTCGAACACCTGGCGGATGGTCTGCTGCTCGTCCCGAGTGACCTCGTACAGGTACAGAAGCGCCGACTGCTGGCTCCGGAGCTGATCCGGGGAAGTGATCTCCGGGTTCCAGCGGGCGATTTCGACGGCGCAGTTGCGCAGCTCATCAAGGATCAGGTCTTCGATCACCGCGTAGATGTGGTTCTGAATCGGGATCGGTGCCCAGGGATCGACCACGATCTGGGTGTCCCAGTCGGACTTTCCGCCCCCTTGCTGCGTCACTGCCGGACCGGCCGGGTTGATGACGCAGTCAAAGGCGTTGCCGCCCTTCATATAAAAATAGAAGAGTGGCTGTTCCGGGTTCAGGCCGAGGTCTTGGTAGAGCGCGTCCTTCAACGAGAGCAGCCGCGCCCAGAGTGTCGACAAGGACTGCAGCACGGTGATGCGTACCGCGGGGTAGGTGGTGGCATCGTTGATGGCGCCCGTGAGTTGGCGGCTCAAGTCACGGCGGATGGATCGGGCCAGTGTGGATTCTTGCATCGTGCGTCCCTGGTCTGGGCGATCAACTGCCCGCCGCGGGCGGCGTTGGCGTGTTGTTGGCCAGCGAAGCGCTGGCCGCCGCCATGGCCGCTTGTACCTGCGCCTGGGCCTGGGCGACCGCCTGGGTTTGCGCCTGTATGGCTTGCTGCATGGCCTGTTGCATGGCCGATACGTTGGATTGCAGCGCGCTCTCGGCCTGGGCGACCGCTTGCGCAGCGGCCTTCGAGCCGGCGACGTTGGCGGTGGCGGCCACGGCCGCCTGGGCGGCTGCGGCGGCGCTGGCCATGGCGGCGTCGATCTGGGCTTGCGCGGCCTTCAACGCGGCGCTCGCCGGGTCGGTGGCGGCCGCGTCGGGCTTGTCGTTGGCTGCCGGGGGCTGCGCTGGGGCCGGAGCCTGTGCAACGGCCCGCGCCGTGGCCGCGGGAGACGCTGGCGAGGCGGGCGAGGCGGGCAGCGGTGCCGCGGTGGCTGCTTTGGCGGCTGGTGCGGATGCTGCAACTGGAGCGGCTGGTGCGGCTTTGTTCGGGGCCGCTGCAGCTGGAGCGGGTTTGGGCGCCGGGGCCGGCGCTGGGCGGGCCTTGGCGGGGGAGGGAATGGGCTTGTTGGGCTTGGCCATGGGGGTTACTCCGGTGTCGAGGTGGGTGGGGAACTGGGCAGGCCGGAGGCCGCATCGGGCGCCACCCAGGAGCCAAACTTGCACAACGACAGCAGCCGGTCCGCGCTGACGTGCAGCACCGCCTGTTGCGTGGCGTTCTGCAGCGTGAAGGTCAGGCTGGCGCCGTCCTGTCCCAGGCGGCTTTTCTTCAAACGGTTGCCACTTAGGAACGCCTGCGCGGTGCTGAGGTACAGGTCAAACAGGCGGCGCGCCTCCGGGCCGGTTTCGGTGGTGAAGATGGTCTGCGTGACCATCTGCAGCACGGCCTGCGACAGGCGCGAAAAGCCCAGCTTGTGCCCCCGGGCCAGCCAGTTGCGCAGGCACTGCTCGACTTCGTCGGGCGAGGGCAAGCGGTCGGGCAGTTGCGGGCAGTCCATCGCGCCGAAGGCCAGCGGCAGCAGGGTCTGCACGGCCTGGCTGCACAGTTGGCCGCGCGTCGCCGCGGTGCCGCCCAGTGCATTCATCTTTTTGGAATGCGCCAGGTAGACCTGGTAGTAGTCGCAGAACTCGGGCACGGTGCGGGCCTGTTGCACCGCGAAGGCCGCCGCTTCCTGGCGCAGCGCGGCGGGGTTGTCGCCGTCCTGCCCCAGCGCCACCGCGGCCAGCGCGTGCAAGGCCACGCGGTCGTTGAAATCCAGCGCCTGAAACACGGGCGCCGCTGCGACACCCAGGTCCTGCAGGAACTCGCTGGTGCTGCACAACTGCTGGGCGTCCACGAGGTGGTGGTCGGCCATGATGCGTTGCGTCTGCTGCACCACGGCGGCGCTGGTGTCGCCGGTTTCGGCCTGGCCGAGCGTGCGCAGGTTGGCGCTGCCCAGCGACATGAGTTTGACCGGGCTGACCCACAGACCCAGCCCCGGCAGCAGGGCCATGGGCGAGGCGTGCAGCCCCTGCTGCACCTCGGCCAGCAGCGTGGTCTCGTCCGCCACCTCGTAGCACACCATGGGGTTGGGCAAGGCCCAGGCCAGCCACTGGGGGCCGCCGTCGATGTAGGTCAAGGTCTGGCGCGCGAGCTCAGACAGGCTTTCGCTCTTTTGGATCAGCTTGCCGGCAACGATGACAGTCATGGCGTGGGTTCTTTCACCTATCTGTGGTGCGCTTCGCTACAAGCGCGGGTCAGCCCGCCGGGTAACCCTTGATGACCGAGGCGGCCGTGGCACCGACCTGGCCGAACTCGACGTTGGCCTGCGTCATCACCTGCTGCGCCGCCGTGATCACCTCGACGTATTTCGTGTCCTTGGTCGCCAGGAGCTGGGCCATGGCCACACCGATGGCCGTGGTGGCGATGGTGGAGAGGTTGCGCAACGCATCGGCTGAATCCTGCACCGCGATGGCGGTTGACTGCGCCACCGACTGGTAGGCCTTGCCGGCACCGCTGGTCATGACCACCTGCGGGGCCATGGTGGCCATTTGAATCTGATTGACGGTGTCGATGACCTGGGCGTTGGTGTTGTCCATGGCGAATCCTTAAGCTCTGAGATGGTCGGCGTGGGCGTGTTTACGGGGCGGGCGGTGCCGGTTGTGGTGCTGGCGTGGGTGCAGGGGCCGGTGTTGGCGCTGGCGCGGGTGCGGGTGTCGGAGTCGGCGCAGGTGCCGGTGTTGCGCTGGCCTGCTGTGCCAGGCTCTTCAGGTCGGCCTGGGCCTCTTGCGCGACGGTGCTGGTGGCTTCGGCCACGCCCTGCAGCGTGGTGATGGCCGCGGTGCCCTGGCTGAAGGCGGTCTGCACCACCACCTCGTTGGATGGGGCTGGCGTGGGGCCTGGCAGGGGGTTGACCACCGGTGGCGTCGGCGCGGGTGGCACCGGCGGTGGCGTGTAGGGCGGGTAGGCGTTGAGCATGCGTGCACAGGCGGCGGTCACGGAAGCCGAGCTCACCATGCCGGCGTTCTGCTGGCGGTTCACCGCGTTGTACATGGCCATGCCCAGCGTCTCGACCATCACCGTGTCCAGCATGGCAAAGGCATGCGCGGGTGACTGTCCAGAGATCAGCGTGGTGACACTGTTCACACTGTCCACCACCTGATCGTTTACGGTGCCGTCGTCGTTCATTTGGGATTTGCTCCTAGTTTGATGATCAAGACGAGGGTCTGGGTGACGGCGGCTGCCGCCGTCACCTGCCCGCGCTGCTGGTTGGACACCGCGTTCTGCATGGCCAGGCTGATGCTGTCCGCCATGGCCAGATAGGTCATGCCCATCGCCATGGCGGGCGCTTGCGCCAGGCTCAGGGGTGCACTACGCGCCACGGTGCGGGAACCCGGTGTCGCCCATCACCGCGCCTGGGCGTTGCGGCCTCATGGGTTCAGTGCAGGCCCAGCACCTTGCCCGTCGCCACGCCGGTGCTGGCCGTGTCCACCGACAGCATGGTGGCCACGCTCTGGGTGGTGGAGGCCTGCATGGTGACGTAGGACTGTTGCTGGTTGTTGGTGGCGTTGTGCGCGGCGTTGGACAAGGCCTGGCCGGTGGCCACGAACAGATTGCCCATGGCCACGGCCGGGGCATCGCCCAGCACCTTGGTGTTGGCCTGGGAAACAGAGTCGGTGATCTGACTGTTGACTGCGGTAGGGAAAGCCATGTGAACTACTCCTTAAAGGTTGACAAGGTACGAAGACGAATCAAAAAAGCGCACAGCGCGTGCTCAGGCGCTGAGGATGGCCTTGGTCGCCATGCCATCGGCGGCCGTGTCCAACGAGTACAGCAAGGACACGCCCATGGTGGTGGCGGCCTGCGCCGTCACGTACATCTGCTGCTGCGCATTGGTGGCGTTGTGCGCCGCGTTGGCCAAGGCTTGCGCCGTGGCCTGGTACAGGTTGCCCATCGCGACGGCAGGCGCGGTGCCCAGGACCTGAAGGTTGCTTTGAGTCACCGAATCGGTGATCTGGCTGTTGACAGCGGTAGGAAAGGCCATGTTCTTTACTCCTGTTGGCTTGTGGCGCGGTGGCTCGGCGAATCAAGGCGCCAAAGACGGTCGGCAACGATCAGCTGCTCAGAATGGTCTTGGTGGCCACGCCCGTGCTGGCGGTGTCCACCGAGTACAGGGTGGCCACACCCATGGTGGTGGCGGCCTGCGCCGTCACGTAGCTTTGCTGCTGCGCGTTGGTGGCGTTGTGCGCGGCATTGGCCAGGGCCTGGGCGGTCGCCTGGAACAGGTTGCCCATGGCAATGGCCGGGGCGTCACCCAGCACCTTGGTGTTGGCCTGCGTGACGGAATCGGTGATCTGGTCGTTGACTGCGGTGGGAAAAGCCATGAAATCCTCCGTTGGAAATTAGATGAGAAAGGTTTGAAACACTGCGCCGTCAATGTGCTGGAAACTGACGGGAAAAGAACGGCGAGAAAAGCGGGAAAGGCGATCAGGTGCCCAGGCCTCTGACGCCGGAGCTGGGGGTCAGGATCGTCTTGGTGGCCATGCCGGTGCTGGCGGTGTCCAGCGAGTACAGGGTAGCCACGCCCATGGTCGTGGCGGACTGCGAGGTCACGTAGCTTTGCTGCTGCGCATTGGTGGCGTTGTGTGCCGCATTGGCCAGGGCCTGCGCCGTGGCCTGGTACAGGTTGCCCATCGCAATGGCGGGCGCGTCACCCAACACCTTGGTGTTGGCCTGGGTGACGGAATCGGTGATTTGATCGTTGACGGCGGTCGGAAAGGCCATGGTACGTTCCTCGTAGGTTGGACCAGATGCTGGTCAGGTTGGCGGTTGGAAAACTGCGGTTCAACAATCTGGTTTGCCTTGAGCCGCAGGCAAATAGTAGTGACACGCAGCCCTGCCCGAAGTGGGGCAGACGACGGAAAAACAGGGCCAGACGATGGTGTTGGCCGTGCGCGCTTTTTTCCCCGTTTGCGGAGGCCGCATCCCATTGGAGAATCGCCCGCATGGGATGCAACCCCCGGGATTTGGAGGTTGCCTTCGGGTCCGCGAGTCTTAAGAATCCGTGTCGATCAGTGGCCGCATGGCCACTGGCATGGGCCGATAAAAAAATGACGGCCAAGAAAAGGGAGAAGTACTGTGATCCAAGCGCGATACGCCGTTAGCCCCGCCGTGCACCGGGGCACCCTGCGCCAGCCGAGGGCGCCATTTCGAAGCTATTCCACGGCGCTGCCGTGACGCCGTAAAACCCTGCCTCGCAGGCCTCCCCCTTGATCCGTACGGAAGCCGCGGACAGCGAGCCCAGCCGGGCGCCGCATCGCTCGGTCGTGCCCTACTTGAGCGAGCTCGCCGAAATTCGGCGGCTGCTGGAGCGCAGCGCATGCCGCCATTGGTGGGAAGTGGCCAGCCTGGAGCTCTTCGGGCAGCAACCCCTGCTGGTCGGCGGTGCCGTGGGCCGCAGCGCCCCGCACATGCAACGCAGCGTGGTGCTGGCGCTGGAGTTTTCCCGCCGACAACTCGGCGCACTGCGGCTGCAGTTGTTGCCCCACCCGGTCATGGGGCCTGGGTACGAGTCGGCGCTGACGGAGTTGGCCTTTCAGTGCGCCGGCACCGTCCAGCGCCTGGCCAGCCAGCGCTGGGTGGTGCAGGCACAGCTGGGTGCGCCGTGCCTGATCGGCTCCAGCCCGGCCATGCTGGCGCTGGATCGCCACATTGAAGAGAGCTGTGTCGACACCCGCCCGGTCGCGCTGCTGGGTACCAGCGGCAACGAAGCCTTGCAAACCGCGGTGGCCATTCACCACGCTGGCGGCGGGGCCGGGCAGGCGTTCGTCACGGTGGATTGCGCGACCACCTTGGAGTCGCCCTGGCGCTGGGTGGATCGCGCGCGCGGTGGCACCCTGTTCCTGTGCAACACGGACAGCGGCACCCGCGCCGACCAGGAACACCTGTGGCTGCAACTGGAGCAGGCCATCGGCCCCGCCACACAGATGGACGGCAACCGGGCCTGCCGGCTGGTGATTGCGCTGAAGGCACAGCACCTGCCAGATCCCAACAGCAGCCCCATTCCTCACGGTGCCTGGAGCCGGTGCGCCTGGAAAGTGATCCCCCTGCCGCCACTCTCACAACACCCGGAAGACATTCCGGTGTTGGTGCGCGCCGTGCTGGACTACCACGGCCACAGTGCGGAGCACCGCATGACCGACGCCCTTCAACACTGGTGCACCAACTACACATGGCCCGGCAATGCCTCACAACTGGAATGGACCGTGGCCCGCATGGCGGTGCTGACCGCCAACACGCCTATCGGTGCCAGCGACATCAGCCTGCTTTCCCCCCGCTTGCTGGGGGACGCCGGCACGGCGTACACCCTGGCGGAGCCGCAAGCACCCCGCTATGAAAACCACGACACCGCTCCGTTACCGGACAGCCTCACGACGGTGTTGGAACGGCCCGTCGAGCACTGGGTGCGCTGCGTGCTGGAACACGACACACAGGCGTTCGCGCATCTGCATGCGGGGCTGGCGCGCGCCCTGCAATATTTGTGCAGGCAGTTCCATGAATCGATCTCGGCCGAACAGTTGGCCGACCAGGCCCACGTGAGCGTCTCGCATCTGCGCTTTCTGTTTCGCGACAGCCTGGGCCTGCCGTTCAAGCTCTTCTTGCAGCATGTGCGCATTGCACACGCCAAGCGCCTGCTGCTGGCATCACCGCAACGCCGCATCACCGATGTGGCGCTCAGCGTGGGGTTCAGCGACTTCAGCCATTTCCAGAAATGTTTTCGCCTGATCACCGGTCAAACGCCCGGCGACCTGCGCCGCGCCTGGGCCTTGCAGGGGAGCCGGCCAGCCTCCCGTGACACCAGCGACAGACCGGAATTGCAGGTCCGGAAACAGCGAGACTTCGTGGCCCAACTGACGCTCAATTCCGCCTTCCACAGCGACTGTCGCGCATCAACCGGAGGAGATGGATGAAGATGCTGATCAAGGGGTGGCCTATTCGCCGAATCTTGGGTGATGGCTCGCCTGCAGGAGGCCAAACCAGGTCAGGCGGAGTTCGCCCCATGGCGAGCAGCGACTCCCTTCAGACCATGCTCCCATCGAGCCCACCGGTTGGTTCCTGAGGAACAAATCTGTTGTCCGGGCGAGCACTGGGCGCGCGCTGGCTGCGCAGAAAAAAGTGGCATTCCAAAGCTCCGATCAGCGGCAACAGCCAGACCATCACAACCTGGAGCCACCGCTGTTTGGGGTCGTACTCATCTGCCCGGAAAAGGATGGCGGATACACAGATTTGCTAGAAAACCACCGCACCAACGATCGCAAAAACCATGAGTTTCGGCATATAGCCAAAACGGGCTCGTCGACTTCGCGCGCCACCACGTCAAAGCAGGCCGCCATGGCGGCGCGGTGCTTCAGGTGCCTTCGCCGGCACCGTGTCCACCGCGCAGCCCATCAGCGCCAGCGTGCGCACGGCCACCAGCGGGTCGTCGCAGTGGCGTTGATTGGCAGAGGTGTTTGCGCAGCGGCATTCGCAGGCGGGGCCGACGCCCAACCTGCGCCTGTGATCAGCCGCCCGCCACCAAGCCAAAAGCCTCACGCAACAACAGCAACTCGGCCATGTTGCCGCCGCGCAGTTCGCTCAGGGCTTTGAAGCTGCCACCCATGGCGGCTATTACGGGTTTGGGGGCGTCCGGGGTGGTGAAGCGCAGCAGGTGCACGCGCAAGGGGCCATCGGGGGTCTGGAACCAGGGCTGGAAGGCGGTCACTTCTTCGATGTCGTCGGGGTTCAGGTCGCTGCCTTGCAGCACGGCGGCGATCAGGGTCGCGCTGTCGATGGCTGCGGGCTGTGGCTCGGGCGGGCTGCTCAGGGCTTGTGCGCCCTCGGGCAGGGCTTGCGGCCAGAGCATGCCGTGCGCCCAGCGCGGAAACACCAGGGCGTGGCTGTAGTCGTCAAAGTGGCAGAGGATGACGCGGTGGTGGCGTGGGATGTCGGCGAGGGTGGTCATGGTGGGGTGGGGTGTGTGGCAGAAAAAGCCTTCAGCGGTAGCCTTCTTCGCGCAGCACCTGGTTCACCACCGGGCGCGCGCGGATGCGTTCGAACAAGGCCTGGCAGCGCGGCGGCATGGCGATGTCGGTCTTGCTGGCCCAGAAGAACACGTAGAACAGGGCCGCGTCGGCGATCGTGAAGTCGGCGCCCATGGCGTAGCCGGTCTCGGGCAGGCGGGCTTCGATCACGTCGAAGGCCTCGCGCACGATGGCCCGCCCGCGTTCGGTGATCGCGCTGGTCCAACGGGCCTTGTCGGTCGGGTCCAGCGCATCCGGCGCCAGGCCGTCCCAAGCCGGATCAGCCCCCTTGGGGGGCAGCGACCCGCGCAGCGGTGGAGCGTGGGGGCCGAGACTTTCAGGAAGATAGATGTCGGTGGTGAAGATGCGCGTGAAGCCCTGGCCGTGCACGGTGTTCACCGCGTAATCCAGCAGCTCCAGCGTGCGCGCGGCCACCAGCGGGTCGTCGCTCAGCAGGCGTTTGCGCGGGTGGCGCCGCGCCAGCCAGCAGGCGATGGACGGGAAGCTGGTGAGGGCGGTGCCGTCGTCGAGCAGCAGGGTCGGGATCGTGCCCTTGGGGTTGATCGCCAGGTAGGCGGGCTGGCGGTGGTCGCCGGCCTGCAGGTTGACGATGGTCACCTGGAACGGCAGCTCCAGTTCCTCCAGCAGGATGTGGATGCCGGTGGTGCAGGAGCCGGGGGTCATGTAGAACTGGAGCGTCATGCGGGGCCGGTCTGCAAGACCCGCGCCACGCTGGATAGTGCGGTTGGGCTTGCACGTTGCTTGCTAAACAGGAGCTGTCCACCGATGCCATGGCGTGCCGCGCCCTGGCGCTGTGGTCTTTGTCCTGTTCACGGTCCGGCTCTGTGTCGGCTTTGTCTGATAGCGCCCATGGTTTTTGCTCCGCCTCTCAACAACGATGACCTGCGACGCTGGCGCGGTTGCGAGCGCCGCTTCTGGCTGGCGCGCCGCCAGCTGCAGCGCGGCGTGGCGGCAGCCGCGCCGGCGCCCATACCGGAGGCCGCGGAGCTGGCGCCCGGCGCGGGCCTGGACGTGGCGCTGCGCGCCTCGTTCCCGCATGCCGACACGGTGGCCGCGCCGCAAAGCCCAGCGCAGTGGCTGCAGGCCGTGCGCCACACGCTGAACTGCCTCGACAGCGACGCCGAGCCGCCCGAAGGCTGGGCGATCCTGGGCGCCTGCCTGACCAGCGAAGACCGCGCCCAGGTGCGCATCGACGTGCTCACGGCCGGTGAACACGGCCTGCGCCTGTTCAAGCTGCGCTACGCGACGGTGGGTGACGAGGCCGACGTGGACACGGTCGCGCTCTGGACCCACGTGGTCGCGCGCTGCGGCTTTGCGGTGCAGAGCGTGGGCCTGCTGCTGGTGGACACCGACTTCGTCTACCCCGGCCACGGCTGTTACGCCGGTCTGTTCCGCGAGGTGGACCTGGGCCCCGTGCTCGGCTCGCGCCCGGTGGCCGAATGGCTGGACGCCATGCGCCAGTGCGAGCGCGGCTCGGAGCCGGCGGCCACGCCCGGAGCGCATTGCCACGAGGGCGGTGGCTGCGAGTTCGCGGCGAGCTGCAAGGCCTGTGTAGTGCCGGCCGCGGCCGAGCACGCCGAGAACAGCCTCGACATCCTCGGGCGCGAAGCCGCCGCCGAATGGCGCGCCGCCGGCCACCAGGACGTGATGAGCCTGCGCCCCGAAGACATCGCGCCGCCGCGCCAGCGCCGCGCCGTGCGCGCGGTGCAGCAGGGCGCGCCGTTGCTGGAGCCCGAGGTGGGAGCGCTGGCCCGCGCCTGGCCCTACCCGCGCCACTGCCTGCGTTTCGACACCATCGGCCTGGCCGTGCCGATCTGGCCCGGCACCCGGCCCTACCAGACGCTGCCGTTCCAGTGGAGCTGTGCGGTGCAGACGGCGGACGGCGCGTGGAGCGAGCACCACTTTCTGGCCGAGGCACAGGGCGGTGATCCGCGCCGCGCCTTTGCGCTGTCGCTGCTGGGCGTGCTCGGTGATTCGGGCGCGGTGCTGGCCTACAACGCCGGCTTCGAACGCAACCGCATCCGCGAGCTCGCGCAGTGGTTCGACGACCTCGCGCCCGCGCTGGAGGCGCTGCTGCCGCGCATCGTCGACCTGTTCCAGATCGCGCGCGGCCACTACTACCACCCGGTCATGGCCGGCTCGTGGTCGTTCCGCTCCATGGCGCGCGCCGTGGCGCCCAGGCTGGACATGGACATCGTGCTCGACCCCGCGCTGGACGCGGGCGCCGGGCGCTCGGCGCGGGCGGTGTTTGCGCTGATGCAGAAGCCCGGACAAAGCACCACCGTGCGCGCGGCCTGCCGGGCCGCGCTGCAAGCCCATGGGCAGCGCGAGACGGCGGTGCTGCGCCAGCTGCTGGCGTTGTTTGAACAAGCTGGAAACCCATCATGAACACCGTTGCCACCGAACTGCTGCCCCTGAGCGCCGAAGACTTTGCATCGCTGGAGGCCTGGCTCGCGGAGCGGCGCACGAGCTTCCCCGAGACGCCCGACTGGGAGTTCTGCGAAGGCTTCATGGCGGCCCTGGTCTGCTGCCGCCGCGCCATTGCGCCCGGCGAATACTGGCCCCGGCTGCTGGGCCTGGCGGCCGACGCCGTGCCTGGCCATGTGTCCGCCCTGTGGGCACGGCGCTGGGCGCTGGTGGTGCAGGCGCTGGACACCCGGGTGAGCGCGCTCGACGACCCCGCGGCCTACCAGCCCGAGCTGGGCGAGAGCGACGACGCGTTGGCCCAGCGCTGGGCGCAAGGCTTCATGGCCGCCGTGGCCGCCTGGCCCGAAGAGTGGGCCGGCCCGCGCAACGCCCAGGCGCAGCAGTGGCGCGAGGCGGCGCTGAAACTGTTGCGCGCGCTCACGCTGCCCGACACCGGCGCGCCCACCCTGCACGCCTATCAAGACCAACAAGGCCCGCCCCGCGTGAGCGCCACTCGCATGAAGGCCGTGGGCGACGGCATCTGGGCGGTCTACAACCTGCGCGAGACCTGGAAGCGCCTGGGGCCGCGCGTGGAGACGGTGAAACACACTGCGGCCGTGCCGGGCCGCAACGAGGCTTGCTCTTGCGGGAGCGGGAAGAAGTTCAAGAAGTGCTGCGGGTGAGCAGTGGTGTCAAGGACACTTATGCGCAGCTCGAATCACTGCTTCCTCGAAAGTGAACACGATACGCAGGCCCAAATGGATGCCGAACGTCAGGTTCAGAACTCCTCTGGAGCAGCAACATGGGGACCATCTACGGTCGTGATTTCCCCGAACGCGCCGACGTTGGATCAAGAAATTGCTGTCGAAAGTAGTCCCGAAAGGCCGTCATCGCAGGTGATGGTTCGACGCCATGCTTCCAGCCCAATCCGATGTTCATCGGCGGGATTTCATCGCGCAGATTGATGGTTTCGATGCGCTTGCCCTCCAGCGACCACGGTCGGTAGACCATGTCCGAAAGAATGCAGACCCCCATGCCGTTGGCCACCGTGCTGCGTACAGCCTCGACCGAGCTGGTCCGCAGGCGGATGTCGGGCCGGTAGGGGGTCTGGTTCCAGTATTTGAGTGAGGTCGCAGACGCCTCGTCCACGGTCAGCATGATGTAGGGCTCTTTGGCAACGTCGGCCAGCGTGACCTCTGCTTTCTCCAGCAAGGGGTGCTTGCTGCAAACCCAAAGGCGGCGGTGGGAGCCGAAAAATGTCTCAAGCGCCAGCTCGGACAGGCCGACGTTGGAGGTGAGCAGCACCCCCATGTCGTAGCGCTTCGTGATCAGACCCTCTTCGATGTCCTGCCGTGCGGCTTCGTGCACCTTGACATTGACGCGAGGATGAAGTCGCGCAAAGTGATGGAGGTGGTGGGGCAGGAAGTAGCCCAGCACCGTGTAGCTGGCGGCGATGGTCAAGCTTCCCTCGACACTGGCTTCCTCGTCTGGCATGCGCTCTGCAGCGTCTGCGGCTGCGAGCACCGCATACGCATGGCTCAGAAACCGCCGGCCCGCGCTCGTCAACTCGACTCCGTGCGAGTGACGCTCCAGCAACTGCTGGTTGACCATCTCCTCGAGCTCTCTGACCGCGGTGGTCACTGCCGACTGGGAGATGTTCAGCTGCACGGCCGCTTGTGAAATGCGCCCCACCTCGGCGACGGCTGTGAAGTACTTGAGTTGACGAATCGTCAGTGCCATTGCGAACCCTCATGTTCAAGGACAGATGAAACGGAATATCGCCCGCATTCTTTGCGCAGCGGGGCCGAATCCGATGTCTGCCTTAGGGTAAACCATGATTTTTGACCGATTGCATCGGAAATTCAGATATCCAGGCATCTAAATTCAATGCTTTTCAGGGGCGACGGGCCGCCATATTCTTCGCCATCCCAACGCCAGAGCGAGTGGGAAATTCAGTCAACCACGAGACCGAACCAGGTGAAGAAAACGCAAATCGATCTGAACTCCGACATGGGCGAGGGCTTTGGTCCCTGGACCATTGGCGACGGAGTCGATGCGCAGCTGATGCCGCTGATCAGCTCCGCGAATATCGCAACCGGCTTCCATGCGGGTGACCCCAACATCATGCGAAGGACCATCCAGATGGCTGCCGATCATGGCGTGGGTATCGGCGCCCATCCGGGCTTTCGGGACCTGGTGGGTTTTGGACGCCGCCACATGAATGCACCGGTGAATGAACTGGTCAACGACATGGTTTATCAGCTGGGCGCGCTTCGCGAATTCGCCCATCTTGCGGGCGTGTCGCTGCAGCACATCAAACCTCACGGCGCGCTCTACATGCACGTTGCCCGGGATGAAGCACTGTCCCGTGCTTTGGTCGAAGCCTTGCAGCGTGTCGATCCCAGGCTCTACCTGTATTGCATGGCCGGATCGGTGGTGTGCAAGGTCGCCAAGGCGATGGGGCAGCCGGTGGTTCGCGAGTTTTACGCCGACCGTGAATATGACGTGAGCGGCTCCATTGTCTTTACCCGCCGTGTCGGTGCCCTTGATCCCGAGGCAGTGGCTTTAAAAGTGGCGCGGGCCTGCATCGATGGCGTGGTGCGCGCCATCGATGGGCAATACGTTGCCGTCGACTTTGATTCCGTCTGCATCCACAGCGACACGCCCGGTGCGCTCGACCTGGTTCGCGCGACCCGCAATCTTTTGGAAGAAAAAGAGATCCGAGTCGTCAACGTTCGCGATCTGGTCTTGACCTGAGCACCCCTTTCCAACCAGGAGACAAAGATGTCCACCACGCATGAAGTCCTGAGCCCTCTGCCAGGCACGTTTTACCGCCGTTCTTCGCCCGGCGCCGCACCTTTCAAATCGGAGGGCGACTGGGTCGTCGTCGGCGATGTGTTGGGCCTTGTGGAGGTGATGAAGCAGTTCAGCGAAGTCGCGGCGGAAGTCGCCGGGCGTGTGGGCAGCTTCCAGGTCGAAGACGGTGACCCAGTGGATCCGGGTCAAACGCTCGTGATCATCGAAGTTGCCTGAGGCCGACTGCATCATGAAACCAGCCTTCAACAAGATTCTGGTTGCCAACCGCGGTGAAATTGCGGTTCGCATCATTCGAGCGGCGCGTGAACTGGGTCTGCAAACGGTTGCGATCTACAGCGATGCCGACGCCGAAAGTCTCGCGGTCCAGATGGCGGATGAAGCGGTGCACATCGGCCCTGCGCGCGCCAGCAAGAGCTATCTGAATGTCGATGCAGTGCTGGAAGCTGCTGCCAAAAGCGGTGCGGGAGCCATACACCCGGGTTACGGGTTTCTGTCCGAGAATGCCGATTTCGCCGAGCGCATCGAAGCGGCTGGACTCGTGTTCGTCGGCCCCACGCCGCATGCCATCCGCACCATGGGTGACAAGGCGGCAGCGCGTGCAGCCGCCATGCGTGCTGGCGTGCCGACGGTGCCGGGAAGCGTGGGCGTGGTGGCGGACGCCGACGAGGCTGCGGCGCTGGCGGAGGACATCGGCTACCCCATCATGATCAAGGCTTCTGCTGGGGGCGGCGGGCGCGGCATCCGCATCGCGCACGATGAATCGGAGCTGCGACTTCAGTTCGCTACGGCCACTGCCGAAGCCAAAGCCGCGTTCGGCAACGGTGAGGTGTACCTGGAGCGGTTCATCCGCCGAGCGCGCCACATCGAAGTGCAGGTGCTGGGTGACGGGCAGCGCGCCGTGCATTGCTTTGAGCGCGAATGCTCGCTGCAGCGTCGGCGTCAGAAGGTCTGGGAAGAGGCGCCATGCGCCGTGATCAGCGAGCAGACCCGCGCCGAGCTGTGCGAGTCGGCGTTGCGCTTGGCCAATGCCGTGTCCTACCGGGGTGCGGGGACCCTGGAATATCTCTACGACGACGATTCGCGTGAGTTCTTCTTCATCGAGATGAACACACGCATTCAGGTGGAACATCCGATCACCGAAATGGTCACGGGCATCGATCTGGTCAAAGAGATGATCCGCATCGCGCTCGGCTTTCCCCTGAGTCTGAAGCAGGACGACATCCGTCTCCAGGGTACGGCCATCGAGGTGCGCATCAATGCGGAAAATGCAGCCAAAGGGTTCATTCCCAGCCCTGGCCTGGTGACCCATGTGGTGGTGCCTGGCGGACCGGGTGTTCGCTTCGACTCGATGCTGATCCCGGGCTACCGCGTTCCCGCGTACTACGACTCGCTGTTGGGCAAGCTCATCGTGCACGACCGCGACCGCCCCAGTGCACTGGCGCGCATGCGGTGCGCACTGTCCGAGCTGCGGGTCGAGGGCATCGACACCACGATCGAACTGCACCAGGCGCTGAGTGTCGACGCAGCCGTCGCGAAGGCAGATTTCCACACCGGTTTTCTTGAAGCCTGGCTTGAGACCCATCCGCTGGCCAGGATCGCACCTGCCGCGGCGGAACTCAGCGTCCCGGTCAGTGCCACCTTCACCGCCGAAAAGGAGGTCGCATGACAGCCGTCAGTTTGCCAAAGAATGCCCGCTACACCTTTGGTGGTGACGAGCATTTGTTTGTCGAAATCAGTGAGGAGATGTCGTTGCCTGCCTTCTTCAAGGGCATGGCGATTTGCAACACGCTTCGTCAGCGTGCCCTTCGAGGCGTGACCGAAATCTGTCCGGCCAACGCCGCCTACCTGGTCCGCTTCGATCCCGACGTGATCTTGCCCGACGATTTGCTGGCCGTGCTGAAGGACATCGAGGCGAATCTGGGGGATGCCGATCTGCAATTGCAGACCCGCATCGTTGAAATTCCGGTGCTCTACAACGACCCCTGGACGCATGAGACGCAAATGCGTTTTCGCGAGCGCCATCAGGATCCAGCCAGCACCGACATCGAATACGCGGCCCGCATCAACCACCACGAATCGGTGGATGCGTTCATTGCGGCGCACTCGGGTGCACCGTGGTTTGTTTCCATGGTGGGCTTTGTGGCCGGTCTGCCATTCCTCTACCAGATGGTGGATCGCGAGCGCCAACTGCAGGTGCCCAAATACCTGAGCCCACGTACCGACACACCCAGGCTCACCTTGGGACACGGCGGCTGCTTCAGCTGTATCTATTCGGTCCGTGGCGCGGGGGGCTACCAGATGTTTGGCGTCACGCCGGCTCCCATTTTTGATCCAGCACAGGGCCTTTCGTACTTCAAGGAACTGATGGTCTTCTTTCAGCCTGGCGACATCGTCAAGTGGAAACCGATCGACCGCGCCGAGTACGACCGGTGCGTTCAACAGGTCGAAGCCGGCGAGTTTCAGCTGAAGATCGAACCGGTGTCGTTTTCGTTGAAAGATTTCATGGCCGATCCTGATGGTTACAACCAACGATTGCTGGAGGTGCTCCATGTCCATTGAAGTGATCAAGCCCGGCCTGGCCACCAGTGTGCAGGACGCGGGCCGTCCAGGCTATTACCACCTCGGCATTCCGCTGTCAGGGGCTCTCGACCAGCAGAGCTATCTGCTTGCCAACCTGTTGGTGGGCAACGACGAAGGAGCCGCGGTCATCGAATGCACCTTGCTCGGGCCGGAACTGCGCTTCGGTGGCGCCGCCATCGTGGCCATCACGGGTGCCGAGGTCGTCGCCCGGGTCAACGGACAGGAAGTCCCGCGCAACGAGTCGATTGCGGTACAGGACGGCGACAAGCTGAGCTTCGATTTCATGAAGCTGGGTGCGCGCTGCTTCATTGCAGTCGCTGGAGGCATCGATGTGCCCCAAGTGTTGGGCAGCCGCTCCACCTATGGGCTGGGTGCCTTCGGCGGTTACCAGGGCCGCAAACTGATGGCCGGCGACAGTTTGCCGGTGGGTCAGGCATCGCCAGAGGCACGACCCGGGCGCCGTGCGCCTGCGGATTCGCTGCTCGCGATGGCCAAGGAGGTTCCGCTGCGCGTATTGCCGGGCCTGTACTTCCACCGACTGCAGGACGTTTCGAGCACCAGTTTCTTCGCTGACACCTGGACAGTCGGATCGGAAGCCGATCGCATCGGCTACCGCTACAAGGGCGGTACGCCCTTGCAGTTCATTGAACGTACGCCACCCTTCGGGGCGGGCAACGACCCCTCCAACATCGTGGATGCGGGCTACCCCTACGGATCCATCCAGGTCCCAGGGGGGCGCGAGCCCATCATCTTGCAGCGCGACGCGGTCTCCGGTGGTGGCTATGCCATGGTGGGTACGGTGATCAGTGCGGACATGGATCGCATCGCCCAGATGCAGCCCAACAACAAGGCGCAGTTCATCGAAGTCGACATGGCCCAAGCCCTGGAAGCCCGCGCGGTGCGAACGCGGCGGCTCAACCAGCTTCGAGCTGCGCTGGCGCCCTGAGCGCAGCAACCCCCTTTTCCCTTCCCGTCAACCCTAAGGAGTTCTTCATGAACGGTATTCCCCTGCGCGTCTCATTTGTCGTCGGTTCCCTGGCTTGTGCGCTGCTGTGGCATGGCAGCGCGGTGGCGGAGGACTGGTTCCCCTACAAAGCCGAATCGACCGAGCCGCCGTTCTCGGCAACGGGTAAGAAAGTCCCCATCGACTACGTGCCACTTGCCAAAGCTTCGAAGAAATGGGACATCTGCGTGTCCTTCCCGCACATGAAGGACGCCTACTGGTTGGGCGTGGACTACGGTGTCGCCGAAGAGTCCAAACGTCTGGGCGTGCAGATGAGGCTGGCCGATGCCGGCGGTTACACGAACCTGGCCAAGCAGATTTCGCAGATCGAAGACTGCGTTTCGCGCGGCGCCAACGCAGTGGTCATCGGAGCTATTTCCGGCGACGGCCTGAGCAATGTGCTCAAAACCGTGAGTGCCAAGAAGATTCCCATCATCGACCTGGTCAATGGCATCAACTCGCCCGACGTATCGGCCAAGTCGCTGGTTTCCTTCTACACCATGGGCCAGTCCACTGGCGAGTACCTCGCCAAGAAGCATCCGGCTGGATCGGCTTCGGTCAAGGTGGGATGGTTCCCTGGTCCGGCCGGCGCCGCCTGGGTCGAGGCCGCACACAAAGGATTCATGGACGCCGTGAAAGGCAGTGCGGTAACGGTACTTGATCCCAAGTACGGCGATACCGGCAAGGAGGTGCAAGCCAAGTTGGTCGAAGACGTGCTCCAGGCCAACCCCGATCTGGCCTATGTCGCCGGCACCGCCGTGACAGCAGAGGCAGCGGTGGGCATTCTTCGCTCGCGCGGTCTGGACAAGCAGGTGCAGTTGCTCTCGTTCTACATGACACCGGGCGTCTATGCCGGGATCACACAAGGTCGCATCCTCGCCGCTCCCGCGGATTCGATGGTGATTCAGGGCCGCTTCGCCATCGACCAGGCGGTGCGCATCCTCGAAGGCAAGGAAGTCACCAAACACGTGGGACCCAAGATCTTTGTTGTGGATGGATCGAACTACAAGAAGGCGAAGTTCGACGACATCCTTCCGCCGCCGGATTTCAGGCCGGTCTTCGAAGTCAAGTAAGGCGGAATCAACATGCCTGTTGAATCTGTCCTGTTGCAGACCATCGCGCTGAGCAAGCAATACCCTGGCGTGTTGGCTCTCGAAGGGATGGATTTTGATCTGCGTGCCGGTGAGGTGCATGTCCTGTTCGGCGAGAACGGAGCCGGTAAGTCCACCTTGATCTCACTGCTGGCCGGTGCAAACACCCCGACCAGCGGCGAAATTCACATGCACGGCAAACGTGTGAACTTCGACTCTGTACACGAGGCGCGACTGCTGGGTGTCAGCGCGGTGTTCCAGGAGTTCTCGCTGATCCCGACGCTGTCCGTCGCGCAGAACCTGAGCCTGGGCGATGAGCCCGCACGCCACGGTCTTCTCGATCGCGTGGCTTTGCAGGCCAGGGCTCGCAGCATGCTGTCTGACCTGGACTTTGAGCTCGACCCCAGGGCGCTGGTTTCCGACCTGACCCGTGCCCAGCAGCAGATGGTGGAAATCGCCAAAGGCTTGCGCGGTGAAGTCTCGGTGCTGATCCTGGATGAGCCCACCGCATCGTTGACCGACAAGGAGGCTCAACACCTGTTTGCCTTGGTCGATCGCTTGAAAGCACAGGGGGTGGGCATTGTCTACATCTCGCACCGCATGCAGGAGATCACGCAAATTGCCGACCGCATCACGGTCTTGCGCGACGGACGAAAGATCACCACGGTTGACGCAGGCGCGGTAACACCCGACCAGTTGATCGAGCTGATGAGTGGCCGGCCCATTGAACAGATCTACCCCAAGATCGAACACTGCCCTGGTGACGTGGTGCTGGAGGTGGATGGCCTGGTGTCGCCCAATGGGGTGCGCAACGCCAGCATCACGGTGAGGCGGGGGGAAGTCGTCGGCCTGGCGGGGCTGGTGGGCTGTGGAAAGTCCGAACTGTTTCGTGCGGTGTATGGGCTGGACCCGGTGAGCGCTGGCAGCGTGAGGTTCAAGGGTCAGCCACGAACCGGCGCTTCAACCCGCCAGTTGCTCCGGGAAGGGCTCTTCTATCTACCACCGGACCGCAAAGGCGAAGGCCTGGTGCTGGGCTTCAGTTCGCGAGCCAACATCACGCTCCCCTTGGTGAGCGGTCCATTGCGGGGTCGCGGCGGATCGCTGCGGCGCAAGCTGGGCCGACGGCTTTCCAGCGAGGCTGCGAAGAGCGTGGAACTGTCGGCATCCAACCTCGAAAAGCCCGTTGCGCTGCTCTCGGGGGGGAACCAGCAAAAGGTGATGTTCGGCAAGGGCATGACACGCGAAGCCAGCCTGTATGTGTTTGACGAACCCACGGTGGGTGTGGACATCGGCACCCGCAGCGCGCTCTACCAGGTCATTCAAAAGCTCTGCGAGGGGGGTGCGGCCGTGGTCGTGATTTCCTCCGATCTGCCTGAGGTTCTGCACCTCAGTCACCGCGTTTACGTGATGCGGCATGGCGAGATGGCTGGCGAACTCTCCGGAGCCGCCATCACCGAGCCTGCCGTTCTCAATTTGTTTTTTGGTCCCAGCGAAAGAAATCCATGAGCTCCACCTCCATGCCCAAACAAGCTGTCCAGTCCATACGCACAGCAGCGCCGGTGCTGTCCGCATTGCGCAGCCTGTTCGTTCGACTTGGGGTCCTGCCCTTCATGATGGTGATCGCCTTTGCTGTATTCAGCAGTCTGTCCGACCAGTTTCTCACCGTTCAAAACCTGGTGAATCTCTTGCGCCAGTCCGTTTACCTGATCCTGGTGTCGCTGGGGCAGATGCTGGCCTTGGTCACGGGAGGCTTCGATCTCTCAGTGGGCACCGTGATGGCCATCACGTCCGTGGTCTCCGCCTTGGCCATGCAGAGCCTGGGACTGGCACTTCCAGATGCCGCTTGGCTGGTGATCGTCGCAGGCTGCGCCTGTGGCGTTCTGGCGGGACTCACGATCGGGTTGGTCAACGGCATTGGCGTCGCCGTATTCGGCGTTTCACCTTTCATCATGACGCTGGGCGTGCAATCAATCGGCTTTGGTATTGCTCTGTTCCTCACCGGAGGTGTTCCGGTGTCGGGGTTGCCTGGCGAATTCAGCGATCTGTTCGGGTTCGGCTCGTTTCTCGGTGTACCGATTCCGATCCTGGTGACGGCTCTGTGCGTCCTGGGCATGGGTGTCTTGATGAGTCGCCTTGCCATTGGCACGCACTTGCTGGCCGTGGGAGGCAACGCCAGGGCTGCCGCACTTTCAGGCATCGATACCCGGCGCACCCTGTTGGTGGCCTATCTGCTGTGCGCCGGTCTGGCTGCGGTCAGTGGGCTGCTGTTGACCGCACGCGTTGATACCGGCGAGGCCAATCTTGGGGGCTCGGTTGCACTCGAATCGATAGCGGCATGTGTCATTGCCGGGGTGAGCCTTCGGGGCGGCATGGGCCGCGTGCCCAACGTGGTGATGGGCGCGATCTTCATCGGCTTGGTGCAAAACGGCATGAACCTCGCCAGCGTGGGCTCCTACCTCCAGATGGTGGTGCTCGGTGTCTTGTTGATTGTTGCCGTGGTGGCCGATCAGGTGCGTCATCGCATGGTGGTGCCCGGCAGCCATTGATTCCGCAGGAAACGCGCACTGGCTGCTCTGGGTGGACACAAGACTGTCGCAGCCAGCCGGATCTACCTGTCGGTAACCGCGCAGCCCGCTCACCGCGAGATTTCGTCAAACCCCGCCGCCATGGCCTCGCGCTGGTCCAGATCCACCGCTGCCTTGGCCAGCGGGTCGGCGCCCTGTAACCAGTCGGCCTGTGCATCCGGCGCGTCCAGCGCCAGCACCAGGGCGTGGTTCAGCTCGTAGGCGCCCCAGGCCAGACCCTGTTGCCGCAGGGCGGCCTGCAAGGCCGACTGCAGCAGCATGCGCACCATCTGGTGCGGCCCGGAAAACGGCACCTCGCTCGCCCGCCCGGCCGCGGCGTCCACGCAAGCGCGCCGGTCGTGTGAGGCGTGGCCGCGGCAGGCCAGTGGCCGCGCGCGGTGGATCAGGCAAACGCCCTTCACCACGAAGGCGCAGCGGCGGTGCATCGCCACGCGGGCTACTTCGTCCTGCCCCCGGGTGGCGGCATCGATCTCGCGCACGGCGGTGATGAGGTGAATGCCGTGGCCCGCCAGCGTGGGCGCGGTGGCGCGCAGGTAGTTGGCCAACACGAACACCTCGGGCGCGAGCGCGGTCACGCGCAGCTCGCAGCAGCTGGCGCAGCCCTTGGCGCAAGCGACCGGTGGCTGGCCCTCGCACTGGATGGCCACGTTGCCGTCGAAACTGTCCCAGGCCTGCAGCAGCGCGGCCTCGGGGCCGGCGGCGGCGAGCGTGTGTTCAAAGGCACCGCGCTGCTCGCGGAAGAAGGCTTCGGCGCCGTGTTCGGCCGCGTCGTTCATCGTCTCTGTCTCCGGGAGTTGTTTTAAGCGGCGCCTTCTTTGCCCCAGGGGTGGCTGCCCGGCACCAGCGTGCCCTTGATGCCGGCTTTGTCCAGCGCGGCCTGGTCTTTGTAGAAGGTGGCTTCGTGCACCAGAGCGCCCGACTTCGAGAGCACGCCGACGTAGCGCGCGCCGCGGTCGACATCGCAGCGGTAGCCACCGCCCGGGTCGTCGGTGCGGCGCACGTTGCCGTCCCAGTCCATGAAGTAGCCTGCGTCCGAGCTCATGCGATCCGGCGCCGGGCCGCCCCAAGCCGGATCAGCCCCCTCGGGGGGCAGCGACCCGCGCAGCGGCGGAGCGTGGGGGCTCATGCCGTCACCGGTGTGTCGAGCACCGCCTTGAGGTTGAGGCTCATGTTGGTCTTGGTCGCGTCGGCGTAGGGGCAGATGCCCTTGGCGCGTTCCATCAGGCTGTCGGCCGTGACCTGGTCCAGCGGGCCGGCCAGTGTGGCCGTGAGGCTGAGCGCCATGCGGTAGGCGCCTTCGAAGTTGACGTACATCGACAGCGTGGCCTCGACGTAGCAGCCGCGCAGCGGCAGCTTGTCGGCTTTGGCGATGTGGCGGATCGAGTGTTCGAAACAGGCGGCGAAGGCGGCCGCGAACAGCATCTCGGGGTTCGGCCCCTCGCCGCTGCCGCCCATCTCCTTGGGCACCGCGAGCTTGAGTTTGAAGCTGCCGTCTTCGCTCTGCACCTGACCGCCGCGACCGCCCTGGGTCAGCATCGTCGTTTTGTAAACGAGGTCCATATCAAACCCTTTTGCCTTTCAGCAGCCGCGCCTGTTCGGATTGGCTGTAGTTGTTGAAGTGGCCCTGTGCCGCAGCGAGGCGGCGGTTGGACATGCGGATGGCTTCGATCTTGCCGGCCGGGGCGATGCGCGAGACGCACTTCTCCAGATCGGTGCTCGCGCAGTGCGGGCAGGTCGGCACGGTGCTGGCGCGCACCAGCAGCTCGAACTCGGCCTGGCAGCCCTTGCAGTGGTAGTCAAACATGGGCATGTTGGCCTCCGGTGGGGGTGGTGCAGGATGGGGTGGGCGATGCGCAGCCTTCGAGCGAACTCGGGCGCTGGGCCGAAGGTTCTAGGCCGATCCAGGCCGTCACCGCGGCGGTGTCGAAGCCGACCATGCGGCTGCCGTCGGCGGTGTTCAACATCAGCGGGCGGCGGATCAGCAGCGGTTCGGCGATCAGCAGGGCCAGGGCGGCTTCGGCGTCCAGCGCTTCGGGAACGACCTCGCCACTCTTGATCCGCGGCGCGGCGCGGTTGAACCATTGGGGCACGGGCAGCGGCGCGAGGAATGCGAACAGGGCCTCGGCGGTCCAGTGCGCGGTCAGCAGGTTGCGCCGCTCCAGCGTGTGGCCGGCGGCTTGCAGCGCCGCGCGCTGGCGGGCGTTGCCGCCGCAGCCGGGTTTTTCAAAGAAGACGAGGTGGCTCATGGGGTGCTTTCGCTGGGGATGGGTTGACGGGCCGGGCGCAGCAGGCGCAGGCATTCCACGCTGGCGGCCATGTCGAGCGCGCTGAAGTCGTCCTGCGTGCGCAGGCTGGCGTCGGCCCCAAGCGCGAGCAGCTGGCGCAGCACGGCGGCCTTGCCGCTGCTGGACGCGTACATCAGCGCGGTGGCGCCGGTGGTGTTGGTCTGGTCGATCGGCACGCCCGCGCGCACCAGGCGTTCAATGCCCGAGAGATCGCCGTGCACGCAGGCCAGCCAGAGCGCGTTGTTGCCGTCGCGGTTGACCGCGTCCAATGTCACGCCGTGGTCGAGCAGGGCGTTCACGATGGCGTCGTCGCCGCGCCAGGCGGCGAGCATCAGCGGGGTGTTGCCGTGCGGGCCGCGGGCGTCCGGGTCGTCAAAGCCCTCGGTGTGCAGCCAGTCCGACAAGGCTTGTGACAGCGGTTTGCGCGGCGGCGCGGGCGGTGCGGGAGCGGGTGCCGCGGGGGCTGGCGCGTTTTGCGCCGCGATCCAGGCCGTCTGGCCGCCGATGAGGTCGCTGACATCGGTGAAACCGAAGTCGGCAAACATCTGCGCCCAGGTCTGGCTGGCGTTGCCGTGGTAGCAGTAGATCAGCACCGGGCGCGTGCGCGCGGTGCGCAGCAACAGGCTGTCCTGGTTGTCGCTGCAGAGCCGCACGGCCCCGGGCCAGCCGTCGCGCGCATGGCTGGCGGCATCGCGCGCGTCGAGCAGCAGGGCGTTGGGGTGGGCCGCGCACCAGGGGCCGACCTCGGCCACGGTGAGACGGAGGAAAACGCGTTGGCCTTTCATGGGCGGGGCTCCGGGTAGGGGGGTGTGCTGGCGATGCGCGTGTCCGTCACCGGCAGGCCGACGCTGAAGTGGTAGAGCACCTGCCAGGGCTCGGTGCCCGGGGCGCCCAGGCCGAGCAGCTCGCGCACCAGTTCGTCGAAGAAGCAGCCGATGCCGGTGCCGCGCAGGCCGGCGGCTTCGGCTTCGAGGTAGAGCACCTGGCCGATGAGGCCGGCTTCGCGCAGGCGCTCGCGGTAGAGCCAGGGTCTGCCGGCCAGCGAGGCCCCGCACTCGCCCAGCAGCGCCACCACGAACACCGCGTCGGCGGCGATGGCCTGGTGGCAGCTCAGGGTGCGCAGCGTGCCGGCCAGCGCGGGGTTGAGGGCCAGCTCCAGCAGGGGCACCTCGGGCGGGCTGTCGGGCACCGGGCGCCAGCTCAGGTGGGGCAGGGCGGCCTGTAGCGCGGGTCCGGCCGAGGGGTTGCGGGGCAGCAGGTAGGCGCCCGGCGCCAGGCCGTCGACCCGGTGCGCGAAGACCACCGCGTGCACGGCCGGCGCCTCGTCCGAGCCACCCGTGTCCCAGGGGAGCAGGGCAGCGCCGCCCTCGGCAGGCGCGGGCATCAGGGCGGCGAGCAGGGGCCAGAAGGCGTCGATGCCGAGCCGGGCCTGGCGGTCAAAACGCTGGGCGCTGCGGCGCCCGCGGATCAGGTCGGCCGCCGTGGCGCGGGTGTCGGGGAGGCAATGGCGCGCGCCCAGCGGCGGCACGGCGCTGACGGGCCGGCGCACGCTGCGGCGAGAGGCTTGCGCGACCGCGTCGATCACGGGCCAGCGGTACATGGGCCGCGGGTCCAGCCGGTTGGCCTGGCCGCTCCAGGTCGCAGCGACCAGCCAGTCAGTGGGATCGGCCGGCGCTGCGTCGCTCGCGCCCGGCAGCAGTTCGAACAGGGCCTCGGCTTCTTCGTGTTCGGCGGGGCCGTAGTCGCCCGCGCGGTCCAGACCGAGCGCCGCCGCGGTGTCTGCGTGGCTCAGGCCGAGCTCGCGCACGCGCCAGCCGAGCACCGCAGCGGCATAACGCAGCGCGCCGATGGCGTGGCCCATGTCGAGCTGGCAGTAGCGGAAGGCGCGTTCACCGTATTTCCAGGCCTCGCGCCAGTGGATGGAACTGAAGCCGATCAACAGCTGGGGCGGCTGGGAGCCGGGCCGGGGTGCAAAGCGGGCGCGCTCTTCCAGCGCGTGCGCCTGCGGGGCGTAGTGGTACACGCCGTCGTCCAGGCCGGGCAGCCCGCGCACGATCAGGTAGACCTCGGTCGGGTGCAGGTTGCCGCTGGACGGGTTGATGCGCAGGGCCCAGCGGTCCGGGCCGAGTTCCTTCCAGGCGGACAGCGCGAAGGAGAGTTCGAACAGCAGGCCCAGGTGCTCGCGCGTGGCCGCGCGGGGCGCGGGGCCGCCAGCGGCGAACAGCGAGGTCCAGGGCAAGGTTTCGCGGTGGGCCGGCAGCGGCAGGGGCATGAGCGCCGTGCCGGCAAAACGGCGAAACGGATCGGGCTGGGCGTCCCAGTCGAGAGTGTCGGGGCCGGCGGCGTAACCGCTCAGGTGGTGCCGGGTGCGCGCGTGGTAGCCCTGCACCACGGCGGCGTCGTGCGCAGCGGACAGGGTGGCTTCAGGCATGGGCCAGGTCCTCCCGGCTCTGCGCCAGGGCCAGCAGGCCGCTGGTCTGGTCGGTGATGGCGCGCACGGTGGCGGGCTGCAGCCGCCGCAGCCAGCGCTGGGGCAATCCGGAAGCGCCGCAGCGGGCGCCGGCCAGCATGCCCACGAGGGCGCCGGTGGTGTCGGCGTCGTCGCCCTGGTTCACGGTCGCGACCAGGGCATCTTCAAAGTCTTCGTGTTCGCCCACGAAGTGCAGCACGGTCTGCACCGTGTCGACCACGTAGGCGGTGGCGCGACCGCGGTAGGGGGTGAAGCGGAAGACCGGCTCGGCCGCCACCCAGCGCGCCGACTTGGCCCGCAGTTCGGCCTGGTCGTCGCCCGCCAGCACACCGCGCAGCAGACGGCCGACACCGAGCACGGCCGCGTCGGAGAGGGCGTGGTGGTGGGTGATGCGCGACTGGGCGATGGCGAGGCGCTCAAAGGCCGCGTCGTCCCCGAGCGTGGCAAGCACGGCGGGCAGGTTGCGCATCAGGCCACCGTTGCCGCCGTCGCCGTCGTTGTAGGGGCCGGTCAGGCTGCCGTCCAGCAGGAAGCGCAGGATGCCGCGGCGGCAGGTGTTGCCGCAGTCCACGGGCTTGCCGCGCCACCAGCCCACGTAGGCCTCAGCGATGCCGCGGACCAGGGTGTCGTCACCGTGGGCGACAAAATTCTGCAGGCCCGCGGGGCCGGACTTCAGCAGGGCGTCGCCCAGGGCGAGGCTCATGGTGGTGTCGTCGGTGACCTGGCCGCGCGCGAGCTTGAGCCAGCCGCCGCCCACGATGTCGCGGTGCACCCCGTACTGCAGCGCGATCTCGCGCGGGCGCATGAACTCCACCGTCGCGCCCAGGGCGTCGCCGATGGCCAGGCCGAGGTAGGCGCCGAGCACCCGGTCGAACTGCTCAGTCATGATGTTTAGTTCTCATGTCGCCGGAGCGCCACCCGCGACGCATGAAACAACGCCAACCGGGGGCACCGCCGGGCTGGCTTCGCCAGACGGCCAGTGCCGCCCCCCTGGGGGGTGACGCGAAGCGGCGCGGGGGGTGTTTCACTTCAGTCATAACGCGCCACCACGTCGTAGTCGCCACCGAGGGCGATCACCTCCTGCTCGCCCTGCAGCACCTGGCCCGGCAGCAGGCCGGGGAACACCAGCAGCTTGCTGCGCGGCACCAGCAGCTCGAACACCCAGTCGCCAAAACACGAGGCTTCTTCGGCGCTGAGGCTGAAGGACACGATGTTGTTGAGCCGAACGCGGCAACGGCGTTCGCGCAGCGTGCCTTGCAGCAGCTGCTCTTCCACGCGGTTGCTGCCCCGCCAGAGCCGCACGTGGGGGCCCTGCATCTGGGGCGCGGGCAGCGGGAAGCGGGCCAGCGCCCACTGGCAGAACTCGTACAGCAGGTCGAGCTGCTGGTGGATGTTGTTGCTGTGGTGGCGGCTGCTGGTTTTTTCTTCCAGGTAGGCCACCCAGGCGGGTGAAGGGAAGTGCGCCAGCGGCGCTTTGTGGAACGTGGGCACGAGGCCGAAACGGCTTTCGACCCAACCCTTGAGCACGGCGCCCGCGACACCGTTGGCGTCCATGCCCCAGCCCTGCAGCAGGCGGCGCCAGTTGCCGCGCCAGCGCCGCGGCTCGGCCGATGCCGCGCTGCCGATGGCGGGTTTCTCGGGAGCTTGCAGGCCGAAGGCGATGGACAGGTAGTGCACAAACACCTCGCGCGCTTGGGTCAGGTCGTCGCAGCGGTCCAGCAGCGCGAAGAGACCCGGCTGGGTCTCGCGCGTGCCGGCGATGTGCAGCTCGGGCGCGCGCTCATTGAAGCCCGCGCTGGCCAGCCAGGCCGTGGACACTCCCACCAGGTTGGTGCTGGTCCAGCGTTGGGGTTGGTCGTGCTCATCGTCGTCCATCTCAACGGCCTGAGGGTTTGATCGGATGGATTCCGTCGCGAGCGGACCGAGGCTGCGTTGAGGAGCGGAGCCATACTCACGTACGGCGAGCACCGCAGATGCAGCATCGGTTCGCGCAGCAGGAAGACACCGATCAAACGGGACGGTTTTCGTTCGGGTTGCGGACCGGTCCCATCAGCGTCAGGCCTTCGTCGTAGGTGATGGTGTCGAAGGTGACGTCGTACTTCAGCGCGGCGTCGGCGATGGCGTCGAGCTTGCCTGCGGTGTCCTTCTTCTTCAGGTCGCCCTTTTCCAAGTAGAACAGGTCGAGCAGTTCGTTGTAGACCGTGGCTTCGTCGATCGGCAGCACGTAGAACATCGCGCCCTTGTACGGCACCTGGTACTTCTTCGAGAGGTCGATGTTGTTGCAGAACAGGAAGTACTTGCCGCCCGCGCTCAGCGTGTCGCCCAGCACCTCGGCCACGTCCTTCAGGTACTCGAAGCTCAGCAGGTAGCCGGCGAAGAAAGACAGGGTCTTTTCACCCACGGTGCCCACCGCCATGGCCTGGCCGCACAGCAGTTCGGGCGGACGCGCTTCGTCGGCCAGCTTCGGTGCAAAACGCAGCGCGAGCTCGCCGCGAAAGCCGACCCGGCCAAACTTGTTGGTGCTGCCCTTGAGCAAGGGGTTGAGCAGGCGGCCCTCGCTGTCCAGGCGGGCAAACGCGGTGTCGTCGATCTCTTGGGTGGCCAGGGTGGCGGTCATGAAGCTTCCTTCGGGTTGGTGGCAGGGATTGCCGGGGGGTTTGGGGTGTTGCGCATCCAGTCGGCGGTCTTGAAGAAGGCCGCCATCAGCACGCGGTGCAGGTCATCGGGCACGCCGGTCTGTTGCATCGCGGCGTCCATGCAGGCGAGCCAGGCGTCGCGCTCGGGAATGCCGATGGGGAAAGTCGCGTGGCGCATGCGCAGGCGCGGGTGGCCGCGTTGTGCCGTGTAGTCCTTGGGGCCGCCCAGCCACTCGGCCAGGTACAGCCGCAGCACGGCCTTGGTGTGGCCCAGGTCGGGCTCGTGCATGGCGCGGATGCCGGTGGCATCGGGGCGGTTGTCCATCTGCGCATAGAAGGCGTTCACCAGGCGGTCCACCGCCGCCTGGCCACCGATCGCTTCAAAGTGCGAGGGCGGTGCGACCGGTTCGGTGGTGAGCGCGTGGGGCAGGTTCATGCCTCTCTAAAGAGCAATGACCGTACCAGGCGGATTTGTCCACCCGCGGCCATCAAATGCGACACAAAGCCGCCGAGGCGACCCACCGACGCGATGTGTGTGCGACGGATTTCGCCGTTTTGTCGGGAACAGGACAAAGCCCGGACGGCGCCCGCGGCGAGCCCTGAAAAGTGCGCTTTCCCCTCTGTGGAGGCCCTGTTTCAAGAGCGACAAAACAGAGGCCAGACAACATGGCACGGAAGCTGCAAAGAGGAGGGTGCGCGGACACCAGTCCGGCCGACGTGAACCTAGAGCAATAAGACCAACAGGCACGGAAGGCTGACCCAAAGTCGCGGCAACGCTTGCTTAGGTTCTTTAACTTTCCTGAATGGAGTACTGCAATGGCCAAACTTCGGCAAATCGCCTTTTACGGTAAAGGCGGCATCGGTAAATCGACCACTTCCCAGAACACCCTGGCTGCTCTGTCCGACCTCGGCCAGAAAATCCTGATCGTCGGCTGCGACCCCAAGGCCGACTCGACCCGCCTGATCCTGCACGCCAAGGCACAGGACACCATCCTCTCGCTGGCCGCTGAAGCCGGTTCGGTGGAGGACCTGGAGCTCGAAGACGTGATGAAGATCGGCTACAAGGACATCCGCTGCGTCGAGTCCGGTGGCCCTGAGCCAGGCGTCGGTTGCGCTGGCCGCGGCGTGATCACCTCGATCAACTTCCTGGAAGAAAACGGCGCCTACGACGGCGTGGACTACGTGTCCTACGACGTGCTGGGTGACGTGGTGTGCGGCGGCTTCGCCATGCCCATCCGCGAAAACAAGGCGCAAGAGATCTACATCGTGATGTCGGGCGAGATGATGGCCATGTACGCGGCCAACAACATCTCCAAGGGCATTCTGAAGTACGCCAACTCGGGTGGTGTGCGTCTGGGTGGCCTGGTCTGCAACGAGCGCCAGACCGACAAGGAACTGGAACTGGCCGACGCCCTCGCCGGCATGCTGGGCAGCAAGCTGATCCACTTCGTGCCGCGCGACAACATCGTGCAACACGCCGAGCTGCGCCGCATGACCGTGATCGAGTACGCGCCCGATTCCAAGCAGGCCGCCGAGTACCGCACCCTGGCTTCGAAGATCCACAACAACGCTGGCAACGGCACCATCCCCACCCCCATCACGATGGACCAGCTGGAAGACATGCTGATGGAGTTCGGGATCATGCAGCAGATCGACGAGTCCGAAGTCGGCAAGGCCGCTGCGGCCGCCGCCGCCCTGGCCGCCGCCTGAACGGCCCCACAAGTCCGATCCGCCTGGCGTGTGCCGGCGGGTCGGTCTTGATCACCCAAGCAAACCAAATATCCATCGGAGTTACCCATGACTGCCACAGTTGAAGACCGCAAGGCCACGAACAAAGCCTTGATCGATGAAGTGCTGAAGGCCTATCCCGAAAAGATGGCCAAGCGCAGGGCGAAGCACCTGGGCTCGTTCGAAGAAGGCAAGCCGGACTGCGGCGTCAAATCCAACATCAAGTCCCTGCCGGGTGTCATGACCATCCGCGGTTGTGCCTACGCCGGTTCCAAGGGCGTGGTCTGGGGCCCCATCAAGGACATGATCCACATCAGCCACGGTCCCGTGGGTTGTGGCCAGTATTCCTGGGCCGCCCGCCGCAACTACTACATCGGTACCACCGGCATCGACACCTTCGTGACGATGCAGTTCACCAGCGATTTCCAGGAAAAGGACATCGTGTTCGGTGGTGACAAGAAGCTCGACAAGATCATCGACGAGATCCAGGAACTGTTCCCCCTGAACAAGGGCATCTCGATTCAGTCCGAGTGCCCGATCGGCCTGATCGGTGACGACATCGAAGCCGTGTCGAAGAAGAAGAGCAAAGAGTACGAAGGCAAGACCATCGTGCCCGTGCGCTGCGAAGGTTTCCGCGGCGTGAGCCAGTCGCTCGGCCACCACCTGGCCAACGACGCGATCCGCGACTGGGTGTTCGACCGCACCGATCCGAACAAGCGCCCCGAGTTCGTCTCCACGCCCTACGACGTGGCCATCATCGGCGACTACAACATCGGTGGCGACGCCTGGTCCAGCCGCATCCTGCTCGAAGAAATGGGTCTGCGCGTGATCTCCCAGTGGTCCGGCGACGGCACCATCGCCGAGATCGAGAACACGCCCAAGGCCAAGCTCAACGTGCTGCACTGCTACCGGTCGATGAACTACATCAGCCGCCACATGGAAGAGAAGTACGGCATTCCATGGGTGGAATACAACTTCTTCGGCCCGACCATGATCGAAAAGAGCCTGCGCGAAATCGCCAGCCACTTCGACGACAGCATCAAGGCCAAGGCCGAAGAGGTCATCGCCAAGTACAAGCCGCTGATGCAGGCCGTGATCGACAAGTTCAAGCCGCGCCTGCAGGGCAAGAAGGTCATGCTGTTCGTGGGCGGTCTGCGTCCGCGCCACGTGATCGGCGCCTACGAAGACCTGGGCATGGACGTGGTCGGCACCGGCTACGAATTCGGCCACGGCGACGACTACCAGCGCACCACGCACTACGTGAAAGACGGCACGCTGATCTATGACGACGTGACCGGCTATGAGTTCGAGAAGTTCGTCGAGCAGGTGCAGCCCGACCTGGTCGGCTCCGGCATCAAGGAAAAGTACGTGTTCCAGAAGATGGGCGTGCCCTTCCGCCAGATGCACAGCTGGGACTACTCCGGCCCCTACCACGGCTACGACGGCTTCGCCATCTTCGCCCGTGACATGGACATGGCGATCAGCTCACCCATCTGGGGCCTGACCAAGGCCCCGTGGAAGAAGGCCGCCTGAAGAAGTCTGCGGGCGGCCTGGCCTCGGCCGGTCGTCCGCTCCTTGAATCTCAACATCCTCTGGAGAGCACCATGCCCCAATCAGCCGACAAGATCCTCGACCACGAACTGCTGTTCCGTGAGCCCGAGTACCAGGACATCTTCCGCAACAAGAAAGCGGAATTCGAGTTCAACCACAGCGACGAATCGATCAAGCAGATCGTCGAATGGACCAAGACCGAAGACTACAAACAGAAGAACTTCGCCCGCGACTCCCTGTCGGTGAACCCGGCCAAGGCCTGCCAGCCGCTGGGCGCCGTGTACGTCGCCAACGGTTTCCAGAAGACGCTGAGCTTCGTGCACGGCAGCCAGGGCTGCGTGGCCTACTACCGCTCGCACTTCAGCCGCCACTTCAAGGAACCTACGTCCTGCGTGAGCTCTTCAATGACGGAAGACGCGGCGGTGTTCGGTGGCCTGAACAACATGGTCGACGGCCTGGCCAACGCCTACAGCCTGTACAAGCCCGACATGATCGCGGTGTCCACCACCTGCATGGCCGAAGTGATCGGTGACGACGTCGACGCCTTCATCAAGACCAGCAAGCAAAAAGGCAGCGTACCCGACGAGTTCGACGTGCCCTTTGCACACACCCCGGCCTTCGTCGGCAGCCACATCACCGGCTACGACAACGCGCTGCTGGGCATCCTGCGCCACTTCTGGGACGGCAAGGCCAAGACCACCGAACCCCTGGTGCGCGTGCCCAACGAGAGCATCAACTTCATTGGTGGCTTCGACGGTTTCGTTGTCGGCAACATGAAGGAAATCCGCCGCATCTTCGATCTGTTCGGTGTGCAGGTGAACATCATCTGCGACCCGTCCGGCAACTGGAACACGCCCACCGACGGCGAGTTCCGCATGTACGCCGGCGGCACCTCGAAAGAAGAAGTGGTTGCCGCCCTGCACGCCAAGGCCACCATCGTGTTCCAGGAATTCTGCTGCGAGAAGACCAGCAAGTTCATCGCCGAACACGGCCAGGAAGTTGTCACGCTGAACGCCCCCATCGGCGTGGCCGGCACCGACAAGTTCCTGATGGAAATTTCGCGCCTGACCGGCAAGCCGATCCCGGCCGAACTGGAGAAAGAGCGCGGCGAACTGGTCGACGCCATGGCCGACAGCCAGGCCCACCTGCACGGCAAGCGCTACGCCCTGTATGGCGACCCGGACCAGATGCTCGGCTACGCCCAGTTCCTGCTGGAACTCGGCGCCGAACCCTCGCACGTGCTGGCCACCAACGGCACCGAAACCTGGGCCAAGAAGGTTCAGGAGCTGTTCGACTCGTCGCCCTACGGCGCCGGCTGCAAGGTCTACCCCAAGCGCGATCTGTGGCACCTGCGTTCGCTGCTGTTCACCGAGCCGGTGGACTTCCTGATCGGCAACACCTACGGCAAGTACCTGGAGCGCGACACCAAGACCCCGCTGGTGCGCATGGTGTTCCCGATCTTCGATCGCCACCACTACCACCGTTTCCCCACCTGGGGCTACGAAGGCGGCATGCGCGTGCTGGTCACCCTGCTCGACGAGTTCTTCGAGACGCTGGATGCCAACACGATTGTTCCGGGCAAGACGGACTACAGCTACGACATCATTCGGTGATTGACCCACCCCTGCGCGCCTGGCGGCGCTCCCCCTCAAGGGGGCGCCGCTGGCGGCCCGGCAAAGCCGGTTCCGCGGCGGCCTGGGTTGGACTCCCCCGCTCTCCGGTGGAAGCCCAGGTCGGTTCCACCGCTCGCTGGCGGGACCCATCAAATCTTTGAGGTGCCCTATGGCCAACGTGACATTCAGTTCTCCGCGCATGAAGAAGGACCTCACGGTCTATGCCATCGCGGGTGACACCAAGACCCTGCTGGCGGTGGCCAAGGCGAACAACATTCCACTGGATTTCGAGTGCGAGAACGGCGAGTGCGGCTCCTGCCAGTTGCAGGTGACCGTGCTGTCGGGCAACACGCCGCACGGCGTGGCGCTGACCGAAAAAGAGAAGACGGTGTTGAAGCTGGCCGGCAAGATCACGGCGCAACAGATCGCCGACGCCGAAACCAAGGACCTGCCGCCGCCGTGGCGCCTGGCCTGCCAGTTCATCGTTCGCAACGAAGACATCGTCGTGAAGTTCTGACCATGAACACGCCCGCCACCACCACCGGCCCCGACGTGGCCCAAGACGGCTCGGGAAGCACGCCTCTGGAGGCGGTCTACATCAAAACCACGCAGGACGGCCGAAAGGTCGAGGTGATCGACGGCTGGGTGTGTCTGGGTGGTGTGCGCGAGGCCGACAACCTGATCGCCATGGACGAACACCCGAACCGCCAGGCGATTGCCAAGGCGGTGCCGGGCGCGACCCATGTGGCGGGTCGCCTGCCCCTGACCCTGCCCGAAGCCGCTGTGGCCCAGGGCGCCTTGTCAATTGCGCAGCGGCAGTTTGACGCCAGTCCGGCGGGCATCACGCAGCGCCTGCGCAAGGCGGTCTGGGCCAAGACCGCCGCCGAAGGCGTGGAGTGATGGCCCACCCCCGCCGCGCTGCGCGCGACCCCCTCAAGGGGGCTGAGGACCGCGGCTCCAAGCCTGCCTGCGCAGGCTTGGACGGGACGAAGAGGTTGCGACTCTGGTGCAGCCGCGGCTTGCAAGGCGCACTGGCCGTCCGGCAAAGCCGGCCCGGCGGTGCCCTGGGGCGCTCCCCCTCAGTCGTCTGGGCCGCGCTTCGGTGACTGACAGTGGTGAATTGGCGTTGAAAACCGGCTGCGGCCATCGGAGAAAACCATGATCTATGTGGTGGAAGTGCCCGAACAAGCCGCCCCGCGCGCCTGGTTCGCCTACGACGAGGCCGACTTCGCCCGCAAGGTTGAGGCCGGCGATGCATTGCAGCCCTGGGAAATCTTCGACAGCCTGAGCCCGCGCGAATTGCTTGACGACCTCGGCCACGCCGAAATCGACGCCGCAGCGCGCGAGCGCTACCCGGCCATCTGCGCGCTCGGCGACAGCCATGGCTGGGACGCGCCGCTGTACCGCGCCGACCACCTGCTGGGCAGCGGCGTGCTGAGCGCCGAGCCGGTGAGCGAGGTCGCGGCGCTGGAGGCCGCGCTGGCCGCGCGCGGCGGGCTCACCTGCGTCTACCGCGGCGACCGCGACGCCATCGGCGCCTTTGAAGGCGCCGACCCGCGCATCGCCGGCAAGGACAACTGGCACGCGCGGCGCGCGCTGTACGAACAGCTGGTGGCGCTGGAAGTGCTGGCCGACGACAACTGACCCCCAACCGATCCACGGCCATGAAGCTGCGCATCGAACGCCCCCATGCCCAGACCCTGGCCGGGGAATTTCCCGAGCTGGCCGGCCTGACGGACCAGCTGCGTTTCGGACAACACGCCGAGACCCGGTTGCGCCTGCTGAGCGCGCCGGTGCTGGACCGGCTCGACCAGCTCTGGGACGCGGGCGGCCCGGCCCAGCAGCGCCGCGCCGTGCAGCTGCGTTCGCTGCGGGGCCTGCTCGGCGTGCCCGGCGCCCAGCGCTTCACGGCCGACACGCTGGAAGATGTGGTGCCCGCGCTGGTGGCCTACCTCGCCGAAGGCAGCACCCACGGCTGGCTGTTCAGCGCCGACACCGACGGTGTGCCGCTGGCCTGGTGCCCGACGCGCATCGACTACACACCGCCCTCGAACGACGAAACCGGCAAGGTGTATATCGATCTCAAGGCCAACGCCAAGGGCGGCCTGGTCAACCAGACCCTGCGCCTCTCGGGCAACGACGTGATCGGCCGCAGTGTGGCCGAGCTGTTGCTCGCGCGCGGCCTGGTGCGCGAAACGCCCGAGCTGCTGCGCGCGTATGAAACCTCGGTGGCCACGTATTTCGACTGGCGCGCGCAGAGCGGCGCCCAGTTCCTTGGCCGTGGTCTGGCCTTTCACGCGCCCGACCCCAGCGCCACCCACCGCGACAGCGACTGGCTGCGCAAGGACATCGTGATCCTCTCGGCCCAGGGCGAAGCGGCGCGCCTGGTGAACGACGAGGCCGTGCTGCAGCAGCGCGACACCAGCCTGGAAACCCCGGGCGAGCTGCTCACCAACTACCTGAACAAGGCCGCCAAGAGCAGCCAGTACGACGCCGAGCAGGACGTGCTGGCGTTGAAGGCCGCGCTGCAGGACCGGCCCGGCCTGTTCCGCCAACTGCCGGTGCACCCGCTGATCCTGATGTTCCACCTGGAGCTGCACCACCATGTGTGGGTGCATGTGGACGACCTCGAACCCTATGCCTACAAGCCCCAGCTCAAGCAGCTGCTGGTGCTGCCGCCCGAGCAGACCGACCTGATCGACATCCTGACCGCCGAGATGGACGTGCTGATGGACGACATCATCGCCGGCAAGTCGGGCGGAACCACGGTGCTCTGCGCCGGCCCGCCCGGCGTGGGCAAGACGCTCACCGCCGAGGTCTATGCCGAGATCATCCAGCGCCCGCTCTACCGCGTGCACTCGGGCCAGCTCGGCCTGAACGTGGCCACCATGGAGACGGCGCTGAAGGACGTGCTGCAGCGCGCGCAGCGCTGGGGTGCGGTGCTGCTGATCGACGAGGCCGACGTCTACATCAAGAAGCGCGACGACAACCTGACCATGAACGCGGTGGTGGGCGTGTTCCTGCGCGTGCTGGAGTACTTCAACGGCCTGCTGTTCCTCACCACCAACCGGGTGGACGACATCGACGAGGCCATCGTCTCGCGCTGCATCGCGCTGATCCGCTACCACCCGCCCGACGCGGCCGCTCGCGCCCGCATCTGGGGCGTGATGGGTGATCAGTTCGCGCTGGCGCTGGCGCCCGGCATGCCGCAGATGCTGGCCGATCTGTTCCCGGCCGCGACCGGGCGCGACATCAAGGGCCTGGCCAAGCTGGTCGCCAAGTACTGCCGCCACAAGCAGGTGGACGCGAGCCGCGAGGTGTTTTTGCGCTGCGCGATGTTCCGTGGCCTCGACCCGGTGAGCACACCATGATCGCACGCATGCAATACCTGATCCTGCAGAACAGCGGCGAGGTCATGGCGAACCTGCTCGCCGAGCTGCAGGGCGAAGACGAGCTGTTCGCCAGCGCCAATACCCTGGCCTGCGTGGAGATGCATTTGCTGCGCATGGCTCAGACCCTGGCGCACTGGCCCGAGCCGCTGCGCCTGCGCCTGGTGCAGCTCGACTGGCATGGCTGGACGCGTCTGCAAAACCTGCTGGAGAGCGACAGCCAGCCACGGCGTGAAGCCGTCTGGTACGGCATCCACGCCCTGGTGCCGGCCACGCTGGAACTGATCGCCCAGCTGCGCCAGAAAGAGCCGGCCTGGTTCGAACTGGATTTTTGACCGAAGGAAGAAACTCATGGACTCCGTAGAAGAATTTCTGGCCCACACCATCCAGCTGGAAAACGAAGCCGCGCTGCGCTTCGGCCAGCTCGCCGACGCCATGCGCACGGCCGGCAACACCGAGGTGGCCCAGCTGTTCCGCCAGCTGGCCGACTACTCGCTGCTGCACCTGGGCGACGCGCGCGAACGCGCCGGCTACCGGAACCTGCCCACACTGGCCGAGGCCGACTACCAGTGGCCAGACATCGAAAGCCCCGAGGCTGCGGCGATCTGGGCCGCCGATCCCTTCATCGGCATCGAACAGGCGCTTCAGGTGGCGCTCGAC
Organism: Hydrogenophaga sp.; assembly: GCA_030653975.1. Classification (GTDB taxonomy): domain Bacteria; phylum Pseudomonadota; class Gammaproteobacteria; order Burkholderiales; family Burkholderiaceae_C; genus Hydrogenophaga. Next base: position 50,591 of record JAURYH010000021.1, on the reverse strand, counting down.
GCCGAGAGCGCCGGTCTGGCGTTTTACGACAACGTGCTGCAGACCACGACCGACCCCGAGATCAGGGTGCTGGCCAAGGAGTTTGTGGAAGAAGAGGCGCAGCACGTGGCCGAGCTGGAGCGCTGGATCGCCCTGCACCGCAGTGGCGAAAAACTCCCGCTGGGCCGGTGAGAGCCACTGTCGCAAAGCGCCCGCGACATTCCCTTCAAACCCGCCACAGATCGCCAAAAAACCGGCCAAAAATCCTGAAAAAAGCCTGGCACCCAACTTGCAAAGGGACTCTCAACCCACCGTCTGGAGTCCGTCATGTCTGTATCGCTCAAGGCCAAGATCGCTGAAGTGTTTGAAGAGCCCGGCTGCGACATCAACCAGGGCAAGAGCGAGAAGGAGCGCAAGAAGGGTTGCACCAAGCAGCTCTCGCCCGGCGCGGCGGCGGGTGGTTGTGCCTTCGACGGCGCGAAGATCGCGCTGCAACCCGTGGTCGACGTGGCCCACCTGGTGCATGGCCCCATCGCCTGCGAAGGCAACTCCTGGGACAACCGGCACAGCGCCTCGTCGGGTTCCACCATCTACCGCAGCGGCTTCACCACCGACATCAACGAACTCGACGTGATCTACGGCGGTGAAAAACGCCTGTTCAAGTCCATCCGCGAGATCATCGAAAAGTACGACCCACCCGCGGTCTTCGTCTACCAGACCTGCGTCACCGCGCTGACCGGCGACGACATCGAAGCCGTGTGCAAACGCGCCGCCGAGAAGTTCGGCAAGCCGGTGATCCCGGTCAACGCGCCCGGCTTCGCCGGCCCCAAGAACCTGGGCAACAAGCTCGGCGCCGAAGCCCTGCTGGACTACGTGATCGGCACCGTCGAGCCCGAGTTCACCACCGCCTACGACATCAACATCATTGGCGAATACAACCTGGTCGGTGAACTCTGGCAGGTCAAGCCGCTGCTCGACGCCTTGGGCATCCGCATCCTCTCGTGCATCTCGGGCGACGGCCGCTACAACGAAATCGCCAGCGCGCACCGGGCCAAGGTCAACATGATGGTGTGCTCCAAGTCGATGATCAACATCGCGACCAAGATGGAGCAGCGCTACGGCATCCCGTATTTCGAAGGTTCGTTCTACGGCATCAGCGACATGAGCGAGACCCTGCGCCAGATCGCCAGCCTGCTGGTGAAGCAGGGTGCCGACGCCGAGTTGATCGAACGCACCGAGCGGCTGATCGAGGTCGAAGAAGCGCGCGCCTACAAGCGCATCGCCGAATACAAGAAGCGCCTGCAGGGCAAACGCGTGCTGCTGATCACGGGCGGCGTGAAGTCCTGGTCGGTGGTGGCCGCGCTGCAGGAAGGCGGCATGGAAATCGTCGGCACCAGTGTCAAGAAGAGCACCAAGGAAGACAAGGAAAAGATCAAGGAAATCATGGGCGAGGGCGCCGACGCCCACATGATCGACGACATGACGCCGCGCGAGATGTACGCGATGCTGAAGGAGGCGCGCGCCGACATCATGCTCAGCGGTGGCCGCTCGCAGTTCGTCGCGCTCAAGGCGCGCATGCCCTGGCTCGACATCAACCAGGAACGCCACCACCCCTACGGGGGCTACGAGGGCATGGTCGAGCTGGTGCACGAAATCGACCGAGCCATCTTCAATCCGGTGTGGCAGCAGGTGCGCATTCCCGCGCCCTGGGGCGACGACGGTGAAACCCTGGGCGCAGTCACGCCCACCGTGACGGGCACCTCGACCGACCACCTCAGCGCGGTGGCAGCGAACGCCATGGGCCTGGAGCCCGAAGAAATCCCGGTCTGACGCAACCCTAAGGAACACAACCATGGCACGCGTCGTCGAATCCAAAAAAGCCTGTACTGTCAACCCGCTCAAGATGAGCCAGCCGCTGGGCGCGAGCTTCGCCTTTCTGGGGCTGGACGCCTGCATGCCGGTGATGCACGGCTCGCAGGGCTGCACCTCCTTCGGCCTGGTGCTGCTGGTGCGCCACTTCAAGGAAGCGATCCCGCTGCAGACCACGGCCATGAACGAGGTGACCACCATCCTCGGTGGCTACGAGAACATCGAAGCGGCGCTGCTCAACATCCGCAAGCGCGCCGCGCCCAGGGTGATCGCGATCTGCTCCACCGGCCTCACCGAAACCAAGGGTGACGACGTCGACGGCTACCTCGTGACAGCGCGCAAGCGCCACCCCGAGCTGGCCGATACCGAGATCATTTACGTCTCCACGCCCGACTACGTGGGCGCCTTCGAAGACGGCTTCAAACACGCCATCACCGCCATCGTCAAGTCGCAGGTGAAGCCGCTGCCGATGGTGGCCGACCAAGTCACGCTGCTGCCCGGCAGCCACCTCACGCCCAGCGATATCGACGAGCTGCGCGAGATCATCCAGGCCTTTGGCCTGAACCCCATCGTGTTGCCCGACATCTCGGGCTCGCTCGACGGCCACATCGCGCCCGACTGGCGCGGCACCACCCTGGGCGGCACCACGCTGGAGCAGATCCGCGCCGCGGGCGCCTCGGCCTTCACGCTGGGCATCGGCGAGCAGACGCGCGAAGGCGCCGAGGCCTTGCAAACCATCGCCGGCACGCCGCTGGAGATCTTCGAGCGCCTGACCGGCCTGGCCAACAACGACCGCTTCTTGCAGCGCCTCTCGTTGCTCTCAGGCAAGCCGGTTCCGGCGAAGTACCGGCGCCAGCGCAGCCAGCTGCTCGACGCCATGCTCGACGGCCATTTCTACACCGGCGGCATGAAGGTGGCCATCGCCGCCGAACCCGACCTGATGCTGGCCCTGGGCGGCCTGCTGCACGAGATGGGCGCCGAGCTGACGTGCTGCATCAGCACCACACAGTCCAAAGCCCACGAGCTGCTGCCGGCCGAGCAGGTGCTGCTCGGCGACCTGGAAGACCTGGAGACCGCCGGTGCCGACTGCGACCTGCTGGTCACACATTCACACGGCCGCCAGGCCGCCGAACGCCTGAACAAGCCGCTGCTGCGCGTGGGCTTTCCGGTGTTCGACCGCGTCGGCAACGCGCACAAGGTGAGCGTGGGCTACCGCGGCACCATGAACCTGATTTTTGAAATCGCCAACCTGATGATCGAACGCATCGCTCACCACCACGCGGGCGACTGGCCGCTCACGCCGGAGGCGCAGCTCGCCACGCGCCGCCTCGACAAGTCCAACGACGCCTTCCCACCCACCCCGCTGGCAGCCGCCAGCGCCTGAGATATGAAGAACCCCCTGCGCCGCTCCGCGTCTTCCCCCTTGCAGGGGGACGCACCCAGTGGCCCGGCAAAGCCGGTTCCACGGGTGCTCTGGGCGGTTATCTGCATTCCGGAACCTTTGTCATCACAAGGAGAAACTTCATGAAGATCGCCTTCGCCACCCAGGACAAGGAGCGCGTGGATGCGCACTTCGGCTGGGCCAAGAGCATTGATGTCTATGAGATTTCGGCCGCCGGCCACCACTTCGTCGAGAGCTTCGAGTTCGGTGACAAGCTCGAAGAAGACGGCGACGAGGACAAGCTTGCGCCCAAACTCGAAGCCATCAAGGACTGCGCAATCCTCTATGTGGCTGCCATCGGCGGCTCGGGCGCGGCGCGTGTCGTGGCCATGAAGATTCACCCGATCAAGGTGCCGCAACCCGAAAACATCGCCGAGATCCTGGACAAGCTGCAGGCCGTGCTGCAGGGCACGCCGCCGCCCTGGCTGCGCAAGGCCATGGCCAAGGACAGCGAACGCGCATTCGATTTTGAAGACGACGAGGTCACCCCATGAACAGCACCGCCACCCCCGAACTCGCGCCTGAGAGCGACGAGGCTTTTCTCTCCACGCCCTTTGTGCAGCAACTGATCAAGCAGATGCGCGCGCAGGACACGCACGGAAGTTGGGAGGGCAAGAGCGATCTGCAACTGCTCAAGCCCTTCATCCACACCGCCGAAGAGCGCCGCGCTCTGCCCATCCTCGGCGACCCGGACCCCGAGACTCTGTGGCACCTGGAGATTTTCTACAACGCGATCGCGGTGGCGATTGAGCGCGAGACCGGCCAGATGGTCTCGCCCATGATGAAAATGAGCCACGAAGGTTTTGGCCGCATGGTGCTGATCGCCGGCCGCCTGGTGGTCGTCAACAAGCAACTGCGCGACGTGCACCGCTTCGGCTTCCCCTCGCTGGCCAAACTGTCCGACGCCGGCAGCAAGTTCCTGACCGAAGCCGTGGCCATGATCCGCGAATTTCCAGCAGTCGCCCAGTACGGAGCCTGACCATGAGCACCGAAACCGACGAACTCAAGGCGCGCCTGAAGAAGGCCAACGCGCAGGCCACACAGGCCAAGATGGACCTGCACGACCTCTCCGAAGACCTGCCCACGGGCTGGGAAAACATCCTCTCGGTGGCGCAGCGTTGCCACGACACCCACGCCACGCTGATGGACCTGCGCAAGGCCGTCGCCGCAGCCGCTGAAAGCTGAAGGAGAACCCCGCATGAGCGCCACATTCAGTATCACCATGCCCAGCGGTGCCACCTGGACGCCGACCTTCGTTTCCGAGCTGGACGAGAACAAGTGCATCGGCTGTGGCCGCTGCTTCAAGGTCTGCCCGCGCGGCGTGCTCGAACTCGTGGGGCTGACCGACGAAGGCGAGCGCATCTCGGTCAGCCTGGATGACGATGACGACGACGAGGAATACGAAAAAAAGGTCATGACCATCGCGCACCAGGAGCTCTGCATCGGTTGCACCGCTTGCTCGAAGATCTGCCCCAAGAAGTGCTACACGCACGCGGCCGCGCTGGCCTGAGCCCCTATGCCCGAGCTGGCCAGCCCCCATCCCGACTGGCGCGCGCTGGCCGAGCGCATGCAACGCCGGCGCGATGAGGTCGACGACGTGCTGAGCCTGCTGCTGGAGCATGCCGACATGTCGGCCGGCACAGCCGGCGAGCTGCGCCAGGTGGCCTGGGCCATGGCCTGCGCCACGCTGGGCGATGAACACCTGTGGCAGGACATGGGCCTGCCCTCGCGCGAGGCCCTGTCGCAACTGATCGCCCACTGGTTTCCGGCCCTGGCGGCCCGCAACACGCAGCACATGCGGTGGAAGAAGTTCCTCTACAAGCAGCTTTGCCTGCGCGAGGAGCTGTCGATCTGCCGCTCGCCGACTTGCGACGCCTGCTCCGAACACAGCGTGTGCTTTGGTCCTGAAAACACACCCATGGCAGTGCCCGCCAAACCAGGGGAAGCACAAAGGGTTTGACGCAAGTTGCCTACCAATGGCTTACATGCAACACCCAAAGAAAAAGCCCGCTATCGTTCAGATAGCGGGCTTTCCCTTGTTTACTTGGTGCCGGAGAGATGAATCGAACACCCGACCTTCTCATTACGAATGATGGGATATGTGTGTTTGCCCTTGTTGAGTGATGTAGATACAATCAATACAAATCAACAACTTACAGTGATGTTGCTGGATGCATGACCAGCATCGTTGTTGATTCATATGGGTCTGTTTATCGAAAATCGTCTTACATCCGCCCTTACATCCTGGCCGATGTAAGACCGCAAGGGGCACGACATGGCAAAGATTGCGTTTACCGCTGGCAGGGTGTCCGGGTTCAAGTGCCCGCCCGACAAGAAGCAGGCGTTTCTGTGGGATGCGACTGTGCCGGGGCTGGGACTGCGCACAACGCCAGCCGGGAAGCCAGCCTATGTGTTCCAGAGCGTGTACCAAGGCAAAGACGTTCGTCTGACCATTGGTAGCCCTGTTGCCTGGAGCATTCCGAAGGCTCAGGAAAAAGCCCGTGAACTGCAACGCCAGATTGACGAAGGCCACGACCCGCGCGACCTGAAGCGCGACGTATTGGCCGCAGCCGCTGAAAAGAAAGCCGCTGCCGCCGCCCAAGCCGTGACCGTGGGCGAAGTGTGGCCGCTGTACCTGGCGCAAGGCAAACCCAAGCGCCGTGACACATGGAAGCCCGGCTATCGCGCCGACCTAGAGGCGATGGCCGCGCCCGGTGGCGTGGAGAAGAAGCGCGGCAAAGGCTTGACCCGACCGGGGCCGCTGTCCCCCCTGCTGGCGCTGCCGCTGCCCGATGTGAACGAGGACAGTCTGAAAATCTGGTTTGACCGCGAAGCCCAGGCCAGCAAACACCAAGCCGCCCGCGCCTTGATGATGTTCCGGGGCTTCCTGCGCTGGTGTGCAGCACGCCCCGAATACAAGAAGCTGATTGACCGTGAGGCGGGCAAAGCCCCGGCCATCTTGGAGAACCTGCCACAAGCCGCACGCCGCACCGATGCGCTGGAAGCCGCCCAGGTGCCGGGCTGGTGGACCGGTGTGGAGCAACTGAGCAACCGCACTGCATCGGTGTACCTGCGCGCCTTGCTGCTGACTGGTGCCCGCCGTGAAGAACTGGCCGCGATGAAGTGGGCCGATGTGGATTTTCAGTGGCGCAAGCTGACCATTGCCGACAAGGTGGAAGCCACTCGTACCATTCCCCTGAGCCCCTATCTGGCCCAACTGCTGGCGACCCTGCCGCGCACCAATGAATACGTGTTCGCCAGTACCGGCAAGGCGGGCCGCATCGCCGACACCCGCGCCAGCCACGCCAAAGCGCTGCAAAGCGCTTCCATCGAAGGGCTGACCATTCACGGGCTGCGCCGTTCGTTTTCGCTGCTGGGTGAGGCTGCAGGGGCGCCTGCTGGCGCGATTGCCCAGGTCATGGGCCACAAGCCCAGCGCCACCGCCGAAGGCTACCGACCGCGCAGCGTGGACGCCCTGCGCCCGTTCCTCGAACAGATAGAGGCCCACATCCTGGCGCTGGCCGGGGTGCAGTTCGACCCCAAGGCAGAACCGGGCAAGCTGCGCGCGGTGGTTGCCTGAAAAAACGCAACTACAAATATTCCTTGCCTTTCAAATAAACGTAACTACAATAAAGATGAATGTGACGTTCGACCCGGCCAAAGATGCCGCGAATCTGGCAAAGCATGGCGTTTCCTTGCTAGATGCAGCCGGGCTTGAGTGGGATGTCGCTTTGGTGTGGCCTGACAAGCGCAAAGACTATCGCGAGGTCCGAATGGTGGGCCTGGTGCCGGTCAACGACAGGTTGTTCTGCGTGGTGTTTGTTGACCGCCCGCCAGAGCAGCCAACCGAGCGCCGCATCATCAGCTTGAGAAAAGCCAACAGTCGAGAGGTGAAACGATATGCCAACAACGATTAAGACCCGCAGCGGGCGCGTGCTCACGCTGCCGACGCCTGCCGAGGACGCCGCCATCACCGCCGCAGCGAACGCCGACCCTGACGCCGTTCCCTTCACGGATGCCGAGTGGGCGAAGGTAAAGCCCTTGGCGCGCCGTGGCCGCCCGCTGGGCAGTGGCAGCAAAACCCAGGTCACGCTGCGCCTTGACGTGGATGTGGTGGAGAAATTCAGAGCGTCCGGCGACGGCTGGCAAACCCGCATCAATGAGGCGCTGAAAAGCTGGGTGCGGACTCACGCCTGACAGTTTTACTCCAGCTAGGCCCGCGAACCGAAGAGCGGGTTTCCCTGCCCGCCTGCTGGGGCTCCTTTTCAGGGCTTGCACAGAGGGAGTGCGGAACATGCAGACATACGGTAAAGCCGTCGCCGTGGCCATCATCGGGAACCATTTTCCGAACATCTACGACATTCGCGATGATGGTGTTTGGCCGATGAAGGACGATGTTGAATGGATATTGCCGTGGAGCCCTGCTTGTGACATGGAAGGGCCGGGAACACCGGACCCATTGGATGCGCCCAACCTGCCGATTCCCTTCACCGCCAATGAACTTGCTGCATTCATGTTGGACGGTATTGGTGCCGGTCTTTCTTCCATCTATGGCGCGTGGGAGTGGGGGCCAGATGCAGGTACGTTGGAGTCAATGGGAGTTCGCGCCACCAAGGCCAGAGAGGCGCTTTTAGCCGCATACGCGGCACTCCGGGATGCCGAGTGCGCAGTGGGGCCGCTGGACAGGGAGCTGGCGAATCGTAAGCATCGAATTGCTGAAGAGCTCGACGAAAAGAACGGGGAGGCGAACGCTCGTGAGGGTGTATTCGAACCGGGTGTATCTACAGAGGTGTCTCGGGCACGCCGCAGGGCTGCGGGTGAGTCAATTGCTGAGCTGATGGATGCCGACCGAAAGGCTGAAGAAGCATGGAAAGTTGTCTTTGAACCTTGGCGAAAAGCGATGGTGCGCGAACTGTTGTCACTGCAAACCAGCGAGGACGAGAGTGAGAATTCCACCTTTGAGCCAGAGTTGAACTATGAAATGCTCGCAACACGCGACCAACTGATTGAAGCCTTTGGACACTTCACAGGGATGGACGCTTCATGGTTCAAAAATGTGACGCACAGCCCCAGGCTACTGTCCGCTCGCAAAGTGGTTGGGCAGGGCGGTCGGGGACATATTGCTGAGCCGTTGTTTTGTCCGTTTGAGGTTATGCAATGGCTGGCAGATGCCAAGCGTCGCAAAGGCAGACCGCTGAGTGTTGAAAAAGCCTGGGAGTTACTAGAGAAGAACTTTTCAGATGTTTACTGCGTGCGTTCCATTGGAGATCCCCGCCCCGCAGGTTGACCGGGGCAAATTGACCTACTGGCCGGGGTTCGTGCCCACTATTGGCCGGGGTTACAGAATGAGATTGCCCGGGGTACATCAGGCGCAGATTACCCCGCCATCGAAATGCAGCCATGTTCAACAAACCCCGAGGGTTTACACATGGCCGCAAAGACTATTCAACTCACACCGCTGGCGCTGGAAACGCGGACAGCACTTCCAACGCAAGAGGCTGCAGGACATTTGAACCGTGCGCAGCAGACACTTAGATTGTGGGCAATGCGGGAGGTCGGGCCGTTGCGCCCAATGCGGATAAATGGGCGTCTCGCATGGCGGGTGGAGGACCTGTGTCGGGTGCTTGGGGTGGCACGATGATGGCCGCCGCGTTCTACCTGCTGCCGCACTTGCGTACGTGGAGGGCTGGCAAATGAAAACGCCCGAATCTTCCAAAGAAAACCCGAGCGCCCCGAACAACGCTAAGTCTACCGCCTCTGGCGTCTTTCCACCCAAGCACGCCAGCGTGTGCGCTGATGTGCTTGCCCGCTTGTTAAACCATGAAAGGCTGACCAGCCTGGACGCGGTGAACGAAGCCAGTACGACCCGCCTTTCTGCTGTAGTGCATTACCTGGTGAATGAATACGGCTGGACCATCGAAGCCACGGACAAGGCAGCGGGTTGTCGTGATGGCCGCATGGCGTGGGTGGCGGAATACTCGATGCCCGCCGATGTTGTGGCCTGTGCCATGGCAGTGGGCGCCGCCGCATGGTGTACCAAGGTTCGAGCAGCGCGCCGTGTGCTGCGCACCAAGGCAGCAGAGTCGAGCCGCAATGCTCAGCGGCTGAATGCTGCCCGCAAGCGCCAACCACATCCCGACCAGTGGGGGCTGTTCGATGGCGAACGGGCGTAACAAAGGCGGTAGGGGCGATTCAGGACGCGATGCGGGCGGGTTCATTGCTTTGCCTTGGTCGGTGCTGGATTGCCCCGCGTATCGCGGTCTGTCGATGCACGCTCGGGCGTTGCTGTTGGAAGTGGCGCGTCAGTTCGTGCGCGACAACAACGGGCGATTGTTGCTGTCTCGCGCCTACATGGAGGGCCGGGGCTGGAAGTCGGCTGACATGCTCAGCAAGGCGAAGCGCGAACTGTTGGACGCGGGGTTCATTCACGAAACAGTGAAGGGTCACCGGCCCAATAAAGCGAGTTGGTACGCCATCACCTGGCAGACCTTGGACCGTCTTCCGGGCTACGACGCGGGCGCGTTGGAGACATTTCAACGTGGTGCATATCGCCAGAACACGCCGCTGAAAAACACGTCGCTTAGCCCGCAACGCGGTACAGCAAGGCCGTCGATTGCACCGCCCCACGGGACAGGGACAGCGCCGCCTGTTCCGCCCCACGGACCTATCAAGGGTGCTGTTGCCACTCGGTCTGTACCGCCACACGGACACCATCTAGAAAGGCCATCTGCTGCCGCAGTTCGGACAACGACACATTGAACGAATGGGCGTGACGGGTGCTTGGACCAACGACCGCAAAACATCTGAAAAAGCAAAGAGGAAGCAATGACCAACAAACTGAAACGACCGGGCCGATGGAAGCCGGGCGAGAGTGGCAACCCAGCGGGACGCAAACCGGGTTCGGGCGAAGTGGCGCAGATTCGTGCCTCTATCGCTGCGCGGGTGCCTGAGCTGCTGGCCGCGATGATGACCAAGGCGCTGGATGGCGACGTGGGAGCAGCACGCCTGCTGCTGGAACGGGCCGTAGCACCGCTGAAAGCCGCTGAGCCGACGCAGGCTCTCATGCTGCCGGAAGGAAGCCTCACTGAGCAGGGGCGGGCCGTGCTGGCTTCCGTGGCGTCTGGTGAACTGGCGCCGGGGCAGGGTGCCACGCTGTTGGGCGCTATCGGAACATTGGCCCGTGTGGCTGAGCTTGATGAACTGGCCGCGCGCGTGGCTGAACTGGAGAAGAAACATGGCAGCACTTGAAAGACGCATCGCCAACCTGGAGCAGGTCGAAGTGGTCGCCACACGTCGGGCATTCGTACTGGAGTTCGTGGACCCACATCGTGGGGTTGTTGCTATGCGTAGCAGCGATGACCTTGAATCGGTGCGACTGGACCATGAAACCGATACGCAGTTCTTGGAACGCGCGCAACAGGAGATGGTCCATGCCAAGCCTTGAAACCCGCATCGCCAAGATAGAGCAGACCGCCGCGCACGTTGACCTTGGTGCCATGACCGACGCGCAGCTACTCGACCACGCCGGAACGTTTCCGATGTGCTCCAAAGGCATGTATGCCGCCGTGCTGACAGTGATGGGCCGCCACCCGAGCGCGTTCCCTGTTGTGAAGGATGACCCAGACCATGACGAACCTTGAAAGGCGCTTGTCGCAGCTTGAAGTGACACATACCAAGGTGCGCAGGAAGGCGCTGTCGGATGCAGAGCGCGCCGTGCGGCTTGCTGCGCTGAAGCCCGGCACACCGGCCTATTCAAAAGCTTGGGCCATTGTTCTGGGGCATACGAAGCATGACCAGAATAAGAAGTCTGAAAGCAGGTTGGTGGATGCAGGCGGAAAGAGCATCGTCGGTGGATGATTACTCGCCATCGAGCTTGCCGGTGAATGGCGTGAGGACTTGAGGTTGTGCAAGCTGGCCGACTGGCTGTGTGCTTGGCGTTGCGCGATTTCTCACCCAATCAAACTGTTGAGGAATGTCGTGCTTCCAAAATTGGTCTTTGCTTGCAATGTCCTCTGCGGTGAAACCAAGCTGTTCTGGAGTGTCGACGCTAGTGTTCGCACAGTAGATGTTTGCCATATCTGCCTGTGGTCTGGCACCCGGTGGATACAAAACGACGATGACTCTGTCATGCAATCTACAGAATCGAGAGCCTGGAGGTGCATGCTTGAGCCATGGCTCGTTCGCGCTCATTCCCGTACTTTCTTGTGTCCAGTGCTTTGCCTCTTCTAGCGAGGGCGGGGTTGCTAGAAATGCATCAATTTCACTGGTGGGTCGGACTATCGTTCCCCGGTCCCAGTCAATCTGTTCGGTTGTTGGTGCCTGACGGTTTGACGTTTTCGTAGCAGACATACGTTCGTTGACCAAGCTGATGTAAGGCCCGACCGTAACCAGCACGACAAACACCCATGCCAGAGTGAAAAAACTCTTTGGCCATGCAGCTTTTGCGCTCTCGGTGAAGAAGAGCGCGTACAGACCGAAAAAGACCAAAGCAATCGCGATGGCGACCGCCCAGATGCTGAGCCACCGGGTGACAGGCTCATCGCTGTTGTAGATGAGTGGGTTCGCCAGCGCGAACAGCGCCATGCCCACGATGTGACGGCCAAACCTCAATGCCGACGATGGTTGCGCTTTTTGTACGGACTCCATGCTGACCCCCCTTTTTGGTCAGTCTAGCATCGGCCTTGCATGGGGTATGGGCTCTACGCAACGGCCGACACCCCATGAAGTCGGTTCATTTGTATTGCGGAACATCGTTCGGCCATGACCGCCGACGCGAGCATGACATCGGGCTGTTTCGTGTGTGCCACGCTGGATAGCCGACACGCCAGTCATTGAAGGTGCCAGCTAGGTTTGCAGTCGGGTCGATTCCAAAAATCGTCTTACATCCGCCCTTACATACCCCGCCAAAAGAAAAAGCCCGCTACCTAATTGATAGCGGGCTTTCCTTTGTTTACTTGGTGCCGGAGAGATGAATCGAACACCCGACCTTCTCATTACGAATGAGCTGCTCTACCGACTGAGCTACACCGGCTTGTAGCCCAAGATTATAGCGTGCTGTGGTAGCTGGTGATGCGGTCGACTTCGTTCTTGGACCCCAGCGCCACCGCCACGCGCTGATGCAGCTTCTCGGGCTGGATGTCGAGGATGCGCTGGCGGCCATCGGTGGCAGCACCGCCAGCTTGTTCGACCAGCCATGCCATGGGATTGGCTTCGTACATCAGGCGCAGCTTGCCGGCCTTCTCGGGTTCGCGCTTGTCCCATGGGTACAGGAAGACGCCACCTCGCGTGAGGATGCGGTGCACGTCGGCCACCATGCTGGCCACCCAGCGCATGTTGAAGTCCTTGCCGCGCGGGCCCTCCTTGCCGGCCAGGCATTCGTCCACATAGCGCTTCACCGGGGTGTCCCAGTGGCGCATGTTGCTCATGTTGACGGCAAACTCCTGGGTGTCGGCGGGGATCTGCAGGTGCTCTTTGGTGAGCACGAACGACCCCTGCTCGCGGTCGAGGGTGAACATGGCCACGCCGTCGCCCACGGTGAGCACCAGGGTGGTCTGCGGGCCGTACACGCAGTAGCCGGCGGCGACCTGCTGGCTGCCGGCCTGCAGGAAGTCCTGTTCGCTGACCGGATCGATGATGTCGGGGTCGTCGTTGCCTTTCTTGAGCACCGAAAAGATGGTGCCGATGGACACGTTAACGTCGATGTTGGACGAGCCGTCGAGCGGGTCGAACAGCAGCAGGTATTCGCCCTTCGGGTAGCGGTTGGGCACCACGTAGATGCCCTCCATTTCCTCGCTGGCCATGGCGGCGAGGTGGCCACCCCATTCGTTGGCTTCGATCAGCACCTCGTTGGCAATGATGTCGAGTTGCTTCTGCATTTCGCCCTGCACGTTTTCCGTGGTGGCGGCGCCGAGCACGCCACCGAGGTCGCCTTTGTTGACGGCCTGGCTGATGCTCTTGCATGAACGCGCCACCACTTCGAGCAGCAGGCGCAGGTCGCCGGGGATGTGGCCGTCGACGCGCTGCTGTTCGACGAGGTAGCGGGTGAGTGAGATTTTCTTGGTCATGGTTCCTCCTTATTCGGCCAGTGCGCGGGTCACGACCTCGCGCACGTCGTTGCTCAGATCGGGTTTGGCGGCCACGCGGGCGATGGCTTCGCGCGCTGCACTGCGGTAGGGTTCGGCGAGTTTTTTCCAGCGGTCCAGCGCGCGCGCGAGGCGGGCAGCGACCTGCGGATTGAAGGCGTCGAGTTCGATCACGCGCTCGCGCCAGAACACATAGCCCGACGCATCGTTGCGGTGGAAGGCGCCGGGGTTGGCGCTGCAGTAGCTGAAGATCACGCTGCGCGCCCGGTTGGGGTTCTTCAGGTTGAAGTCCGGGTGGTTCATGAGTTGGCGCACGGCGGGCAACACGTTGCCACCGCGGTCGGGCGCGCCGGCCTGCAGCGCAAACCACTTGTCGATCACCAGGGCATCGCTGCGGAAGATGGCGTGGAAGCGGGCCAGCGCGTCCTGCGCCAGCGGCTGTCCGCTGACCACCAGGGCCGAGAGGGCGTTGAAGCGGTCGGTCATGTTGCCGGCGTCCTTGAAACGCTGGTAGGCCTTGCCGGGCCAGACCGCATCGCCAGTTTTTCGTGCGGCCAGGCAGAGCATGGTCAGGGCCAGGCCGGCCAGCGCGCGGCGGCCCGTGCTGACCGGATCGGGGCGGTAGGCACCGTTGTCCTTGTGGGCTTCAAAGGCCCAGGCCCAGTCGTCGAACAGGGCTTCGGCCAGCTGCCCGCGCATGGTCTCGCGCACCGCGTGGATGCGCTGCGGGTCCACCACGTCGAGCTGCTCGGCGATGTAGGTTTCGCCCGGCAGCGTGAGCACCAGTTCCTTGAACGCCGCGTCCAGCGTGGGATGGTGCAGGACGTCGCGCATGGCGTCGAGGTAGGCCGCGTCCAGGGTCGCACTGGTCACGGGGCCTTCGGCGCGGATGGCGCCGAGTGCCCGGCGCAGGGCCAGACGCTGGCCGGCTTCCCATCGGTTGAAGGCGTCGGTGTCGTGGGCCAGCAGGCTCAGCAACTGCGCGTCGGTGTATTCGACGTCCAGCAGCACCGGCGCCGAGAAACCGCGCAGGATCGAGGGCACGGGTTCGGCGTCCATATTGACGAAGGTGAAGCTTTCGCTGTCCTGCGTCAGCACGAATGTTCGGGTGCCGGCTTCGGGCTGGTTCCAGTGCGCGAGCTGCAGTGGCAGCTCATTGCCCTGGGTGTCGAGCAGGCCAATGGCGACCGGGATCACGAACGGCTCTTTTGCATGGTGGCCGGGTGTGGGGGCGCAGCTTTGCGTGAGCGTGAGTGTGTAGCTGCGCGCTGCAGCGTCGTACACACCTCGGGCCTGCACCAGTGGCGTGCCGGCCTGGCTGTACCAGCGCTTGAACTGCGGCAGCAGGCGGGCGAGGTCGCTGCCCGGGTTGGCGTCGGCCATGGCCTGCGCGAAATCGTCACAGGTGACGGCGTTGCCGTCGTGGCGCTCGAAGTACAGCTTCATGCCCGCGGTAAAGCCGGCGCGCCCCACCAGGGTCTGCATCATGCGCACGACTTCGGCGCCTTTTTCGTAAACCGTGACGGTGTAGAAGTTGTTGATCTCGACGTAGCTGTCGGGTCGCACCGGGTGCGCCATCGGGCCGGCGTCTTCGGGGAACTGTGCGGTGCGCAGCACGCGCACGTCTTCGATGCGCTTGACCGCGCGCGCCGACGCTTCGGCGCACAGGTCCATGCTGAATTCCTGGTCGCGGAAGACGGTCAGACCTTCCTTCAGGCTCAGCTGGAACCAGTCGCGGCAGGTGACGCGGTTGCCGGTCCAGTTATGAAAGTACTCGTGGCCCACGACGGATTCGATGTTGGCGAAGTCGGTGTCGGTCGCGGTGGCGCTGTTGGCCAGGACGTACTTGGTGTTGAAGATGTTGAGGCCCTTGTTCTCCATCGCGCCCATGTTGAAGTCGCTGGTGGCGACGATCATGAAGCGTTCCAGATCGAGCGGCAGGCCGAAGCGGGCTTCGTCCCAGATCACGCTGGCGATCAGCGAGTTCATGGCGTGTTCGGTCTTGTCCATGTCGCCGGGGCGCACGAAAACCTGCAGCAGATGGTCGCTGCCGCTGCGCGTGGTGATGCGCTGCTCACGCGCCACCAGCTGGCCAGCCACGAGCGCAAACAGGTAACAGGGCTTTTTGTGTGGGTCGACCCACTTCGCAAAGTGGCGGCCATCGGGCAGAGCACCTTCGTCCACCAGGTTGCCGTTGGACAGCAGCACCGGGTAGCGCTTCTTGTCGGCGCGCAGCGTGACGGTGTAGCTCGCCATCACGTCCGGACGGTCCAGGAAATACGTGATGCGGCGGAAACCTTCGGCCTCGCACTGCGTGAAGAACGTGCCCTGGCTCACGTAGAGGCCCATGAGCTGGGTGTTCTTCTCGGGCGCACAGGTGGTGAAGATTTCGAGCTCGATCGGCGCATCACCTTCGGGCAGGCTCTCCAGCACCAGCTGGTTGCCGTCCATCTTGAACGAACAACCGGCGCCGTTGACCAGCACACGCGCCAGGTTCAGGTCTTCGCCATCGAGCCGTAGCGCCTGCGCGGCCACGTCCGGGTTGCGGCGCAGGCGCATCTTGTTGAGCACCCGGGTCTTGGCCGGGTCGAGGTCGAAGCTCAGATCGACGGTGTCGATCCAGTAGGCTGGGGCGGTGTAGTCTTCCCGGCGGACCACGGTGGTGGGGCCTTCACGCAGTGAACTCATGGGATGCTTTCGAGATGATCAAACACCCTGTTTCAGGGAGGCTTCGATGAAGGCGTCGAGGTCCCCGTCCAGCACCTTCTGCGTGGCGGAAATCTCAACGTTGGTGCGCAGGTCCTTGATGCGGCTGTTGTCCAGCACGTAGCTGCGGATCTGGTGGCCCCAGCCCACATCGGTCTTGGTGTCTTCGAGCTTCTGCTGCTCTTCCTGCTGCTTGCGCAGTTCAAAGTCGTACAGGCGCGAGCGCAGGCGTTTCCACGCCACGTCGCGGTTGCTGTGCTGGCTGCGGCCATCCTGGCACTGCACCACGATGCCGGTGGGGATGTGCGTCAGGCGCACGGCCGAATCGGTCTTGTTGATGTGCTGGCCACCGGCGCCGGAGGCGCGGAAGGTGTCGGTGCGCACATCGGCCGGGTTGATGTTGATCTCGATCGAGTCGTCGATCTCGGGGTAGACGAACACCGAGGCGAACGAGGTGTGGCGGCCGCCTGACGAGTCGAACGGGCTCTTGCGCACCAGGCGGTGCACGCCGGTTTCGGTGCGCAGCAGGCCGAAGGCGTAGTCGCCCTCGATCTTGATGGTGGCGCCCTTGATGCCGGCGGTGTCGCCCGCGGTCTCGTCTTCGATCGTGGTCGTGAAACCCTTGCGTTCGCAGTACTTGAGGTACTGGCGCAGCAGCATGCTGGCCCAGTCGCAGGCCTCGGTGCCACCGGCGCCGGCCTGGATGTCCAGGAAACAGTTCAGCGGATCGGCCGGGTTGTTGAACATGCGGCGGAATTCGAGCTTCTCCACCTCGGCGGCCACCTTGGCGGCTTCGCCTTCGATGGTGATCAGGCCGGCTTCGTCATCGTCTTCGCTCGACATCTCGAAGAGTTCGGTGTTGTCCGAGAGTTCGCCAGTGAGACGGTCGAGCACCAGCACCACGTCTTCGAGCGATTTCTTTTCCCGGCCCAGGTCCTGGGCGCGTTTGGGGTCGTTCCAGACCGTCGGGTCTTCCAGCGCGGATTCGACTTCTTTCAGTTTCGATGCTTTGGCATCGTAGTCAAAGATACCTCCGTAACTCGACCACGCGGGTGGTCAGGTCTTCGAGTTGGCTGCGGATGGTGTTGACGCGTTCTGCTTCCATGATGGGTTCCTTCAGTGGGTGTTCGAAAAAATGGGAGGCCCGCTCGGACTGCCAGCAGTGTCGGGCCGAATACGCGATTTTCTCATGCCCGACCATCGAACGGCCAAGCGGGCTTTTACCGGGCTGCGCCAGGGCGCTCAGTCCAGGAAGTTCTCGATCAATGTGGCCAGCGCTTGCGGCTGGTCGTGGTGCAGCATGTGGGCTGCGTCCTGGATCACCGCGTTCTGCAGGCTGGGCACGGCCTGCAGGCGCTCGTGGTACTGCGCCAGCGTGAACTGGTCTTTCCACCACTGGCCCAGGCTGTCGTCGCTGGCGGTCACGCTGAGCACCGGCGCAGCGATGCGGCGGTAGATCGCCAGCGCTTCTTCCACCTGGTAGAGGTGGGCGCTGACCACCTTGTGGGCGGGATCGCCGAGGATCTTCCAACCGCCCTGGGCATCGGGCGCGGCCCAGTGCTGCGCCAGCCAGTCGGCCTTGTCCTGCGGCAGGCGCGGGTTGGTCTTCATCAGGCGGCGGGCCACACCGTCGGCCGATTCGTAGGGCTTGAGGTCCATCTCGCCGCGGTGCAGGGCCTTGATTTCGTCCATCCACTTCGCGTAACGCTCGGGCGCCTGGGCCGGGCGCGTGGCGGGCAGGCCGAAGCCTTCGAGGTTGACCAGCCGGCGGATGCGCTGCGGCCGCACGCCGGCGAACATCATGGCCACGTTGCCGCCCATGCTGTGGCCCACCAGATCGACCGGTTGCTCACCCGCGAAGTGGTCGAGCAGGGCATCGAGGTCGGCCAGGTAGTCGGGGAACCAGTAGCTGTCCGGGGCCGGGCATGTGGCCCCCACGCTGGCCACTTCGTGTGCCCGCTGCCCCCCGAGGAGGCCCGCATCGGTTTGGGGCGGCCCGGCACCGATGCACGCTTTCGTCAGGCCGAAGCCGCGCCAGTCGGGGGCGATGATCCAGCGATCGGTCTTCAGCGCGTCCACCATGAATTGCCAAGAAGCCGACACGTCCATCCAGCCGTGCACCAGCACCAGCGGCGCCTGTCCGGCCACCGGTTCGCCCCACTGGCGCACGTGGTAGGGCAGGTGGCGGATGGGTACAAACGTGCTGCGCGAGGCTTTCAGTGCTTGGTACATTCGATTCATCATAAAGACGAGACGGAGACCTTTCATGCGCCAGCGTCAAGCCAGCGACACCCCCGACCACTACGCCGATCTGCACAGCCGCTTTGGCTGGCAGGTGCCCGAACACTTCAACATGGCGGTGGTCTGCTCGCGCCGGTGGGCCGCCGATCCGGCCACGGCGCAGCAGACCGCGGTGATCGCCTGCGCCCCCGGCCAGCCGGACCGTCGTCACAGTTACGCCGAACTGCAGCAGCAGGCCAACCGCCTGTCCAACGCGCTCGAGGTGCTGGGCGTGCAGCGAGGCGATCGCGTGGCGATCGTGATGCCGCAGCGCTTCGAGACCGCTGTGGCCTACATGGCCGTGCTGCAGATGGGCGCGGTGGGCATGCCGCTGTCGCAGCTGTTCGGCCCCGAGGCGCTGGAGTTCCGCCTGCAGGACAGCGAGGCGGTGGTGGCGATCTGCGACGCCAGCACACTGGCCGCGGTGCAGTCGGTCGGCGGCAACTGCCCGCTGTTGCGCTCGGTGGTGGCGGTGGATGGACAGGGCGGGGGTGCGACAGCCCTGGACTGGGCCAAGTTGCTCGCGCAGGCGGACACGGGGTTTGATGTGGTTCACACCCGTGCCGACGAAGCCGCGGTGCTGATCTACACCAGCGGCACCACCGGCAACCCAAAAGGCGCGCTGATTCCGCACCGCGCGCTCATCGGCAACCTCACGGGCTTTGTCTGCAGCCAGAACTGGTTTGGCTTCGACCCCTTCGACGCCAGCCAGCCCTC
Source organism: Hydrogenophaga sp. (assembly GCA_030653975.1). Taxonomy (GTDB): domain Bacteria; phylum Pseudomonadota; class Gammaproteobacteria; order Burkholderiales; family Burkholderiaceae_C; genus Hydrogenophaga. The sequence goes on along the minus strand of JAURYH010000021.1, from coordinate 31,517 downwards.
GCGGGCGGTGTTCTGGTCACCGGCCGACTGGGCCTGGACCGGCGGCCTGATGGATGCGCTGCTGCCTTCGCTGTATTTCGGTCGCCCCATCGTGGCCTTCAATGGCCGCTTCAGCCCGCAGACCGCGTTCGAGCTGATGGAACGGCACAGCGTCACCCACACCTTCCTGTTCCCGACCGCGCTCAAGGCCATGATGAAGGCCTACCCCCAGCCGCGAAAGCAGTTCCGGTTCCAGCTGCAGGCCATCATGAGCGCGGGCGAAGCCGTGGGCGATGCGGTGTTCGCCTACTGCCAGCAGCAACTGGGCGTGACGGTCAACGAAATGTTTGGCCAGACCGAGATCAACTACATCGTGGGCAACTGCGCCATGCAATGGGACGCCGCAGCGCCGGGCCGTCCCAAGCAAGGCGGCACTCCCACGGGGGGCAGCGACCCGCGCAGCGGCGGAACGCGGGGGCGAACCGGTTGGCCAGCGAAGCCGGGCAGCATGGGCAAAGGCTACCCGGGCCACCGCGTCGCGGTGATCGACGATGAAGGCCACGAATGCCCGGTCGGTGTACCGGGCGACGTGGCGGTGCACCGCCTGGATGTTCACGGCGACCCGGACCCGATCTTCTTCCTCGGCTACTGGAAGAACGAGGCCGCCACGCGTGCCAAGTTCACTGGCGACATGGCCAGCAGCTGGTGCCGCACCGGTGACATGGCGATTCGCGATGCCGACGGTTACCTCTGGTTCCATGGTCGCAGCGACGACGTGTTCAAAGCCGCGGGTTACCGCATCGGGCCGAGCGAGATCGAAAACTGTCTGGTCAAGCACCCGGCCGTGGCCAACGCAGCGGTGGTGCCCAAGCCCGATCCCGAGCGCGGTGCGGTGGTCAAGGCCTATGTGGTGCTGGCGCAGGAATACCTCAACGCAAAGCCCGGGCGCAGCCTGGGTGATGCCGGGTTTGAGGCGCGCCTCACGGCGGAACTGCAGGCGCATGTGAAAGGCAAGCTCGCGCCCTATGAATACCCGAAAGAGATCGAATACGTCGAGTCCCTGCCCATGACCACCACCGGCAAGGTGCAGCGCCGTGTGTTGCGGCTGCAGGAAGAAGCGCGGGCCCGGGCGCTGGCTTGACGCTGGCCAGCGTGTCAGCCCGGCCGTTCCGAAGGGAGCTCGCACCGCAGCCAGAAGTCGGAGGCTGGGCAGTGCACGCTCAACGGGCGTGGCGACCGGGCGGCACCGTCACGTGGATTTCCAGGCTGCGCTTGTTGGCTTGGCCTTCGGCCTGCAACCGCGTCACCGACAGGCCGCGCGCGATCAGGTAATCGCGCACGCTGTGAGCGCGGTCCAGCGCCAGCATCCGGTTGGACGATGCACGGCCCGTCTCGTCGCCGGGGCCTACGATGCGCAGGCGCGAATAGCCTCGCCCCTGCAGCCCTTGCGCGAGGGCATTGAGCTCGCGGGCGAGGGCGGGTTTGATGGCCGAGCGCCCGGGGGCAAACGCTTCCGCGACGGGCATATCGAGCACGGTTCCAGTGGCTGCGCCAGAACGGTCGGGCCCTGGGCCAGGACCCCGGCCGGGCGTGCCACAGCCCGCCACGGCGACACACAAGGCCAGGGCAGAAAGCAGGTTCAGGGGCTTGAATCGGTACATGGGCAACTCCAGAGCAGTCAGGCAGGCGGGTTCACGGGCGACACACGGGGCTTTCCCGCGGCCCTAAACTTATAGACCGTTTCGGTCTTCCGATTTCAAGTCATACGCATTTGCACACTTCTTCATGAACACTGTTTCACTGGGCGCCAGCGCCCTGCAAGTCACCCCCATCTGCCTCGGCACCATGACCTTTGGTGAACAGGTCAACGAGGCCGATGCCCACCGGATCCTGGACCGCTCGCTGGAGCGCGGTGTCAACTTCCTCGACGCGGCCGAAATGTATGCCGTGCCCGCCCGGGCCGAAACCTGCGGCGCCACCGAAACCATCCTCGGCAACTGGTTCGCCAAAACGCCGGGCGCGCGCGAAAAACTCGTGCTCGCCACCAAGGTGGCCGGCCCCGCCCGCGGCATGCCCTGGCTGCGTCCCGAGGTGAGCAAGGCCGGCATCATCGAGGCCTGCGAAGCCAGCCTGCGACGCCTGCAGACCGACGTGATCGACCTGTACCAGATCCACTGGCCGGCGCGCAACGTGCCCGCTTTCGGCGCGCTGTATTTCGATCCGGCCAAGGACAAGCCGGGTGTTTCCGTGCTGGAGCAGCTCGAAGCGCTGGCCGATCTGGTGAAAGCGGGCAAGGTGCGGGCGGTGGGCCTGTCGAACGAGACATCCTATGGCGTGCACGAGTTCGTGCGCCTGGCCGAGCAACACGGCCTGCCGCGCGTGGCCACGGTGCAGAACCCGTATTGCCTGATCAACCGCAGCTATGAGAACGGGCTCGACGAAACCTGCCACCGCCTGGGCGTGTCGCTGCTGGCGTATTCGCCGCTGGGCTTTGGCCTGCTGACCGGCAAGTACGACGCCAACGGGCTGGTGGGCGATGCCGGCCGAATGGCGCTGTACGACTCGATGCGCAAACAGCGCTGGGGCCGGCCGGAGGCGCTGGATGCCGCCCGCCGCTACAACGCGCTGGCCCGCGAGCACGGCATGACGCCTGCTCAGCTGGCGCTGGCCTTCTGTTTCACCAACTGGCGCGTGGCCAGCACCATCATCGGTGTGACCTCGCTGGCGCAGCTGGACGAATGCCTGGATGCCTGGGGCACGGCGCTGTCGCCGGAACTGGTGAAAGCGATCGACCAGATCCGTTGGGAAGTTCGTGATCCCGCCCAATGAAACATCGGTGTGCCGCATGCGGGGGGTCCGCCGAGAGGCACCGCGGAACTGGCTCTGCCAGGCCGCAGGTGCCGTCCCCCCTCCCAGCGCTGAAAGCGCGCCAGAGAGGGGGGAAGCCGTGAAGCGGCGCAGGGGGGAGTCCCATGCCTCCGAAACCCCAGCCACCGCCTGGCTCAAGGCGCACGGTGTGGTGTTCACCGAGCATCCTTACGAGTACCTGGAGCACGGCGGTGCGCAGCACAGCGCGGCGGTTCTGGGCTTCGATCCCTTCGCCGTGGTCAAGACGCTGATCATGCAGGACGAGGCGGCGAAGCCGCTGGCGGTGCTGATGCACGGCAACCGCACGGTGTCGACCAAGAACCTGGCGCGCCAGATCGGCGCCAAGTCGGTCGAGCCCTGCAAGCCCGAAGTGGCGAACCGGCACAGCGGCTATTTCGTGGGCGGCACCTCGCCGTTTGGACTGAAGCGCGACATGCCGGTCTGGGTGGAGTCCACGGTGCTGGCGCTGCCGAAGATCTGGATCAACGGCGGGCGGCGCGGTTTTCTGGTCGGCATCGATCCGGCCGTGCTCAGCGGTCCGCTGGGGGCAAAAGCCGTGCAGTGCGCGCTGGCAGAATAGGCGACCGGAACCACCCGCGCGCGCTGGATGCGCGAACCCCCAGAACAACAACGAGGACGTCGCCTTGGAATCCCTCTACCCCGTCATCGCCACCGTGGCCGCCTACCTGATCGGTTCGCTGTCGTTTGCCGTGCTGGTCAGTCGCGCGATGGGCCTGAACGACCCGCGCACTTTCGGCAGCAAGAACCCCGGTGCCACCAACGTGCTGCGCTCGGGCAGCAAGGCCGCCGCCATCGTCACCCTGCTGCTGGACGCCTTCAAGGGCTGGCTGCCGGTGGTGGCGGTGAAGTGGTGGGGTGAGGCCTGGGGGCTGGGCGATGGCACGGTGGCACTGGTCGGCCTGGCGGCTTTTCTCGGACACCTGTATCCGGTGTTCTTCCGTTTCCAGGGCGGCAAGGGCGTGGCCACGGCGGCCGGCGTGATCCTCGGCTTCAACCCCTGGCTTGGCCTCGCCTCGCTGGCCACCTGGGCGATCATGGCGTACTTCTTTCGCTATTCGTCGCTGGCTTCCATCGTCACGGCGGTGTTCGCCCCCGCGTACTACCTGTTCGGTCGCCAGGTGGCCTGGGATGCGCCGAATGTGATGGTGTTGAGCCTGGCGGTCATGGGCCTCCTGCTGGTGTGGCGCCATGCTGAAAACATCAACCGCTTGTTCGCTGGCAAAGAAAGCAAACTGGGATCGAAAAGCAAATGAAGAACGACATTCAGCGCCACGGCGTGGCAGCCCGCTACAGCGAAGCGGCGGTTTTCAACGGCGTGGTCTACCTCGCCGGCATGGTGCCCGAGCGCGGCGACACGGACATCCGTGGCCAGACCCAGGACGTGCTGGATCAGGTGCAGCAACGCCTGCGGGAGGCCGGCAGCGACAAGTCGCGCATCCTGCGCACGCAGATTTTCCTGACCGACATCCGTGAGATTGGCGCCATGAACGAGGTGTGGGACGCCTGGGTGGTAGCGGGTACCGCGCCGCCACGCGCCACCGTGCAGGCCGCGCTGGCCAACCCGGACTGGAAGATCGAGATCGTGGTGACGGCTGCGCAGCTTTGATCCGCCTGCCGGCAAGGGACCTCTGACACAGTTTTCCGGAGCGCGGGCATGTTCCAGCGCACGCCGTGGAACCGGCTTTGCCGGGCCACTGGCGTGGTCCCCCTCGCAGGGGGAAGTCGCGAAGCGGCGCAGGGGGTCAATACCTTTTCTCCAGCGTGAGCTGGTCGTTCGTGCGCTGCATCTGGAAGCGGGTGAGGAAGGTGTTGCCGAGCAACACGTAAGGCATGGGCTGCGGACTCACGATCGCGGCCACGTCATACACCACGACGTCGCCCAGCCGCACCGAATCCAGCTTGATGAGGTAGCCGTTGGCCGAGCCATTGGCCGTGTTCAGCTGGACGCGCTGGCCCTGTTCGAACTTCAGGTGGATGCGCCGGGCTTCGGCTTCGCCGATCCCGATGCCGGTGGCCCCGGTGTCCACCATGAACTGCACCGTCTTGCCATTGATCTGGCCCTGCGGCATGAAGTGACCCCGCGAGTCGGCCGTCAGCACGATGCGCTGGCCTCCAGCGCCAGCCGGTGCGCCCTTGCCCACGCTCACCGGCGCCTCGCCCACGCGCAGAGTCTGGCGCTTGCCCTCGATCTCAATCACCGCGGTGTCGTCCAGCAGGCTGACCAGGCGCACGCCCTGTTGCGTCTGCCCCGCGCTCATAAACCGGGGCGCGCCCCCATCGATCACCACCAGCGCCTTGCTGCCGCTCATGCCCGAGAGTGCGACCGACTGCGCCAGTGAGGCGTTGGCAGCGAGTGCCAGAAGCAGTGTGGGGCAAAGAAACAATGTGCGCATGAAGGGCCTTCACCAGGGGCGTCGAGGGTCCGGCTTTGCCAGCCCAAAGGCGCCGCCCCCTTGAGGGGGTGACGCGCCCTTAGGCGCGGCGCGGGGGTGCTCTCAATCAATCCCTGAAGTTGTTGAACGACAGCGGCAGGTCTTTCAGCTCGCTCTTGATCAGCGCCATGGCGGCCTGCAGGTCGTCGCGTTTGGCGCCGGTCACGCGCACCGCGTCGCCCTGGATGGCGCCCTGCACCTTGATCTTGCTGCCCTTGAGGGTTTGCTGGATCTTCTTGCCGTCTTCGGTGCTGATGCCGTTTTTCACCTTCACCACCTGCTTGACCTTGTCGCCGCCGATCTTTTCGACCTTGCCGGCGTCGAGAAATCGCACGTCCACACCGCGCTTGGCCAGTTTGGCCACCAGCACGTCGTTGACCTGGGTGAGCTGGAAGTCGGCATCGCCGAACAGGGTGATTTCCTTTTCCTTGTCCTTGAGTTCGATGCCGGCGCTGGTGCCCTTGAAGTCAAAGCGGGTGCCGATTTCGCGTGCGACCTGTTCGACCGCGTTTTTCACTTCCACAAGATCGGCTTCGAGAACGGTGTCAAAAGAAGGCATGGTGCGTGGTTCCAGAAAGCGTGGGTGAGACAATCTTCGGATGTTAGTCGAGAACAATGTGGCGCTCCAGCCCTTCAACAGTTTTGGCATCGCGGCCCGGGCCCAGCGGTTCGTGCGCCTGCGCTCCGAGGCCGACCTGACCGGCTTGATGGCCAGCCCGGACTGGGCCGCGCCGGTGTTTGTGCTCGGCGGGGGCAGCAACCTCGTGATCACGGGTGACATCAAGGCGCTGGTGCTCAAGGTCGACATCCCGGGCCGCCGGCTGGTGGAAGAAACCGCCAGGGGCTGGGTCGTGGAGGCCGGTGCGGGCGAAAACTGGCACCGGTTCGTGGCCTGGACGCTGGAGCAGGGCTGGCCCGGTCTGGAGAACCTGGCGCTGATTCCTGGTTCGGTGGGGGCTTCGCCGGTGCAGAACATCGGTGCCTACGGCGTGGAACTGCAGGACCGTTTTCATTCCCTCGACGCCATCGACCTGCAGACCGGTCGGGCCTTCACGCTGGACGCGGCGCAATGTGGTTTCGGCTACCGCGATTCGGTGTTCAAACACGCACCAACGGATGCGCGCAGCTTCGGCCTGGCGGGCCGGGCGCTGATCACCCGCGTGCGCTTCCTGCTGCCCAAGCCCTGGAAGCCGGTGCTGGGTTACCTGGACCTGGAACGCAAGATGACCGAGACCGGCATCCACGCGCCCGACGCCCGGCAGATCTTTGACTGGGTGGTGGCGATCCGCCGCGCCAAACTGCCAGACCCGGCGGTGATCGGCAACGCCGGCAGCTTCTTCAAGAACCCCACCGTCACGCCCGAACAGTGCGCCGACATCATCGCGCGCGATCCGAAGGTGGTGCACTACCCGATGCCGGATGGCAGCATCAAGCTGGCGGCGGGCTGGCTGATCGATGCCTGTGGCTGGAAGGGCAAGAGCGTCGGCAACGCCGCCGTGTACGAAAAACAGGCGCTGGTGCTGGTCAACCGCGGTGGCACTGGCCACCCCTGCACCGGTGGCGAGGTCATGACGCTGGCCAAGGCGATCCAGACCAGTGTCTACGAACGTTTCGGCATCCGGCTGGAGCCCGAGCCGGTGGTGGTCTGAGCGGTTCCAGGGCGGGTCGAACGCCGGGCGCGGGGGCTTGAACCCGCGCCTGCACGGCAGCGGCGACACCGCTGTAGCATGCGGAGACATGAGGGATCCACACACTTTGCGCATGGCCAGGCTGTTTTTCCTGGCGCTTTGTATGGCACCCATTGCACACCCGGAAGCCTTGGCGGGCGCCGAGCCCATCGACATCACGGCCTCCCGTCAGGGCCGCATGGTGGTGATCGGCATGCACGCCACCGTGTTGGCTCCCCGAAGCGTCATCTGGGCCACCCTGACCGACTACGACAACACGGCGAAGTGGATCACGGGCATGGACCGCAGCGTGGTCCTGCAGCGCAAGCCCGGGCGTGTGGTGGTCGAGCAGAGCGGCAGCGCAGACATCCTGTTTTTCACCATCACGCTCAATGTCGTGCTGGAGGTCGAGGAGGACCCGCCGGGACGCATCGGCGTGAAGCTGGTGCGGGGCGATTTCAGGCACCTCGAAGGGGAGTACCTGCTCACGAGCGTGCCGGGCGTCCGGGACCGCTACGACCTGACCTGGAAAGGCAAACTGGAACTGGCCTCGCCGGTGCCGGGATTTCTGGCGCAGGCGCTGCTGAAAGAGAACGTCCGCCTCCGGTTTGAAAGCCTGGTGGCCGAGATCGAACGGCGCGCCAGGGCCGCGCAGGAGTAGTCGGGCATGCGGGCCGCAACAACCAATACCCGGGTGCTGCACGCTCGCCACGGCCTCGTGATGGCGTTGCTGCTGTTGATCCTGTCGGCCTGTTCCAGCCTGCCTGCTGACCGGAGCACCGAACCGTCGGACACGCAGGAGACCCACTGCCGGCGCTGGTTTTTCATGCTGGACCAGCAGATCAAGCAGCACGGCGTGGGCGATGCCCAGGATCAGCGCATCGCGGGGTTCCCCCAACTGCGCGTTTCCCGCTTGGCGGCATCGTTTCGCGACCAGGCTGCACAAGACCGGGCGGCTTTCAGCGACTGGCTGGACCTGCTGCAGGCTCAGGGCGCAGAGGCCCATGCGATCGAAATCACCAACCTGCCCGCGGCGGTTGTGGACGTGTTGCCGGGCAACGAACCGGCGTCCGACAACCGGCAGAAGGTCATGACCCGGACGCAGCACTGCGCCCAGGTGCTGAGCGACCTGGATCGCGCTGCTCCCGATCGGCGGGCCGCGCTGCTGGACAGGGCGGTCGTGCCCGATGCGTATTCCACCGCTGCGCGGGTGTGGGGGATGTACGCGCTGACCCGCCTGCCTTTTGCCGCCGGTGTGCGGCGCTGGCAGGCCGACACTGTGGCGGCTTTCAATGTGGCTGGGCCCTCGGAGGGCGCATCCATCACGCGTTATGTGCCGGTCGAACCTGCCAAGGGGTACAGCGCTGAAGCTTTCGCAAGCGTCCCGCGCAATGCGCTGGGCATTCCGCAACTGGACGAAGCCCTTCGGCAACAACTGCTGGACCGGCATGCCCCCGTGTTGGCCCTGCCGGTCGAGGGCGGCTTTGACCGCATTGGCGAGCTGAAACTGGCCGGCGACGGAACGCCCGACGTGGACACCACGCAGCCGACGGTGTACCGCCGCATCGCGTTCGTGCGCCAGGGGCAGAAGACGCTGGTGCAACTGGTGTATCTCGCCTGGTTTCCGGAGCGACCGCCGGCCGGCAGTGTCGACCTGCTCGCGGGGACCTTGGACGGACTGGTCTGGCGCGTCACGCTGGACGATCAGGGCCGACCGCTGCTCTACGATTCGATTCACGCCTGCGGCTGTTACCACCTGTTTTTCCCCACCCGTTCCCTGCGTGCGAAGCCTGCGCCCGAGCCCGGCATCGAATGGCTGTTCACGCCGGCCAATCCGCCCGAACTGGGGACGGACGAGCGCATGCTGTTGCACCTGGCCCCCCGGACCCACTACCTCACCGGGCTGGCCGCTACACGGGAACCGCAGGGCGAGCGCTACCGGAGCTTGCCCGAGGGGCTGCTGCGCTCGCTGCCCCTGCCGGGCGGTGGTCATCGCAGCCTCTACGGTCCCGACGGCATCATCGCGGGCACGCAGCGGGGCGAGCGTTACCTGTTCTGGCCCATGGGCGTGCGCGATGCGGGAGCGCAGCGCCAGTGGGGCCACCACGCCACGGCCTTTGTCGGGCGGCGGCATTTTGACGACCCGGACCTGATCGATCAACGTTTTGACGTCGTCGAACCATCCGGGGCCGGTGCCGAAAGTCACTGACAGCCGGTGACTCGGCCCAGAAGCGGGAAAGCCGCTCCATGGAGCGGCTTTCAACACGGCGCAGGTGGCAGGACTCAATCCCCGCTCTTGTCGCCTTCCAGTCGCAGCATCTGCGCGCCTTCGCCCAGCGACAGCAGGCCGCTCTTGGCGTAGATGCCGAGTTTGGCGCGGGTGTCCACGATGTCGAGGTTGCGCATGGTCAGCTGGCCGATGCGGTCCAGCGGCGTGAACGGCGCGTCTTCCACCTTTTCCATCGACAGGCGCTCCGGCGCGTACGTCAGGTTCGGGCTCTCGGTGTTCATGATCGAGTAGTCGTTGCCGCGGCGCAGCTCGATGGTGACCTCGCCGGTGATGGCGCGGGCCACCCAGCGCTGGGCGGTCTCGCGCAGCATGATGGACTGCGGGTCGAACCAGCGGCCCTGGTAGTGCAGGCGGCCGAGCTTCAGACCGTTGATGCGGTACTGCTCGATCGTGTCTTCGTTGTGGATGCCGGTCACCAGGCGCTCGTAGGCGATGTGCAGCAGCGCCAGGCCCGGGGCTTCGTAGATGCCGCGGCTCTTGGCTTCGATGATCCGGTTCTCGATCTGGTCGCTCATGCCCAGGCCGTGGCGGCCGCCGATGCGGTTGGCTTCCAGAATCAGGTCCACCGGCGAGTCGAAGGTCTGACCGTTCAGGGCGACTGGCTGGCCTTCTTCAAAACGCACCGTCACGGTTTCGCGTTTGACCTCGACCTCGTCTTTCCAGAACGCCACGCCCATGATGGGGTTGACGATGGAGATGCCGCTGTTCAAGTGCTCCAGGTCCTTGGCCTCGTGCGTGGCGCCCAGCATGTTGCTGTCGGTGGAGTAGGCTTTTTCGGCGCTCATCTTGTAGCCGAAGCCGTTGGCGGTCATGAACGCGCTCATCTCGGCGCGGCCGCCCAGCTCGTCGATGAACAGCTGGTCGAGCCAGGGCTTGTAGATCTTCAGGCTGGGGTTGGTGAGCAGGCCGTAGCGGTAGAAGCGCTCGATGTCGTTGCCCTTGTAGGTGCTGCCGTCGCCCCAGATGTGGACGTCGTCTTCCTTCATCGCGGCCACCAGCATGGTGCCGGTCACGGCGCGGCCCAGCGGCGTGGTGTTGAAGTAGGTCACACCAGCCGTGCTGATGTGGAAGGCGCCACACTGCAGCGCGGCAATGCCCTCGTGCGCCAGCTGGGTGCGGCAGTCGATCAGGCGCGCCTTTTCAGCGCCGTACTGCATGGCCTTGCGCGGGATCTCGTCGTAGTCCGGCTCGTCGGGCTGGCCGAGGTTGGCGGTGTAGGCATAGGGGATCGCGCCCTTCTGCTTCATCCACAGCAGGGCGGCGGAGGTGTCGAGGCCGCCGGAGAAGGCGATGCCGACTTTCTGCTGGGTGGGCAGGTTCTGAAGAATGGTAGCCATGTGTGTGTTCAGCCGAAATGGCAGATGTAGTGGTAGGGCTCCGTCACGCGGATGTCGAAGCTGCTGTTGCCGGGGATGCTGAACTTGTCGCCCGGGCCGGACTTGAGCCAGGCGTCGGTGCCGGCCAGTTTGTATTCGCAGCCGCCGGCCACACATTCCATGATCTCGGGCGCGCCGGTGTTGAAGGTGAGGTTGGCGGGCAGCACCACGCCGACCGACTTCTTGGTGCCGTCCGGGTAGGTGATGCCGTGGCTGACGCATTTGCCGTCGAAATAGACGCTGGCCTGGGTGGTGACGGTCACGCCGCTGATCTGGGTGGTGCTCATGGGAAGGAGGGTGTGAAAAGTGGAGGCGAAACCGCGATTTTAGGCGGGCGGGGTTGCACAGGCTCGTTGTGCCCAGTCCGCGGCGTCAAAGCCCACGGTGATCTGGCCGTCGGCCCAGACCACCACCGGGCGTTTGATCACGCTGGCATGGGCCAGAAGCACGGCGCGGGCGCTGGCGGCATCCACCACGCTGGCGCGCAGGGTTTCGTCCAGCCCGCGCCAGGTCGTGCCCTTGCGGTTGACGAGCTTTTCCCAGCCTGCGGTGGCCAGCCAGCGGTGAAGGTCGGCCTCGGGAACGCCCTGTTTCCTGAAGTCGTGGAACGTGTGTTCGACACCGTGTTCTGTCAGCCAGGCGCGGGCCTTCTTGACGGTGTCGCAGTTGGGGATGCCGTAGAGGATGGTCATGGTGCCATTGTCGGAGAAATGGCCAGCCGGCCAGGTGGGCGAGATGACCAATGGGACAATAGCCGCCATGTTGAACATCGCCTTGCCTGATCACCCTTCCACGCTCGCCGAATGGCTGGCCCACTGCGAGCGCCTGCACCCCGTCACCATCGACATGGGGCTGGAGCGTGTTCAACAGGTGGCGCAGCGCATGGGGCTGGTCATGGACATGCCGGTGATCACGGTGGCGGGCACCAACGGCAAGGGCTCGACCTGCGCCATGCTCGAAGCCATCTACGGCCAGGCGGGTTACCGCACCGGGGTCTACACCTCGCCGCACCTGGTTCACTTTGAAGAGCGCTGCCGCATCGCGGGTGAGGCGGTGGCCGCCGGCGATCTGTTGCCCGGTTTTGCCGAGGTCGAACAGGCCCGCCAAGGGCAGGGCGGTGACCAGGAGGCGATCAGCCTGAGCTATTTCGAATTCACGACGCTGGCGATCCTGCGCACGCTGTCGCGCGCCGGCCTCGATGTGGTGATTCTGGAAGTGGGACTGGGTGGCCGGCTGGACGCGGTCAACATCGTCGATGCCGACTGTGCTGTCATCACCAGCATTGCGCTGGACCACATGGCATTGCTGGGCAACGACCGCGAGGCGATCGGTTTCGAGAAGGCCGGCATCATGCGCACCGGCCGCCCGGTGGTGGTGAGCGACCCGGTGCCACCGCAAAGCGTGCTGGACCGGGCGCTCGAAGTCGGTGCCGATCTCTGGCGCCTGGGCAAGGACTTTCACTTTGCCGGTGACCAGCAGCAGTGGGGCTGGGCCATGCACCCGTCCCACGGCGGGCGGCGTTACGCCGGCCTGGCCTACCCGGCGCTGCGCGGTGCCAACCAGCTGGTGAACGCGTCGGGCGTGCTGGCCGCACTTGAGGCGCTGCGCCCGCGCCTGCCCGTGACCGCGCAGGCGGTGCGCAACGGGCTGGCGATGGTGGAGCTGCCCGGGCGCTTCCAGATCGTGCCCGGCACCCCGACGCTGGTGCTGGATGTGGCCCACAACCCGCATTCCGTGGCGGCGCTGGCCGAAAACCTGGACGCCATGGGCTATTACCCAACCACCCACGCAGTTTTTGGTGCCATGGCCGACAAAGACCTGGGCGCCATGCTGGAACGCATCGCGCCGCTGATCGACCGCTGGCATGTGACCGATCTGCCGTTGCCGCGCGCCAGTAGTGCCGAGGCGCTGGCCCAGTTGCTCGACGCCCACCCACGCACTGCGCCGGGCGGGAAAAGCCGCGTCGCGGGATGCCATTCCAGCCCCATGGACGCCCTGCGGGCGGCGGTGTCGGTTGCAGACCCCGCTGATAGAATCGTAGTCTTTGGTTCCTTCTTCACCGTGGGTGGGATTTTGCAGGATGGGATACCCCGGCTGTCGGCGAAACACCTGACCGCCTGACCCCTTCCGCGATCACGCCCTGGCGCGTTTTTTGCGCCTTGCCTACGGCTTTGAAAGCGTATTGGTCCACCCCCGAATGCTCACATCCCGTTCAGGTTCCCAGAGCAGCCCCACGACGCCTCCGCCTCAGAGCATCGAGGCCATTCGCCGCCGCGCCCGTCACCGTCTGATCGGTGCCGCCGTGCTGGTGTTGCTTGGCGTGATGGGTTTTCCGATGCTCTTTGACACGCAGCCGCGGCCTGTCGCTGCGGACATTCCGATCGAGATTCCGGCACGCCAGCCCGCGCAGCCCTTGACAGGCGAAAAAGTCACCGGCCAGCAGGCCCAAACGCCGGCTCGGACCCCTGAACCGATCCCCGAAGAGATCGAAAAAGGCAAGAGTCCGTTGGGCCGTTTGCCGGCCGGTGGCGGGCTTGACGCGCGTGAAGAGGTGGTGGTGGCAACGCCGACGGCCGACAAACCCGCCACGAAGGACGCGACCGAGGTCGCTGCGAAGACCGCACCGAAGCCGGTGGCCAAGGTCGAAGCGCCAGCCAAGGAAAGCACTGCGGCCACCGAAGCCGCCCGGGCCAAGGCCCTGCTGGAAGACCAGCCCGCGGCTGGAAGCGTGCGCATCGTGGTGCAGGTGGGGGCCTTTGCCGAGGCAGACCGTGCGCGCGAAACCCGTCTGAAACTGGAGCGCGCGGGCCTCAAGACTTATACCCATGTGGCCGAAACGCCGCAAGGCACGCGGATACGTGTTCGTCTGGGGCCCTTCGCGAGCCGTGCCGAGGCCGACAAGGCGGCGGCGCGCGTGAAGGCCCTGGGGTTGCCTGCGGCTATCCTGACCCTGTGATGGCAGCGCTGCAAGTGACCGGCCCGGACGCATGAACTGGGTTGATGGGGTTTTGCTGGCGGTGCTGGTGTTGTCGGCCGTGCTGGGTTTGTGGCGCGGTCTGGTGTACGAGGTGATTTCCGTGGCGGGCTGGGTGGCGGCTTTTTTGCTGGCCCAGGCCTACGCCGACGAGGTGGCTGCCGTGTTGCCCATGGGGGGCGCATTGCCGGCCCTGAAGCTGGCGGCGGGGTTTGCGCTGGTGTTCATCGCCACCGCGTTTGCAGGGGGTTTGCTGGCCTGGCTGGTGAAACAGCTGGTGGCGTCGGTGGGGCTCAGGCCCATCGACCGGGTGCTGGGCGGTGCCTTTGGTCTGGCTCGGGGGGTGTTGATCCTGCTGGCCCTGACGGTGGTGATCAGCATGACCCCTTTGCGTGCCGAGACCGACTGGCGGGCCTCGGTGGTCGCCGAGGCCATGGCGGACAGTGTTCACACGCTGCGGCCCCTGTTGCCGGCAGCTCTGGCGAGCTACCTGCCTTGAAGTTTTTGTCACTATTTCCGTAAGGATCCGATCATGTGTGGAATCGTTGGCGTTGTGAGCCAGGCGCCGGTCAACCAGCTCATCTACGACGCACTCCTGTTGCTGCAGCACCGGGGCCAGGATGCGGCCGGCATCGTGACCGAACAAGGTCGCAAGTTCTTCATGCACAAGGCCAAGGGCATGGTGCGTGACGTGTTCCGCACCCGCAACATGCGCAGCCTGCCCGGCCACTGCGGCCTGGGCCAGGTGCGTTATCCGACCGCGGGCAATGCCTACAGCGAAGAAGAGGCGCAACCGTTTTATGTGAACGCGCCCTTTGGCCTGGTGCTGGTGCACAACGGCAACCTGACCAATGCGCAGGCGCTGAAGCAGGAGCTGTTCCAGACCGACCACCGCCACATCAACACCGACAGCGACTCCGAGGTGCTGCTCAACGTGCTGGCCCACGAGCTGGAAAAAGTCAGCCGCGGCATCACGCTGAAGCCGGCCGACGTGTTTGCGGCGGTGCGCGGCGTGCACCAGCGTATTCGCGGCTCGTACGCCGTGGTCGCCCTGATCGCCGGCCACGGCCTGCTGGCCTTTCGCGACCCGTATGGCATCCGCCCGCTGTGCATGGGCCGCAACGGCGACAGCGTGATGGTGGCGAGCGAGTCGGTCACGCTCGAAGGCAATGGCTTTGAGCTGGAGCGCGACATCCTGCCGGGAGAAGCCCTGTTTGTGGCCCACGACGGCAGCACCCATTTCGAGCAGTGCGCCGAGAAGACCAGCCACCACCCCTGCATTTTTGAGTACGTCTACCTCGCGCGGCCGGACTCGGTGCTCGACGGCATCTCGGTCTACCAGGCGCGCCTGAACCTGGGCAAGACCCTGGCCAAGCGATTGGTATCGACCGTGCCGCCGAACGAGATCGACGTCGTGATCCCGATCCCCGAATCCTCGCGCCCCAGCGCCATGGAGTTGGCGCAGCTGCTGGGCCTGCCGTACCGCGAAGGCTTCGTGAAGAACCGCTATGTGGGCCGCACCTTCATCATGCCGGGCCAGGGCGTGCGCAAGAAATCGGTGCGCCAGAAGCTCAACGTGATCGCCAGCGAGTTCAAGGGCCGCAACGTGCTGCTGGTCGACGACTCCATCGTGCGTGGCACGACCAGCCGCGAGATCGTGCAGATGGCGCGCGATGCCGGCGCGCGCAAGGTCTACCTGGCCAGCGCCGCGCCGCCGGTGCGTTTTCCCAATGTCTACGGCATCGACATGCCGACCTCGAGCGAGCTCGTGGCGCACGATCGCACGGTGGAGCAGGTGCGCGAGAGCATTGGCTGCGACGCCCTGATCTACCAGGACGTGGATGCGATGAAGCAGGCCATCGGCTCGCTGAACCCCAACCTGGCCGGCTTTGACGCCTCGTGTTTCGACGGTGTCTACGTCACCGGCGACATCACGCTCGAAACCATCGAACGCATGAACCAGGGCCGCGACCAGAGCGAAGAAGGCCAGGAAGACAACTCGCGTCTGGCCTTGCCCAACGCCCAGACCGCCTGAACACGCCCATGCCTTTAGACAAAGATCCCGACCTTCACCGCGACACCCTGGCCGTGCGCGCCGCCGTGCCGCGCACCCCCTACGGTGAAAACTCCGAAGCCCTGTTCCTGACCAGTGGTTATGTGCAGCCCTCGGCCGAAGCCGCCGCGCGGCGGTTTGCGGGTGACGAAGACGGCTACACCTACGGTCGCTACGGCAACCCCACGGTGTCCAGCTTCGAGCAGCGCCTGGCGGCACTGGAAGGCGCTGAAGCCTGCATCTCCACGGCCTCGGGCATGTCGGCGATTCTGATGATGTGCATGGGCCTGCTGCAAAGCGGCGACCATGTGATCTGCTCGCATTCCATGTTCGGCTCGACCATCAAGCTGATCGGTTCCGATCTGGCCAAGTTCGGCGTGCAGTCGAGTTTTGTCTCGCAGACCGATGTGTCGGCCTGGGCCGCGGCGGTGCGGCCAAACACGAAACTGCTGTTCGCCGAGACGCCCACCAACCCATTGACCGACGTCTGCGACATCCGCGCGCTGGCCGACATCGCGCACAACGCGGGTGCGCTGCTGGCGGTGGACAACTGCTTCGCCACACCGGCGCTGCAGCGCCCCATGGCGCTGGGGGCCGACATCGTCATGCACTCGGGCACCAAGTACCTGGATGGTCAGGGCCGCGTGATGGCCGGTGCGCTGTGCGCGAGCCAGCAGCTGGTGACGAAGACTTTCCTGCCCGTGCTCAAGAGCGGCGGCATGACGCTGGCGCCGTTCAACGCCTGGGTCGTGCTCAAAGGGCTGGAGACGCTGGAGATCCGCATGCAGGCGCAATCCGCCCGCGCGCTGGCGCTGGCGCAGTGGCTGCAGTTGCATCCGGGTGTGGCGCGCGTGCATTACCCCGGCCTCAGCAGCCATCCGCAACACGAACTGGCCATGGCCCAGCAGTCGAACTGCGGTGGTGCGGTGTTGTCGTTTGAAGTGAAAGCATCCGACGCCGATCAGGCCCGTCAGCGCGCTTTCCACGTGCTCGATTCGCTCAAGACCCTGTCGCTGTCGACCAATCTGGGCGACACCAAGACCCTGTGCGCCCACCCGGCCAGCACCTCGCACGGTCGACTGACCGAAGCGCAGCGCCAGATCGCCGGCGTCAGCCAGGGCCTGATCCGCGTCGCCGTGGGCCTCGAACACCTCACCGACATCCAGGCCGACCTCGACCGCGGCCTCAGCGCGCCATAACCCCCACGTTCATCACTTCGTGCATTCACTGCCCCCCATGGGGGTGCGGGCCTCCCCAAAGGCGGCCCGTCGAGAGACCCTGAAATGACAGCATCCATTCGCACCCGCTTCGCCCCGTCGCCCACCGGCTTCATCCACCTGGGCAACATCCGCTCGGCCCTGTACCCCTGGGCCTTCGCCCGCGCCACCGGCGGTGTTTTCGTGCTGCGCATCGAAGACACCGACCTCGAACGTTCTTCGCAGGCCGCGGTGGACGTGATCATCGAAGGCATGAAGTGGCTGGGCCTGGACCACGACGAAGGGCCGTTCTACCAGATGCAGCGCATGGACCGCTACAAGGCGGTGCTGGCCGAGATGGTGGCCGCGGGCCATGTCTACCCCTGCTACATGAGCATGGCCGAGCTGGACGCGCTGCGCGAGCGCCAGATGGCCAACAAGGAGAAACCGCGCTACGACGGCACCTGGCGCCCCGAGCCGGGCAAGGTCTTGCCGCCAGTGCCCGAAGGCGTGAAACCGGTGCTGCGCTTCAAGAACCCGCAAGGTGGTGTGGTGGCCTGGGACGACAAGGTCAAGGGGTTGATCGAGATCCGCAACGACGAACTCGACGACCTGGTGATCGCGCGCCCCGACGGCACGCCCACCTACAACTTCTGCGTGGTCGTGGACGACATCGACATGGCGATCACCCACGTGATCCGTGGCGACGACCACGTGAACAACACGCCGCGCCAGATCAACATCTTCCGCGCACTCGGCAAGGAGCCGCCGGTCTATGCCCACCTGCCCACCGTGCTCAACGAGCAGGGCGAGAAGATGAGCAAGCGCAACGGCGCCAAGCCGGTCACTCAATACCGCGACGAAGGCTATCTGCCCGATGCGATGGTGAACTACCTCGCGCGCCTGGGCTGGAGCCACGGCGACGACGAAATCTTCAGCCGCGCGCAGTTCCTCGAATGGTTCAACCTGGACCACCTGGGCCGCAGCGCCGCGCAGTTCGACGAAGCCAAGCTGCGCTGGGTCAACGCCCAGCACCTGAAGGCCATGGACGATGCCGCGTTGGCGCCACTGGTGGCCGAACAACTGATCAAGCGCGGCATCACCGCCGACGCGCGCCTGGCCGCCATCTGCGGTCTGTTCAAGGACCGTTGCGACACCACGGTGGCGCTGGCCGGCTGGGCCGCCGCGTTTTACGCCGACGTTGCGCCCAGCGCCGAAGAGCGCGCACAGCACGTCACGCCCGCCATTGAGCCCGCGCTGGCCACACTGTCGGAGAAGCTCGCCGCCAGTGCCTGGAACAAGGCCAGCATCTCGGCGGCCATCAAGGAAACCATCACCGCCCATGGCATCAAGATGCCGCAACTGGCGATGCCGGTGCGCGTGCTGGTGATGGGCACGGCGCAGACGCCATCGCTCGACGCGGTGCTTGAACTGCAAAATCAGCAAACAGTTTTGACGCGGCTTCAAAATCGCTGAAAAATGTCCTATAATTTGAGGCTTGCTGATTCGCACCAAGCGGTGACATGCGAAGCGTGAATCAACAAACCCTGTGGGGGTATAGCTCAGCTGGGAGAGCGCTTGCATGGCATGCAAGAGGTCAGCGGTTCGATCCCGCTTACCTCCACCACAATTTGTGAAGCTT
Source organism: Hydrogenophaga sp. (assembly GCA_030653975.1). Classification (GTDB taxonomy): domain Bacteria; phylum Pseudomonadota; class Gammaproteobacteria; order Burkholderiales; family Burkholderiaceae_C; genus Hydrogenophaga. Next base: position 13,019 of record JAURYH010000021.1, on the reverse strand, counting down.
GTATCGGATAAGCGATGGCGCGGCTGATACAATGCAAAGTTCGGTTAGTTCCAAGGTTTTGACCCTATCGTCTAGAGGCCTAGGACATCACCCTTTCACGGTGAGTACCGGGGTTCGAATCCCCGTAGGGTCGCCAAGTTTGTGGCACTTGGCTTGAAGCTGTAAGGTTTCAGGCAAAAGCTGCACCACTGCGGAGTGGTAGTTCAGTTGGTTAGAATACCGGCCTGTCACGCCGGGGGTCGCGGGTTCGAGCCCCGTCCACTCCGCCAGTAAAGCATCAAGCCGTTGAAAGTCATTGATTTTCAACGGCTTTTTTGTTTTCTGCTACCCAATCTACGTTCTGACGGTGCTACCCGAAATGCCCTTCGGTGTAGCAGTCAGGTGTAGCAGTTGTAGCTCTCCGCGTTGAAGTCGCGGCGAACGTTTCTGGTGCTCGTTGGCAGCCGCTCCGAGGGGTCTCACAGACCTTCATGTGGAGCACCTCGATGTCAAACGGCAATTTATCCGGACCCTACGCACTCACAACTGCAAAGTCCCTCGGTGCCAAGCCAAAGTACCTGCACAAGCGCGGCGGCACTTTTTATTTCAAACGCAAAATTCCAGCAGATGTTGCGCACGGATTTCCCGACTACCGCGGACAGCTCTGGAAGAGCCTGGGCACCCAGCTGTTTCATCAGGCGCGGGTGTACCTTGCCGTGGAGGTCACAGAGTTCGAGCTGAAAGTGGCGCACCTGCGCAAGGTGCTTGCCAACGACTGGGCCGTGGCGGCGGGGTGCCTGCGACCCGACCGTTTGGTCCACAACTCTGGGCATCCGTCTAACGGCCAGCAGCCTGCTGGATTGGCAAAAGCTGTAACTGGCGTAACCGCAGACAGCGGTGTTCAGGCGGCTGCGGTGGTTGCCCCCCAGAGCAATAGGTTGACTGTGGCGCCCGGCGATGGCAACTCGGTGCGTCGTGTGGGGAGAGCAGAAGTCATGCAAGCGCCACCAACAGCTGGAAATTCCTCTCGCTTGCCTGTTGCAAAACGAACCAGCACTCACTCATCGCACGGCGCCGTGCCTCAGCTCGGCGCTCCACCGCATCAGCCCGGTTCAGGTGCTGCCATTGTGACTATGTTGCACCTCTTCGAAGACTGGAAGCTCAAGCAGACGCGGCCTCGCACGCTGGCTGCCGTGCACAACGTGGTCATGGACTTTCGAACACTGCACGGTTTTCTCGCTGTGCCTGACATCACCAAGGCACACGTGAGGGCCTACCGCGACGCACTCATCGAGCGCCGTCTGTCCAAAGGCACCATCGAAAACCGTATCGGCTTTCTCAGCACCCTGGTGCGCCATGGCATGAGGGAGTTGGTTGAAGACCTCGTTCGCAACCCGTTCGAGCGTATCGACGTTGTCGGGGCGCAGGGACTGCGAGCCCCCAAGGAGCGACGAGCTTTCTCGGTCAAGGAGCTCAACGCCCTGTTTGCCAGTCGGCTCTACACGCAGGGCTACCGGCCCGACGGGCAGGCCATCGATGCGGCTTACTGGGTACCTTTGCTGGGCCCATTCGTCGGCGCACGCATCGAGGAACTGTGTCAGTTGCGCCTGGACGACGTTCAGCGCATCAACGGGGTCTGGTGTATCCGCATTTGCGACCTCGACGAAGAGCAAAACGTGAAGACTGAAAGCAGTTTCCGACGTGTCCCGTTGCACGACGTGGTCATCCGAAGTGGATTTCTGGTGTACGCCGCCAGGATGGCCGCAGCAGGGCATGAGCGCTTGTTCCCGACGCTCTCAAACCATAACGCCAATCGCATCTACTCAAATGCGGTGGGCAAGTGGTTTGGCAGGTATCTCGAAACCATCGGCCTGGGCGATTCCCGCCTGGACTATCACTCGTTTCGCTATTCGTTCAAGCAGCAATGCAGCTTGTGCGGCCTGAGCGATGAAGTCCGAGACGCCTTGAGTGGGCACTGGGTGGGGGCCAAGGATGCGGGCCGTGCCTACCTCCGAGGAGAAAACCGGCAGTACTCGTATCCGAAACTCACCGAGGGCATTCGTCAGCTGTCCTACGAAGAGTTGCAGGTGGACCACCTTTTTGTCGATAGCCCGTTGGATGGCACTGATGTTTTGCTTGCATAGCTGACGCCGATGCGCCGCCTGCTGACGGTATGCCGCGCATTCCGCAGATTTTCAAATGTGCTGGTTCAAGGACGGGCATGGAAGGTCGATATAGCGTCAGTAAAAAGGAAACTGATGACCGAACCTGAATGCAGCAGCTTTACGCTGATAGAGGCCTCAATCGGTGGTGAGCCCGCGCTGCCGGAATACATGAAGTCGCGGAAGGGGATTTATTACTTCAAGCGCAAGGTGCCGACTGATGTATCGAGGCTTTTGGACCCGCCGATAGAGCAGGTTTGGAAATCGTTGCGAACAGGGGACCTTGAGCAAGCGAAGAAGAGGTTGAAGGAGTGCATTGTCGAGTTTGACAAGATGGTCAACAAGGCGCGACAAAAGGCTGTTTCGTCCAAGCGCCGCGTACCGAAGGCGCGCGCCCCTGGAACCACGAAATACCTGCAGGAAGCCCACATCCCGGCCCTGTTGGAGCGGTATGCATTCTTCCTCCTGGAAACCGATGACGAGGAAAGAACGGACATCGGGAGAATTAGGGAGAAGCTCGAACGTCGACAGGCTCGCAAAGAGCGGTTGGCATTGATGGAAGAGGGTGTCGCCTATCTTCGGGAGCAGGCCGCCGATGAGGACTACTCTGAGCATGAGGAGGTCGCCCAGCAGTTGTTGAAGGACGAACTTCTGATTGCTCCGCCTGGTTCCGAAGTTCGCAAGATGTTGCTGAAGGGACTTCTCCACCTTGACCTCAAGCTCATGAAGGCGCAGTTGGAACGCGTTCACGGGGACGTGGATGACACTCCAAAAACGGTACCCATCGCACCGCGCGATATGCCCACATTGTTTGAGCTCCACGCGCGATGGGAGCGCTCTCAGACCATAGCGCGCACGAAACAAACCTATATGAGTTTTGTGGAAAAGTTCGAGGCTCTCCATGGAGCGCTGCCCGTGGCGGGCATCAACGGTGAACATGTCGATGCATACGTCAAGCATTTGGCGAAAGAGGGCGTCACTCGAGAAACCGCCCGAAACCATATTTCAGGATTGGCCACGCTGGTCCGCGAGGGGCTCGACAAGAAGCAGACCAAGGTGGTCGCGAATCCGTTTGAGAATGTCTCGCTCTTGGAAGTCCCGGAAGCTTCACCCTCCGAGGACAGGCGCGCCTATGAAATGTGGGAGCTGCAAAAGCTCTTCTTGTCCCCCTTGTACTGCGAGGGCTACCGGCCCACTGGTCAGAACAAGGAGGCCTCTTACTGGGCACCGCTGCTCGGGCTCTTTGTTGGAGGAAGATTGGAGGAAATCGCCCAACTCACGCTAGCCGACATCCTCCGCATAAATGGCGCGTGGGTGGTCCGTATCGCAAACCTCGACCCAGACCAGCATCTCAAAACAGAGACCAGCTATCGACAGGTTCCCCTGCATCAGGAACTCATCAAGTGCGGCCTGTTGGTCCATGTCGCTGCGATGAGGTCAGCAAGTGAGCGGCGGTTGTTTCCGTCCCAGAAGAACAATAACCAGGACAAACGGTGGGGGCCCAGCCTCGGCTCTTGGTACGGCAGGTACCTTGACTCACTTGACCTCAAAGACCCACGATTGGACTTCCACAGTTTTCGCTTCAATTTCAAGCAGCAGTGCACACACTGTGGCATCGAAAACGAAGCGAGGGACGCCCTGACTGGGCACTGGATTTATCAGAATCGAGCATCCAGGGGGTACATGCGCCAAGAAAACAGGCAGTACCCATTGCCACCCTTGGTTGAAGCGATTGCCAAGCTCCGATACGAGGAGTTGGACCTTTCCCACCTCTATGTCAGTGACCCGATGTTTGGTGTGACATGGGTCTAAGAGGCGACCTGACAGGTGTTCGCGATGTGAAGGGGCCGGCGCTCTGGGAGCTTGGCGTATCCGACCGTGGGCTGAGACTCAGGGCAGCAGCCCTTGACTATGCGCATCTTGCACACCAATCTTTCAAAGATGCAGCCCGACTGTGTCTACGACCGCAGGCTGGCGCGTATGTTGATTGGTGTGATGGTGAGCCTAGCAAGTGCTGCATTTTGTCAACTGATTGATGCTCTGACAGATTGCCAGGAACCTTGCTTCAATCTAGGTCTAGGAGGTGAACTTTGATGTTCTCAACCACCTCTCGATTTGGAACCCGGTCAACACGTTGTCCGCAACGACCCATCGGAGGTCTCCCGCGCCTTCACTCACTAGAGCTACCTCAACAAATTGTCCAACCAAACGCACGGCGACCACTCGCCCGGTTCGAACAGACAAGGGGTGAGTCGCCCAGAGGACCCTGCCAGGTGGTGAGGAGATGAAATCGGTGGGTGACCGATGTTGGCTGACGAGTCTGCTCTGAGATGAGGTCTCTTGAGCTGCGACCGCGGCGCGTGGGTATCGTAGATGCATACTGAACTCCTGATTGGTCAGCCAACGACAGACGCACCTGTGGCGCGGGTCTGGCTGCATTCGGAGTTCGGTCGAGCGTTACATCATGTCATTCGAGTGAGTTGGAGGAGATTGTGCCGCAGGTAGGGACTGAAAATCAAGCTGGACTGAGGTTGCCACGACCACGATGCGCCAGCAAGAGCGACCGCTCGTCGTCAATGTAGAAAAAATAGGAACCCTACAGCATCCTTCAGCTTCAGTTTCACGCCCGGTAGCGGTGCCCAGATATGTCAGGCAAGGAGCGCCTTGGCCAATTCCAACGCATCACGAGTCGTCAGCCAGTCTGGGCGAGGTCGTCCCTTTTGCGTGTCGCATTCCACAACGGCGCGGGTCATTGGCTCTGGAATGCCTTGGATACCGACGCGGGCACCAACGAGACCACCCACGATGCAGGCATTCGTGTCGGTATCGCCCCCACACGCCAGCACTTGCGGCAACGCCTCTGCAAAGGATGTTTCCTGCAGCAGGTGATGAAACGCATGGGTGAATGCGATTCGCACAAAACCTGCCATGGGGTACCCAGTTGGAAGTGCACCTCCCTGCGCATCATCCAGCCAGGAAACAGCTTCATCAAATCCGACTCCTGCTTGGCCGCTCACCAGCACCTCTCTTGCTTGAGCAAAGGCCCCCACGCTGTCGCCCGGATGAAGCAGAAGGTGCCTGATGGCCACGACGTATGCGGCACTCGCCCCCTGACAGCTGAGGTTCGGGTGAGTCAATTTTGTGTCTGCGCAAGCTGCCATTGCAGCCTCCTCCTGGGTCACCCGGGTTGCCCAGACGCCCAGGGCACTGGCTCGCATCAGTGCGCCATTTGCCTTCGAATCAATGTTGTGAGTTGTAGCGCTCCGGGCAACGGCATCGGCCACCGCTTCTTTAAGTTGCACGGCGCCAGAAAGCGAAGCGTAGGTGGCGTGGCCCACGTCGAACGGTCTGCTAGTGAGCCAGGCGCGGTAGTTGATGGCGACCTTTTCCCGTGGAAAGCGGTACTCACCAACGAGTGCACGAGCCAATGCGAGCGTGAGTTCGCCATCATCTGTGACCTGCCCCGGGGCAACGCGCAGCACCCCGCCGCCTTTCATTGCCAACGCGTCAGCAATTTCTTGTTCGGAAGGGCGTCGCCCGAGAAACTCCAAACGGGCCCCAGCCGAATCCCCGATGAAGGCGCCCAGTAGGCACCCCTGAGCCAGGTCAACGATATCCATGTGTTTCCTTGTCCGCGACGTCAATGTCGCTTCAGAATTTGCCGAAGGGTGGCTCGTCCGCGGCATCCTCTGTCATCCAGCGAAAAAGCTCCTGCTGCATGCACACTGCGAGAGCTTGCATCGATGCGGATTCATCGGGTATTGGCATACCAGAACGCTGGTGCACACTGAAGCTCCAGCAGTAGCCTATCCACGAGACCCGCATCAATACGGCGCCTTCCTTTCCTTGCCAGAAGTCGGCCAAAGCCTGGGTATGGCGAGCGCCACGCAGCGAGAAGCTCGTGCTTGTGCCCGGTACCACGCAGCGACGCAACCCCCGAGCAGTGAAGTCGGGGATTGACGTGAAGGAGAACATGTGGGCAGAACTCACGCAAGACTCCCTACGCAAAGAGTTCTTTGCCGTCCTTGACGACCGGTCCGAACTGGTGAGTCTCCCGGTTCAGCAGGCGGTAGCCGGTCTCTGTTCGCCTCTTGATGTTCCATTGGTACAAAAGCACCTTGTCAATGCCATGGAGGTCGGCAACACGCTCCATTCGAGCAATGTCCTGTGCTGTGGGCGTACGTGCTCCCCCACCTTTCACCTGAATCAGCATCATGTCGAAGTCATCCAGATGCTTGAGCACCGCGTCTTCCGGAAGGTCGGATTTCTCCCAACGCTTGCGTATGGCAAGGATGTCGGCGATTCCGGCAGACTCCCGGCCCTTAGGCCCCGGAAACTCCACCCACTGCCACCTGCCCCCGTGCTTCTTCGATTCACGAGCCAGATGGGCTTTGGCGAGTGTCATGGCGGTCTTTGCCGTTTTGATGGCAATTCGCGCCGCCGTTTGACCTGGCGTGAGCATAAAAGCTTCGTCGGTCAGTCGGGGATTAGGGCCAGCGCCGGGTGCGACGGGTTGGGCGGGTCTGGAAGCGGGGTTTTTCAAATCAGTGCTCCTGCACAAAGAAGTTGCTTGCGTCGAGAGTGTCTTCGCCCTCCCAGCGATAGGCCACCAACGGACCGCCCTTGCCTGCGCTGTAGTCCACACAAACCATCTTTTCTGATTGCAGCGTGGGCTGGCCCTGCAGCCAGTAGTGCCCGAAAAAGACCGGCTTTTTTTGGTCATACGATGGGCGACTGGATTCGGGCACCGTGTCATCAGGTAGTGCCATGCGCTCTTCATCTGGCATCAGCGCAAGTTCGCGAAAGCTCGAGCGATGTTCATCCCACCACCTCACCCGTACGTTGCGCCGCTCGTGCCCGTCCTTGTCGAGAAACGAGTGCCCATTGGGCAAGGGCACTTCCAACCCTTTCGTCAGGCCCTCGACAGCTCGAAATACAGCATCGTCCGGACGGCTCGCGCGGACCATCAACTCGGGCGTCAGGTTGCGCTGGGGCCCCAGCAAAGGCTCCAGTTCTGAGATGAATTCGTCGTGCCAGCAGGCGTGAACCACCCGCAGCTCGGGCAGGTCAAGCCACAGGGGCAAGGTCATGCACCAGTCGACTATCTCCTGATGCAGTGGAGTCCCCTCGACTTCGGCGAGGAACTGATGGTGCTGGTGACGATTCTTGGCGCCAGTTTCTCCGTGACGGGAGCGCAGAAAATGCCGGTCCACCAAGCGCTCCGGGTCAGGCATGTGCCAGGCAATCGCATTGAATTCATGGTTTCCAAGAATCGCCAGAGCGCTCTCAGCCTCCACCATGTTGCGCACCGTTCTATAGGTATCCACCTGTCGGGGCCCCCGGTCGATGTAGTCGCCTACAAAGATGGCCTTTCGACTTGGATGGCGGTACGCCCCGGCCGTTTGCCGATACCCCATCCCTTGCAGAACCCCCTCAAGCTTGTCTGCCTGACCGTGAATGTCGCCGATGATGTCATAAGCCATTGCTTCTCCTGAACCTGCTTAGTAGCATAATGCAACTATTATAGGATTCTTAGTGGCAACGTGCAACTATGGTGATGACTCGGGAGCTTTTTCCTCTGGTGGGTGTTGACATCGCGCTGTTCTGCGTCGGTGACGAGAGCCTGCGTGTGATGCTCGTTAGACGGGCTCAAGCCCCGCATGCCAAGCGTTGGGCGCTTCCAGGGGGAATATTGAAACCGCACCTGGACAGCTCACTTGAGAGCGCTGCGCGTCGAGTGCTGGCTGAAAAGGTCAGCATCGAGCTGCCGCTTGTCGAAGAGGTCCGAACATTCAGCGGTCCTGACCGCGACCCGCGTGGGTGGTCGGTTTCAGTGTTGTTCTATGCATTGCTGCCGCTGGACAAGACAAGCGCTGTGGTCAAAAGCAAGATTGAGGCGTTGGAATGGGCAGATGCCCTGTCTACGGACCACAAGTTGGCATTCGACCATTCAGAACACCTTTCTTGCGCAGTGCAGAAATTGCGTGCCAAGGTGGCCGCCGACGTGCTCCCATTGCATCTGTTGCCGGAGAAGTTCACACTGAGGCAGCTTCAGCGAGTCACGGAAATCATCTTGGGGCATCCCTTGGACAAGAGCTCGTTCAGGCGAAGGCTGAAAGAGTCCAGGGACCTGGTCGAACTTGACGAGTACGTACGGGGGCCCCAGCGGCCTGCGCAACTGTTCAGGGCCAGCGAGTCATTTTCTTTTTAGGCGACTGCGCAAACACTGTTGATGGACCGGTCCATTTCAATACCGGTTTGGGTCAAGAATCAGGTCAGTTTTCCACCGTTTGCTCCACCGTCTTGGCACGGCCACTTCCGCCGCGTACGGTGGTCATGCTTTGGACAGTTGAAAATCCCTGAACACAAAGAATGATGTGCCCTCGGAATCAGGTCAACTCCAACTCACGTCAAGGTCTTCCTTCTCTTACAAAACTGAGTTTGGCTGGCCAAGTTCGAGGGCTATGCTGGGACGATGCGGCTGTATGCGGCCCAGTCGATGGCTGGCACTGTCCCCTGCGACTGAAGCCGTGACAACAGGCGAAACAGAAAGTGCATCAATGCGGCCTGTTCTTTAACGACCTTTAGCTCCCCCTCGAAGAAATCAAAGCTTCCATGCTCGAGCGCGCAGCCGCAGTCGAGCCTTGAAACGACCTCGGAACCAATGCACTGGCTGAAAGACTTTCCAAGTCCATCGACCCAGTCTGCCCGGGGTGCCAGAAGCCCTGCCAGTATTTGGAACGGCTGTTTCGGGCTATACACGCCACCAGCATGCGAGATGGACACAGAGGTTCGATGCATGCGGCGCACCGATGCTGCCTTGTTCTGTGCGTACTCGATATATCCTTTGCTGATGGTCGGCTTGCATTCAAAGATGGCGTAGATAGCTTCCGCTGGAATGTACCGATGACTCTTCTGGTCAAGCAGCGTGGGCGTGAAGTGCCGGTCAAATACAACCAAGTCAATCTGGTCGCTTCGGCTACCAAGGCTATCTATGGCGATGCCGGAGGCGACGTCGTAGCGATTGGGCAAATACGACCGGAAGAGGCTCAGCCAGTGCTCTTCGTTGACCGAGCCCATCGTCCCTGCATGGCTGATGGATTGAGACGCAAAATCCATCTGGTCCATCAGATTGGTTTGCACTTTTGCAAATGCGTCGCGCAACCATGACACATCGTTGTTGGGAGCTTGGAGTGCGGTGGGTGATGCGGGGTTGTTCGTCATGCTGGTTCCAGAAGATGTGCACCGTTGAAAGAAGACAAGGCAAACCATGTACTGTTTTGACTCGGTCTGGTGGCAGTGCGGTTGTTCAAGACGACGGAAACTTGGTTCCGAAAATCTGGCGCCAAGCCTTCAACGCTTCGCCGTTCTGCCCTTTTCGCGACAGGTGGATAGCGTTTGAAGCCTCACGACTTGCCCCCTGAAGAAGTACTTTTGCGCGAGCCTTGCGCCGGGCATCCATACCGTCACTCACAGGGGAACCCATGCCAGCAGGGTCGGGCCAGTCGTGCTCGATGTGGTCTGCAAGAGAGGAGAAGAAGCCCTGAATTTCGTAATCGAAGCGACCTTGCCAGCCTCCATGTAAACACTGCATCGCCATCACCTCGATAAGGAACGACGGCTTTACTGGCTTATCTTTTCCGTGCTTGGCGTTGTTGTTCCAGTACTTGACCATCCGCACCAGACCCTTCCACTCGTTGGAGTAGGCCTGATGCGCATCCTTCGCCTGCTGGGCATGAATTTCCGGGTTGGTCTTCATCCACTTGCCGGTGTCGGTGTTGGGAATTTCGTAGTTCGTGCCGTCGGCAAAGGCCGGAACCACATCGACACTAAGGACGCGGTAGTCGGTATTGTCGTCAGAGTCGACAACCACCCCGAAGTCAACGTTGACTGACCTACCCTGCTTGCGCACCGCATCCTTTCCATACTTGTCGACCAGGGCGCTGTGGAAGTCATCCAAAACCTCACTGGGCGCCTTATCGCGGTATTTTTTGCGCTCGGACTCTGCCAACACGAAGAAGATGTCGATGTCTTTCAGCGGCTTCGTTTTGGTGTGGCGCGCGTAGGACCCGGTCAGGAAGTCGCGGCTGATGGCGAACCGCGACCTGACGTGCTCGCGCACCTCGGTATGGCGGTTAATGGCGTTCTTTTGCTCGCGCTCGTTGAGTTCAAGCCGGCTCTTGAACTTCCTGAAGGCTTCATCCAGGGTCGGCATCAGCGGGTCCTCCAGTAAGCGGCGCTGGCGCCCAGCCCGCTGTGTTCAATCGTCGAACCCAGGCTCTGTCGAACCATGCCATCGGTCGCGCGGAACGAGCCCCTTCCCCAGCCTGCAACATCAGGTCTCCCGGGCTTGTTTTTAAGAAGGATGTCGTAGTTTGCGCTGGCCGGGGCGACACCTGCCTTCTTGATGTGGTACCTCAGTTGGTCGGTGTCTGTGTAGAACACCCCGTCGCTGTTGGACCACTGGTAGACGATGTCGATGTCCCAGCGCAAAACCAGCGCGTTGGTTACCGGGTTGTACACCTCGAGAACGACCTTCTCCAGATGCTCACTCGCCAGCCAGGTTCGGATTGCACGGTGCGTACTCTCCCACTCATTGGTGAGCTTCGTTGGGTCCATGCCGCTCAAACGAATGATGTCCTTCAAGCTTTTGAGCACGTTATCCGCAACGTAGGTTACGGAGTGGGTGTAGGAGTAGGCCGATACGGTGGTCATGATTTCCAAAACCCTTCCACATCCAGCGTCATCGAACTGCTGGCCGCAGCCTGCTCTTCTTTCTCGACAACAACACCTTCGGTCTTGTCACGGGCGATGATGCGGGTGCTGTGCTTCTTGAGGGCTGACTGCACCCAGGCCAAGTCTTCTTCGGCAACGGGCAGCGACACTTGCCAGTCACCCTTAAGGGCATCGAACCCTAGCTTTGCCTCGTTGCTGCTCGCGTCGTCCAACGCGTCGTCGTCGTAGCTGCAGTAGACGCGTGTGCGCGGCCCATCACAGGTAGCAACGATGGGGCTTGCGCGCGGGCCCTGGTCTGCGATGACGCTGGACGCCACGCCAGCCACCGCCTGGAGCTCCTTGCGCTTTGCCACATCGCCGCCAGCAGTCAAGAGGTCCACAATCGCCGCCCAGGTAGCCGACGCATCGCGGTGAGGAATGCTGCGGAAGTCCCGCCGAACCACGCTCGTCATTTGTGCTCTCCCTTGGCGGCAGCCTGGCTGCCCTGTGCATTGCGCGCGGCGACCTCCAGGTCGGTCAAGGCCAGCTTGTTGGGGTCAAGCGCGGTTTCCTTGCGCAGGGCCATCGCGTTGACGACCAGCTTGCGCAACGTGCGACCGTCGAGGCCAGCCGCTGCCGCAGCCACGCGGTCTAAATCTCGACTGTCGGCCAGCTTTGCGATGGCCGGGAAAGTCCCACCGACACTGCGCAAGCACTGTTGAAGAATTTGGTGAGCGGCCTGCGCACCCGGCAGTGGCACCTCGATGACCAAGTCGCATCGCGACGTAAACGCCTGGTCGATTGCTAGCGGGAAGTTGCTCGTCGCTAGGAACAGCAGATGTGGATGGGAAGCAGCCAGAGCATCGAGTTGGACCAGGACAGCGTCGGTGGCGCGATGGATGTCCACCGGGTTGGCTTCCAGGCTCATACGCGTGCGGTCGGCCGCCAGCGTCTCAACCTCGTCCAGCAGCACGATGGTGGGCCCGTTCACCGCCTGCTCGGTAATCGACTGAGAGAACAACTCGCCAACGGCACGCTGCGTCTTCCCCATCGCTGAGCTGGTAAGGGCGTGGGGGTCCACCTCCACCAGACGGAACTTGGCACCCTTCATCAATGCAGCGACCGTGCTGGCCAGGCCCTTAGCCAACGAGGTCTTGCCCGTGCCCGGAGGGCCGACGAGCAGGATGACGCCGTGCATTGGCAGAACGCTACGCGCCACCTTCGGTCGGAGCGTGTAATTCAAGACTGCCTGAGCGAGCAGGCGCTCCTTGATGCCCTCCTCGACAACGATGCTGTCCCAAAGTGAGGCCAACTCAACATCGGGCAATGCCCGGACCGAGCTGATGCCTCGAGGCAGGTCCGGGGACTGCACCAGGTGCAGGGGTGGCGGATTTGCAGACTTCATGTCGACAACCCCCTTGCACCCTGGACTTGCATGTGTGAAAAGCTGGCTGGGTGGTCCGGACCTCTTGTAGGTCCACTGACCTCCTCACACACCTGACACCGTTGAAGGGCATCTTGTCGCTTGTAACCCACGTGAACTCTCATACTGAACTCCTTGCCTGAACCTTCGCCAAGCATGGAGAGCATTGTTGAGAGCCGACTAGCTCAACGAGTGACCTAGTTAACTGGGGCGGGTTGATTTTTCAATGCTGCAGCGCACAAGGCGACGCTGAGGCTCTGTCTCAATTCAGCAGGAGCCAAGACTTCAACTTCTGGGCTATGCCGCAAAAGGTCCATGACAAGCTCCTGGCCGCTCGAGTACGGGACCTCCAGAACATACGAGCCGTCTGATTCAAATGAACTCGACTGGTCGTGATGCCAAACCTCCTTGCTCACCCACTGGGCACGCTCAGGGGTGAACCTCAGGCGAGCGCGGTATCTGGCCGGACCCGCGAAGATGCCGTAGCCAGCCTGGAAGTGCTCATCGAACTCTTGTTCGCTGACTTCGACAGCTTTTTTGTCAAGCACTCGCACGCTCTCTATAGACTCGAGCGCAAAGGAACGAAGGCCGCTCCTCAAGCCCTGATGGCCAGGTCAAATTCCCCCACCCTTGGCCACCCCAAATTCCCCCAGGCAGGACAGGCAGATTATGACGACTCGAGTGTGATGGCGATGCGTGCGGCGGCCTCCTTGAGGCGGTAGCTCTTGCCTTCGAACTCC
>JAURYH010000014.1 GCA_030653975.1 Hydrogenophaga sp. | reverse complement strand
CTGCCACAACAGCATGAGCGTGACGCCCTTGCGGTCGAGTTCGCGGTGGATGCGGCCCAAGTCGGGGGTGATGTAGGGCTGCGAGGTGTTCGCCTTGGGCAGCAGGGTGGAGGTCAGTCGCTGCTCGCTCCAGTCCTGGACTGGAGTTGCGCGTAGTCACCACTTCTTTGTTCGTGCGACTTTAGGGTTTTAGACCCCGCGTCGCTCCGACCCACTCTGCCGCCGCAAACCGCCCCCCCAGTGGGGCGTGGTTCGCAGTGAAGCGCAACGGCTCACCGCTCAGCCGCAGTGCTTCCCGACCTTCAGTGTCAGAAGCTGCGTCAGAAAAACAAAAAAGCGACCATCTTTCGAGGGCCGCTTTTTGTTTTCGCTTCACCAACCTGTTGATTAACAAAGCATTTATTTGGTGGCCTGGGACGGAATCGAACCATCGACACGCGGATTTTCAATCCGCTGCTCTACCAACTGAGCTACCGGGCCAAACAGAAGCGAGATTGTAGCAGCTTATCGACCTCACTTTGCAGACGCTGCGTTCAAAGTGCGTTGCGCTTGCTGCGGGCGAGATCCACGCCAAGCTGCTTGAGTTTGCGGTACAGGTGCGTGCGTTCCAACCCCGTCTTTTCAGCCACCCGCGTCATGGAACCGGACTCTTTGGCCAGGTGGTATTCGAAGTAGGCTTTCTCGAACTCGTCGCGCGCCTCGCGCAGCGGCCCTTCCAGGTTGAAGGCCTGCGAAGACTGGGGGCCAATGTCAAACACCACGTCGGGCTGGCTGCCACCGGTCATGGCCACCTCCACGGTCAGCTCCGCCAAGGGGGCCAGCGCACCGTTTTTCAGCGGCAACACAGCACCGACCCTGGCCACCGGTTTGTTCAGCCCCATGTCCACGGCTTTGAGCAACTTCTGCAGGGTGATGGGTTTTTCGAGGAAGGCGGTGGCGCCGATGCGCGTGGCTTCCACGGCGGTATCGATGGTGGCGTGTCCGCTCATCATGATCACGGGCATGTTGAGCATGCCACCGCTGGCCCACTCCTTGAGCAAGGTCACGCCATCGGTGTCGGGCATCCAGATATCCAGCAACACCAGATCGGGGCGCATCTGCGCGCGCAGAACGCGGGCTTGAGCGGCGTTTTCCGCCAGTTCGACCGTGTGGCCTTCATCGTTGAGGATCTCGGAGAGAAGATCCCGGATGCCCAGTTCGTCGTCTACGACCAGAATAGTTGCCATGGCGTGAAATATTTCCCTCTGTCCGTGTTGTCAATTTGCAACTGCGAATGATAACGACACTTGGGCGCCCACCACTTTGCCATCGATCAACCGGTTGCTGATATCGACGCGCCCACCATGCTCTTCCATGATTTTCTTGACCACCGCCAGGCCCAAACCGGTGCCTTTGGTCTTGGTCGTGACATAGGGTTCGAACGCCCGCTTGAGGATGTTTTCAGCGAATCCGGGACCCTGATCGATCACGGACAGGCGCACCCACTGGCCCGAGCCTGAGCGCCGGGTGTGGAGCAGCACCTCGGCACCGGCTTGCCCGGTCATGGCGTCCTGCGCGTTCTGCACCAGGTTGTGCAGGATCTGTCGCAGTTGCTGCGGATCGGCCATCACACGGGGACAGTCATCGTCCAGATCGGTCTTCACGGGCACCGCCGAGCTGTCGTACAGGACCAGAATGTCGCGCACCAGGGCGTTGAGGTCGATGGGCGTGAGTTGTGCGGCGGGCAGCCGTGCGTAGTCGCGGAACTCGTTGACCAGATGCTTCATGGCGTCGACCTGATCGACGATGGTGCGGACCGATTTGTCCAGCAGGGCCTGCTCTGCCGGCTGGACCTTGCCCTGCAGTTTCATGGCCAGGCGCTCGGCGGACAGCTGAATGGGTGTGAGCGGGTTCTTGATCTCGTGCGCCAGGCGCCGCGCCACTTCGCCCCAGGCGCGCGCGCGCTGGGCGGACACCATCTCCGACACGTCGTCAAACACCAGCAAGCGCTCGTTGTTGGGCAGCAAGGCACCGCGGGCGATCAACGTGATGCCTTCGTGCTGCCCCGTGGCGCCGTGCGCGCCGAGTTCAAACGACTGCTGCCAGTGCCCGCCTTCGTGCGGCGTGTCATCGGACAGGAAGCGCTCGAACTGCTGCAGCACCTGCGCCGCAAAATTTTCCAGGCCAACCACGGCCGCCAGCGGTTGCCCCAGGTGCAGCCCCAGCGGGGTGCGCAGGATACGCGCCGCCCCCGGGTTGACGCTGAGCACGCCGCCGCGCTCGTCCAGCACGACCACGCCGGCCGTGAGGTTGTCGAGGATGGTCTGCAGGTTGTCACGGGCAGCGTCCACCTGCTCCATGCTGTGCTGCACCGCCGAACGCGCATCGGCGAGGTCCTGCGTCATGTGGGCGAAAGTGCGGGTCAGCCCCGCGAGTTCGTCGCGCGAGGTCAGTTCAACCTTGGGCGCGAGGTTGCCCTGGGCGACCTCGCGCATGCCTTCGGCGAGCACCAGCAAAGGACGCACCAGGTGATTGCCCAGCAACACCGCCAGCAACACGGCGCCGAAGATGGCCAGAAAAAGGGCCAGCGTGAGCGTGCCGATGTACATGCGTTGCAGCCCCTGGCGTCCCAGCGCGCGCTCCTGGTATTCGCGGTTGGCCACCTGAACGGCCAGGGCATCGGCGACCAGCGCACGCGGCAAGGGCACCACAACCTGGAGGTAGCGCGGATTTTCATTGAATCCGAAACCAGCCGCTTCCACGAGGGCCAGCACCTTGATGTGTGCCTGGGCCACCAACAAGCCGGCCTGTGCCGGCTCTTCCCCTCCCTCATCAAGCCCTTCGACCAGCACCATCACCCGGTTCGCGCGCACGCTGCGCAACTGGGCCATGCCAGGACGGTCGGGCGAAAAATCGAAACGCGAGGCGCCGGCGCTGGCGATCGCCTGCCCCGAAGCGCTCCAGAGCACCAGATCGCTCGCCGACAGGCTTTCGCGCAGCCGCTCCAGTGCCAGCACCGCCGAGGCGTCGGGCACCCGCGACAGCTGTTCCGCGGCCATGCGGGTCTTGGCGCCGAGATCGGCACTCAGGGTGTCCAGCGTGGTGCGCCCCAGGTTCAGCCCCGCGGTCAGCGCGGATTCCACCCGCACGTCAAACCAGCTTTCGATGGATCGCGAAACGAACTGATACGACACGGTGTAGATCAGCAGCCCGGGCAATACCCCGACCAGCCCGATGATGGCGGCCAGCTTGAGCAGCAGCTGGCTCCCGAACTTGCCACGCCGCAGACGCCTGACCAGCCGCACCGCCAGCCACACGATGACGAGGAACAACAAGGTCGCCACCGTCACATTGACGCCGAACAGCCAGGAAAAATTCTGCTCGTAGAGCACGCGGTTGCGTGTGGCCAGGGTGAGCAGGAACAGCAGCACCATGCCCAGACCGGTCATGACCACCAGGGCCACGATCACCGCCCAGCGCATGGAAGCGCGTCTTTTCTCGGGAGATCGGACGTGTTCGCTCATGAATCAACAGCGGCAGGGGAAGAGCGGCGGGCCATCACACCTCACCGCGCCGCTTCGCCGGGCTTGACCTCAACGGCGATGTCCGGAGGAGGCGGATCGACCTTGGCTTGATGGGGCACATTGAGCCGACCATCCACCTCGATGTTCCAGTCAGACTGGTTGGCCATGCCGATCTGGAACGGGCGCGGCAGCAGCGAAAGATCCAGGCTGAACCGCCATTCGACCCGGTGCTGCGCACCGTCGTCCAGCCGGGCTGCGTCGGCTATGGCCCAGCCGGAAACGCGGCCCACGACCGCCAGCACCTCGTCGAGGCTCTCGAAGTTCTGGTGCAGCGC
The DNA here is from genome assembly GCA_030653975.1 of Hydrogenophaga sp. GTDB lineage: Bacteria > Pseudomonadota > Gammaproteobacteria > Burkholderiales > Burkholderiaceae_C > Hydrogenophaga. Next base: position 3,052 of record JAURYH010000014.1, on the reverse strand, counting down.
ATATTGCAGTGCCGCCGCGCCCGAGCCCGTCACACCATCGTGTGCCTGACTCAGGCGCCAGCGCCGGGTCAGTGGCTGGTAGGCCAGACGAAAGGTCCGGACCATCGAACTCACGCGTTTGTCGGTCCAGTACCAGCGGTCACGGTACACGTCGGCCTGCCAGACGAAGTACATCGGAACACCCTTGAGCAGGGCATCCTCAACCGCCGCCGTGGCGACCGAGCCCAGTCGCACGGAAAGCGTCAGCGCTTCCGCATTCCGCTGAAGGCTGACGAACTGGATTTCAGGCTCGCGCGCCATGACGGGTCCCGCCAGGCAAGCCAGCGCGAGCACCCAGACCAAAGCGCGAACCCACCGCAGCGACAGACGCGTTGCCGCCCGGCGCACGGCCCCCTCAAGGCCCGGCCTTGTCGATGCGTGCGTAAAAGAAACCGTCGTATCCACCGGGCACATTGTCGTTGAACTCCCCATGGGCAGCTGCGGTTCCGGGGAGCAAATGGCCAGGGGAAGGCTGCAGAACGGCATCGGTGTGGTGCAGCAGAAACGCATTCACCTGTTCGGATCCTTCGGCCTGGAACACCGAGCAGGTGCAATACAGCAGGCGACCACCCGGCTTGAGCAGCGGCCACAGCCGCTCCAGCAACTGCCGCTGCACCGCCACGAGCTGTGCCACGTCGCTGGCACGGCGCAGCCAGCGCACGTCGGGGTGCCGGCGCACGATGCCCGAGGCGGTGCATGGCGCGTCGAGCAGGATGGCGTCAAAGGCGCGCCCATCCCACCAGCCCGCGGGATTGGCGGCGTCGGCGCACCGCACCTCGGCGCTCAGACCCAGGCGCCGCAGGTTGTCGTGGATGCGCGTGCAGCGCTGCGCATCCACATCGAGCGCCAGCAGGTCCAGATCGGCGCGTTCCAGCAGGTGCGCGGTCTTGCCCCCAGGTGCTGCACAGGCGTCGAGAACACGATCGGCGACGCTCCAGGAGCGGCCGTCGAGCAGCAGGCTGGCGGCCATCTGGGCCGCTGCGTCCTGCACGGAAACGTGCCCCAGCGCGAAGCCGGGCAGGCGCTCCACCGGCTGCGCCGCCGACAGCACCAGACCGTCATCGCCCACGAGGCTGGCCGTCAGACCGACGGCCTCCAGCTGGGCGCGGTAGGCATCGCGTGCGACACGCCGCCGGTTGACGCGCAGCGCCATCGGGCCAGGCACATTGTTGGCCTGGAGGATCGCGGCCCAGTGCCCGGGATGATCGCGCTGCAACCGCTCCACCCACCACAGCGGGTGGTTCCAGCGCGCCACCGGATCGTCCTGCAGTTGCCCGCACAAGGCCTCTCGCTCGCGCAGAAACCGCCGCAGGCAGGCATTGAGAAAGCCCGCCTGCATGCTGGTGTTGCGCTGCTGCTTGGCCGCCTCCACCGCCTGATCCACCACGGTGTGGGGCTGGTAGTGTTGCCCGTTTTCATCCCCCAGCAGCACGGCCAGCGCGCTGTGCAGCAAGGCCAGCACCGGCGCGGCGGGCGCACGCTGCGCCAGCAGCCGACCGAGCGCGCGCGCAGCGCCGAGCTGGCGCAGCGTCTGGAAGGTGAGCGCCTGCACGCCAGGTCGCAGTGCCGATGCGATTTGCGGCAGCACCTCGCTGAGCGAGCGGCCCTGTTCGACCGCGAGCACGCAGTGGGCGGTCCAGCGCAGTTGCGTGGCCAGCGTGGGCGCGTTGGGCACCGGGCGGTCTGCGGAGCTGTTGGATGTCAATGAAGGTCCTGGTAGATATTCGCCATCAGCTGAGTGTCCAGCCCGGGGCCTGAGGCCCTGAAGGGTCGGTCGGCGCGGCTTGGGCGGTGGTTGTGGCATCCAGCGCGTGGTCACGCTCCAGGGGCAGCGCCTCCATGTGGCGGCCATAGATGCGGCGGATGCGCTGCTCCAGCGTGGGATGCGAATCGAGCCAGTGGGCCACCTGACCGGCCTCGTTGCCCACCAGCAGCATGTGTTGCACCGTGGAGCCGACCTGGCGGGGTTCAAAGTCCGCCTGGCGCTGGCTCTTGACCTTGCGCAGCACGCCGCCGATGCCATCGCGGCTGCGCGTCCACTGCACGGCGCGAGCGTCGGCCAGGTATTCGCGCTGGCGCGACACCGCCGCCTGCAAGGCGTGCCCGGCCACCCAGCCCAGCCAGCCGGCGGCCATGATGGCCAGTCCCAGCAAGGCCGCAGCCATGCGCCGGCCCCGCACATCGGGCTCGAACAGGTGCTGACCCATGCGGTAGAGCATCTCCAGGCCGAACACCATGCCGATCAGCCGCATGTTGAGGCGCGTATCGCCCTCACGGATGTGGCTGAATTCGTGGGCTACCAGCCCCTGCAGCTCCTCGCGCGTCAGGAACTCCAGCGCACCTCGGGTAACAGCGACGACCGCATCGTCCTCGTCCCATCCGGTCGCAAAGGCGTTGATGCCCTGGTCACGCGCCACCACCATGGCGGTCGGCCGCTTCATGCCCGACGAGATGGCCATCTCGTCGACGATGTTGCAGAAACGCTGCTCATCGAAGTTGCCCGATGGCTGCGCGAGCCGTGCGCCCATCTGTTCGGCCAGACGCTGACCGCCACCGCTGGCCAGGCGCGAGGTCTCCACCCACCAGCCGCCCAGCACATACAGCAGCACCACGGCGGTGTTGACGGCAAAGAAATGTCGCGGAAAACCCGCACCCGGGAACCAGAAGCTCCAGGTCAGCCCCCAGGCCAGGGCCAGAGCGGCATTGACCGCCAGCACCAGCAGCAACACGGTGAGCGCGAAGACCAGCAGCAGCTTGCGGGTCTCGCCGCGCGCGTTGCGCTGAAACTCAAAGAACCGCACCTTAGGGCCTTAATCGCGCATGCAGCGGTCCAGGCCCAGGACACCGCCGGACCGGCTTTGCCGGACGGCCAGTGTCGCCCCCTTGAGCAACTGTGTTGAAAGTCAAGTGGATTGAGCGGAAATCTCATGCTTGAGAGTGCTCCATGAAGCCTGATCTCTGAGCATGGCGTTGAGGATGGTCAGGAGCTTGCGCATGCAAGCCACGATGGCCA
>JAURYH010000013.1 GCA_030653975.1 Hydrogenophaga sp. | reverse complement strand
TGGCCATCGTGGCTTGCATGCGCAAGCTCCTGACCATCCTCAACGCCATGCTCAGAGATCAGGCTTCATGGAGCACTCTCAAGCATGAGATTTCCGCTCAATCCACTTGACTTTCAACACAGTTGCTCAAGGGGGCTGAGGACCGCGGCTCCGAGCCTGCCTGCGCAGGCTTGGACGGGACGAAGAGTCAGCGACTTTGACGCTGATGCGGCCAGCCAGGCACGCTGGCGGCCCGGCGGAGCCGGTTCCGCGGCGTTCTGAGAGCTTGCTCCGGACGCCGCTTTTGAAAGGGCTATCGCGGTGGAGCCCTTTTAAAAGCCCATGACAAAAATTCCACGATAAAACCTGCACAGACGAGGAGCAGAGACATGGCCACCGAAGGCAACCTGCAGGCGCCGACCCGGCACGCACTGGATTGGAAGAACCCCGACTTCCACGACGAGGAGAAATGTTTTGTCGAGCTGGAGCGCATCTTCGACATCTGCCATGGTTGCCGCCGCTGTGTGAGCCTCTGCGGTGCGTTTCCCACACTGTTCGATCTGGTGGACGAGAGCTCGACCATGGAGGTCGACGGCGTCGCCAAGGCGGACTACTGGAAGGTGGTGGACCAGTGCTACATGTGCGACCTCTGCTACATGACCAAGTGCCCGTACACACCGCCGCACGAGTGGAACCTGGACTTCCCGCACAGCATGCTGCGCGCCAAGGCCATCAAGTTCAAGAAGGGCGAGGTCGGGCTGGCCGAGCGTTTCCTCGCCTCCACCGACGTGCACGGCCAGTTCGCCGGCATTCCCGTCGTGGTGCAGGTGGCCAACGCGGTCAACAAGACCAGGGCCATGCGCAGCGTCATGGAAAGCGTGGCCGGGGTGGACAAGGACGCCTGGCTGCCCGAGCTGGCCACGAAAAAATTCCGCTCCGGCACGCCGCAGGCGACGTCGTCGGCCGTGGTCGATGGCGAAAAGACGCCGGGCAAGGTGGCGATTTTTTCCACCTGCTACATCAACTACAACGAGCCCGGCATCGGCCTCGATCTGCTGAAGATCCTGAACCACAATCAGATCCCGTACGTGATCGTCGAGAAGGAAAAATGCTGCGGCATGCCCAAACTGGAGCTGGGCGATCTGGACTCGGTGCAGGCCAGCAAGGAAGCCAACATCCCGGTGCTGGCGAAGTACGCCCAAGACGGCTACGCCATCCTCGCCGCCGTGCCCAGCTGTGCGCTGATGTTCAAGCAGGAAATCCCGCTCATGTTCCCGGAAGACGCCGACGTGCAGCTCGTGAAGGAACACCTGTGGGACCCGTTCGAGTACTTCATGGCGCGCAAGCGCGACGGCCTGCTCAAGACCGAATTCCCGCAGCCGCTGGGCAACGTGAGCTACCAGATTCCCTGCCACGGCCGGGTGCAGAACATCGGCCGCAAGACCGAAGAAATGCTCAGGATGATTCCCGGCACCATGCTCAACACCATCGAACGCTGCTCGGGCCACGCTGGCACCTTCGGCGTGAAGAAGGCCACCCACCAGCAGGCCATGAAGATCGGCAAGCCGGTGTTCAAGGCCATGGCCACCATGCAGGACGGCGCCCAACCCGACTTCATCAGCTCCGACTGCCCGCTCGGCGGCCACCACATCGCGCAAGGCTTTGAAGTCAATGGCCTGGGCGCGCCGGAGCTGCAGCACCCGCTGAGCCTGGTGGCCAAAGCCTATGGATTGAAGTGATCGAGAACACCATGCAACTCACCGGAAACATCACCCCCGACAGCCTCATGAGCCTGGAGGCCTACAGCAAGTGGCGCAAGGCGCACAAGCCCGAGGTCATTGCCCACCGCAAGCTGCGCAGCGTGCGGCTCGGCGAACACATCAACCTGCAGTTCGAGAGCGAGATGACCATCCGCTACCAGATCCAGGAGATGCTGCGCATCGAAAAGATCTTCGAGGAAGAGGGCATCCAGCAGGAGATCGAGGCCTACGCGCCGCTGGTACCGGACGGCAGCAACTGGAAGGCCACGATGATGATCGAGTACACCGACGCCAACGAGCGCAAGCGCGAGCTGGCCCGCCTCATCGGTGTGGAAGACCGCCTGTTTGTCGAGGTCGAGGGCCATGCCCGCGTCTACGCGATTGCCGACGAAGACCTGGACCGCGAGAACGACGAAAAGACCAGCGCCGTTCACTTCGTGCGCTTCGAGTTCACACCCGCCATGCGCGCGGCCATCCAGGCCGGCGCGGCGGTCAAGCTCGGCTGCGACCACACCCACTACCCGGCCCACACCCAGATCCCCATGGAAACGCTGGCCAGCCTGGCCGGTGACCTGAAATAGCCGGTCCCGTTGGTCATAATCGGGCTTCCTGCGGGAAGCCCTTTTTGTGTTCCCTCCCGCTGCGTCCACGCCACCATGCTGTTCCTCATCTCCCCCGCCAAGGCGCTCGATTACGAGACGCCGCCGCACATCAAGACCCACACCCAGCCGCTGTTCGTGAAGCAGGCGGCCGAGCTCATCGACGTGATGCGCGACAAGTCGCCGCAGCAGATCGCCGAGCTCATGGGCCTGTCGGACCCGCTCGCGGGCCTGAACTTCGCGCGCTACCAGGCCTGGGTGCCGAAGTTCACGGCGAAGAATTCCAAGCAGGCGGTGCTGGCTTTTGACGGCGATGTGTACGGCGGGCTCGATGCGAAAAGCCTGGGTGAAGCCGAGCTTGACTGGCTGCAGCAGCACCTGTGCATCCTGAGTGGTCTCTACGGCGTGTTGCGTCCGCTGGACTGGATGCAGCCCTACCGGCTGGAGATGGGCACGCGCCTGGTCACGCCGAAGGGCAAGAATCTCTACCAGTTCTGGGGCAGCCAGATCGCCGACTACCTCAACCAGCGCGCCCGCGCCGACAAAAGCCCGGTGGTGATCAACCTCGCCAGCGAAGAGTATTTCAAGGTGGTGGACCGGCGGGCGCTGCAGCCGCGCGTGGTCAGCTGCGTGTTCGAAGAGCGCAAGGGCGATGGCTACCAGATCATCAGCTTCTTCGCCAAGCGCGCGCGTGGCCTGATGGTGCGCTACGCGGTGAAACACCGCCTGACCACGCCCGAGCAGCTCAAGGGCTTTGATCTGGACGGCTACCGGTTTGTGGCGGCCGCATCCGACACCGACCGGCTGGTGTTCCGGCGCGAACAGAAGCCCTGACCCATGACGGGCGACACCATGGTGCAAACCATCACCCCCGAGCTGCGCCGCTGGATCGTGGAGCAGACTGTTGCCGGCTTTTCGCCCGAATCGGTGCTCGATGCCATGGTGAAGGTGGGCTGGCAGCCGGACCTGGCGGCCGCTGCGCTGGAAGACAGCTTGCGTGAACACCGAGGGCAACGCGGGGGCGGCCGGGCCGGGGATGCGGCGCCAGCGGCCGTGCCCCGTTCCCAGGGCGTTGCAGCAGCGCCGCGCCTGCCCGAGATCACCCTGGCGCAGTCACCGCGGTGCCTGGACGCCGGAGACCGCCAGGTCCGTGTGCTCGCGACGCTGTCGCAGCCGCGGGTGGTGGTGCTGGGGGGGCTGTTGAGCGACGAGGAGTGCGAGGCGCTGATTGCGCTGGCCCGCCCGCGTCTGGCGCGCTCCCTCACGGTGCAGACGCAGACCGGCGGCGAAGAGCTCAACCCCGACCGCACCAGCAACGGCATGTTTTTCACCCGCGGCGAAAGCGAACTGGTGCGCCGCATTGAAGACCGCATCGCCCGGCTGGTGAACTGGCCGGTGGAAAACGGCGAGGGCATGCAGGTGCTGAATTACCCGGTGGGCGCCCAGTACAAACCCCACTACGACTACTTCGACCCCGCCGAACCCGGCACGCCCACCATCCTGCAGCGCGGCGGGCAGCGCCTGGCCACGCTGGTGATGTACCTCAACGAACCGGCCGAAGGCGGCGGCACCACCTTCCCGGACGTGGGGCTGGAGGTGGCGCCACAACGCGGCAACGCCGTCTTCTTCAGCTACGACAGGCCCAGCCCGACCACCCGCACGCTGCACGGCGGCGCGCCCGTGCTCCAGGGTGAAAAATGGGTGGCGACCAAATGGCTGCGCGAACGCGAATTCATCTGAACCGGTCCTCCATGAACCTCCCTGAACATTCCCAGCTCGGCAAGGCCTCGGCCTACATCGACCAGTACGACGCGTCGTTGCTGTTCCCCTTGCCGCGTGAGCCCAAGCGGCGCGAGATCGGCATCACCGGCAGCGTGCCGTTCCTCGGTGCCGACCTCTGGACCGCGTTCGAGCTGAGCTGGCTGAATGCCCGTGGCAAGCCGCAGGTGGCGCTGGCGCACATCACCGTGCCTTGCGAGAGCACACACATCGTCGAGAGCAAGTCGTTCAAGCTCTACCTCAACAGCTTCAACAACACGCGTTTCGAGAGCGCGGATGCCGTGCGCGAACGCATGCGCCACGACATCAGCACGGCCATCTGGCATGGTGGACCGGTCAAGGCGGGCGCCGGTGTGCGCCTGTTGCTGCCCGAGTTGTTCGATGGCGAGCCGGTCAAGGAGCTGGAAGGTTTGTCGATCGACCGGCTCGACGTGGATTGCGACCGCTACCAGCCCGCACCCGAGCTGCTGAGCGCCGCCCTGGATGAAAAGCCGGTGCAAGAAACCCTGGTGAGCAATCTGCTCAAGAGCAACTGCCTGGTCACCGGACAACCCGACTGGGGCAGCGTGCAGATCACCTACAGCGGCCCGCAGATTCACCAGGCCGGTCTGCTGCAGTACATCGTGAGTTTCCGCAACCACAACGAGTTCCACGAGCAGTGTGTCGAGCGCATCTACATGGACATCATGGCGCGCTGCAAGCCCGCCAAGCTCATGGTCTACGCGCGCTACACGCGCCGTGGCGGGCTCGACATCAACCCCTGGCGCGCCAGCCATCCGCAGCTGCCGCCGGCCAACGTGCGCACCGCACGGCAGTGATCGGGCCCGCGCTCAGAGCATCTTCTGAATGAGCGCGCCCTTGAACAGCACCGGCCCGGTCGGGCCGGTTTCACTTGGCACACCGCCCCTGGGCTCCAGGCTGATCGCGAGCGCCGGCACTTCACGCACATCGCGCTGGTCGGCCGCCAGCTGCAGCAGCTTCTCCTGGCTCAACACGCCCAGTGATCGCGGTGCCGCGCCGGGCGGCAGCGCCCAGAGCTGCAGCGACTTGTCGGCCGCTTCCTGGTAGCCGCCCACGCGCTGCAGTGTGAGACGCCCGTTCTTCGGGTCGAAGGTCACCAGCATCGACGCGCTGGCTTGCTCGTCGTTCAGCACGGCCACGTATTCGATCTGCGGCTGGGCGGAGAGCTTCGCCTGCAGCTCACCGATCTGCGCGCCCATCTCGTCGCGCAGGCCCACGGCCGTGACCACGGCCAGCACCGTGGCCAGCGCGCCGGCCGCGGTGGTGCCGCGCCACAGCGCCAGGCTGCGCAGCCAGCCACCCGGTGGTGGCGCTTTCGCCTCGCGTGCGGCGGCCATGGCGGTCTTTTCACGCTCGGCTCGTACCAGGTTGTCAATGCGGGTCCACACCGCGGGCGAAGGTTCGGCGGGGGCCTGCAGCTCGTTCATGCTGGCCACGCGGCTCTGCCAGATGAGCGCGGCCGCGCGCACCGGTGCCTGTTCGCGCGCCAAGGTTTCAAAGCGACGGCGCGCACCACCGCGCAAGGTGCCCAGCGCGTAGGCGCTGGCCAGACGGTCCAGCAGTTCAGGGTGTTGGGGCAAGTTCATGCAAACCTCGCCATGCATTGGCGCAGCTGGTCCAGCCCGCGGCGTATCCAGGTTTTCACCGTGCCCAGTGGCAGCTTGAGCTGTTGCGCGAGTTCACCGTGGCTGAGGTCGCGCAGGTAGGCCAGGCTCACCACCTCGCGCTGTCTGTTCTCCAGCTTGCCCAGGCATTGGTGCAGCGCCCAGGCCTGCTGGCTGGCGAGGCGGGTGTCCATGGGGTTGGGCGAATCGCCTTCGAGCGTGTCGGCCATGGCGTCGTCGATTGGATCGGTCAGGTGTTCGCGCTCGGCCTTGCGGCGGCGCAACAGGTCCAGCGAGCGGCTGCGCACGATCAGGCCCAGCCAGGCCATGGGCGGGCTTAACGACGCGCGGTAGTCGGGCGCGGTGCGCCAGATCTGCAGAAAGGTCTCTTGCAGTGCGTCTTCGGCCCACTCGTTGCTGCGTACCACCCGCAGTGCCAGCCCGTAGAGCTTGCCGGAGGTCTGGTCGTACAGCGCTTTCAGGGCGAGCTCGTCGCGCCGGGCCACGCGGTCGATCAGGGCCATGAGTTCGTCATCGGGTTGGTCTCGCATGCGCGCATTGTGCGGGAGCGCCCGACCCGCTGTGGGACACAGGGTCTTGAACGAAGTCAGACCGATCATCATGGCCGCCGCCGACGGGGCTGCACCTGGGTCGGCACGTTCAGCGCGGTCAGCGGCGTCACGTTCAGTGCGGTGGGCGCGGCTTCGACCAACTGGTCGGGGTGCCACACGCGCAGGCGCGCCACGCCTTCGGGCACACCCTGCAGCGTGGCCACGCCCGCGGCGTCGGTCTTGACGGCCCAGGGCGAGTCGGTCACGAACAGGAAACCGCGCATGGAGCCGTGGATGTGGCAACCCAGCTGCAGCGGGCCGGCCTGGCCGAGCGTCACTTCGGCGCTTTCGGGCGGCTGACCGTCGGCCCTGCCGCCCAGCCGCAGCTCGAACCCGGCGCCGGGTCCGGCGCTGAGCCCGGCGAGACCGGCGGGCAGGCCGCGCACATGGTGTTCCCAGCCGTCGAGGTTGGTGAAGCGCACCCGCGAACCCACCGGCACCAGGGTCAGCGCGGGGTCGAACCGCATCTTCTGCTGGTTGATCGTCGCCTGCACCGGCGCGGGCGCCGGCGGCTTGGCGCCGCTGACCGGTTCGACCAGCACCACGGCGTCGGTCAGCGGCTGGCCATCGCGCGCGAGCAGGGTGATCTGCACCGTGGCCGCCTGGGCCGCACCCGCGAGCAGCGCGAACGCGGCAGCCGCAGCACCTGACAGGGCCCGGGCTTTCATCGCGTGTTCACCACGTCGCGGTGCATCGGCGCGAGCAGCGCGAGCAACTGGTTCTGGCGCGTGAACGGGATGCCGCGCGCGTCCATGCTCAGCTGCAGGACTTCCACCAGCGCGTTGAAGTGGCTGCGCGTCACGTCCATCTCGGCGTGGGCCTCTTTCATGTCAGGGCCTTTGTAGACGCAAGGACCGCCCGCGAGCTGGCAGACCTGATCGGTCAGCTGCTTGGCCAGGTTGTCGAGCTTCGTTTCCTTGAACTGCTCGCCGATGCGGGCATCGGCCTTCAGGCGGACCACGAAGTCGTCCATCAGGGCGCGGATGCCGGCCTGTTCGCCGAAGGCCTGGTACAGCCCGGGCGCGGGCGCCACCGGGTAGGCGGAGGCGGGCGTGGCTTTCAGGGGAGCGGCCATGCCCTGGGCCAGGGCGTGACCGCTGCCGATGGCGAGCAGCGTGAAGGCGGCGGCGGTGATGAGGTGTTTCATGGGGGTCTTCATGGGGGTGATGGGATGGAGGGGGCTCAGAACGCGATCTGTGCCGAGAGGTACACGCCGGTCTGCTTCTTGTGGCCGGTGGTGGCGGGCACGATGCGGCCCAGGTCCACGTAGGCGGCGGTGAGCGAGACGTTTTTGCTCGGCGCCCAGGCGATGAACAGGTCTTTCCAGTCGTCGGCCCGCAGGCCCTCGCCCAGGCCCGCGGCGGCGCCCGCGCGTTGCAACTTGTTGGGCATGGCGCGGTACTCAAAACCCACCGCCACGTTCTTGCTCAGCAGGTAAGCCACCGACAGTTCGGGCATGAGCTCGTAGCTGTTGTCTGCACCGCCCAGCCGGGCGCCGAAACCGAGCAGGCCGTTCTGGTTCGCCTTCGTGGCGCGCAGCGTGCCGTTGACCACCAGGCCTTGTGCGAGGAAGAGCTTGGTCGCGCTCACGTAGAAGTCCACACCGTCGCGTTTCGCGCCCAGCGCGTCGAGCGTGCCGTCGAGGCCGCTGGAGCGCAGGCGCTTGGCCTGAACGCCCACGGCGATCTGCGGCATCAGCGAGTCGCTGTCGAGCACGGCGTCACCGGCCACGCGCAGCTTGGCGCCCAGGATGTCCTGCTTCAGGTGCAGACCGGGCAGGCCGAGCAGCGTGCCGGTGATGCCGGTGTCGAAGTCCTGATGGCCGAAGGAGATTTCCACCCGGTCGTTGATGCCCACCGCCACGCCCGCTGCGGTGAGGCCGTGGTCCTGTGTTTCGGCGCGGCTCACATAAGCGGACACACCTTTTTCACCCTCGGTGGCCTGGCTGCCGATGACGGCCCAGGGGCTGATGCCACCGCCGGCCGCGCCTTCCACCGTGCTCACGCCGCCAGTGAGCAGCAGCTTGCCGGTGTCGGCATGGGCCGGTGTGGCGGCGATCAGGGCGGTGGTGGTGGCCAGGGCCAGCAGGGTGGGCGACAGGGTCTTGCGGCGACGGTTCTGGGTGAGATGTTTCGCGGGGTGTTTCATGGGGTGGTTCATCGCGTGGTTGGGGTGAGGTGGTTTTGCCGGGTTTTCGTCGCCAGTGCAGCGTCTGCACACCTGGCTCACCCACTACGCAACGCGGTGCTGTCTGGATTCAGCGATTTGAATCACCTCAAACACCTTGTGGTTTTCTGAATCCACCCGTTGAACGGTCTGCGTATCCGGGGTGTCGGCAGCGCTGGTCCCACCCGATCAGCACCACCGGCACCACGACAACCGAACCCACCCCACCTCAAGAAAATCCCACCATGTCACGCACCACCTCTTCCGCTTTCACCGCCTCCACCTCACTGATCGCCACCACCGCGTCGCGCCGCTCCTTCATGGGCACCGGCGGCGCCCTGTCCGCCGTGGCCGTGGCCCTGCTCGCCGGCAAAGACGTGCTGGCCGCTGGCATGAAGGGCGACATGTCCAAGGACGTCGCCATCCTCAACGTGGCGCTCACGCTGGAGCACGAAGCCATCAATGCTTACCAGCTCGGCGCCGGCAGCGGCCTGCTGCAGAAGCCTGTGCTCGATGTGGCCGTGCAGTTCCAGGGCCACCACAAGACCCACCGCGACGCGCTGATGGCCACCATCCAGAAGCTCGGCGGCAAGCCGGTGGCCGAGATGAAGCTGGAGGAATACGCCAAGGCGCTCAACGCCGGGGCGCTGAAGAGCCAGGGCGATGTGCTCGATCTCGCCGCCCGCCTGGAGCTGGGCGCGACCAACGCCTACCTGAGTGTGATCCCCGCGCTGGGCGATCGCGAACTGGCCAAGGTGGCCGCCCGCCTGGCCGCCGACGAGACCATGCACTTCACCGTGCTGAACAACGCCTTGGGCCGCTCGCTGCCGCCGGGCGCGCTGTCATTCGGCTCCTGATCCGCGTGTCTTCCGGGCCGGGGACGGTTGGGCCGGCCCGGCTCTTTTTGCTGCCCCACCCGTTTTTCTTTTCAACCGCAACAAGGCGTTATTCCATGTTCATCAAGATCCCCCTGGCTGTCACCGCAGCCCTAGCCCTCTCGGCTTGCGCATCCAGCATGAGCGCGCCCGCCATGGTGTTTTCGCAGGCCGGCCTGCCCGCCACCGTGCAGGTGCCCGCCGGTCACAAGGTCGCCATGGAAACCGTGGGCGTGGGCGCCATGCAGGGCGTGACCTACATCCAGCGCGTGAAGACGCAGGGCGGCGTCGCCCCGGCCATGGCCTGCGATGCGGCCAACATGGGCAGCCAGCAGATCGTCAACTACCAGGCCGACTACATCTTCTGGAAGGCGGTCTGAAGTAATCACCCCCCGCACCGTTTCTTGCGCCTGCGGAAGCAATGGCTGGGATGGCCTCAGATTGAGCGGCAGAAGCCTTCCAGCAGGTTGACCGCGTTCACGCCGACCTCGGCCACCGCGTAACCGCCCTCGAAGGTGAACACCGTGGGCACACCGGCGGCCGCGAGCAGGCGGCCCACGGTGTCGTAGTCCTCACTCTTGAGCGTGAAGCCCGAGATCGGGTCGCCCTCGAAGGTGTCCAGGCCCATGGGCACCACCAGTGCGTCGGCGTTGAAGTCGTCGATCGTGTCGATGGCCTGGTCCAGCGCGGCGCACCAGGCCTCGAAACCGGTGCCACGCGGCAACGGCAGGTTGAGGTTGAAGCCCTCGCCCGCTCCCGCGCCGCGCTCGTCCGCATGGCCGAGGAAGAAGGGGTACTCGGTCACCGGGTCACCGTGGATCGAGACCGTGAACACGTCCGCGCGCTCGTAGAAGATGGTCTGGGTGCCGTTGCCGTGGTGGTAGTCCACGTCCAGCACCGCCACGCGCTGCTTGCCGCCGTCGCGCAGCGCCTGCGCCGCAATCGCCGCGTTGTTCAGGAAGCAGTAGCCGCCAAAGAAGTCCGGCCCCGCGTGGTGACCCGGCGGGCGGGTGAGCGCGAACGCCGAGCGCGCACCGCCCAGCACCTCGCGCGCTGCCGCCAGCGCACAGGCCGCGCCGCTTCGCGCTGCCGCCCAGGTGCCGGCCGTCAGCGGCGAACCCGAGTCGAAAGAAAACAGGCCGAGACGCGCCGCGAAGTTCTGCGGCAGCACGTGGGTGCGAAAAGCGTGCCGGTTGCCCAGCGGCCAGACCGAGGGCAGGGCGTCGCGCAATGCGTTCGCCGGGTCCATGGCGACCCAATCGTCCCAGGCGCCGGCGAGGAAAGCTGTGTAACGCGCGCTGTGCACGCGGGCAATGGCGGCGTCCAGCCCGGCGGAGTCCAGCTCGGGCGCCTCCAGCGCACCCAGCGGCCGGCGTTGCAGCTCCGTCAACACGAAGTCCAGCCGCGCCGGCACCTCGTGGCACGGCACCATCCGGCCGCGGAACATCTCTTCGCGCCCCTGGTGCAGGGCGTGGTCGGGGTTGTGGAAGGTTTTCATTTACAGAACCGCCTCCAGTCCCTTGCGCTCCAGCAAGTCGAGCAGCTTGAGCGACGGCCCACTCGGGTGCTTGTCGCCCAGCTCCCACTTGCGCACGGTGGACGTGCTCGTGTTCAACACCGCCGCCAGCACCGACTGGCTCAGGTTCAGGTGAGCCCGCAGTGCACGGATCTTCTCGCTGTCGTAGGGCGCAATCGGCTCCATGCACAGAGCTTCGTACTGGCCCATCTTGCGTTTGTCGATGAAGCCCAAGCGGTGCAGATCAGCCGCCGTTTCCTGCACAGCGTCGAACAGGCGGCTCTTGACTTTGGTTTTGGTAGCGGTCTTAGGGGCTGTGGTCATGGCAAATCTCCAGAAGGGCGCCGTCTTCCACGGCGAGGATCAGCTGCGCGGGTGTGCGGGCCAGCAGATCGGCAGCAAGGGTCTGCAGGGCTTCCCGTTCGTCATCGTCGATGTTGGCGCGGTCGTTCTTCTCAAAACCGAACACAAAGAACCAGCGCGATCCCTTGTTCGTGGCCACCAGCGTGCGGGCTCCACCGCGCTTGCCGCGCCCAGCCAGCCCCACGCGCTTCTTCACGACGCCGCCGCCCAGGTCCGCATCGATCAGGCCTTGCGCCATCTCTGCCACGGCGGCACACAAGGCCTGGTCGGTCAGCTCCGTCTTGCGCATCCAGCGCTGGAAGTGCCGGGTTTTGAAGACACGGTTCATGCGGTCAAGTATGCCACTGGGTGGCATAAATCGTCAACAGAGAAAAGTCTAAGGTTCAAGCGGGGAGCCCTGGCGGAACTGGCGCGACAATGCATCTATGAAACCCGTTGTGGTCGGCATCAAAACCCAGGACGAGCTGCGCGCCCGCGTCCTGTCCATCGCGCGCGGTGAATACAAGCCCAAGCCGTCCGAACCCAAGATCTGGTTCACCTCGATGCGCTCGCTGGCCGAACTCACCGGCCGCCGCACGAGCAACCTGTCGCGCACCCTCAAGACCATGGCCAACTACGGCCTGATCGAGATGCAGCGGGAGAAGAACCAGGTGCGGCCAGTGGCGAAGGGTACCGAGTTCCAGATCGTGGCTTGAGAGGGACAGGTGCAGCGTGCAAACGGCGCAGAATAAGTTCGCGCAAGTGCCAGCCCACCCACGCTTGCGCCATGAACTCCAATGTCATCAATACGGACTTTATTGTTCAAGCCCTTCAAGGAACACCCCATGTCATCCGGAAAAATCCTCGTCGCCCAGGGCGGCGGCCCGACCGCCGTCATCAACCAGTCGCTGGTGGGCGTGGCGCTGGAGGCGCGGCGCTTCCAGAACGTGAAGCGGGTCTACGGCGCGCGCCACGGTGTGCGCGGCATCGTGGACGAAAACTTCGTCGACCTGACCCAGGAGACCAGCCACAACCTGGAAGCCGTGGCGCGCACGCCGGCCTCGGCGCTGGGCTCCACGCGCGACAAACCGGACCTGAAGTACTGCCAGGAAATCTTCAAGGTGCTGCGCGCCCACGAGATCGAGCACTTCTTCTACATCGGCGGCAACGACTCGTCGGACACGGTGCGCATCGTCAGCGAAGAAGCGCGCAAGGCCAACTACCCGCTGCGGTCGATCCACATCCCGAAGACGATCGACAACGACCTGGTGGGCAACGACCACACGCCGGGCTTTCCCTCGGCGGCGCGCTTCGTGGCGCAGGCCTTTGCCGGCGCCAACCTGGACAACGCTTCGCTGCCCGGTGTGTACGTGGGTGTGGTGATGGGGCGGCACGCGGGTTTCCTCACCGCCGCGTCGGCGCTGGGCAAGAAGTTTCCGGACGACGGTCCGCACCTGATCTACGTGCCCGAGCGCGTGTTCGAGATCCCGAAGTTCCTGGCCGACGTGAAGGCCATGTACGAGCGCCATGGCCGCTGCGTGATCGCGGTGAGTGAAGGCATCCACGACGCGTCGGGCCAGCCCATCATCACCCAACTGGCCAAGGACATCGAGAAGGACGCGCACGGCAACGTGCAGCTTTCGGGCACCGGCGCGCTGGCCGATCTGCTGTGCGAAGAGATCAAGAACAGGCTGGGCATCAAGCGCGTGCGTGGCGACACCTTCGGCTACCTGCAGCGCAGCTTCATCGGCTGTGTGTCGGACGTGGACCAGCGCGAGGCGCGCGAGGTGGGCGAGAAGGCGGTGCAGTTCGCCATGTGGGGCCAGGTCGACGGATCGGTGGCGATCAAGCGCACCGGCTTCTATTCGGCCGACTACGAGCTGCTGCCGCTGGAGGCCGTGGCCGGCAAGACGCGCACCATGGAAGACGAGTTCATCACCGCCAGCGGCACCGATGTGACCGACGCTTTCCGCCTCTACCTGCGCCCGCTGCTGGGCTCGGACATGCCCGACGCCTACCGCCTGCGCAACAACCCGGTGGCCAAGGTGCTGCACAGGGGCTGAACGCGGCAGGGGGGTCGGGGTCCCGCTGCCGTGCCGATTGGGGTTTGGTCTCTTGTGATCCGCCGCGGGGGCTGATAGCCTGAAGCTTCGCCATCGCACCTCCGGCGCTGCCGGTGCACGGTGCACGTCCTGCCCTCTGTGACCTTTGTCAGAAAGCGAGCGATCCGTGAACCCTGCCATCCTGCCCACCTTCCGTTTCCCCGAAGGCACCTGCATCGCCCAGGCTCAGCCCCACATGGGGGTGCCCGTGACGCTGAATTCCCCCGGTCGAGCGGTCATGACCGACCTCACCCATGTGCGCGCCGCCACCATCGCGCCCGACATGGGGCTGAACGAGGCGCGCCAGACCATGATTCACCAGGGTGTGCGCCTGCTGTTCGTGGTCAGCGAGATACCCTGGATGGACGGACTCATCACCTCGACGGATCTGGAGGGTGAACGCCCGATGCAGGTGATCAACCAGCGCGGTCTCCGCTACGAAGACCTGACGGTGGCCGACGTGATGTCGCCCCTGGGCCAACTGGATGCGATCGACCTCGACGACCTCGCGCACACCACGGTCGGCAAAGTCGTGGCCACGCTCAAACACGTGGGCAGACGCCACATGCTGGTGGTTCAGAAGGGGGACGACAGCCAGGGACCGCGGGTGCGCGGCGTCATTTCGCAAACGCAGATCGAGCGCCAGCTGGGCAAGCCCATCGATGTGATCGAACTCGCGGGCAACTTCGCCGAAATCCGGGTGTCGCTGGCGGCCTGAAACGCGCTGGCAGACCGTTGCCGGCTCAGCCCAGCGCCTTGAACGGCTGCAGCGCCGACAGCGGCGTGAAACTGCCGGCGCGTTTTTCTTTCATGGCGCCGATGGACTCGCGAACATGCGCGTTGCTCCAGATCGCGCCCTGCAGCCAGCCCATCTGGCGCAGGCTGTCTTCCACGCTGTGGTCGCGTGCGTAGGTCACGGCCTGCTTGGTGCCCCAGATCGCGATCGGCGGTTTGCTGGCGATTTCTTTCGCACATTGCAGCGCCGCGGCGAGCATGGCCTCGGGCGTGTCGAACACCTCGTTCACCAGCCCGTAGGCCAGCGCCCGGGCAGCCGGCAGGCGCCGGCCGGTGTAGGCCATTTCCTTCACCACCGCGAACGGGATCAGCTTGGGCAGCCGCTGCAGCGTGCCCACGTCGGCCACCATGCCGATGTTGATCTCCTGGATGCAGAAAAACGCGT
Organism: Hydrogenophaga sp.; assembly: GCA_030653975.1. GTDB lineage: Bacteria > Pseudomonadota > Gammaproteobacteria > Burkholderiales > Burkholderiaceae_C > Hydrogenophaga. The sequence continues at coordinate 13,155 of JAURYH010000013.1, read as the reverse complement.
CGGCCGTGGCGTAGCGGATGCAGGCGGCCGTGACCATGTCCACCGCGCCGCCGATGCAGCCGCCCTGGATGGCACAGATCACGGGGAAACGCAGGTTCTCGATCTTCGTGAACGTGGCCTGCATGTCGGTCAGCAGGTCGAAGATGGCGGCGCGGCCTTCGGGGCTCTGGTCGTCCATGGCGATGGCGCCACTGAAGGTTTCGAGCGCCATGCCGGCGCTGAAGTGTTTGCCGGTGCTGCTGATCACCAGTGCGCGCGCCGTGCCTTCGGTGTGGAGCTTCGTCAGCACCTCGTCCAGCTCGCGCCAGAACGTGGGGTGCATGGTGTTGAGCGTGTCGGGCCGGTTGAGCACCAGGTGGGCCACGTGGTCTTCAGTCGAGCTCAGGGAAAAGCAGGTCGGTGCGTTCATCGGTGGCCTTGTCTTTGGCGGTTCGGGGTTTGACAGCGTTGTTTTCACTGTAGCCCGCGGGCGGCCCGTCTTCTGTCCCGGGTTTGACCAGCTTGCCCACGCGCACGCCGAGCAGGCGGATGCGCCGGCTCAGGGCTACCCTTTTGAGGCACAGCCCCGCCTGGCGGCGGATGGTCGTGGCGTCCGAGGTGGGGGTCTCGATGGTGATGTCGCGCGTCACGCTCTGGAAGTTGTCGTAACGCAGCTTGATGCCGATGGTCTTGCCCGCGTAGCCCTTGCGTTGCAGGTCGCCCGCCACCTGTTCGCACAGCGTGGTGAACACCGCGCCCAGTTCGGCGCGGTCGCGCACCGCGTGCAGGTCGCGTTCGAAGGTGGTCTCCCGGCTCATGCTCACCGGCTCGCTCTCGGTCACCACCGGGCGGTGATCCCGGCCCCAGCTCACTTCGTGCAGCCAGGCGCCGTAGCTCTTGCCAAAGGTCTCGATCAGCCAGCCCGGATCGCGCTGCGCGAGTTTGCCGATGGTGTGGATGCCGTGGCTTTGCAGCTTTTCATCGGCCTTCGGGCCCACCCCATTGATCTTGCGGCAGGGCAGCGGCCAGATCTTGCTCTCCAGGTCGTCGGGCCAGACGATGCTGATGCCGTTGGGCTTGTTGAATTCGCTCGCCATCTTGGCGATGAGTTTGTTGGGCGCCACGCCGATGGAGCAGGTGATGCCGGTGGCCTGGAAGATGCTCTTTTGAATGAGCCGCGCCAGCACACGCCCGCCCTCGCGCTGGCCGCCGGGCACGTCGGTGAAGTCGATGTAGACCTCGTCCACACCGCGGTCTTCCATCACCGGCGCGATCTCCAGGATGGTGCTCTTGAACAGGCGCGAGATGCGGCGTACCTCGTCGAAGTCCACCGGCAGCAGGATCGCCTGCGGGCATAGCCTGGCGGCTTTCATCAACCCCATGGCCGAGCCGACGCCGAATTGCCGCGCCGGGTAGGTGGCGGTTGTGATGACGCCGCGCCCGGTGTAGCTCGCCAGGCGAGGAAAGAAGTCGAGCGGGATGCGAGACAGGTCGCCGTCGGACCAGTCGCGCTCCGGGTAGGCCTCACGCAGACGGGCCAGCACGTCGTCTTCGCGCCGCCGCCCGCCGCCGATCACCACCGGCAGGCCCTTGAGCTGCGGGTAACGCAGCAACTCCACCGACGCGAAAAACGCGTCCATGTCCAGGTGCGCGATGCGCCGGGGCAGCGGGTCGGTCGGGCGGGTGGGAGCGGTCACGCCGCCAAGCATAGCGCCGTGCCGCGGTCTAAGATGGCCGACCAGAGCGGCGCCGTCGCGCCGCCGTTTTCCCGGGAGCTGGAACATGAACACACTGTCCCGCCTGATCGGCGCCCTGCTCGTGGGCGCGGGCATTGCCGTCGCCGGGTTTTTGGTGAGCCAGGGCCTGGAGCGCTTCCGCATGTCGGACCGCTCGGTCACCGTCAAGGGCCTGGCCGAGAAGGACGTGGAAAGCGACTTCGCCATCTGGACGCTGAGCTTCCGGCGTGCTGGCAACGAGTTCGGCACCGTGCAGCAGGCGTTGGCCGCCGACCGCGAAAAGGTGCTCGCCTTCCTGAAGGAACGCGGGTTCACCGACACCGAGCTGGAAGCCCGGCCACTGCAGGTGCAGGATCTGTTGGCGCGCGATTACGCCCAGGGCAATGTGCCGTTCCGCTTCAACGGCAGTGGCCAGGTGCTGGTGAAGACCAGCCGGGTGGCCGACGTGGCCAGCGCCGCGCTGGCGGTGGACCCGCTGATCCAGGGCGGCATCCAGCTCGGGGGCGACGGCGAGGGCGCCAGCGGTCCGCGTTACCAGCTGCGCGGCTTCAACGACATCAAGGCCCCGCTGCTGACCGAAGCCACGCGCAACGCCCGCGAGCAGGCCGACAAGTTCGCCGCCGAAGCCGGCGCCAGCCTTGGCCCGCTGAAGAACGCCAACCAGGGCGCGATCCGCATCACCGGCACCGACGGCAACGACTACGACGACGGCAGCTCGCGCAGCAAGCGGCTGCGGGTGGTGAGCACCTTCGAGTACGAATTGAAGTAAGACACCCCCCCCGCAGCGCTTTGCGCTACCCCCCAGGGGGCGGCACGGGCCGTCCGGCAAAGCCCGCCCGGCGGTGCCCTGGGCTGGACCGCTTCATGCGTCGGGGTGATGCTCCGGCGCCGAGGGAAGCTGACCGGGGATCAGATCGACTTCTGCACCAGCCAGCCCTTGAACAGCCAGGGCAGGCTGGGGCTGGCGCCGGCGGGTACGCCGCCCTTGCTCTCGGCGCTGACGGCCAGTTCGGTCACACCTTGCAGATCGGCTTCGTTCACCGGCATCTGCAGCGTCTTGTATTTGCTTTCGATCACACCCAGCGAGCGCGGCGCGGCATCGCCCGCGATGGACCAGACCTGCATGCTGTCTTCGCGGCCTTCTTTCACGTCGTTGAGCCGTTGCAGCAGCAACGCGCCGTCCTTGGGGTTGTAGGTGGCGAGCATGGCGGGTTTCTGCTGGTCGTCCAGCAGCACGGCCACCTGGCGGATCTGCGGCACCTCGACCAGCCGGGCTTGCGCGTGCTGGATCTGCGCCTGCAGCTGCGTCATCATGCTGGTGCTCGCCGCCCAGCCGATCAGCAACACCAGCAGCAGAAAGATGGCCAGTGCGCGCCACCAGGGGCTGACCCGCCGGTCGGAAGATTCTGTGAAGTTGATGGATGTCATGGCTATTGAGGTTTTGTTTTTCCCATTCAGGCGAACTGGCATTACCATCGCACCGTTTTCTGGAGCTTCTGGCTCGGCGCATTCTCCCACGGGCCCTGTGCCAGATGGCTTTGCTGCGATGTCCATCAACGAAACCGACCAAACCATCACCGACTGGCCCGACAGCGGGTCAGAGGTGTCCACGCTGCCCGTGGCACGCCTGATCTATGCCAGTGAGAGTCTGGTGCAGGAGTCGGTGCTGGACGAGATGCGCCGCATTCGCGACCATGCATTGGCCAACAATGGTCCTCAGGGTATTCGGGTGGCGCTGCTGTTCATGAGCGGCTGGTTCGTCGAATGGATGGAAGGGCCCGAGGGCGCGGTTCAGGCGCTGGTGGAACGCGTGGCGCAGGATCCACGGCATCGGGGGCTCAAGGTGATTCACCGCAGCGTTGGAAGGCCTCGGCTGTTCCGGCCCTGGATCGGCTCCATCGTGCAGACGCCAGAACGGTCCGATGCCTTTGGCCTGCGTGTGTTCGAGCAGCTGGACCGGTTCCAGGCTGGCCAGGTGGCGGACCCGGCCAGCGTGTGGCTGGCGCTCTGCTCGCCGGCCGTGACCGACATGCCGGCACCCCTGGGCCAATACCCCCGGATCATGCTGCTCTCGGCGCGAGGCGCCCGGGCGTTCGAACTGGTCACCTGGCTGGCGCGCGTGCAGGGGCAGCCCCTGGTGCGGCGCCGCTTCGCTGGTGGTGTCGATGATGCCCCCGACGTGGAGAGCGACTACCTCGACCTGCCGGCACACGGTCGGCGGGGTCTGCGCTTGATCGCGAATGCGCGCAAGGGTCTGGCCATGGGCATGACGCACGCTTTCCTGCCCGACTACGCGGCCGTGGCGGTGTTGTTCGACAAGGATGCGGTCGCCAACCAGCGCATCGTGGACCGCGTGCTCTCGGCGTGTCGGCAGGTGCACCATGTGCCGACCATCGTGGGTCTGGGGACGCACGAGGAGCTGACCAACGACCTGATGGAACAGGTCGAGCGCCAGGGGCTGGCCTGGCGCGCGGCATGCACCCGCACGGCCGAGCCTGATCTGGCGGACTACTGGACGGCGTTGCACCCCGTCCTGGACCGGCTGGACTGACGGGGCCGCCGCTGGCGGGTTGATGTCAGCCTGCGCTGGGATAGGTGCCGGGCAGCAGGATGCCTTGGTCCACGTTCTGGATGTTGGTGTGGCCGCAGAAGGCCATGGTGATGTCGAGTTCCTTGTGGATGATCTCGAGCGCTTTCAACACGCCGGCTTCGCCCATGGCACCCAGGCCGTAGACCATGGCGCGGCCGATCATGGTGCCGCGTGCGCCCAGCGCCCAGGCTTTCAGGACGTCTTGTCCGCTGCGGATGCCGCCGTCCATCCAGACCTCGATCTGGTCACCCACCGCCGCCACGATGGCGGGCAGTGCCTCGATGCTGCTCGGCGCACCGTCAAGCTGGCGGCCGCCGTGGTTGCTGACCACGATGGCATCGGCCCCGCTGGCCACGGCCAGCTTCGCGTCTTCCACGTCCATGATGCCTTTGAGGATCAGCTTGCCGCCCCACTGCTGCTTCACCCAGGCCACGTCCTGCCAGTTCAGCGTCGGGTCGAACTGCTCGTTGGTCCAGGCCGCCAGCGAGCTCATGTCGCTCACGCCCTTCACATGGCCCACCAGGTTGCGGAAGGTGTGGCGGCGCGTGCCCATCATGCCCAGCACCCAGCGCGGCTTGGTCGCGATGTCGATCATGTTGCCCAGCGACGGGATCACCGACGCGCGCATCTTGTTCTTCAGGTCCTTGTGGCGCTGGCCGATCACCTGCAGGTCCAGCGTGAGCACCAGCGCGCTGCATTGGGCCACCTTGCAGCGCTCGATCATGCGGGCCATGGCCTCGCGGTCGCGCATCATGTAGAGCTGGAACCAGAACGGCGCGGTGGTGTGCTCGGCCACGTCTTCGATCGAGCAGATGCTCATGGTCGACAGCGTGAACGGGATGCCGAACCTTTCGCAGGCCTTGGCCGCCTTGATCTCGCCGTCGGCGCTCTGCATGCCCGTCAACCCCACCGGTGCGATGCACACCGGCATCTTCACGTCCTGCCCCACCATCTTCGTCGCGGTGGTGCGGTTTTCCATGTTCACCGCCACGCGCTGGCGCAGCTTGATCTTCTGGAAGTCGTCGCTGTTGGCGCGGTAGGTGCTCTCGGTCCAGGAGCCGGAATCGGCGTAGTCGTAGAACATGCGCGGCACGCGTTTTTTGGCCAGCACGCGCAGGTCTTCGATGGTGGTGATCACGGTCATGGGGCTTGTCTCCGGGGTGTCGGTGGGTGAACTGCCGCGATGTTAGCGAGGCGGACCGGAAAAGGCTTGTGAAAGCGGGACAGTGGGGTTTGAAATTTCTGATGCCCCAACCGGAGGATGGCGCAGCGTTGAACCGCCTTGGAGGCGCCGGGTGCCCGGCGTATCATCGTTCGGCTGGGAGCCAGCACACCGGAGGAACACCATGACGCACCGTTTTTCGAAGCAAGCCGTTCAAGTCCTTCAACCCCTGGCAGCAGCCGCCACCCTGGCGCTGGCGCCCATGGTGGCGCAGGCGCAGACGGCGCCCACGCAACTGTGGGTGGACCTGTCCACCTCCACCATGACCGGCATGCCCGAGATCATGCAGGGCGGTGTCGGCGGCATGATCGGCGGGCTCTTCGGTGGCGGTCGTGGTGGTGGCGGGTCGCAGACCTACGGCCACGCCAGCGGCCGCTTCATCCAGCAGGGCAGCGGGCCCAGCCTGACCGGTGCCTTCCCGCCCAACCGCGTGATCGACCTCGCGCTCTACAACCCGCGCAAACCCGGCACCGAGGCGGCGCTCGCGATCCCGCCGACCATGGGCATGGGTGAGCAGCTGCCGCTGGTGCCGCCCAGCCCGAGTTTCAAGGAGCCGGGGGAGAGCGCACCCGGCGAGGTGCCCGAGGTCAAGGGCCGCCTGCTGGTGTACTGGGGTTGTGGCGACAAGGTGCGCCCCGGCCAGCCCAGGGTGATCAACCTCGCCAGCAACCCGGCGCAGTGGGCGCCGGTGCTGGCCGGGCGGCACGCCCCCGAGCGCGCCGCCAGGGTGGGCGCGCAGCACGCGCTCTACCCCAATGAGAAGAACACCGTGAACCCGAAGGCCGACACCTCGCTGGTGGGTGAACACCAGGTGCTCGGCGAAGGCGTGCCCGCGTCCATGCGCTTCCAGCTGGGCGAGCGGCAGGACCTCATGTCCGCCATCCGCCTGCAGAGCCAGGGGCCGCTCGCGGAGAGCATCCAGCTGAGCTGGCTGACCGTGCCGCGCGCCCACGCCTACCACCTGCACGCCATGGGCGCGGTGGGGCAGGACATGGTGCTCTGGTCCAGCGCTGAAAACGGCGACGCCGGGCTCGGCCTGTTCGACTACCTCACTGAAAGCACCAGCGCCAAGTGGGTGAAAGACAAGGTGCTGCTGTCGCCGGGCACCACCGAGTGCGCCGTGCCGCAGGGCATCTTTGCCAGCCCGGGGGGCGAGGCGGGCGGCGCCATGTTGCGCATGATCGCCTACGGCCCCGAGAGCTACCTGAGCCACCCGGCGCGCCCGGCCAATGCGCCCAGGTCCTGGCAGCCCGAGTGGTCGGTGCGCGTGCGCACCAAGAGCCAGACCATGGCCATGCTGGGCATGGACATGGGGGGCATGGCCGGCGGCAGCGGCAACGACAGCACCCCCACCGAGGCGCAGGCAGAAAAGCCCTCGGGCCTGCCCGGCGCGGCCGGCAGCATCCTGCGCGGCATCTTCGGCCGCTGAACCGGCGGCTGCGCTTCAGCTGGCGACGTGCAGGGTCTGCGCACGCTCGGCGCCTGACAGCGGCTCCAGCCAGCCCAGCTGCTGTTCCAGAACCGCCACCGTCGCCTCGGACGCGTCGGCGCCGTGCGCCTGCCGCTCGGTGATGCGCGCGCGCAGCACGTCCACCGGTGCCTCACAGGCGAGGATGTGAAACGGCACGCCCGCGCCCTGCGCCAGCGCCGCGAAATCGGCGCGTTCGGCCGCGCGCAGAAAGGCCGCGTCCACCAGCACCGTCCAGCCGTCGGCGAGCAGCATGCGCGCGCGCGACAGCAACGAGGCGTAGGTGTCGCCGTGTGCCTGCGGGCTGTAGAGCCCGGCGTTCAGGCCCGAGCCGCTGGCCGCGAGCGCGCTCATGCCGTGCAGGCGCTTGCGCTCCACGTCGGAACGCAGGCGGATCGCGCGTCCGCTGGTTTCGGCCGCGAGCCAGCGGCTGGAGGCCCAGGTTTTGCCGCTGCCCGAGAGGCCGTGCGTGATGAGCAGCTGCGGTGCGGGCGGGTGGGCGATGTCGCGCGCCAGCGCCAGGTAGCGCCGGGCTTCGGCCAGGCTCGCGTCGGCTTCGGGTGAACTGCCGGCGCCACCCAACTGCCCCCGTCGTATCGCCGCCACCTTGGCGCGCACCCCGGCGCGGTAGCTGGCGAAGAAGGTCCACACGGTGTGCGAAGACACATCGCCGCTGGCATCGAGCCAGGCGCTCAGCAGCACATTGGCCAGGCCGGGGCGGCCGTGGGCCAGCAGGTCCATCCAGGCAAAGGCCATGTCGTTGGCCACGTCGATCCAGCGCAAGCCGTCGTTGAACTCGATGGCGTCGAAGGGCAGGACCTCGTCCTCGATCAGCACCAGGTTGGCCAGGTGCAGATCGCCGTGTCCCTCGCGCACGCGGCCCTTCTGGCGGCGCCGGGACAGCAGCGGCTCGATGGCGTTGAAGCGCTGCTCGGTCCAGTCGCTCAGTTCGCGCACCAGGGCGGTGTCGGCCGGGTCGGTCAGGGCCGTGCGCAGGGTGCTGAAGTTGTCGCGCGGCCAGCGCATGGCAGCGGTCGGGTGGCCCCAGGGGTCGCCGTTGCCGGCCATCGCGGCCCGGGCCTGAAACGCCGCCATGCGCCGCGCCAGCCCGGTCATGTGTTCGGGCGTCAGCGCACCGCGCTCGCACAGGTGGTCCAGCCGGGCCGCCTCGTCAAAGCGGCGCATCTGCACCGCGAACTCGATCGCCTGCCCCGCGTCGGCCTTGCCGGGCTCGCCCCAGCGCGGCGCCTCTGGCGTGCCCACGATGGGCAACACGCCCAGGTAGAGCTGCGTGGCGGGCCGGTCGAGGTTCTGGAAACGCCGGTTCACCCGGATCTCGGTCTCGCAAGCCTGGCGGCGCAGGGCCAGGGTGCTGAAATCCATGAAGGGGAAACGCACCGGCTTCTTGATCTTGTAGGCGAACTCGCCCGCCAGCAGCACCCAGGCGCCGTGCGTTTCCATCAGCTCCACGCGCGCCACCGGCTGCGGCTGCACGGCGGCGTACCGCGTCGGCTCCAGCAGGGCGGTGATCAGGGGCGGCAGCGCGTCGTTCATGCGGGTCAATGTAAGCCAGCTCACCCTTTGGCTGCCTGACACCCTTCTTTGCCGGCTGCTTCAGCGGTGAAAATGATTCCCCAGCGACCCCCAATAACGACGCCCGGAGACAGCAACCATGAACCTCGCCCACCTGCTCGAACGCGCAGCGCTTCAAGACCCTGCGCGGCCGGCGATCTTCAGCGGCACGCGGTGCGTGGCCACCCACAGCGACTGGGCCTTTCGCGCTGCGAAAGTGGGTGCTCACCTGCGATCTGCCGGCCTGGCGCCCGGCGACCGCGTCGTGCTCTTCATGCGCAACCACCCGCGCTACCTGGAGCTGATGTTCGGCGCCTGGTGGGCCGGGCTGGTGGTGGTGCCGGTCAACGCCAAGCTGCACCTGAAAGAAGTGCAGTGGATCGTGGAGAACTCGGCCGCGCGCTGGGCGTTCGTGACCGCCGACGTGGCGCCCGACCCCGCCGCGCTCACCGGGCTGGACGGCGTGATGGACGCCGAATCCGCCGCCTGCAGCGCCTGGCTGGAAGCCGGCGCCGGCCTGCCCGCCATTGAAGAGCGTGCCCCCACCGACACCGCCTGGCTGTTCTACACCAGCGGCACCACCGGCCGCCCCAAGGGCGTGATGCTCACGCACCGTTGCTTGATGACCATGGGGCTCACCTACTTCAACGACGTGGATCCCATCGACCCCCAGGACGCCATCGCCTACGCCGCGCCCATGTCACACGGCGCCGGCATCTACGCCATCCCGCACCTCATGGCCGGCGCGCGCCACGTGGTGCCCGCCTCGGGCGGCTTCGACGCCGCCGAGCTGTTCGCCCTCGGCCGGCAGCTCGGGCCTTTGTCGCTGTTCGCCGCGCCCACCATCGTCAAGCGCATCGTCGACGAGGCCGAGGCACAAGGCCTCGCGCCCCAGCAGTGCGGCGAAAGCTTCAAGACCATCGTCTACGGCGGCGCGCCCATGTACGTGGCCGACATCCAGCGCGCCTTGCGCACCATGGGCCCGCGCTTCGTGCAGATCTACGGCCAGGGCGAAAGCCCCATGGTCGGCACCGCGCTCAGCCGCGCCCACCTGGCCGACGCCAGCCACCCGCGCCACGCCGAACGCCTCGCCTCCGTGGGCGTGGCGCAGACCCCCGTGCGCATCCGCGTCGCCGGGTCAGACGGCGCGCCGCTGCTGCCGGGCGAGGTGGGCGAAGTGCTCATCCAGGGCGACAGCGTCATGGCCGGCTACTGGCGCAACCCCGAAGCCACCGCCGCCGCCATCCGGGACGGCTGGCTCTGGACCGGCGACATGGGCGCGCTGGACGCCGACGGCTTCCTGACCCTCAAAGACCGCAGCAAGGACCTCATCATCAGCGGCGGCAGCAACATCTACCCGCGTGAGGTGGAAGAAGTGCTGCTCACCGCGCCCGGCGTGGCCGAAGCGGCCGTGGTCGGCGCGCCCGACCCCGAATGGGGCGAAATCGTGATGGCCTTCGTGGTGCCGCAGGCGGGTGCGGCGCTGGATGCGAAGACCCTCGACGCCTTCTGCCTGGACCAGATCGCCCGCTTCAAGCGGCCCAAGCGGTATGAGTTTGTCGAGGCGCTGCCCAAAAACAACTACGGCAAGGTGTTGAAGACGGTGTTGCGGGAGCGTTTGCCCGGCGGCAGCTGAGTGCGCCGCCCGGGTTTAAGACGCGACCCAGTTGTCCAGCAGCAGACCCGGCACCCGTTCGAACTCGCCCAGGTTGTTCGTGACCAAGGTCAGGCCTTCGCTACGGGCGTGCGCCGCGATGTGCAGGTCATTCACCCCGATGGGCCGACCCGTCTTCTCCAGCTCGGCTCGGATGGCCCCGTAGTGCTGCGAGGCCTTGGCGCTGTACGGCAGCACCTCCAGCAGACTGGCGAACTCCTCCACCACCGCCAGGTTCTGTGCCACCTTCGCGCTCTTTTCAGCACCGTGGTACAGCTCGCTCAGCGTGATGGCCGAAATCGCCATGCGACCCGCGTTTTCATTGAACACGCCCATGACCTCCACCGGCCGGCGCTTGATGACGTGGATGACGATGTTGGTGTCGAGCAGGTACTTGAGCATGGTGCGGGCTTCAGAACGATTCGCGCTCGGCTTGCTCTTGCGTGGCGCGCTCGGCCATGAAGTCGTCGGACGCTTGCGGCCCGTTCAAAAAGAACTCGTCCCAGGTGTGGCCGACCGGCGAAATGATGCGGTCCATGCCGCGTGCACGCACCTGCACTTTTTTGACCCCCTCGGGCAAACGCACGTCAGCCGGCAGGCGCACGGCCTGCGAACGGTTGTTGGTGAAGACGGTGGTGATGCTCATGGCGGCCTCCTGGTGGGATATGGCATGAGTATATGGCGTCGCGGCATGAGGCGCTACCGACGATCCCACACCACCCGCACATCCCACCTTGCGGCTCAGCCAAGGGGAAGACGGTGCTGCGCGAGGGGATCTGATCCCCTCTGGGCTCGGCGCCTCAGGCCGCCTGTGCGCCCAGGTCCTGGATCTGCTTCACCCAGCGCTGCACCTGCTCGGGTTTGGCCTCGCTGGCCGGCCCCAGGTGCGTCAGCCGGGTGGGCTTGAGACCGACGAACTCCAGGATCTGCCGGCGCAGCTGCCAGATCAAGGCGTTCTTGTAGGCCAGCCGCATGAACCAGCCCGGGGTGTCCGAGGTGATCACCACGCGCGCGCTGCGCCCCGTCAGCATCGGCAACGGCAGGCCGAGCAGGCTCTTCTTGCGCGTGTCGAAGGCCCGGCCGGGCAGCAGTGCCCGGTCAAACAGGCCCTTGAGCTTGGCGGGCAGCCCGCCCCACCACATGGGCGTGGACATCATGAAGTGCTCGCTCCACGACAGGTCTTGCAGCAATTGCTCCAGCGCAGGCTCCAGGGGCTTGGGTTGCTCGAAGTTGCCCCTGCCGAAGTCGGCATCAAAAGCCAGGTCGTGCAGGTGCGTGAGGCGAACCTCGTGCCCGGCCTCGCGCGCCGCGTCGGCATAGGCCTCCACCAGGGTGCGGGACAGCGAGCGCTCGGCCGGGTGGCCGTTGAGAATGAAGATGCGTTTCACGAGGGTGGCTCCTATAAAATTGACCGGAGTCAAATTTATAAGTCAAAAAATGACCAAGGTCAATATAAATTGACTGAGGTCACTTTGTGGCCGTCCACGCCCCATGAAAAAAGCCGTCCAGCAGCGAACCCTTGAAACCCGCTCCCGACTGACCTCGGTGGCGGATGAGCTCGTGGCCGAAAAAGGCTTCGAGGCGTTGCGCATCGAAGAAGTCGTGCAGCGCGCAGGCGTGGCCAAGGGCACGTTCTTTGCCCACTTCAAGGACAAAGACGAGCTGATGGACCTGCTCATCGGCGAGCGCATCAACAGCCTGCTCGACGGCATGGCGACCGGCCCCGCGCCGCGCGACGCCGACCAGCTGGCCCAGCGCCTGATGCCCCTGGTGGAGCTCATGTCGTCGGAGCGCTATGTGTTCGACGTCATCCTGCGCCGCTCGGGCGCCATGGCCGTGGAAGAGATCGGCCCCATTGCCAGCACCCTCGGCCGGCTGGGCGAGCTCATGGGCCAGTGGCTCGCCCAGGGATCGTTCCGCAAAGACGTGCCGCTCGAGATCCTGGTCGAAGGGGTGGAGGCTTTTCTGGTGCAGACCCTGGCGCTGAACTTCTGTGCGCTGCACAAGGACAAGACCATGAAGGCTCGGCTGCAGCCTTACTTGCGCGCTTGGCTGGCGCCGGTGGCGGGGTGAGCTGACCAGACGGCACTTGGCGTGGCTCGCCAGACACCAATTAGGGCGGTAGTGCCGTCGCCTATTGAGGCTGCAAGAGCGAAGACGCCGATTGCAAAATATAAGACCCCGTTGCATGCCCGGCGGCAATATCAAGCTTTGCTAATTGCTTCGGTAGCAGATATAGTCTTTAGATAACAAATTTCCTCGTTCGCTTACTCTCGGGTGCGAAGTGCGCGCGAAGTTTGAGAATCCAATCTGGGGGTGATGATTGAGCTGAATTGATGGAGACATACTTCCTTGCAAAAACAACTTTGTTATTTCCAATATCAAAATATTTCTCCATCATTGCTTTGTTTTCCGACGGAGTTAAGTTGAGATGACTGTAGACATTATTCTCTGAGGCAATGTGTTTTGATTCGCTTACGATTCTTTTAATTTCAGTGCCTCCATCTTCATCTGGCAGCTCTTTGACTGTTTGAATAAATCTAACTGGATTGAGGGAGTGTTCTATTTCAGTCGCGGGGGCGGTTAGTTGATGGTCAATCTTGACCAAAATGACGTCGGAAGTGGAGCTGTCGTAGACAATTCTTTGGAAGTCTATTGATTTATTTTCCGGTTTTGCATCTACATGTTCAAGCATGGCGTCAGTATCGACCAAACAAAGAACTTTTCCGAAGATTTTATACTCTGGATCTCCAAGTGGAGTTTTTAAATAAGTATATGCACGTCTAACTTCTTTCCTGAATCCGTGACCTCACAGTCGCGTTCAGGGTAAATCCTCATACGAATCAAGCACTTGAACCCCATCTGCCTCGCACCCTGCAGGTGAAGGAAGCGCAAATGGCTGATCCGGTTGAATTTGTTGTCAAGAAGCTGCCC